>NZ_JBITHR010000004.1:0-558044 GCF_044458185.1 Streptomyces sp. NPDC050485 | reverse complement strand
GACCAACATCCCGCCCGGGGTCACGCATCGGGAGAAGCGGCGTCTGGCCTTGGACATGCTCGACACCCTCGCCGACTGGGGGATGACGCCGCCGGCGGTGGTGGCCGATGCCGCTTACGGCACCAACGGACACCTGCGGGCGGCACTCAACGACCGCCAACTCGCCTACGTGCTCGCCATCCGGGCCGATGTGACGGCCCACCCGTTCGACGCGAAGCCTGAGGCCCCGGCCCGCAACGGGCCCATCGGTTGCCGGCCCCAGCCCCGCTACCGCCACCGGGCCCCCTCAGTGGCGGCCCTTGCCGCGGGACTCGAGCGAGAGGCCTACACCACCCTCACCTGGCGGCAAGGCTCGCGAGGAGAGTTACGCTCCCGCTTCGCTGCCGCACGTGTGCGTCCGGCAGGCAAAGCCGTCCAGCGCCCGATCAAAGCCGCAGCCTCGGCCGAACAAGGCTGGTGGGACGGGGTCCTGCCCGACTGCTGGCTGCTGGTCGAATGGCCCGAAGACGCCGAGGCTCCCACCGACTACTGGCTGTCCAACCTGCCGGCCAACACCCCGATGGCCGACCTGGTCCGGCTGGCCAAGGTCCGCTGGCGCATCGAGCACGACTACCGCGAACTCAAACACGGCCTGGGCCTGGACCACTTCGAAGGCCGTTCCTGGCCCGGCTGGCACCACCACGTCACCCTCGTCACCGCCGCCCACGCCTTCCTCACCGAACAACGCCTGTCCCCAAAAGCCCCCGGGCCAGCCTCACCCTCTATCAGGTCCTCGACACCCTCCAGAACACCCTGAGGTGCTGGACCGGCATCTGCACCACCTGCCAACAACCCCTGCCCAGCAGGACCCCAAGATCGAGACAGACCTAACGGAGTCCTACTAGGGACCGACCGGCTCCACTGCGGCCGCCTGACGACGGCTGGCCATTCAGGCAGACCTGCCCCAATCACACCCCAACCACCCACCCAGCACCACAAGTTGACAACACCCTTGGAAGCGCTGCACAACAACGCCCGGCGGACGGCACCGCCCTGGCGGAACTGCTGACCGCCCACCACGGGCCCGATCCGCTCCCGGACACCAACGCCGTCCGGGACCGGATCACCCAGGGCTGGCGCACCCTGACACTCTGACCACTGGATCACCGCCTGACCGGACGCCACCATGCCTGCGCCCCCATCGCCGCCAACACCATGCGAGGCGCCACCCGCTCAAGGACTGCCGACGCCCCCTCACTCAGAAAGAGCCGTACCCGTCCAAGGCCGGCCCTCCGGCGCCGTGCAGCCGTGCTACTCAAAACCAGGCCGAGAAACCGCCACGGACGCAGCGCGAGAGCATGGGGTGTCCGCGGCATCGCGGGATACCGCACGGGACGTCGACCGCACCAAGCGCCGACCGCGCCGCGGAGCACCATCGACCGGCGCTCGTTCTCCGGTTCCAGCACGACCCTCCCGGCTTCGGCACCAGGCGCTCCCACGGCGTGGCACTCGTCCACGATGACCAGCCCGTACCCGTCGAGGAGGGCGTCGGGGGCATCCCGGTGGGAAAGGGTCTGACGCATGATCAGATCGATGGTGTGGGTGCGGCGGTCCTTACCGCCGCCGAGCGAGCCGACCTGCCGGTCGCGAAGGTCAAGGAAGGCGGCCAGATCGCGCGGGACACCGTGCAGGGGCGGCGCAATCAGGCTGCCGAACCGGAAGCTGCCCTTGGCCTTGGTGGGCAGGAAGTCCTGGGCGGGGAAGAGCCGGTCGTAACTGGACAGTGCCGTCTGCCCGCAGGCATCGATCGCACGCCGCACCAGGGCCATGCCCAGCGCACGGGCGGTGGACGCGGCGACGGGCGCGGTGAAGAACGTCCACACGTGCCACCGGCCCCGGAGCGGCAGATCTCCAGCAGGGCGGGCACGCCCGCCTCATGGCAGACGGCGACGTAAGCGGCGGCATCGCCACGCCAGTCGCCGCTGTCCTTGCCGTCGAAGTCGCAGGCGATGAGGCGGCAGGTGTCGTCGGCCGGCAGCGGGTATAAACCGATGTGCACTGCGGCCCTGCCGGGACGGATCGAGATGGCCATAGACGGTCTCGTCGGTCAGCGGCCAGAACACCCGGTCCGCCTCGTCCTTGTTCCCGTCGAGCGGATTCTCCTCAGCCGGACTCCACCCCGGTCCGGCCGGCCTTGGAACTGACCCACCGGCGGGGGCTCAGTACCGGCCGGCGAGCTCCTTGACCCGGTCGAGCGGCGTGCCGACGAGCTCGGCCTCAAAGCTCTTCCACTCGGTCGGGATCCCCAGCGAACTCAGCCCCGCCAACGCGACACGCAGCTCCGGCAGCGTATTCATGGGCGGCTGCAACGGCTCGCCGGAATGCACAGGTTGCGCTGTCAGGCGTTCCGCTCCTCGGTCACTCCGCCTTACGCCAGCCACGGTACCGCTGCCGCCCGTGCCACAACTGGTCATCCCCCGCACACACCCGCCCCCACTCTTCGTCAAACAGACCTGCGCGCCGGTCGGCCCACCACTCAACGCGCCCCTCCGCACTGGGGGCACCTGGGGGCGCTCCGGCTACTGGGGAGTCACATCTTTCGATTCCGCATCTGCCATCCAAGACCGCGAAACTCCCATGTAGATGCTGGATCAAAAGGCTGTTAGAGTCCGCATGCGCTGCTCGGGACAGGGTGGCGAGAAGGTCGATCCCAGGCCTTGGTCTGCCCCTGAGCGGCGTACATCCGCGAGGCAGGCAGCCGTTGTGATGCCGTGTCAATTCCGCACCCACGCGCCCCCTTCCGGATACCACTCCGTGCCGCGCCATGCCGCCTTCAACACCTGTCGCTTATCACCCGTCAGATGGGGAGATCCACATGAACAGAGGACTTGTGCGCCGCTTCGCCGCAGGCAGGACGCTGCTCCTGGGTGCCGTACTGGCCCTGGCAGTGCCGGGAACCGCCTACGCCAACACCGTGAGCGTCACGGTGAAGACCCCCGGGGCCACCAGCGGACCCAGCACCATCGACTCCGAGATATCGACCCACGCGGACTGCGCCAGTGGCCTCATCTCCGGCGGCGGGATCAACCAGGCCATCGGTACCGGCACGGGGGTGAACGGCAACCACGTGATGGGCACCGCGCCCAGCCCCGACGGCACCACCGAGTACACCGGTACCACCGGGGTCGTCGGCACCGACGTGACGCACTGGCTGGGCATCGGCGGAAGCGCGGGCCAGACCAACGCCTCCTTCTCCACCACCCCGTACGCGATGTGCTTCGCCAGCAACCTGATCAACCACACCCAGGTCGTCATGAACAAGATCAACGCGCCCACCACCGCGGCGACGGTGGGCGTCGTCACGGCGACCTGTCCGGCCAACACGCGCCTGATCGGCGGCGGCGCCCGGACCACCCCGGCCAGTGTGGGCAACTTCAAGGTGATCGGCAGCTTCCCCACCTTCAACGACTCCGCACACGACTTCGGCAAGAAGGCCGCGGCCGACGGGGACTCCAACCCCGACTCCTGGACCGCCGTCGGGTGGGACAACGGCACGGGCAACATGAGCAACGAGACCTACGCCTACGCGATGTGCAGCGGAACCGGCATCAATGTCAGCGGCGCCACGGTGAAGGTCCGCTACAGCGAGGTGAGCGGCCCGACCACCGGGAGCACCGGCCAGACGGCGACCGTCGGCTGCGGCACGGGTGACGGGAATCTGGTCTCCGGCGGCGCCGCGATCAGCGGCGGCAGCGTGACGACCACCGACTTCACCGGCCCGGGTTCGGGCGGCGACCACCTCAACGGCAGCTTCCCCAGCACCTCCGGCGGCACCCCGGTCGGCGACGGGACCACCTCGGCGGCGTACTGGACGGCCGCCACCCACACCGGCGGCCAGGCCTCGGCCGGTACCTCCTCCGACGTCTGGGCGCTGTGCGCCAACGACGGCGTCTGAGACAGCGGTTCGGGACAACCAGCCGTGCGCACGCACACAGGAGAGAGAATCTGATGAGAGCGAAACTCAGGCAGGGCTCCGTCACGGGCAAGGCGTTGATCATGGCCGCCCTGCTGGCCGTGGCGGTGCCGGGAACCGCGTACGCCAAGACCGTTGGCGTCACCGTCACCACCCCTGGGGCCACCATCGGCCCCGCGACCCCCTTCACCGGGGTCTCCTCGCATGCGGACTGCGCCGGCGGCCTCATCTCCGGCGGCGGGGCCGACCAGGCCATCGGGAACGACCAGAGCTCCAACGGCAACCATGTGATGGGCATGGCGCCCAGTGCCGACGGCACCACCGAGTACACCGACACCCCCGGGATCGTCGGCACCGACGCCACGCACTGGCTGGCGTTCGGCGGAAGCGGGAGCCACAGCAGCCCCTCCTTCTCCACCACCCCTTACGCGATGTGCCTCCACAGCAACCTGATCAGGCACACCCAGGTGGTCATGAACAAGATCACCGGACCCACCAGCGGGCTGTCGGACCGCCTCGTGACGGCGACCTGCCCGGATGACACGGTGCTGATCGGTGGCGGCGCCCGGACCACCCCGGCCAGCGTCGGCAGCCTCAAGCCGATCGCCAGCTTCCCCACCTTCAACGACGCCGAGCACCACTTCGGCAAGATAGCCGCGGACGACGGCGAGACCGACCCCGACTCCTGGACGGCGGTCGGAGGGATCGGCGGCGGACGCGACCAGAACAACATGACCTACGCCTACGCAATCTGCAGTGGGGCCGACATCAACGTCAAGCACGTCTCCACGACGGTCCACTTCAGCGAGGTGAGCGGCCCGAACACGGCCGCCACGGGACAGAAGGTGACGGCGGGCTGCTCCCGTGAGGACGGGGACGGCGAACTGGTCAGCGGGGGCGCCGCCATCAGCGGAGGCAACGTGAACACGACCGACTTCACCAAGGCGGGTTCGGGCGGCCCCCACCTCAACGGCAGCTACCCCAGCAACGCCACCGGCACCCCGGCCAGCGACAGCAGCTCCAGCCCGGCGTACTGGACCGCCGCCGCCCACAGCGGAGGATCACCCGCCCCCAACAGCTACACCGACGTCTGGGCACTGTGCCTGGACGTCCAGCACGGGCACGACCGGTAGTTCCCCAGAGTGGACCCGCCTGACGGGGGAAGGCCCGAACGTCACCTCCGGGGCCGACCTCCGTCCGCGGTGTCTCGAATGGGTCGCGGCCGTGCAGCTCGGGCGAGTCGGTGGGGAATCCCAACCCCAACTGGCCACTCCTCCGCCCGCCCAGCCCCACCACCAGGGCCGAAGCCGCCCACACCCGCTACCAACGACTGCCGCCACCCACCGCAGAACACACCAGTCATCACCCCGACGACATAGGACTTCGGTTTACGTCCGGCAAGTAGCCCGCCGGCACGTCCTAGAAGTCAGGGGTTAACCCCACCCCGAGGACGCCGGGTCGCTCCAGTGCACAGGGGCGTGTGCACAGGCGAGTGTGTATGCATGGCAGACACACCCGGTGGGACCGAGATCGCGGAGTTGGCCGCGCTCAAGGCGTTGGCGCAGCCGCGGCGGCAGCAGATTCTTCAGCAGCTGACCCTGCACGGCCCGGCGACCTCGGCGATCCTCGCCCGTGCCCTCGGTCTGAACACCGGGGCCACCAGCTATCACCTGCGCGAACTGGCTCGATACGGGTTCGTGGAGGACACCGAGGGGGAGAGTCCGCGCCGGGAACGCTGGTGGCGGGCCGTGCCCGGGGACCGGAGGTTCCCGCCGCGCAGTCGCCAGACCCCCGAGATGCGGCTCGTCATGGACGAACTGAACCACTACGCCTACGCCGCCGACGTCGAGCTCTTCGAGCAGGCCCAACGGGCGGGCACCACGGACGACTTCGCCTATTCGCGCAGCGACATCCGGCTCACCGAGGCCGAACTCGCCGAGTTCTTCGAGGAGTACATCGCCCTCCTCAACCCATACAAGCGCCCCGAGGGCCGGACCCCGGCCGGTGCCCGCACCGTGCACACCCGGCTGATGGCCTTCCCCACCCCTGCCCCCGCTGCTGCGGCTCCTGAGGGCGCGTCATGATGTTGCGCTACGCACTGCAGACCATCCGAGACCGCAAGGGCGGGTTCCTCGGTACCTTCGTCGCGCTGATGTGTGCCGCAGCCCTGATCACAGCCTGCGGAACACTCCTGGAGACCGGGCTGCGCGGGAGGATCGCCACCGAGCGCTACGCCGCCGCGCCCCTGATCGTCTCCGCGGACCAGAACGTCCACGAGACCACGGTCACGGAGAAGAAGGGCAAGACCAAGATCAAGCACAAGGCCAAGCCGGTCGCCGAGCGCGCCTGGCTGCCGGAGCAGACTCTGCGGACGGTCCGCGAGGTGCCCGGGGTCAAGGCCGAGATACCCGAACTCACCTTTGAGACACAGGCGTTGATCCCCGCAGGCGCGGGCGGCGGTGCGCCTCGGGCGTCCTACGGCCACAGTTGGGAGTCCGCCCCGCTCACCCCGTTCTCCCTCACCCAGGGACAGGCGCCCAAGAACTCCGGCGACCTCGTCATCGATCAGGCCCTCGCCGCCCGCGCGCACCTCGCCCCCGGAGACCGGCTCACCGTCCAGTCCACCCAGGCCCCGCGCACGTACACCATCACCGGCATCGCCACCCCGACCGGCGGCCGGCTCCCCCGGCAGACGGCGCTCTTCTTCTCCCCAGCCGAGGCCACCCGTCTCGCAGACCGGCCGGGACAGCTCTCCGCCATCGGTATCGTCCCCGAAAAGGGGCGTAGAGGAAGGGAAGTTGGCCGATTCCCTCCGCAAGGCGCTCGCCGGGACCGCGGCCGGGACCGCGCAAGTCTCCGGTGGGGAGGAGCGAGGGCCGGTCGAGTTCCTGGACGCCGCCGGGGCCCGTGCCAAGCTGGTCTCCATGGGCGGCGCCATCGACGGCACCTCGCTGCTCGTCGCGATCCTGGTAGTGGTCGGCACCTTCGCCCTCTCCATCCAGCAGCGCCACCGCGAACTCGCCCTGCTCCGCGCCATCGCCGCCACCCCCAGACAGGTCCGCAAACTGATCGGCCGCGAGGCACTCCTGGTCGGTGTGGTCGCGGGCGCGCTCGGCTCGCTCGCCGGGCTGCCGCTCGGCGCCTGGCTGCACGGACGCTTCGTCGAGATGGGTGCCATCCCGGCCACCCTGGAGCGCTCGGTCAGCGTCTTCCCGATGTTCGCCGCCCTCGCCGCGACCGTCTTCGGAGCCTGGGGCGCCGCCCGTATCTCCGCCCGCCGCATCTCGCGGATCCGGCCCGCCGATGCGATGGCCGAATCATCCGTCGAGCGGAGCCGTCCCTGGGGCCGCGTCCTCGCCGGTCTCGCCCTGCTCGCCGCCGGCGCGGTCCTCATCGCCGTCCTCAGCGGGCTGCACACCGAACCCGCCTCAACCCCCCTCACGCTCCTGGCCGTTGTGGTCCTCGCCACCTCCGTTTCCCTGCTCGGCCCCGTCATTGTCAAGGCGGCCGCAGTGCTGCTCGCCGGACCGCTCCGGCTCGGCGGCTCCGGTGGCAAGCTCGCCACCGCAAACCTCCGCGGCAACGCGGCGCGGATGGCCGCGGCCGTCACCCCGCTCACCCTGCTCATCGGCATGACCTGCACGATCCTGTTCGTCCAGCCCACCCTCGGCGACGCGGCCCGGGCCCAGGCCCGCGACGGCATCCACGCCGACTGGGTCCTTGTCGCGCATGGCCCCGGCGTCCCCGGGGAGGCCGCGCGCCGGATGCGTACGGCCGAAGGGGTCCTGGCCGCCACCGAGGTCGTCCGCACCACGGTCCGCGTCGGCCTCGACAAGTACACCGCGCAAGGGGTCACGCCCGCCGGGCTCGACCGCACCTGGGACCCGGACGTCACCAGAGGGAGCATCCAGCGCTTCACCGCGGACAACACCGCCGCACGCAACGCCGTCGCCGTGAGCGAACTGGCCGCCGACCAGCTGGGCCTCCATCCCGGCAGCACGCTCCAACTCACCCTCGGTGACGGGACGCCCGCCACGTTCACCGTCGCGGCCGTGTACGCACGCGGGCTCGGGTTCGGCGATCTGACCCTCCCGCACGACCTCCTCGCACACCACATGGACAACCCCCTCGCCTCCACCGTCCTCGTCGCGACCGACAAGGAAGCCAAATCGGCCAGCCCGCCCGGCAAGTCCATTACGCACAGTGAACTCGTCGGGCTCGTCAAGGAGTTCCCCGGGGTTTCCGTCGTCACCTCTTCGAGTGCCGACAAGGTCCGGGCTCACACACAGCGGTCCAGCTCCGAAGCCGACTACCTGGCCATGGGCCTTGTCCTGGCCTTCACCGCCATCGCGGTCGTCAACACGCTCGCCATGTCGGTCTCCGAGCGGTTCCGTGAGTTCGCGATGCTGCGGCTCGCTGGCGCCACCCGCCGTCAGGTCCTGCGCATGCTGCGGATCGAGGCCCTGTCCGTGCTGCTGATCGCGGCGGTGCTCGGCTCCGGCATCTCCCTCGCCGTCCTCACCGCCTTCAGCGTCGGCATGACCGGCAGCGCCACCCCGACCGTGCTCCCCCTGGCGTACACGGCAGTCGTGGGCGCCGCCGGGCTGCTCGCCCTGGTCGCCACCGCGCTGCCCGGCCGGATGGCGCTGAAGGTCAACGCGGTGGAGGTCGCCACCGCCAAGCAATAGCGCTGGCAGCCCGCAGGGGCTGCCAGTCACTCGGCCCAGGCCTTGACCGGCAGCCCTTCGCCACGCCGGGCCCGGAAACCACCGATCAGGTCGCACAACGGGCCGCGGCGCACCGGGGGCAGGTCGTTTGGGTGACGGCGTTGTGGATGACGTCGCGCTTCACGTCGCACCCGGCCCGCTTCGGCGTCCGGGGCCGACCGGTCCGCACGCAGTTCGGCGTGAACGCGGGCAACCGGACCCACCAGTTGCACCAGTTGCAGCCCACGGGCCGCCCCCATCGAGCAGTGCGAGGCCCGCAGTGCGAGGGGCGTCCAGGCCGTGTGTAAGCGCACTCCACGCACAGTCCGCGCCACCCTGAACATCCCCGTCGTCCATGGTGCGGCCACCTCTCCCGGCGGCCCGCGCGGTTGGTGTCCGCCGTGCGGCGGGCAGCGGGGTGGGGGCGAGCGTGGCGGTTCGGGGCGCTGATCCGGACGGCGGTGAGCGGGTGGGGCCTTCGCCACACCAGCGGCCGACGCAGGCATAAGCAGGGCGGCGGTGCAGCCGGGCCACCCGTCCCCGCGCCAAGTCGCACCCTTGCTTCTGGAGTACGTCGCAGACCGCGACAACATAAGCACCGCCACCAACCGGGCATCCTGCTGGCTCCGAACAGGCCACCGGGCATGCCAGCCAGCTCGCCCCGACCGCCTGTCGGCGCTCATGGGCGAGATCGGCGCCCCGGTCACCGCCCTCCGACAGCAACCCCTTGACCGCCCGATCGCCTCGTCAGCGCCGGAGGCCGCGGCCCCGGGGCCCTCAACGACGCCTTGGACCTCGCCGCCCAGAAGGCCACCCACCTGCTCGGCCAGTAGTGCACCAACCAACATGGTCCGGGTGCCAGCGCGACGTTGCGGCATTTTCACCCTGATCTACACCCTCGCCCCGGCCACAGGAGCATGTCTGAAAGATCGCGTAAGTCCGTGAGGCGACAGGCTGGCCGGGGTCCCCATATGGCCTTGACCAGCCGGGGCGGACGGAACATGAACGACAACGAGATCCCGGCCGTCGAGGCGGTCGAGTCGGTCGAGGACAAGGGGGTGGACGAGGGGGCGGTCGAGGACAAGCTGGTGGACGCGGTCGTCGAGCGGCTGATGGACCGCGCCGACGCCTCAGGTGCGGCCCTACTGGGCGAGGGCGGCCTGCTCACAGAGCTTCACCCGGGTCGTGCTGGAACGGGCCCTGGACGCGGAGATGACCGAGCACCTCGGTTGCGAGAAGCACGGTCCGGCGAGCTGCGGCTCGGGCAACAGTCGCACACAGCACGTCGCCGAAGACGGTACTGACCGACGCCGGGGCCATCACGCCGGCGGTGCCGAGGGACCGCCGCAGGAGCTTCGAGCCGCAGGTGGCGCCCAAGCACGCAGTCGGCTCGCCGGGTCCAACGACTGGCTATGTCGGTGCGGTACATCCGCTCGCACCTGGCCGGCACGTACGGCGTCGAGGTCCCAGCGGACCCGATCTCCAGGGTCACCGACGAGCTCGACGCATGGCAGAACGGACAGCTGGACGCGGGGCGGTTTCCACGGTGGCTGCGACTCCTGGAAGGAGTCCGATCCATGCCAAAGCGGGACCCCCCGCCGCAGCCGCGGCGCTCCTTCTGGTCCTGCGCCGTGGCCAGGAGTGTGTCGTTGGCCGCCGTCATCATGGCGAGGTTGGAGGTGACACCCCCGGTGTAGTGGTCGCTTCCCAGTTGGGCGGCAATGCCGTGGGCGGCTCCGGACATGGCGCCGAGCCATTCCGCGAGCAGGGCGGCAAATCGAGCCCTCCGGTCGGCCTGTCATCGGGGGGGACGGCCGTGATCCCGCCGTCCAGGAAACGAGCCCCGCGCTCCTCGGCCCAGCGGGCGCGCTGCCGGGCCTGGGCGGGGGTGTTTGTGGTCAGGTTGGCCACGTCCTTGCCGTTCAGGTCGGCGGGGGCGCACTCCCCCGTCGGCGGCCAGGACGTTCACTTTTATGCGCCTCGGCGTACTCCCACAGGTTCTCAGCTGGATTCGGCGCGATCTGCCCCGGCAAGAAGCTTCACGCCCGCCGCCCGCCACCGCCGTCGGTACGGAGGGTGACCGGCTCGGCTCACCCGGCATCCGGCCACCCTCACGGAGGAGAAGCTGCTCCGCGAGGCCGTACACAGGTCGTGTAGCCGTTCTCCCGCACGGCACGCAGTGTCCTGTGACCGGCACGGGTGGATTCAGTCGGCGGCACCGTGAGATGACCGGAATGGCTCAACTGCGGATGTCACCGCGCGTCGATCGGCACAGTCTGGACGGATGCCTCCTCACCTGCGTATCCACCACGGCTGCCCCGACGCAGTCGACATCGCCGTCCTCACCGCGGTCCTGGCCGTACTCGCCAACGCAGTGGCCCAGCAGAGCGCCCCGAAGACCACGGTGCGCAGGGCGCACTGGGACCGCGCCTGGAACCGCTACGTACCCGCCACCTCATGGCGGACAGCACCCTGATCTCATCCCTGGAGAGGGGCAGTCCCGGGCCAGCCACGCGGTACTGCCACGGATGGCCCTCGTGGCAGGCATGTGCCACAGACCGCGGTCACGTCGGCCGATTAAGGTCCCGCGCGGTGCCGGGCGGGTCCCGGGGTGGAGGGCGTCGCCCTGGGTGCTGCCAGGCCGGAGGTGCGGTTGTCACCGTTGACGAGCCATGGTCTCAGGTGCGCGGTGTGGTGTGGGTTACGGTCACCGCGCGGCGCAGGGCCCGAGCCAGGGTGACGGCATCACCGACGAGGCGATCAGAGCCTGGGCGTCGCTGTCCGCGGCGGCCCTGAGAGCCTGGTGGTGGAGATGGTCGAGGGTGCTGGACGCGCGACGTTGCGCCGGGCGGTCCTCGTAGAGGTCGTGAGCGAGTTGGTCGAGGTCGTCGTGCGGCTGGCTGTGCGGGCGGCCCGCCGGCAGCTGAGCGCGACCATCATTGCCGCGTATCGCTTGGGTGAGCCGGTCACCTCTACCGCCGCCCGGACAGGTGAACAGCCGTACCAGGTAGGGCGCGGCGGGCGAAGGTCCGCAGGGTGCCAGGTCGACGTTCTCGTGTGCCGCTGGGGCGCACACCTATTCCGGAGCTGTGGGCGGGATCAACGTGCCGCCGAGGCTCGGGCGGGTGAACCAACTCCGCAGAAAACTAGATGAGTTGACCGGGCACCTGCCCGCGGCGAAGGAGCGCGTGGTCCGTACGCGGATCACGCGGGAGTCTGTGGGGCCGCATCTCTATGGCCTTCACGACGTGCATGGCACCGCCGCGGTAGGGCGGCTTCGGCCTGGCGCCGATCGTCCGTGGTCACGGTCCGGAGGCGAGGGCGAGGACGGTGTTGTGGCCGCCGAAGCCGAGGGAATGACTCAGGGCCAGTCTGAGGTTCTGTGGGCGGACCTGGCCTGTGACGAGGTCGAGGCCGTCGGTTGTCTCGTCGGGTTCGGTGAAGTTGGCGGTAGGTGGCGCTGTTTGGTGTTCGAGGGATGCGATGGTGAGCCCTGCCTCGATGGCGCCGGCGGCTCCCATGCTGTGGCCTAGCACACCTTTGGCCGAGGTGACGGAAGGCGTGCGGGACGTGAACAGCGCGCGGATGACGGCGGCTTCGGTCTGGTCGTTGAGGAGCGTACTGGTGCCATGGGCGTTGATGTGGTCGACGTCGGCGGTGGTCGCGTCGGCGGCGCGGAGTGTCTGGAGGATGGCGCGGCGCAGCCCGAGGCCTTCAGGGTGGGGGGTAGTGGCGTGGTGGGCATCGCTGGTGGTGGCGTGGCCGACGAGGTGGGCGCGGGGTGGTGCCTGGCGAGCCGCGGCGTGGCCGGTGCGTTCGAGGATGAGCACGGCTGCGCCTTCGCCGAGGACGAAGCCGTCGCGGTGTCGGTCGAAGGGACGTGAGGCATGTGCGGGGTCGTCGGTACGCCGGGACAGGGCACCCATCTTCGCGAAGGCGGCGGCACAGAGCGGGGTGGTCATGGCATCGCATCCGGCGGCCAGCGCGATGTCACACAGGCCGGCGTCGATGAGGAGGCTGGCGGTGATGATGGCGCTGGCTCCGGAGGAGCAGGCGGTGGATGTCTGGAGGGCCGGCCCGGTGATGCCGAGCGCCAGAGTGAGGTGGCCGGCCGCCATGTTCGGAAGGTAGCCGGTGAGGGTGAGCGGAGACAGGCTCTGGGCGCCGTGGTCGAGGAGTCTGCGGTGCTGGGTTTCGAGAGTTGAGATCCCTCCGGCGGCCGAGCCGACGACCAGGGCGATACGGGCGGGGTCCCAGTCGGTGGGATCGAGGCGGGCCGAGCGTACGGCTTCGGTGGCTGCGGCGAGCAGGAGTTGGGTGGAGCGGTCGTAGCGCCACAGCTGGTGTGTGCCGGGCAGGGCTTCGGCGCCGAAGCCGGGGACGCGGCAGGAGAAGTCGACGGGCAGGCCCTGGAGTTCGGGGTCGGTGTGTGCGGTGGAGCGTCCGTTGCACACTGCCTTCCAGGTGGCTTCGGCCCCGATGCCACCAGGTGTCACCAGGCCGATGCCGGTGACGGCGATGGCGCTGGTCATTGGATGGCCTCGGGCCCTGCGGTGGACTGCTGTCGGCCGAGGAGGGTGGTAACGCTTCGGGCGACTTCTTCGACCGTGCGGTCGGGGGTGGCTTCGCTGTCGTCCATGGGTACGCCCCAGTGGTCTTGGAGTGTGACGTAGAGCTCGACGGCCGCCAGGGAGTCCAGTTCGAGGTCGGCGAGGGTGGCGGTGGGGACGGCCCGCTCGGCGGGCACGTCGAATTTGGTGGTGAGGAGGGTGGTGAGGTGGGTCAGGACGGTGTCCATCACTGGCTCCTTGCGAGGTGAGGGGTGGTGGGGATAGTCATGAGGAGGGGATCGGCCGGAGCGGTGCAGGGGGTGGCGGCCGGCCAGGTGAGGGCGATGGAGGCCCAGGTGAGGCCGCCGCCGAACGCGGTGAGGACGGTGCGGTCGCCGGGGCGGAGGGCGTGGTGGGTGGCCGGGTCGGCCAGGACCAGGGGGATGGAGGCCGCGGCGGTGTTGCCGAGGCGGCGGATGTTTCCGAAGCGGTGTTCCGGCGGCAGGCCGAGGCGGTCGGCGACGGAGTCGAGGATGCGTTGGTTGGCCTGGTGGCCGATGAAGGCGCGTGTCGTGTCGGGGGCCCAGCCCGCGGTGGTCAGGACCTGCTGGGCGGAGCACGTCATGTGGCGTACGGCGTGGGCGTAGACCTCGCGGCCGCGCATGTGGAAGTAGTGGCTGTCGGGTCCGGGCGGGGGTTGGTGGTGAGGGTGGCGGGAGCCGCCTGCGGGGATGGTGATCAGGTCGTGGTTGCCGCCGTCGGATCCGAGGTCGGCGGCGAGGATCGCGCCTGGTGTGTCCGGGGTGCCCCGGCTCAGGACGGCGGCGCCGGCACCGTCGCCGAAGAGGGCAGCGGTTTCGCGGTCGCGGGGGTTGATGATCGCGGAGTAGGTGTCGGCGCCGATGACCAGGCAGGTCCGGCACAGGCCGCCGCGGATCGTGGCGGTGGCGGTGGCCAGGGCGTACAGGAAGCCGGAGCAGACGGCGGCGAGGTCGAAGGCGGGTACCGAGCCCAGGCCCAGGCGGTGGGCGACCCAGGGCGCGGTGGCCGGGCAGGGGTGGTCGGGGGTGGAGGTGGCCAGAACGACGAGGTCCACCGCAGAGATTCCGGCCGACGCAAGGGCGGCGGCTCCGGCGGCGGTGGCCAGGTCGCTGGTGGCCTGACCGGGCGCGATGCGCCGGCGATGGACGATGCCGGTGCGGGTACGGATCCAGTCGTCGCTGGTGGACAGGGCGCCGGCGGTGATGATGTCGTCGTTGCTGAGGGTGTGGTCGGGCAGGCAGGAGCCAATGCCGGTGACCACCGCGGTGGAGTCGTCGAAGCGCATGGGTGTCTCCGGGGCGGAAGGATCAGGCGACGAGCGGGGACGGCGACTTGGGGATACGGCCAGGCCCCCGTCGGGGACGGAGAGACCTCCGTCCAGGACGAGAGCATGGCCGGTGAGGGACGCGGCGGCGGGACCGGCGAGGAAGAGCGCTGCGTGGGCGACCTCTTCGGGCTTCGCCCAGCGGCCGAGCGGAACGTGGGCCATCAGCCAGCCGGAGAGCGGCCCCGTCGCCGCCGCGAACTCGGTCATGCCGGTGCGCGTCCAGCCGGGGCACAGAGCGTTCACGCTGATCCCTTAGCGAGCCCAGCCGACGGCGAGGGTGCGGGCCAGTGAGATCTGGGCGGCCTTCGAGGCGGCGTACGCCTCCGTCATGGGGGTGCGTACGTGCGGAGAGGGCGAGGCCGCAGCCCGCCTCGGCGAGGGCCAGGGCAGTGGCCTTGCCGATCCCGCGGGAGGCCCCGGTGACCAGGGCACGTGCCCCGTCGATGCGGAAGGGGTCCAGGGCGCCGGGCGAGGTGGTCATGCTGAGTGCCTTTCTCGTTCGGGCAGGGCGCTTCGGGTGGGGGCGATCCGGACGGCGGGGGCACCGCTCCAGGTGAGCAGGGCACTGCCCCAGGTCATGCCGGCGCCGAAGACCGTGATCAGGACGCGGTCGCCGGGGCCGAGGGTGTGGCGTGCCGTGGCCGCGGCCAGGGCGTAAGGAGCGCTGGCCGCGCCGATGTTGCCGACCTCGTCCCCGACAATGACGAGGATGCGCTCGTCACAGCCGAGTTCCCGGCCCAGGCGGTGCAACAGGACCGGGTTGGGCTGGTGGGCGATGAGGCAGTCGATGTCGCTCAGGGACAGGCTGTTGCGGGTGAGGGATTCGTGGACCAGCCGAGGGAAGGTGGCGCTGATGAAGCGGCTGACGGCCCGTCCGTCCATCTGGATGAAGTGGCCCTTGGCGGCCAGGGTGACGGTGTCGGCGGGGCGCCGACTGCCGCCGGCGGGGATGAGGACCGTGTCGGCGAGGGTGCCGTCGGATCCGAAGTCGAAGTCCTGGAAGCCTTCTTCGTCACCGACCGGGCCGAGGACCGCGGCTGCCGCTCCGTCGGCGAAGAGCACGGAGGTGGCCCGGTCGGTGGGGTCGAGGAACTTCGAGTACGCCTCGGCGCCGACCACGGCCGCGTAGCGTGGTGTGCGGTCCGCGCGCAGCCAGTCGTGGGCGACTTTGATGGCGAACAGCCAGCCGGAGCAGGCCGCGCCGACGTCGAGGGCCACCGCATGCTCGGCTTTCAGGAGGGCCTGCACCCGGCAGGCGGTGGAGGGGCCCAGTTCGTCGGGGGTGGAGGTGGCGCAGATCAGCAGGCTGATGTCGGCCGCGTCGATACCGGCCGCGGTGGCGGCGGCCCGTACGGCACAGGCGGCGAGATCGGAGGCGGCCTCGTCGGGCGCGGCGACGTGCCGTGTGCGTACCCCGGTGCGTTCGCGGATCCATTCGGCGGTCACCCCGGTCTGGCGGGCGACCTCCTCGTTGGAGCGGATGCGCCGGGGCAGGTAGCTGCCCATGCCGCGAATGCCGATGGGCCGGCCGGACGAGAAGCGGTTCATGAGGTGGCACCGTGCTTCCAGTTCAGGGTCCGGTCGAGGGCCTCGCCGTAGTTCTCGGCGCCCAGGGGGGCGCGGACGACGTCGGGCGGAAGGGCGAAGGCGTCCTCCAGCCAGGGGAGATGGGGCAGGACCGCGTCGCACAGCCGGTCGGTGATCTCGGACAGCGCATCCAGATCGGTGGGAGCCAGGGTGCCTGCGGCGATCAGGGATCCGGCGTGGCGGCGGGCAGCCAGGACGCCGTGCAGCGCGGCGAGCGGCTCCAGGGCGGTGCGGGTACCGGCGTCGGTGACCGCGGTGAGGGCGCGGACGACGTCATCGGCTGCCAGGCGGGCGGCATAGGCGGCTCCGAGTTCGGCGGCTTCGTCCAGCAGCGGATTCCACACCGCGAAGCTGCCTTTGGAGTGGTGGCCTGCCCCGGCCAGCGTGTCGCAGCGCCCCTTCAGCCGGTGGGCGAGCCGATCGGTGTGCTGGAGCATCAAGTCCGGCCACCACTGCGGATGTTGGGCCGACGGCAGGGGCGGTGTGGCTGCTGGAACCGGGCCGGATACTTCGTCGGCGAGGGCACGGCCGAGGTCGTAGTAGATCAACTGGCTGTCTCCGCCGGCCGGTTCGAAGGCCTGCAGGAATCCGTGATAGGCGGCGAGACGGTTGGTGTCCAGCAAGCCCGCGAAACCGCAGTGTCGTTGGCAGAGGGTGATGATCCGGGCCGCTTCGCGGATGCTGTGGGCCTTGTAGGCGGACAGTGGCCTGTTCACCGCCGTCCAGGGGGCGAAGGCCATGGTGTCGCCGCCCTCGGTCGGGCCGCCTTCGGTCGGGCCGGACAGGGAGGTGGCCCAGAGGTCCAGGGCGCGGGCAGCGGCACAGGTCAGGGCAAAGGCGTCGGCCATCGCGCCCAGCACCGCGTGCTGTTGGCTGCGGTACTCCAGGAGGGGCGTACCGGGTGCGAGCCGGCCCTGGGTGCGGCGCCCGCGTGCGTAGCGGGCGGCGAGCACCCCGGCCTGCCGGGCGAGGGCGGCGGCTGCCCCCGGCAGAGTGCCCCACAAACCCTGCCCCACGCACAGGGTGCGCTGCAGGCGCCGGTCCGGGGAGCCGAGCGGATCGTGGAAGACACCGTCCGGGGCGAGGGTGGCGTCGTCGCGCAGCCAGTGCTCCCACGGCAGCCGTACGTCGTTGAATCGGACCAGGGCGTAGTCGAGGGGCAGCGCGCTCAGCTCCACCGGGCCGGTCATCTCCACGCCGGGCAGCAGGCCGGACTCGTCGCTGAGGTCCGCCACGAACGGGAAGACGCCGCAGTCGTTCCCCGCCACGATCAAGCGGGCCAGTACGACGCCGGTGCGCGGGACGCCGTGTGCGGCCACGCTGGAGAACTTGGCCGCCTCCGGGTCGGGCGTGGTCAGGATGAACTCACGGGTTTGCGGGTCGAACACGGCGCGGGTGCGGGTGGCCAGATGGCTGTTGGACTGTCCGATCTCAGTGATCAGGTAGGAGCACTTGGCGCGTGCTGACTCCAGTTGGTCGAGCTTCTTCTCCAGCGGGGCGTGGTCGGGGGCCAGGTGGGTCATGGATCCGAGGCCCAAGAGAGTGTGGTTGATGAGCGTCATGCACAGGGCGGGCTCGGCCGCGGCCGTCCAGGCGATGAGCGCGGCGAGCTGCTCGGGGGCCTGGAGCATGTGGCGGGCGCTGGGGAGGTTCTCGGACAGTCGGCGCAGACGGAGCGTCAGATGGGCATCCCTGCCTGCCGGGTCGGCGCCGACCGGTGCCGGGTCGTGACTCAGCGCCTGGCGGAGGGCTTCGACGAACGGGGGCGGACACGCCCCGTGCACCAGCGCGTGCAGCGGGGTGGGGACGGATGCGGGGCCGGCGGGCACGTGGGCCTCCAGGGCATGGATGGGGAGGGTGTTCACCATGAGAAGTCGGGGTCGGCCAGGGGGGCATGGACCGTGGCGGGATGGCCGGCCAGGATCCGGCGGGCGTTGCGGCTCAGGGCGCTTCCGGTGCCGGCTTCGAAGAGCTGGACGGTCTGGCCGGGCAGGGTGTGGCCGACGGCCAGGGTGATGGCGTCCGGTACATGAGCGGGAAGGACCAGGCAGTCGGCCAGCCGCGCGGGTACGTCCTCGCCCGGCGCGTAGCAACGGCGGGCGACCGCGGACAGCACCACGCAGTTCGTGGGCCGCACCGGGTGACGGCGGACCACCCGGGCGAACTGCCCCGCCTGCTGGCGCAGGGCAGGGTGGTGGGAGGAGAAGGGCAGCCGGAGCCGCACCGCCGGGATCTCCCGTTCGGCCGCGGTCTTCTCCATGAGCCGCAGCTGGCCGACAGGCCCGCTGACGACGGTTTCCTGCTCGTCGTTGACACAGGCCACGGCGATGTCCCGGGCGGCGGCGTGCGACAGTAAGTCATGGGCGGCGCTCTCGCCGCATCCCAGGAGCGTCAGACCTCCCGGGCAGCTGCTGGTCAGGATCCGGCCCAGTTCCCAGGCGATCTCGGCACCCCCGGTCAGATCGAAGGTACCCGCGGCGGTCAGCGCGGCGATTTCCCCGAAGCTGACGCCGACCATCGCGTCGGGTGGGCCGAAACTCTCACGCAAGGCCCCGTGCACAGCCAAAGACGCCCCGAACAGGGCGAGTTGCGCCACACCGGCCGGGGCCCGCGCCAGCTCACGCCCGCTGGGGGGCGCGGATCCCAACAGCCAGGGGGCCAGTAACGGCAGCCCATGCCGAGCCGAGACCAGGTCCACTTCCTCGAACACCTCGCGGGTGATCCCGCGCAACCGACCGCGCGCACGCAGCAGCGGCGACAGGGGGAAGTCGCCCTGCCCCGGGAAGAGATGAATGTCGCGGGGCACCGAGGCCGAGGGAGGACCTCCTTGAGAAACGCGGCTCGGCTTCATCGCCTTGCTGGGCGCCGTGAACCTGGGTGCGCGTCCCAAGGGGTCGGGCAGGTCGGTGCCGCGTTCGGTCCGGCCTGGCAGGCCGTTGTCCCGGTATCGCGTGCTGTACGCCGTCCCGGTGTTGCCGACCCGGGCCAACGGGGCCGCGGCCGTGCAGGGAAAGTCGTCGGTTGCGCGGGCAGCCTGCACGCCACCCCGGCCCCGAGGCACACGAGCCTCGGCCTCTGCGATAGCGCGCATGACATCACCTCGTCGTTGTCGCCGTGGGGGCGAAGTGGAGAAGAACAAGCACCGCAGGCACAACGGGCGCGCAGCCTGTCGTGCGACAGGGTGAGCCGGACAGACCGCCCGTCTGCCATGGCGTCTCAAAGTGGCCCGCAGCCCGGTCAGCAGCTTGAGCACGTACGCTTGGTGGACAGAGTCGAGCAGCGGCACGTCAGCGGCCTCGACGTCGAAAACACGGCGGAGCGCCAAGACGACCTCGGCCGCCATGTCCAGGTTCCGCACCAGATGGCCGCCGGAGGCCGCCGCTACCTCCTCGTTGCGGAAGGCGCGAATCTCGGCGGCCGGCGCGGGCACTGGGCCAGGACTGATGCGGCGGACGCCAGCGGGGGCGCCACTCAGATGCGGCAGGGGCGTGGGTGTCTGGGGCGTGATGACAGATGGCATGCGGGGCCAGCCTTGCTCCGGGCAGGATCATCCTGCGGGCGAGCGGGGCCTGCCCCAGCAGACCTCACAGTACGCATGGTCCGATCATCATTCTGTCGATCTGAAACCAGTAGGCGCACCGGCCGGCACTTGACGTGGACGTACGACTACGAAGTGCGCTCCGGCGCAGATGCCTACGGCAGGCTCAGCCACACCCCACCGCGCAGAGGTTCCACACCGTGACGGCTCACGGCGCACAGTGAGCGCGTCGTGCACCACGGCGCCAACCAACGCCGAACGCGGGTGGCAAGTCCGGCAGCTGCCGCTAACGCCCTTCCACAATTGGGGAGTTGCCGAGCGAGCGGTGGGCGGCATTGGCTTGCACTGCCCGCGCAGACAGACTGAGCAGGCGGCAAGACGGCAGCTCTTCAACATGCCGTGAGCGAGGGGAATGCAGGTGCCGCAGGACGAGATCACCGATGGGGTCCGGCTCCGGTGGGAATCCGACGAAGCAGCCACCATGTGGAGCGAGACCAACGAGGAATTGGGCACCATCCGGCACACGCAGGACGCGCGGACGACGCTCGTCGAGAGGAGCTCAACCTGCTGACCGCATCCTGTGCCATGTTGTGCATGATCGGGTGGCTCCAGCCAGAGCTACGAATGCTGAGGTGACCTCAGAGAGACACTCTCTTGAGGAACCGCCGGAGTCGACCGGCCGGTCACCGTACGTCCCCTCCCCCGGCTGCCGGTCGGAAGCCCTGCGTCATGCTTGAAGGGCCTACGGACCGACGAGCAACCACGTGACGAGCACCGCATCCATGTCCTGGTGATACCGGTACAGCACCGAGACACCGCGCCACCGCGTCTCCGAGCGCCCGCACGCAGAAGGCTGACCGGAAATCACGGGCCCGGACGGCGCACCGGATGCCAGTGAGCGACTGCTGCCACAGCTCACCGGCAGGAGACGGCTGGCGACAGCGCCCCAGTTCCGTCGTGGAGGCAGGCAGGGCGTGAAAGGCCATCCGACCTCCAAGCTCACGCCGACGGCTGCCGCCGAAGCGCGGCTCGACGGCCGGCCGAGGCTTTATGACGGGGCCGAACTGGTGGGTCCTGGACCCACTGCGGCATGTCCGGGACCTGCGGCGCCGCCCCCGTGGTCCGCTGAACCGCCACGTCAGCGACGGCGGTCGACGCGGCGTGTGCCACGGATCAAGAAAGGCGGACACGATGGCACAGCTCCCAGACGCCCACCGCAGCGACAGCCCGGGCCCCGGCCATGGCCGGGGCGCGACGAAAATCTGGCGCCTGCTGGCGGCCCGCCTGGCCGCGTGGGCGGGCAGAGCACGGCACCTGTGCTCGATGGCCGCGGCCCATCCGCCGCCGGGGCCCTTCCGTTCCGGCTGGTGGCGCAGTCCGCTCCGGGGCCCCTGGCTGACCTCGGTGTTCGCGCTGCCCCTCCTCGCTGGGATCACGGTGCTCGCCGGTACCGGGCTCTTGTCCTACAGCGCCTACAACCCGCAGTTCACGCTGAACGACCAGACACCCGATCACGGGATCCTCGGGTTCTATCTGTTCACCTGGCCAACCGATCCGTACTGGCTGTACCGGCTGAACCAGGGGGTGCACGTGACGCTCGGCGTTGCGCTGATCCCTGTGCTGCTGGCCAAGTTGTGGTCGGTGCTGCCGAAGCTCTTCGGCTGGCCGCCCGTGCGCTCGCCCGCGCACGCGCTGGAGCGCCTGTCTCTGCTGCTGCTGGTCGGCGGCGGCATCTTCGAGTTCGTCACCGGGGTTCTGAACATCCAGCTGTACTACGTCTTCCCCGGCTCGTTCTACCGGCTGCACTTTTATGGCGCATGGGTGTTCCTTGCCGCGTTCGCCGTCCATGTCGCCCTGAAGTTCCCCATCATGATCGCCGCGCTGCGCTCACGCAGGATGCGCACGGTCCTGGCCACAGACACCGCCCACACCCTGCCCGACGATGAGAACGGAACAGCGCAGGGCGCGGGGCAGAGTCCCACCGTCCCCGTGGCGACCACGTCACGGCGCGGGGCCATGGCCCTGACCGGCGCGGCATCGCTGACTCTGCTCATCGTCACGGCCGGGCAGAGCATCGGCGGGCCGTGGCGGTCAACAGCGGTCCTGGCCCCGCGCGGCCAGGACCCCGGGACCGGCCCCAACGGCTTCCAGATCAACAAGACCGCCCGGGCCGTCGGGGTGACGCCGGATCAGATCGGCCCCGCCTGGCGGCTGCGGCTGTCCGGTGGACCGGCCCCGGTGATCCTGACCCGGGCACAGCTCCTGGCCCTGGAGCAGCGGACGGCCGCGCTCCCGATCGCCTGCGTGGAGGGCTGGTCCACCGACGATCAGCAGTGGAGCGGCGTGCCGCTGGCGGCGCTCGCGGCGCTGGCCGGAGTGCCGGACGCATCCAGCGCCCTGGTCGAGTCCGTGCAACGTGCGGGATCCTTCCGCGCCGCCGTACTGGCCCGCAATCAAGTCCACCACCGGTTGTCGCTGCTCGCCCTGCGGGTCAACGGCGCCGACCTCTCCCCCGACCACGGCTTCCCCGCCCGAATCATCCTTCCCGCCGCCCCCGGGGTCCACAACACCAAGTGGGTCTCCTCCCTGACCTTCCGGACGTGACCGGTGAAACGCTTCCGCCAGTGGTACGGCTCCAGCCCGCTGCACCTGGTGGCTATGGCCGGCAGCTTCGCTCTTGCCTGGTACGCGGGCAGCCGCCTGCTCAGCGAGACCAGCTCCGCTGTGCGGGTGCTGATCTGGATCGCCGGCGCCGCCGTTGTGCACGACCTGGTCCTGTTCCCGCTCTACTCGACTGCGGACCGCGCTCTGCAGACCATCCTGCCGAAAAGACCTGCTCGGCGGCCGGCGTATATCAACTACCTCCGCTTCCCAGCTGCCCTGTCCGCCGTGCTGTTCGTCGTCTGGCTGCCACTGATCCTGAACCTGGTCGCCGCCTACCCCATCACGACCGCCCTCGACGAATCAGTGTTCCTGCCCCGGTGGATCCTGGTGACCGCCGCACTCTTCACGGCGTCGGCGCTGGTCCTTGCGGTGCGCCTGCTCGGTGCACGCTGCCGTGCGTTGCTGATCGAGCGCCGGGCCAGACGGCGGGCAGCCGACGACAGCAAGACACGGTGAAGCCCCCCGGCCCCACCCGCCAGCAGACCGGCCCGGGCACGGCTCAGATCGCCGCCGGGCGACTCTGGATCCCGCCGCATCGTGGTGGGTGAGTCACGCGGGCGAGCCGCATCTCACCGAGGCGCTGCCGGACAGCATGTTCCGTCTGCGGCACCGCGTCTTCCACGGGCGGTTGCACTGGCAGGTACACCCTCGTTACGGGCGGGAACGCGATCTCTTCGATGACGCCGTTCGACAAATCGGCCGACCTCATCGCTCAACTTGAGGACACACTATGACCACCGCCATCCCCAACGCCGCCCAGCCCGGGCCGACTTGGACCAAGTCGACGTACAGCAGCGACGGCGGGAACTTCATCGAGGCACCCCACGGCATCACCGACGCCACGCCCGTCCACGACTCGAAGAACCCCACCGGACCCGCCATCTGGCCGGCGGGGCTTCACGGGGTGGGTCCGCCAGCCGGGTTCCGTGCCGGACACCGCATCTCCCTTCACCCGCCCGACCAGCGGGAACGCACACCACAGCCATGAGGACGCGACAGCCATGCCTGAATTCGACACCTCCGAACCCATCTCCGTCACCCTCGAATTCAGTACTGCGGCACGTCACTTCCCGGATCGCGGAAAACGAGCAGCAGCTCACGTAGCTCGCCGAGCTCGGAATGGACTGGGCGGAGGAAGCCGGGTGACCTGGGCTGCGGAGAGTCGTTGAACCGGGGGCCAGGATGGAGTGCACGAAGGGTCCCGAGGTCTGACCAGCCCCGGGACCCGTGCGTCCGAGGACCAGCCGGACGGTACTCGCCGCTCGGCCCGCCCTGTCGGCGTGCCGGGCAGGCCTGGGTGGGTGCACCCGCGGCCCGGAAGTGCCTGTCAGCGGACCCGTTTTACACCACTTCCTGGACGCGCCCCCCAGCGTGGGCCTCATTCACCGGACATGAAGGTGCCGAGGCTTCTCGCCTTGCCTCGCCGCGTTCACGGCCACGCTGTCAGCCCGGTGACGGACACACATCCCATGCTGCTGCGCACAACCCCCGGACGTGCGGCAACCCCCTGCGCGGCAGGGGGTTGCGGGACAAAGTCAGCGGCTGCAGGGTCAGAGCAGCTTCTGCGGGGCCTGGTACTGGTCGACGGGCGCGACGTTGCACGAGGCCTTGGGGCCGCCGAGGCCGTGTCCGCCGATGCCCTCGCCTTCGGGCAGCGGGACCAGGCAGCGTGCGTCGACGTTGATGAGCGGGGCGCCGTAGGTGTTGAGGATGCCGCCCGCGTCGCCGGTGATGGCGGTGTCGCCGTTGCGGGTCCCGAAGTCCGTGGCACCGGTGCCGCTCACGGTCGTGCCCTGAGCGACGCGGGCGGCCCGGATGCTCTCGTGCGCGTTGGTGGGGATGTTCCGCGCCTGGGGCCCTGTGGTTTGCGCCGACGCGGGCACAGCAACGGCCATCGTTGCGGCAGTGGCGAAAACCGCCCCGGCCAGAACCTGCTTGATCACGGTTGTGCTCCCATTTCAATGGATCGATGAGGGTGCCAGACCCGCCATGCGGGCCTGCCACGCCTGTAACGAGAACCATTCAGAACACGTCACAAATTGCACCCATTCAGGCCAAACGAGCCAGGGGTGAGGCCCCGCAACAACCCTCCCAGGCGGCCTGCTTGGCGACGTCTTCTTCGCGATGCACTTCTTCGGCAGGTCGTGAACGGCAGCGTCCTGGCCTGCCTCGCCCCAGCGCCCATCTCGCGCTACCACTCCCGCCCGGACGACCCCCGACCGTCGCACAGCGACCGCATCCACTGCGACACGGCGCCGACAACACAACCGCACGCTGCACTTCATGTCCGCCCACTCCCAGCGCATGTGGCGCCCCCGCGAACCTACCGACGTACCGACGTACCGACGTACCGACGTACCGACGATGATCTTGTCGGCGTGCCGGGCGAGCTCACCGATGCCCGGGACGTCGACTGGTCGCAGCCCGCAAGGACGGGGCCTGACGCCCATTCCACGCGGACGAATAGCAGACGAATAGCGGACGAGTATCCGAACCCACCGATTGCGGTTCGGCTCGGGTTGGCCGAATCTCGGGACGTCGTGATCCACGAGCACCACAATGGCGGTAACGGTCCGCTGTCGCCGTGGCGGCTGCTCGTCCAGGACGCCTCGTGGGTGAGCACGGAGAAGGTGAGCAAGGAGAAGGTGACGACGTGAGTGAGAGCCAGCACCCGTCAGATGTGTCGGGCAGGCTGAATACCGGGGTCGCGCACAACGCACGGGTATGGAACTACTGGATCGGCGGGAAGGACAACTACGAGGTCGACCAGCAGGTTGGTGACCAGGTCGCCACGATGTTCCCAGTGATCCGAGACGTGGCCCGCGCGGACCGCGCCTTCCTCGGCCGCACGGTCCGGTTCCTGACCGCCGAGTGCGCGGTGCGGCAGTTCCTGGACATCGGCACCGGACTGCCGACCCTGGACAACACCCACGAGATCGCCCAACGGATCGCACCCGAGTCCCGGGCCGTCTACGTCGACAACGACCCCATCGTGCTCGTCCACGCCCGCACGCTGCTGACCGGCACTCCCCAGGGAGTCACCGATTACATCGACGCCGACGTCCACTGCCCGGACAGCGTCATCGAGGGCGCCTCCGCGACCCTCGACCTTGACCGGCCCGTCGCGGTCATGATGCTGGGCATCCTCAACTTCGTCCTCGACACGGGCCAGGCGCAGGACATCGTGCGCCGCATCATGGCCTCGGTCCCCTCCGGCAGCTACCTCGTCCTGACCCACCCCACCACCGACACCGACCTCGGCGGCGAGGGCAACGTCGAGGCCATGAAGTTCTGGAATGCAAACGCCACACCACCGATCACCGCGCGCAGCCGCGCAGAGATCAGTGCCTTCTTCGACGGCCTGGACCTGCTCCCGCCCGGTCTCGTCTCGTGCTCGCTGTGGCGCGCCGAGTCCAACTCCGCCACCGCACTCCCGCAGTTCGGCGCAGTCGCCGTGAAACCCTGACAGACGTCGGCTCGTCTACGCTGAAGGCGGCGCAGGACCGACGACGGGACCCATCCCCCCGTGGGCCTGCGCACCTTTCTCACCGACGCCCGGTGATGGCTGAACGACAAGCCCGCGATGGCTACCACGCTCGACGGCCGCCCGCATCGGGCCTTCGCACCTGAGCTGTGTCCAGCGTGGCTCCGGGACGACTGAATCCGCCGTCTGGCCGCCGACATCCGGATCCGCCGCCGCCCCCGACCTGAACGTCGGCCGCCTGGTGATCGGCGACCTCAAGCCCCCGCGGCAACAACTCCACTGCGGGCGGCAAGGCATACGACGAGTACCCCTCCGCCTCCACTTTGCAGAAGGCATCCACCGAGGACACGCAACCAGTTGGCGGGCAACCGCCGAGCCCTGCTCTGCTGGGGCGCGCTCTCGCTGAGCGCCAGCCGGTGATGGCGGCAGGCCCGTACGGGATCAAGCTCGCGGCGCGGGTGTCGGGGTTGCACGAGCCCGGAGAAGCTGAGCACGACACCGGCCGACGCAAGAGGCCGGGCGCACATCGGACGCTCGGAGTGTGCACCGAGCCGTCGTCCGCCCGCCGCACGCACCGGCGGCAGCCGACTTCCGGCAGCCTTTCTGCGGGAGGGGCCCGCGCCGCGCCGCACCGAGCAGGTACGGCGGGCCCCACAGGCCTCCCACAAGCGGTTCAGGTATTCCGGTGATCACTTTCAAAGAGCTCTCAAGAGGCGTCCCCTAGGGTGAACTCGCTTGCTCCACAACCGACTTGACCATCATCCCGAGGAGTCTGCCATGTCCATTTCCGCCTTGGAGAGCACCATCGACGAGACCGGGCTCGAGGACCTCTTCGACCTGGACGTCCAGATCGAAATCACCGAGACCGGCCCCGAGGCCGGCTTCACCAGCTTCGGCTGCAGCCTCACCTGTTCCTGCTCGCCCACCCTCTGCTGCTGACGGACCGCCCCGGACCCCAGCAGACGGCTCAACCGCGCGGGGGCTGCGGTCCCGACCGCAGCCCCCGCGCCCTCTGCCCGCCGCCCCGAGGGACACCTCTGATGCCTGATCAGCCCGCCACCCCGCCGCTCTTCCGCGCCGCGCCGGTCGCCCTTCTGCGGGCCCCGCTGCGCGCCCGGTCGCACCGCCCGGACTGGGCCGCCGTCGATGGCCCGAAAGGCTCTGCGCCCGCCGACCGCGCGTCCTGCCTGGCGCTGCTGCGCGGGGCCGCCGCCGACGCGCTGTTCATGGACGCGCTACGGGTGGCCAGCCCCTCGCTGGCCCGTCTGGTGACGGCAACGACCGAGGCCGCCACCACCACCGCCGGGACGGCGACCGGCCGGACCGACGCCCAGCTGCGCCGGGCCGTCATCTCGGTGCTCCGCTATGAGCTTCGCCTGCGCACCCGCTGCACCCCCTTCGGCCTCTTCGCCGGCGTCGCCCCGCTGCGCTTCGAGGAGCCGGCCGGGACGACCGCGCCGGTCAAGACCGCCTGGACCGCGCCGCCCTCCAGCCGCACCCGGGTGGACCTCGACTGGCTCAACCGGCTGATACGTCAGCTGGAGCAGCAGCCCGAGCTGCTCCCCCACCTGACGCTGCACCGGCACGCCGGCACCGTCCGCCGCGGCGGTCGGCTGGTGATGTCCGCCCCCTCCAACCCGGGCAGCGGCGCCGGTGACACCGCGCGCAGCGAGGTGTCCGTGCGGCGCACCCCGGTGGTCGCCGCCGCGCTCGAATTCGCCGGTTCGGGCCCGACCGGCGCCGCGGCCGTGGCCGAGCTCCAGCGACGGTTCCCCCAGGCCGGTCGCGGGCAGATCGCGGGGCTCCTTGCCACCCTGGTGCGGCAGGAGTTCCTGATCACCGGGCTGCGTCCGGTGCTCGACGGCAGCGACCCCCTGGGCCGGTTGGTCGAGGTGCTGGCCGCGGCCGAGCGCTCGATCGGCCACCCGCTGCCCATACTCGCCGCCCTGCGCGCCGTCGCCGCCGACCGCGACCGGTACGACCGCACCCCCCTGGGCGGGCGCGCCGCCGCGCTGACCACTCTGGCGGACGGGATGCGGCAGCTGGCCGACAGCGAGCGGCTGCTCCACGTGGATCTGGCCCTCGGCGCGGAGATACGGTTGCCGGGGACCGTCGCCGAGGAAGCGGCCCGCGCGCTGGACGTGCTCTGGCGGCTCGCTCCGGTCGGCCATGGCCTGCCTCATCTGCGCACGTACCACCGGGAGTTCCTGGAACGCTACGGTGCCGACCGGGTCGTCCCGCTGGCCGAGCTCCTCGACGACACGGTCGGCCTGGGCGCGCCGGCCGGCTACGGCTGGCCGGCCTCGAGCCGACCCGAGGAGCCGTCCCGCCGGTCCGCCCCGGCCCGGGACGCACTGCTCGCCCGGCTGGCGGCCACCGCGGTGCAGGCCGGCGGGCGGGAGGTGGTACTGGACGACGCGCTGGTGGACCGGCTGGCCGCCGCCGACCCGGGAACCGGGCCGGCCCCGCGCTCCTGCCAGCTCTTCACCTCACTGGTCGCCGCCGATCAACAGGCCCTGGTGAACGGGGACTTCCTGCTCGTCGCCACCGGCGGGCCGAGCCACGCCGAGGCCGGTGCCACCTTCGGCCGGTTCGCCGGACTGCCCGGCGCGGCGGAGCCGGTGGACTCGGTCCTGGGCGAACTGACCGAACTGGCCTTCCCCGAGGTCGACGGCTCGATCCACCTCTCCGTCGCCTACCAGCCGCGTACCACCCGGGCGCTCAACCTGGCCAACAGCCGCCGGTCCGCCCGGCACCAGATCGCCATCGGCCTGCCGCCGGACCCCGGTGCGATCGCCGTGCAGTTGGAAGAGATCGGCGTGGCCGCCACCCCGGACCATCTGTACGCGATGCACCTGCCGACCGGCCACCGGCTGCTGCCGCACGCGCACAACGCGATCGACCTGCGCGGCCAGGCGCCGAACGCCGCCCGGCTCCTGCTTGAACTGGGCCGGGACGCCTACCGGATGTGCGCGCCCTGGGACTGGGGAGCGTCGGCCCACGCGCCGTTCCTGCCCCGGGTCCGGTACGGCAGGGTGGTGCTCTGCCCGGCCGTCTGGCGGCTGGACGAACTGCGTGAGCAGACCGCGCTCGGTCCGTCCGACTGGCGGGCGGCGGTGGACCGTTGGCGGCAGCAGTGGCGGGCGCCGGAGCAGATCGTGCTGACCAAGTTCGACCTCCGACTGCCACTGGACCTCTCAGCGGCCTGGCACCTCGAGCTGTTGCGCGACGCGATCACCAAGGATCCGGACCTGAGCGCGGTGGAGCAGGCCGGTGGCGAAGACCGGCCAGGCGACTGGCTGCGGGACCAGGACGGCCATGCGCACCCGGCCGAACTGTCCATGGCCTTCATCAATATGACGGGTCATCAGCACGAGTTGCCGAGTCCACCAGTCCCCGCCCCGACCGCCACCCAGGCCCGCGACCGCGCGGCCGACCCCGGCGGTGACTGGCTGTACGCCCGGCTCTATCTGGCCGGGCGGCACACCGACGGCTTTCTCGGCGAGCACCTGCCCGCGTTCCTGGCCGAACTACCGGCCTCCGTAGGCGAGTTGATCGACCGCTGGTTCTTCGTCCGGTACCGGGACGAGGCGGACCACCTGAGGCTGCGTTTCCACGGACCCGCCGACCGGCTCTGGCCGCACCTGCTTCCCCCGCTGCGGGACGCGGTGGCACGGTGGCGCGAGCAGGGGCTGGTCGGGCGGTTCGTACTGGACGGCTACGAGCCCGAGTGGGAGCGGTACGGCGGCCCGGAGGCCCAGCCCGCCGCCGAGCGGTTCTTCACCGCCGACAGCCGGGCCGCGCTCGCCCTGCTCGCCGCAGCTCGACGGCACCCCGCCCGGCCGCTGGACGTCGAGACCGAACTCCCGTGGGACAGTGAGGTCCTGGCCGCCCTCTCGATCGCCTCGATCGCCCACGCCTTCGGCTCTCCGGCCGCCTCGGTTCGGCCCAGCCGCCACCAGGAGGCCTGCGCTGCCTGGCTCTCCGGCGTCCCGGCCGATGCCGCCGAACTGCCCGCCGGCTTCCGGTCCCGCCGGGCGCACTGGCTCCGGTTGATCGACCCGGTCGACGGCCACCCTGGGCTCGTCGCGCATCCGGCCGGGCCCGCGGTACTCGCCGCCCTGGCCGATCGGGCGGATCAACTCAAGGCCTACCGCGCCGAGTTGGACAGGCTGACGTACTGCGGCGCGAACCCGTCGCCGCTGCCCCGGGTACTCTCCGCGCTGCTCCACATGAGCTGCAACCGGCTGCTCGGCCCCGACCGGGAGGCCGAACTGCGGGCGATGGCACTGGCCCGCGCCTGCGTGATCGGAAACGCCGACCGAAGGAGGCACCAGCGGTGACCACAGCCACCGGTCTGATCGAGGCCACCGTCGAGCGGGTGGCCACCTCCCTGGCCGCCCCCTGGCCGGAGCCGGCGCGGGCCGCACCCGTCTCGCTCGAAGGCCGCATCGGCGCCGCCCTCTTCCTCGCCGAACTGGCCCGCCACGACCCAGCCCGGCTGGCGGCCGCGCACGCCCAGATCGTCCCGGCCACCCGGGCGCTGGCCGGCACCGCCTCGGCCGGCCTCAGCCACGGCCCGGCACCGGTGCTGGCCGCCGTCCAGACCGTCGCCCGGACCGGCAACCACTATCAGCGGGTGCGGCACACACTGACCACCCATCTGGCGTCCGAACAGCTGGCCAGGCTCGCCGCCGGACCAGTCGGCCCGGGCGTGGGCTGGTCCGACTACGACGTCATCACCGGTCCGACCGGCACCGGCCGACTGCTGCTGGCCGCGGTGACCGAAGGCGACCCGGTCGAGCGCGCCGCCGCCGAGCCGGCCCTGCGCGCCACACTCGACCGGCTGGTCGCACTGGCCCGGCCGGTGACCGTGGACGGGCGGCCGGTGCCGGGCTGGTGGGTGCCGAGCGACCGGCAGGCGACCGCCGGAGACCGCCGGGTCTTTCCGCGCGGCGACGTCAACCTGGGCCTGGCGCACGGCATCGCGGGCCCACTGGCCCTGCTGGTCCGCAGCGCCGAGTACGGCTTCACGGTGGCCGGTCAGCTGGACGCCGTGCACCGGATCGCCGGCTGGCTGGCCGCCCGCGCCGACCGTGACGCGTACGGCCCCGTGTGGGAACCCCGGCTCGGCCTGGACGAGGAGCTCACCCGGGCGCTGCGTGAGCGTCCCGGCCCGGCCGAAGTCTCCCCTCACTCGGCCGCGTTCGGCGGTGCCTGGTGCTACGGCGCGGTGGGCATCGCCAACGCCCTCTTCCGGGCTGCCCGGCTGACCGGCGAGGGCGACTGGGGCCGGCTGGCCCTGCGGAGCGCCCATGCCCTACTGCGCCGGCCCGGCGCACTGGAACGCCTCCAGGGCCCGACCGTCTGCCACGGCCTGGCCGGCTTCCTGCAGAGTCTGTTCCGGCTCGGCCGGCTGGCCGAGGACACGGTGCTGCTCGGCCACTGCACCGCGATCGCCGAGCGGCTGGCCGAGAGCTGGGACCCGACGGCCGCGTTCGGCTACCGTCACGTCGCCCCGGCCGACCGGCAGCGCGGCTGGGAGCTCGGGCAGCCGCTGGGCCTCGAGGAGAACCCCGGAATCTTCGAAGGCGCGGCCGGGGTTGCCGCGGCCCTGCTCAGCGCCCTGCCCGGCGGTACGGGCGAGCCTGGCGCGGAGCGGACGGAGCCGGTCTGGGACCGCGTACTGCTGCTCTCCTGACACCTCGTCGCCTTCCCTCACGCCCTTCCCTGGAGGCCTCCGCATGACCGTCACCCCCGAGCGTCCGCCGCTGGACCTGCCGCGCGGTCAGCTGCTGCTGATCGGGACCGGCGCGATCGGCGTGGTCAACCTGCCGGGCTGGGCGATGTCGCTGCGGGCGCAGTGCGGCTGGTCGATCCGGGTCTGCCTGACCGCGGCGGCGGACGCCCTGGTCTCCCGGCAGGCACTGGCCGCGATCACCCAGGCTCCGGTGAGCGGGCCGGACTGGGACACCGCTCAGGGCCGGGTGCCGCACCAGGAGCTGGCCGACTGGGCCGACCTGGTGCTGGTGCTGCCCGCCACGGTGAACTTCGTCGGCAAGCTGGCCGCGGGCATCGCCGACAGCCTGGCACTCAGCACGGTGCTGAACACCGCGGCCCCGGTGGTGATCGGGCCGTCCATCCCCGGCACCGCACTGCGCCGCCCGGCGGTCCGCCGCAACCTGCGCACCCTGCACGAGGACGGCTACACCGTGGTCCCGCGCGGCCCCGCGCTCTCCGTCCACGCGGGCGAGACCTCGGACGGCTGGACCAGCGATCTGCCCACCGCGCTTCAGGCGGCGTGCCGGGCCCTGAGAGGGTGATTCGCGAGCGATTTCTCGGCGGCTTCGTGCCCGGCGGCCAGTATCCGCCGGGCGCCTTCGCGGGCGATCTCGTCGATCAGGGAGGAGGTGCCGGTTGTCTCCGTTGACGAGCCATGGTCTCAGGTGCACGGTGTCGCTGCAGCCCGCACCCACCCGTGAGCGGCTTTCACTGACTGCGGCACCCATGTCACGTGCTTCGGTCGGGCGTCGTCGTTGCGTACTGCGGGCGCCCGGTGGGCCGGTAGACCTGGATTGCCACCCCCTGCGGAGTGGACTGCGAGTCGACCAGTTCAAGTGCGGTGTCCGGGCCGGTGTCGGGGAATAGCCGCGTGCCCTGGCCGATGATCACGGGATAAGTGAGCAGGGTAATCTCGTCGACCAGGCGGTTGTCGAACAGCCAGCGGGCCAGGGCGCCGCTGCCATGCACCTGCAGCTCACCCGACGGCTTGGCTCTCAGTTCGCCGATGGCCGCCGCGACGTCTCCGGAGAGGACGGTCGTGTCCGCCCATTGCGGGTCGGTGAGCGTGGTCGATGCCACGTACTTGGGCCGCGTGTTCAACGCCGATGCGATGGGGTTGCCCGAATCTGCCATTACTCCCCAGTAGCCGGCGAAGATCTCGTAGGTCCTTCGGCCGAACAGGAAGGCGTCGGCGCGCTGGTAGACCTGGTTGACGAACGTCGCGGCCTCGTTGCCGAACAGCGGCAGGGCCCATCCGCCGCGCTCGAATCCACCCCTGCGGTCCTCATCCGCCCCGCCGAGTCCCTGCATCACTCCGTCGACGGAGATGTGCGTGATGGTCGTCAGTTTCATGGTCGCGGTTCCCTTCTCGCTGGGTTTGTCGTTGTTCGTTCCGACCGGACCGCGGCGCCGATCTCATCGGTCGCGGCAGAGTCCACCTGGCCGATTCGTTCCGCTGACCGACTGGGCGTCTCCGACGAGCGTGTGTGCGCACCCAGTGCCGGGCTCGTGCTGTCCGTGCTTACGAGCCCGCACCAGATGCCTCCCCCGGGGTCAGCCGGCGAGCTGGGCCTGGAAGGCGGCGTGGTTGAAGTACGCCTTGGCGTCCTGGATGAGGCCGTCCTCGTTGAGCTCGTAGATGTTGATGCCGGACCAGTTGACCGGTTTGCCGTCCAGGGCGACCGCGGCGCCGCGCCAGGAGACGGCGACCTGGTTGCCGATTGTGTACGCCTCCAGCGGAGTCAGCCCCAGGAAGGGCTGGAAGTTGGGCAGTACGGAGGCGATGAAGTCGCGGATGGCGGTACGTCCGGTGATGGGCGGCGTGCCGACCGGGTCGTGGAAGACACCGTCGTCGGCGAACGCGTTGGCCCAGGCGTCGGAATCGCCGTCCTGGGCGGCACGGAAGAACTGGAGTACCGCCAGCGGCATGGCCGGGAACGTCATGGAGGATCCTTCACGTCGGAGGTGGAGAGCAGGGCACATCGCGGCAACGGGCGGGGCCCTTGCCGCAGGACGGTTGTGTGTCATCGGGCGACCGGCCCGGGCTGAACTTCGCTGGAGACAGCAGGAGTTCGGGATCGCTGACCGCGCGGGGCGACCAGGTACGCGGTGAGCGCGAGGAGAGCGAGCGCTGCCATCAGCGCGCACACCCCCGGCCAGCCCACCTCGGCATAGGCGCGGATGCCGAGCCAGGAACCGGCACTACCGCCCAGGAACGAGCAGGTCATGTACGCGGTGTTGAGCCGACTGCGGATCTCGGACCGCAGCGCGAAGATGCGCGCCTGGTTCGCCACCTGACTGCACTGCACCGCGAGATCGAGCAGCAACAGCCCGACCACCAGAGCCACCAACCCGAGCCACGATCCTGCCGCGCCCACGGCCAGGACAGCGGCCGCCGCGACGGTGGCCAGGACGCACCACAGGTTCACCCGGTCGGCGCCATGCCGGTCGACCCACCGGCCGGCGAGCGGGGCGCAGAACATGCTGGCCGCGCCGATCAGGGCCAGGACACCCACCGCCTGTGCGCCCAGGCCGTAGCGGGGACCGGTGACCAGCAGGACAAGCGCGGTCCAGGCGGCGCTGAAGCCACCGAAGAGAGCGGCCTGCAGGAGCGCGGAGCGCCGTAGGTCCGGTTCGGTGCGCAGCATGCGCACGCTGGCCGCGAGCAGGGCGGCAAAGCGGTCGCTCGCCGCTGGGCCGACGGAGGGCAAGGCGGTGCGCAGAACGATCGCCAGCAGCATGGTGAGCACGGCCGCGACCAGATACGGAGCGCGCCACCCCAACTGCTCGCCGAGGGTGCCGCCGAAGGTACGGGCCAGCAGGATGCCGCCGATCAGCCCGCCCTGCAGGGTGCCGATGACGGCGCCGCGCCGGTCGGCCCCCACTAGGCCGACGGCCATGGGCAGCAGTAGCTGGGGAACCACGGTCGCCACCCCGACCACAGCACCCGCCGCGACCAGAGCACTGGCCGCCGGGGCAAGACCGGCGGCCAGCAGGGCGAGAGCGGTCACAGCGAGCAGCACGGTAATGAGGGGTCGCCGCGGAAGCCGGTCGCCGAGCGGGACCAGGAAGAAGATCCCGGCGGCGTAGCCGAGCTGCGTCACCGTCGCCACCGTCGCGGCCGAATCCGCCGCGACGTTGAAGCTGTCGGCGATCAGGGGGGTCAGGGCCTGCGGGAAGTAGACATTCGCCACGCTGACGCCGCAGGCCAGCGCCATGATCAGCGGCAGGCGACGGGGCAGCGGCGGGACGGAAGAGGTCGGCGGATCAGGGCGGGGCATGGCAACTCCAACCGAACGAACTAGATGGTTCGAAATCTGGGAAGAGAGTTGCAGACGTCTCGGCGATCGTCAAACGAACCAGTTCGTTAGGATCGGCTCATGGCGTACGACTCGAAGGCGACCAAGGAGCGGATCCTCGCGGCAGCGACTGCGGAGTTCGCCCAGCACGGCGTGGCCGGCGCTCGCGTCGACCGCATCGCCAAGCAGGCCCAGGCCAACAAGCGGGCCATCTACGACTACTTCGGCGACAAGAACCAGCTCTTCGCCGCGGCCCTGGAACACCTCATGGCCGATCTCGCCCAGGCCATCCCGCCCGGCGACGAGGACCTGCCCGCCTACGCGGAGCGGCTCTTCGACTACCACCGCACCCACCCCGAAGCCCTGCGGCTGCTCATGTGGGAAGCGCTGGAACTCGGCGACCAGCCGGTACCCGGGGAAGCGACCCGCACCCGCCACTACGAGGACAAGATCCGCGCCACTCGGACCAGCGCCTCGGACAGCGACGCCCGCAGCCGGCTGTTCTTCACCCTCGGCCTGGTCGGCTGGAGCCTTGCCATGCCCCAGCTCCGCCGCATGCTCCTCGGCCCCGACCACACTCTCGAACAGCTCCGACCCGCCATCGCCGACGCGGTACGAGCCCTGCCCGGAGACGGCGAAGCCTCCCCGCAGAGCTGACGCACCCGGTACCGACTGCCGCCGCGAACGATCAGGCCGCCCGCGGGGGCATCCTCCCGAGATGCATCTGCACCGCGCAAGCGCCCGGGCGGCTCAGTCCTCGTGGAGCTCGGCGAGGAACGTGTCGAGCTCCACATGGCGGATGCGCCCGACTCCGGGGGACTCTGCCCGGTAGTCGATGCGCGCGGTCCGTTGGCTGTCGTGGAAATAGACAGCTTCCAGCGTTCCGTCGGTGCCTTCAGTGAGCATGGGGTTGTCTACGAGGAAATCGCGCACCTCGGCGCTGTCGCGGCGGACCTGGAGCCACAGCCGCTTTCCGCCGAAGTGATTCGGGGGGAGGACGACTTGTGTTCCGAAGCGGCGCTTCATCTGGTAGGTACCCTTGCTGAGGAAGGCTTCGGTGCCCTGGAAATCGAGCCGCCGGACCTCGTTTCTGGCCGCCCATTCGATCAGGTGGAAATACATCACCTTCAGCGCTCCGGCCGCGTAGTACTCCTCCGCCCCGTCGAGGACGCCCAGCAGACGAGAGGTGAGCACCCCGGAGCGGGGATCCCAGTGACAGAGATGCCCGGCTACGCGCTGACCGTCCATGGACAGGTGGAAGAGCACCCCCGACCGGAAAAGGCACTCGTACGCCGACTCTCTGCTCTCGGTGCGAGCCCGCCCTTCGTAGCGCTTGGACATCGTGGCCCGGTACATGCGGTCGTAGAAGTGCTCGAACCAGGCGGGGTCGCGCTCGATGCCGAAGGACCAGTCGTGCTGCCGCGACTTCTGTCGGAAGTCACGCCGGGCGCCTTTCGACGCCCTTGAGTGGATTCGGTCGAAATCCCGGTCGAAATCCAGAACGAAGTGGACCCGGATGGGCATGATCAGTGAGGCGTTCACGGGCAGGCGCTCAGCCTTCGCCGCACTGGTTCCCACGATGACGATATCGGCTCCGGGCAGCTGCGCCGGACGCGCCAGCTGCCACCCTTTGCGGGTGGATATTTCACGGGCGGCGGTCTCTTTCGCGCTGGTTTCCCGGCGCTGCTCCGTGAATTCGAGCGCGTAGGCGAGCCCCTCGGGCACTCCCGAATACGAAATGGATACCCCGCCGACTTCCGACCGGACAGCCGGGAATCCTGCCCAGCTTCTGGTGTCCCACGCCACGCGCAGTTGGGCCAGCAGTGGATGTCCGCTGTTGCGCCAGGCATAGCCGGCGTGCAAGCGGATACGCTTCGCCGGCGGAACCCGTGACGGCAGGAGGGCCGGACTCGTCATGGCGATATCACCTTCTGCTCCCCCGCCATGTCACGGCGCTGTGGCCTCGAACACATCAGATTCCGCGATGCGTCGAGGATTAGGGTGGGAATCGCGGGAAGCGACGTGGCTGAGTTCCCTGCGGGACTCAAGGTCGACGGCCGAGACTGCGTTCGAAGTCGGTGTCAGTGTTGGCGCCAGTGTCGGTGGAGCAGATTTCAAAGCCTCTTCGGAACGCTACACGGCTGGTTAAGAGCAGTCCACCGTTCGTGAGTACTTGTCCGAAAGGGTGGTGGCCACGCAGGTGTATCACCGCCAACAACGGCAGCTCACAGGGCCGTTGAGCCAGCGGTCGTCTCGACCGCCACCGACGCCATCAGTCATCATTCAGCAGTCATGAGAGTGGCTGGCGATATCAATGATGCGGATGAGGCTGATAGGCCCCGTCCTGTGTCGATCCGCAGCAGGTCTTCTTTGTGGATTTCAGCGGCGTCAACGCTCATGCCGGCGCCCATCAGTCCACCTCAAGCCCGAAACCAGGACCGCGAGTTCCGGCCGCGTTGGCAACCGGATCATTTAACACCGATGCTTTCTCCGCGAGCCGCAAGGGCAGGTGAGCGCCGCAGGTGGAGCGGCCGCCGGCCACATACGGTGGCGAATGGGGGTGACTCGAAACCTTCCCGACCGCCTGCTCGTTCATCTGTTCCGTTGACAGGCCAGTCGCACTGACGGCAAGGTCAAAATGAAGTTTTCTCAGCTCATTCCCTCCGCGACAAGGCCGGTACGCGGTGCTCGACCTGCTGAAGACGGAGTGTCATACCCTGCCCCCGCCTCTACCGCGTATTCGACTTTCCTCAACGCTTGGAGGGCTGTGTGACCGAGTCCCCGCTCTCACCGTGGCTGCCCTTTCCGGCCATGGTTGTTCGCAGCGCCGGCTTTCCAGCCTCCTGGCTCACCGAACTGCACACGGGCGCGACGGTGGCCGCACAGCACCGAAATGACGACGCCGCCGTCCGAGCCGCGTACGACGCCGAGGTCGCGCAGACGTCCGCCGCCGTTGTGCGACGCTTCCGCGAGGAACCAAAGCTGCGTGACGCGGTGCAGTTCGCCAATCCGGCGCTGTGGCAGAGGCTGGCGCCGTGGGTGGACCGGCGGGTTCCGGCGCCGGGCAACTGGCGCAGCGCCGACCGCCAGCGCACCGACCTGCTGGCGCGGATGCTCCAGCGCTACTGCGCCAAGAACGAGACGACGAGTCACGCCGGACCGATCACCACTGCCTTCCTCCGCGCGGACCAGGTGGGTGTGACCTGTGCTCCCGGCTTGCCACAGCGGCAGGTTCGCCTCTCGCACTGGGCAGCGGAGCGCTTACAGGCTTCGTTCCTCACCGGTGCCGTCGCCGCGCACCGCTGGTGGCGCCCTCGGGCAACCGCCGGCTGCCATGTGTCCGACGGCGAACTGAGCGTCGTCCGATACGACTTCGCCCAGCGGCACCACCGCTTCTCCGACGCGGTCATCGATGTCGCCGCGCGCCGCTTGTCGCAGGACGAGGCGCGGGTGTTGCGGTGGTGCGACGGCAGCCGGTCCGTGGCTGAGATCTGTCTCCTGTACGAGACGGAGTACGACACCCCGCTGACGGAATCCGCGGCCGTGGGGGTCCTGCGTTCCCTTGAGGATTACGGGGCCGTCGTGACCGGGCCAGAGCTCCCGTACGGAGTGCACGACGCGATTCCGCTACTGCGCCGACTCACCGCCGAGGTGGGCGACGAGAAGGCGGAGTTGCATGTGGATGCGGTGGAATCCGCCCTCGCCGCCTTGGCGTCCGCAGCCGACGAGGCGGGCCGGGCCCAGGCGGCCACCGCCGTACAGGCGGCCTACACCGCCGCGACAGGACAATCGCCGTACCGGGCGGCAGGAGTCACCAATGGCGATCGCACGGTGTTCAACGAGGACTGCGACAGCGAGCACGGCGTCATGGCCCTGGGACGGCCGATCCCCGACCTGGTGGCCCGTGAACTCGCCTTCGTGTACGACATCTTCCTGGTGCTGCCCCGTGCCCGGCTGAACGCATCGCGTCGCATGATGCGGGCGTGGTTCAGCGGGACCTTCGGCGCCGGTTCGAGCGTGCCGGTGGCCGACTTTGTCACCGCGTGCCTGCGTGACGATGCGCGGCTGTCCGCTGGATTCGACGCGGTCGAATCGGAAGTATCCGCAAAGGCGGCGAAGCTCAAGGGCCTCTTGACACCCGCCGAGTTGACACCCGCCGAGCGCGCCGCCTCCGACCATCACATCACCGAAGAAGCGATCGCGGACGCTCGCGCGCTGGCGGGCTCCCCACTGCCCGCTGTCTGCAACCCCGATCTGATGCTCGCGGCCGACGGCCCGGACGCGGTGGCGCGCGGGGACTTCCTCGCGGTGGTGGGCGACCTGCACGCCGCCGAGGAGGGCCTGTCGCACAGTTTGTTCGCACCGTGGGTGGACGCGGCCGTGGGAGAGGGAACGCTGGGAGAGCGGGTGGCGGCGGCGTACCGGCCCCTTCTGGAGCCCGACGAGGACCTGGCCGACGTGACCCACCGGCACCGCAGCAAGACCTACGCCCGGGCTGACCTGCCGTGCCTGGACATCGAGGCGGCCGACCGCTCGCCGCTGCCCGCCCAGGGACGGGTACGGCTGCACGAACTGATCGTCAGCGACACCGCGCGGGGACTCCGGCTGCACCTCCCGGGCAGTGACCGCGCGCTGAGGCTGACCTCGCCACCTCTGTACTGGCAGGGGGTGCGTGCCCGCAATCCGTTTGCCGTGTTCTCGTTCCCGCAGCGCGTCGACGGTCTGCCGGTGCCCCTGGGGGACGAGGGGTACCTTCCCCGCCTCGTACACGGGAGGGTGGTGCTCCAGCGGGCGATGTGGGGACTGCCGGCGGCTGCCTGCCACGGCAAGGACTGGTACGCGGGGTTCCGCGCGGTGCAACGTCTTCGGGCGGAACACGGCCTGCCCCGGCATGTGTTCGTGAAGTTCCCCCAGGAAGTGAAGCCGCTCTACTGCGATCTGGACAGCCCGCTGCTGGTCCGCCAGGTCTCGCGCATGGCCAAGGCGGCGGGCGACGGCAGACTGGTGGTCTCGGAGATGCTGCCCGGACCCGGCAGCCTGTGGCTCACCAGCAGTCTCGGGAAGGTCACTTCGGAGCTCCGTTACGCCGTCTTCAGCTCCGGTGGGACACCCGGGCCGCAGGGGCCGCGTCCGGAAGGGGCGGGACGGGAGTCATGGTGATGGCCTCGATGCGAAGGCTCGTCGTCGATGTCGAGCCGCTCAAGGCTGACGCGTCGTTCCGGAGGCTCTGGATCGGAGGGGCGCTGTCGTCGGTGGGCAGCAGGATGACCACGTTCGCGGTCGTCCTGCAGGTCTACCAGCTGACCGGATCCTCGGCGGCAGTGGGTGCGGTGGGCCTTGCCACCCTGGTGCCGACCCTCGTCGTGGGTCTGATCGGCGGCTCGCTGGCGGATGCGCTGGACCGCCGCAAGCTGGTTCTGGTGACTGGCAGCTGCATGGCCGGAGTGTCCCTGCTCTTCGCGGTGCAGGCCTTCGCGGGCAACGAGCAGGTGTGGCTCCTGTACATGCTCGTCACCCTGCAATCGCTGCTGTTCGCCGTCGACTTGCCGGCTCGTCGTACGTTCGTCCCCAGGCTGCTGTCGAAGGAACTGCTGCCCGCGGGCCTGACTCTGCAGATGCTGGTGTTCCACCTGAGCATGATGGTGGGCCCCAGCCTGGGCGGTGTGTTTGCCGCGTCGGGCGGGGTCAAGGTCTGCTATCTCATCGACGGGCTGACGTTCTTCGTCGCGCTGTACGGTGTCGTCCGGCTGCCTGCCATGCGACCGGCACAAGCGCAGGCCAGGCCCGGAGTGAGGTCGATCTACGAGGGATTGCGCTACGTCGGCCGCAATCGGATCGTGGCGGGTGCCATGCTCTCCGACCTGAGCGCCACGGTACTGGCCATGCCCTTCGCGATTCTCCCTGCCCTCAACACCCTCGCCTTCGGCGGTTCGCCCAGCACTCTGGGTCTGCTCACCGCCGCTCCGGCGGTCGGGGGCGTTCTGGCGATGTCACTGTCGGGGCCGGTGGGCCGCGCCACGCGCAAGGGCGCCTGGCTCCTGGGCGCGGGCGGGGTATGGGGTGTGGCACTGGCGTGTCTCGGGCTGACCGGTCAACTGTGGCTCGCGCTGGGGCTGTTGGCCGTGGCGGGAGCAGCCGATGCGACGGCCGTGGTGCTGCGCGGGTCCATCGTGCAGTCCAGCATTCCCGAGGAGTTCCGTGGTCGTACCACCTCCGTCGACTTCGTCGTCGGGGCGGGCGGCCCGCATCTGGGGAACTTCCGCGGCGGTGTCGTCGCCTCGGCCGCGACGCCGTCGGTCAGTGCGCTCACCGGCGGACTCTCGTGTGTCGTGGCCGTCGGGCTCGTCGCACTGTGTTTCCCCGCGCTGCGGCGCTTCGACTCGGCAGCCGACGGCCCGCCCGCGCCGGGGCCCGGCTCCCCCGAGCAGCACAGCAGCGGGGAGAGCCTGTCCGCCGGAGACCCGAAAATGACCAGCGGCCGCTCGGTGGACAGAACCGGTGAGCGACCAGGACCACTTGGTGGGGGTGCTCATCCATGATCATTTCGAGTACGTGTCTTCCGCGTCCCGTCCTTGCCGGGTGGCTGTCATGGTGAAGATCCTGATCGGCAACGACTTCGACGAAGTGCTGCGCACTCGCCCGGCATCGGGCTGGTGGAACCAGCGTGTGGTGTGGTTCGCGGAGGACGGCGACATCGTCATCCTGCCGACGCAGCCAGAGGAGTCCTTCCTGCGCTACGTGACCACGATGACGGGCACCCGGCGAGCTTCGCTGCGCGTCCTGGTCCCGCCCGCGGACGATGGCTGCTCCGAAGCCTTGTCAGGGCGGTGTCTGACGGACGAGCGCCTACTCGGTGAGATCCGTACGGCGCTGGCAGGCCGGACCATCACCAGCGTTCTCCCGCTGTGGCCCGGCGCCTCGATCGCCCGGTTGGCGCGCGCCCTGGGGGCGCCCGAAGCCCTGGCCGGTCACGGCTTCGCCGAGCAGGGCGGGGGCACCTTGCTCAACAGCAAGACGGCGTTCCGGGCGGTCGCCGCGGGCGCGGGCATCGGCCTGCCGCCCGGGCGGGTGTGTGCCGACCAGGAGGACGCCGCCGAGGCGATCTGGGAGCTGGTGGGGGCGGGCCGGATCGCCATGCTGAAGAAGGACTACATGTCGGGCGGCGCGGGCAACGAAATCGTGAGCCCGGTACCCGGTCTGTCTCCGGTGGGCGCGAAGAACGTCGTCGTGGCCCACGACGAGAACTCCGTACGACGGTATCTGGAAGGCCGCTGGGACTGGCTCAGTGACCAGGGCAGACACCACTTCGTGGTGGAGCAGTACTTCCCTGACAGTGTCGCCTGCTTCGCCGAGTTCCTGATCACCGATGACGACATCGCGTTCGGGGCCCACGGTGAGCTGCTCTCGGAACCGGTGACGACGAAGCAGATCATCCCCTCGACGAGATTCTCGCATCAGGTGCTCGACGATCTGACCCGCCAGGGGCGGCGTCTGTGCGAACCGCTGCAGGCGATGGGGTACCGCGGGAGACTCAGCGCGGACGCGATCGTCACTCCCCGCGGCGAGCTGCTCTTCACCGAGTACAACGGGCGCGTGACCGGTTCGACGCACGTGTACAGCGTCTTCGGAGAGAAGGTCGTCGGCCGGGACTTCATGACGGACCGGGTGCTGTTCGAGGGTTTCTGGCCCAAGGGCTGGTCGGTTCCCTCGTTCGACACGGCGGTGCGGCGCCTCACCGACGCCAACCTCGCCTACGCCCCGGACACCCGCACCGGTGTGATCATCAGCAGCGCCTTCGACCGGCGCGACGATACGCTGCTGCACTGTGTCGTCGCGGAGAGCTTGCCGGCGGCGTACGAGGTCGAGGAGAGGCTCGCGCGGCTCTTCGCCGGCCAGCCGAATGAGCCCGATGGCCGGGCGGGCTCATGACCAGCGCACAGGGAGTTGGTGCACACCGTAGAAGCCTCTGTCCTGGCCCAGGAGCACCTGCTGCGGAGAGACGGCCAGCCGCAGGCCGGGGAAGCGGCGCAACAGTGCTGGAAAGGCGATCCGCATCTCGGTCCGGGCGAGATTCTGCCCGATGCACTGGTGGATGCCGTGCCCGAACGCGAGATGGCCCCCTGGGGAGCGGCCGATGTCGAGGCGGTCCGGGTCCGTGAACCGCTCGGGGTCCCGGTTGGCCGCGGGCAGCGAGATCGTCACGGACTCGCCTGCCCGCACGATCTCACCGGCCAGCGGCACGTCTTCCAACGGGGCGCGCGGAACCCCGAATTGAAAGATCGTCAGGTACCGGAGCAGTTCCTCGACCGCTGCGTCTGCCAAGCCCGGGTCCGCCATGAACCGAGCGAGCTGGTCCGGATGGCTCAGCAGGGCGAACACCCCGAGCCCCAGCGAGCCGGCCGTCGTCTCGTGGCCCGCCGACAGCAGCAGCGCGGCGACCCCCGCCACCTCGGCGATGGACAGCTCACCGTCGGCTGTGAGTACGCTGAGCAGGTCGTCTTCGGGCTGCCGTCGCTTGTGCACCGCCAGTTCGGTCAGGAAGGCGTCGAGGTCGGCCATGGCGCGCACGGCCTGTTCCGCGGTCGCCTTCAGACTGAACAATGTGGCGCTGTCGCGCTGGAAGCCTGCTCGCTCGGCGTAGGGAACGCCAAGCAGTTCGCAGATGACCAGGGACGGGACGGGCAGCGCGAAGGACGCCACCAGGTCGGCAGGGTCCCCGGCCCGCGCCATGGCCGCCAGCTGGTCGGCCACGATCCGCTCGATCCGCGGCCGCAGCGTCTTCATCCGTTGCACGGTGAACGCCTTCGCCAACCGGCGTCGGATGGAGGTGTGTTGCGGTGGGTCCATGTCGACGAGCCAGCCGGGCAACGCGGGCGCACCGTAGAACGGGTCCAGGCTTGTGCGTACCGAGGGGACCCGCTTGATCTCGGAGCGCGCGCTGAAGCGCGGGTCAGACAGCACCTTCCTGGCCAGGTCATAGCTGGTGATCAGCCAGCCGAGGTGCCCGTCGGGATAGCGCAGGCGACACAGCGGGGAGCGGGCGCGCAGCCCGGCCAACTCTGGTGGTGGGTCGAATGGGTTGGTCCGGGCCGTGGGCAGCGAGATGACACCATGAGCACTCATCCTCGTATCTCTCCGCGCAGGAAGGCACCGAGTCGTTCCACGCCCGTGATGATCTGCCGCGCATCCAGGTAACTGCAGGAGAGCCGTAGGACGTCGGCGCCGCCCGGGCCGAGGTGGAACGGGGCCATCGGAGTCCACAGCACTCCGTAGCGGGCCGCGGAGCGCGCGAGCAGGTCCTCGTCGGCGGGTATCGGCAGTCGCATACGCACGAAGAAGCCGCCCGCCGGCCGGTTCCACGTCACGCCCGGCGGCAGTCCCTCGTCCCGCAGCCGGTCCAGGCGCTTCAGCAGGAGGGCGAGGTTGCGTCGGTAGAGCGTGGAGCGCGCGCGGCAGCGCGCGGCGAGCGACCCGCCGTTTTCGAGGAGCATCCCGCCGACCACCGCCTGCGACAGCGGGGATGTGTTGACGGTGACCATGGTCTTGAGCCGGGCGAGCTCGTCGGCCAGCAGTGTGGTGCCGCCGTCGGCGGTACGTACGGTCTGGTCGGCCACCACGTAGCCGACCCGGGCGCCGGGGAAGCACACCTTGGCGAAGGTGCCGAGGTGCACGACCCGACGACCGCGGTCCAGGGCCTTGAGCGAGGGCAGCTCGTCGCCCGGTGCCGCGGTGAAGCCGTAGACATTGTCCTCCAGGATGAGGAGGTCCTCCGCCGCGGCCAGCTCCAGCAACTGCGTACGGCGCTCCATGCTCATGCGGTTGCCGCCCGGGTTGGAGAAGTCCGGGGCCACGGAGCACACCCGCACCCGCCGGCCCGCGTGTCGGGCCGCTCGGCAGGCCGCACGCAGAGCTTCCAGGTGCAGGCCGTCCGCTGTCTCGGGAATCGGCACCATCTCCACGCCGAGCAGCCGGGCCGCGCCCGTGATGCCCACGTAGCAGGGGTCGGCCACCGCGAGCAGATCGTCGTCGGACCGCATCAGGGCGCGCAAGGCAAGGAGCATCGCCTCCTGTGCTCCCACGGTGACCACCACCGCCTGCCGTGGGGCGTCCACCCCGTGGTCGCGTCGGAGGAGTTCGGCGATCAGGCCGTCTATCAGCCCGCGGCTCGGCCCGTACTCGTACAGCATCCGGCGCGCCATGGCCGGGGGGTGTCCCAGCTCGGTGACCAAGTGGTCGAGGAACCGGCCCAAGTAGCGTTCGACGTCGAGGTCCGCGTAGGAGTCCGGGTGCGGGGCGCCGGGCGCGAAGGAGATCGCGTCCGGGTAGCGGCGCATCACCTCGTTGAGGAACTCGACGGAACTCAGCACCGGGTCGGAGAGCGAGGCGTGCAGGCGCGACCGGTCCAGCGCGGTCACCATGTGCTGCGCGGGCCCCTTCACGGTCGGGCCCAACGCTGCTCGATCCGGGCCAGAACGTCCGCACTGTAGATGCGCTCCGCCTGCACCACCGCGAAATCGGCCAGGTAGCGGCGGAGCAGGTCCCACGGCTCGTCGGCCAGGGCCAGCATGGCGCGGTTGGCCGCCGCCGCGGGTCCGGCCAGCTCGGTCACCGCTCGCTCCACGGCGTCCGTCAGCCGGTCAGCGGGAACCACCTCGTCGCACAGCAGTTCCGTGCCCGCCTCCCCCGCCCGCAGCCGGCGCCCGCAGAGCAGCACCTGCCGCGCCATGCGGGCGCCGGTGAACCGAGGGAGGCGGAGGTTGCTCAGGCCGGGCACGATGCCCTCCTCCGCCGCGGGCAGGCTGAAGTACGCCCCTTCCTCGGCCAGCACCCGGTCCACGACGAGCAGGAGTTGCATGCCGCCGCCGATCGCGAAGGCGTCCACGGCAGCCACCCAGGGCTTGTGCACGGCGGCCGGTTGCCGCCAGCCCGGGTCCGAGGTCAGCAGGCCGTGCGCCAGTTTGTTGACGTATCCGAGTTCCCGGCCGAGAAGGAAGTCCAGATAGGAGATCGAGCCGTTGCGCAGGTCTTTGAGGTTGATTCCGGCGCTGAACACGCGGCGCCCCGCGTAGCGCGGGTGGTCGACCTGTCCACCACGCAGCACCCCTACCCGTACGCGGTCGTCCAGCAGCGTCAGGTCCACCGCGGTTTCCAGGTCGGCGATCAGCTGGTTGTCCTCGGCGTTGAGGCAGTGATGGTTGTGAAAGGTGACATGTGCGGCGGGTCCGCGGCGCTCCACCACCACGGTCTCCAGCTCCAGGAGGTCCTGGCGACGGAAGGTGTCGAGCAGGGCGAGTGAGCCCGGTGCCGGGTGGAGCATGGTCGCGATCAGGTGGGCTCCGGCTGTTGGCGAACGCAGCAAGGCCCCGAAGAAGATACCCAGGTCGATCTCATACCCTTCCTTGTCCGCCTGGATGTGTCCGCGCTCGTCGGCGAGCTGGGCCGCGGTCGGCACCAGTCCCGGGAAGTGTGTCTGTGCTTGCCGTACCAGGTCCGGCAGCCGCAGTTGGAGCGTGCCGCCGTCGGTCAGCACGTCGTACACCTGTGGTGCGTGCCGGGCCAGGAAGGAGTGCCGGGCGGTGCGGCGCGCCTCATGGAGGGCCGCGGCCCGGTCCGTCTGCTCGGTGTCGCGGGCCGGACGGGACGGCAGCTGGCTCAGGAACCGGTCCAATTGGTCGGCGTAGTGCTGTAAACCCTTGTGATCCGTGGGGAGTTGACCCGTGAACGCGGGGGGCGGCGGCAGCGGAATGGCCGGGGACACCGGTGCGTCGGACGTCACGCCTCCCCCATGTCGTGGCGGCGGACCGCGGCCAGCCGACGTAATTCCCGGTCACAGGCCGCGAGATGGGCACCCAACGCGTCGTGGAACTCGGCGGCGGGCGCCTCAAGGAGCAGTTGCCGCCGCACGGCCAGCTCGCGGTCGGAGATCCGGCCCATCAGGACGACGGCGGTGTGGGCGGCCGCCGCCAGGTTGTCGCTGAGCTGGTCGATGAGACCGAGCTCATGCGCCCGGTCGGCGTCCAGGTCGTCGCCCCACAGCACGATCTGCCGAGCTCGCGCGGCGCCGAACTGCTGGGCCAGCCGGTACACCGCCATGCCGGGCCAGAAGTGTCCGTCGTTCACGGGCAGCATCAACAGCAGGCCCGGGTCGCCGATCCGGAAGTCACTGGCGAGGAGCAGGTCCAGCGCCGGGCCCCCGCAGACACCGGCGGCGGTGCTGACGATCATCGCCGGCAGCCGTTCGAGACGGCGTACCGCACGCTCCCAGCGGTTGACGTCCTGCACATCGGCCGATGCGGGCGGCCAGGCCCGGCTGTCGGCCGGTATCGGTAGCAGCCGCAGCAGCAGCACGCTCTGGTCCGCCCGCTGCTCCACCTGATCGCACGCCGCGTTGAGCTGGACGGTCAACTCTGCTAGCGGACGTCTGCCGTCCACATCCACCCGCAGCCCGAGCTCGTCCGACACATGCTCCTGCTCACCGCTCGGCCGCATCTCCGCCCCTCCCCTACTGCTGCCGCCCGTCACCACCGTGCGAGGGCCATTTCGATGGTCGATCCCGGGCCCATCGTCATCAGGACTCCGATGTCTCCCCGCGTCACCGTCTCCTCGTCGACCAGCCGTTGGTAGGAGAACAGGAAGGAACCGCTGGACAGATTGCCGTGGTCGCGCAGCACCCCGGTGGTGTGCCGGACGTCATGCCGGCTCAGGCCGAGGTTGACGCGCACCGAGTCCACCACCTTCTTCCCGCCGGCGTGCACGACCCAGTGACTCACCCCGGAGCGGGCCACCCCGGTCCCCGCCAGGAGCCGTTCCAGAGCCTCTTCCGCGTGGGCGCCGACCACGTAAGGCACCCGGGCATCGAGGACGAAGCTGAACTTGTGCTGCTGCTCGTCCCAGACATAGCGCATGGCCTCCACCGCCTCGGGGATGGTCCGGCTGCCGAAACGCATCAGTTCAGGTCCGGGGGACGACGGGTCCGGACCGCCGGTGGTCACCGCGACGGCCGCGGCCCCGTCGCCGAAGAGGCTGTTGACCACGGCGGTACGCCGGGTGCCGTCGAAAACGTAGGCCGCCGAGCACACCTCGATGCACACCATCAGGGCCAACTCGCCCGGGTGGTACCGGGACCAACCAGCCACCGAGGCCAGCGCGTTGAGCCCGGCATGGCACCCCATCCCCACGACGTCCAGACGAGAGCACGTGGTGCTCAGTCCCATGTCCTTGAGCAGGAGTGCGGAGAACCCCGGGGTGAGGAAGCCGGTCGAGGTGACGCAGCACAGGTGGCGCACGTCCCTCACGTCCTGCCCGCTGTCTCTCAGGCAGGCGAGCACCGCCTCCCGGCCGAGACGCACGCCCTCCCTCGTGTGCTTGGCCAGCAGCTCACCTTGGGTTTCGGCTGCGGCGGAGCGGTCGGGGAGCAGCGGCGGCAGGGTCAGGCCGCGCCGCTCAATGGTGCTGTTCAGGAAAATGGAACGGATCGACGGATCGGTGACGCCGAACATCTCCAGGAGTTCCGGCTGATCGTAGGAGACCGGCGGCACCGCGGTTCCGACGCCGGTGATCCGAGTGTGGGCAGGCATGCGGTCTCCTATGAAGAGTGCTCCCTTCAGGACAGGTAGTCCTCGGCTCCACCTTGGCGCACCGTGTCCAACGTGAAGCAGTGGAATCCGCCGCCGAACAGCCGACGGTGCCGGTGGCGCACGGGGACCACGGTGAACCCGTGTTTCTCCAGCGTCCGCATCAGCTCCGGGCAGGCTTCATTGACGAGTACGGTCTCCGGCGACACCGACAGCACGTTCAAGTCGATGAAGGGGCTGGCAAGGACCAGGTCGTCATTGTCGTACGACGGGAAGTGGTTGCGTTCCGGAGCCGGCGGAATGATCAGATCCCACGAACGCAGTGGTTCGGGCAGCTTGTCGCGTACGGAGGGCGACCGGACGAGCAATGTGCCCGGCCGCAGCGCCAGGACCATGCTGTCGATGTGGCTGTCGCTGAGCCGGTGCACCCGGTGGATGCGGAAGCGGCCCGACAAGTGGCGCTCCAGCCAGTCGCAGCCCATCGCGTGATGGGCGGTGGAAATGTTGACGACCAGATCGTGGCCGAGCCGGAGCACCTGGGCGCCGTCGAACATCATCTCGGTGCCGACGTCGTAGCAGGAGGTCTGCGGATCGCCGATGGGCTCGGTCGGTCCGCCCACGGTGCTGACGCGCGCGTAGGACAGATCGAATGACGCGTCGGTCATCAGCGGCCGCGGCATCACCGTCCAGCGGGCTCCTTGCGCGAAGTACCGCTGGAATACGGGCTTGAGGAACTGAGTCTCGAAGTAGCGGGAGCGGATCATGGGCGGGGTCTCGATGATCTCGTCTCCGAGAATGAGCGTGTTGTCCCGTACGTTGAGCGGGGGCACCACCGACGCGCTCCAGCCGGGAGTGCGCACCTCCACGGTCCCGGCGTCCACGTCCATGGGACGGTGCACGGTGACGCCAAGGGCGGTGAGCGCGTCGACGATGCCGGCCAGGTCCTCGTTCAGTTCCGCCACGTAGCGTTGCTTGATCGGCGCTGTGCCGCTGGGTGCCGGCTCCCCGGGGCCGCCGGCGGTCAGGCGAGGGTAGTACCACTCGGAGCGTGCGGAGTTGTCGCCGGCGATGTTGTCGTGGAAGAAGAGGTCGAAGGACAACTCGCGGTGATGTGACGTGTAGTTCATCGCGGAGCCGACCACCACCTCCTTGAGCGGCGACCATTCGTCGAAGCTGTTGAGCATCATCGGGAGCTCCATCGGTCGTCGTCATGAGACATCGGGCAGCCTGGCTGAAGGGACGGCCGATGCCGTCGAGTACTGGGAGTTCACCGCTCGTGCACCGCTCGTACCCTGGCTCGTCCGTCAGGGGCCGTCGTGCCGGAAAGAACTTCTGATTCTGCCCGGTGTATTTCAGTGTTGGACACGTGCCAAACGAAGGGAAGACCCGGGCCAGCGGCCTGTACGGCATTTTCGGCCATATCCGGAACCCCCTCCGACTACTCTGCGCTCTCCTGATCTCCTCCCTGGAGCATCAGAGGAGTCGGATGAATTACGCCTGTCCCACCCGGCCGCATTTCGAGTCGACAATTGGCCGGTCCCGGGCACCCGCAAGCTGTCTGAAATTCGTTCGCCGGGGCTTGTGCCTTATGTGCGATGCCCCAGAAGATGAACCGGCCGATTCGCGCATCGACGCGAATCGGATCTACGGTCGCCAGCTTGTTCTCTGTTAGGCCCTACCCAAAGATCGAAGGCTCGAAGCTCGTCGCGGACGTCGGGCTCCCGGGCGGACCGGTCGGCACACAGTCTGCCCATCGATCACAAGGCGAGAGGACACGGGGTGGTACCGCACGTGGAACTGCCGGGACATCCGGCCGGGTGGACCTCGAAGGAACGGGAGGCAGTCGCCGACGCGATCGGCGGCATCTGCCGGCGCGAGGGCTACTTCTTCGTTCACCATCACGGTGTGCCCGCGGGGCTTGTCACAGAGGTCTACGCGGAGATGCGGCGGTTCTACCAGCTGCCCGTGGAAGAGAAGAGCAAATACGACGCCACCGAGGAGTCCCAGTTTCTGGGCTATCGCGGGCTCGGCAGAGAGCGAAGCCGCACCCATAGTGGCGCCGAGGCCTGCGAGCAGTACCGGATCGGCAACGTCACCGATGACCTCGCCATGCCGGACTCCGTGGACTTCTATCACCAGCACTTCCCGAAGTCTTTGGAACTCTTCGGTCACCTGACGCAGTTGGGCAACGGAATTCTCGCCGCCTGCGCCCTGGACTTGGGGCTGGATGAGGACTTTTTCACGGGAAATCTGGGCGCGCCGCTGCACCGCCTCGGTCTCAACTTCTACGGCGCGAGCCATCTGACCCGCGTCGGCTCGACGGTGAACTACGCGATGTCACCGCATGTCGACCTGTCCCTGCTGACCATCATCGACCAGGACGAACCAGGCCTGGACGTGCGCGATCCGGACGGGACGTGGCTGCAAGTACCCGTTGTTGAGGGCGCGTTGTTCGTCTTCCTCGCCGACTACGTGCAGCGCTGGTCGAATGGGCTGCACCGGGCGGCTCCACACCGTGTGAGCGCTGTATGCCGTGACCGGATGTCGATCCAGTACAAGCACCGGCCCGACTACGGCGTGGTCATCGCCCCGTTGGACACCCTCATCGGTCCGGGTGACCTGCCCAAGTACGGTCCACTCGACACCGGTTCCGACTACGTGGCAGTGCTGAGGTCGATTCTCAGCAGGTGATGCACACGGCCGTCCGGTGCGAGGTCGCCCCGATGGACCATCGCGCCCGCGGATCAGTCCCAGGGCACCTCTACGACTGGAGGTTGAGGCCACAGTGAACGGACCTGAAGCGGGTCCCCGGCAGGTTCCCGAGGCACGCCCGTGCTGACGAATCCGAGCGCCGGGACGGTGACGCGCAATCCTGTCCTCGACCATTACCACCGACTCTCCGACATCGTGGAGTCCTGCGGCCAGGAACGCACGGGTCGTCCGGACCCGGACGGCTTCCAGCCCGGTTTCGAATTCCCGGAGCTGGACGACCGGACCCGCGAGTACTTTTCCGCCGCGACCGTTTCCTGGCGTCCGCTGAGGGATCTCCAGGGGCGGCGGGTACGGCTGCTCGACCTGACCGGCAACCCGGCCACGCAGACCACCAAGACCCCGGCGTCCCTGCTCATCGTGGCCCGAGCCGTCGAACACGTGCGCCGCACCGGGGTGCCGGTGGTGCTGGTCACCCCGACCTCTGCCAACAAGGGCACGGCACTGCGCGACGCCGTGCTCCGTGCCCTGGACCTCGGCCTCGCGGAGCCGCACCAGCTGCGGGTGGTGACGATCTGTCCGGCCGACTGCCGAGGCAAGCTGCGGCGCAGCCGACTGGCCACCGACCCCGAGCTCCGCTCCCTCAACCCTGTCCTCATCTACACGGGTCGCCAGGCCGAGGATGTCAAGCCGCTGACCCGCACGTTCGTACACGAGTACGCGGCGGACTGGGCCCGGCGCACCGGCGGCCGGCTGTGGTTCTCGCTGGATCTGTCCAACTACATCGTGGCCGACGCCACGCGGGCCCTGTTCGAGCACGATGTCGACCCGATCGTGCCCGGTGAACCACGTCTGCACGCCCATGCCGTCTCCAGCGCCTTCGGGCTGCTCGGCTACCACACGGGCCGGGACCTGCTGGAGACCGCGGGCGAGGCCTCGTCCGCACAGCGCCCGGAGTCCTTTCTCGTCCAGCACCTGCATACCCCGGACATGGTGCTCAGTCAGCGCTTCGGCAGCTTCGACCGCCGCAACGCGCCCCCGTACGCCTGGGATCCCCGCATGCGGCTGTACCGCCAGGACACCGAACCGTGCTTCCCGTACGCGACGGACAGCCCGAACGAGATTCTGGACCCGACCTTCTACACCCACCGGCCGCCCACCGCGGACCGCATGAACGACATCATCGCCAAGTTCGGCGGTGGCGGAATCGTGGTGTCACGGCACGAGTGCCTGCGGCATTACCAGGCCATCCGCGATGAACTGGCCGACGCCGGCTTCCCTTTGCCCGAGAAGCCGGACCAACTGGCCGAGTGGTCATTGGTGATGGCCATGACCGGTGTACGGGAGGGGGTGCGGCGCGGACTCATCGGTCCGGAAAGGACTGTGGTGATCCACGCCTCGGGCAGTTACGCGCGTGGCGACTACCAGCCGTTGGAGGACGACGAGGTGCATGTGGTGCAGGACCTCGCCGACGTGGCCGCCGTCCTCGTCGGAGCCAGCTGACCACACGGCAGTACCTCCAGCCGCTCACCGCGTTGCACGAAAGGTTGGCGCCAGTGGAGTTGGGAACCCACCCGTGGCCCGGTGTCCGTCCCTTCCCGACAACGCACCGTAGTTCCGCGGACGACATCTGCCGGTCACTCCGCCACGAGCTGCGCGACTGCGGAACGTGGCTGCACACCCAGCCGGTCCCGTTGGAGCCGTTCGCGGTGTCCCGGTCCGCCTACGACGAACTGTTCACCGCCGCCCGAGAGTTGCTGAACCTGCTGCGCCGGGCTGTGCTGGAGGCAGCGCCCACCCGGCAGGGCAGACTCGCGGCCGTGGGCGTCAGGCCCACCGCTCAGACCTTCCCGTTCTTCGTCGACGACGATGCCTTCGAATTGCGCCACTGCGATGCCATGGCGCGCCCCGACGTGGTGATCGGGCCGGACGGCCCGCGCTTCGTGGAGTTCAATGTCAGCGGAGCGTTCGGCGGTCCCACCGAGACACACGGGTTCGGGCAGGCATGGACACGCCTGTACGGCGGCCCGGAACGGACGCTGCCCTTCACAGTGGACGACCCGTTCGCGGCCCGCGCCGACCTGTTCGAGGACGTGTGCGCGGAACTCGGGCTGCCGAGGGCGGTGGCGCTGGTGGGGAACCGGGTGGACCGCCGGGGCGAGACGACCCGCTATTTCGACGGCGAAGCCGCCTATCTGCGCGAGCGGGGTTTCGACGCCGAGGTTCTTGAGCCGCGCGACCTGCCGCAGAAAGTCAGCCGTACAGGCAACGTGCGGTTCCCACTGGCACTGCGCTACTTCTCCCCCGGCGACTGGGTCTCACGCGGTGAACCGCTCGCCCCCGTACACGCCATGATTGCCGCGGGCTGCATCCTCTACCCGCCGGAAAGCAGCTACCTGCTGGCCAACAAGCGCCTGCTGGCCTGGCTGTCGGAGGGAGCGCCATGGATGTCCGACGGCGACCGGCGGCTCGTCCACCGGTACCTGCCCTGGACCCGTGTCATCCAGGAGGGCAAGGTCCGGTGGAGAGGCGATCCGGTGGACCTGCGGCAGCTCCTGACCGCACACCGGGAGTCGTTCGTGCTCAAGCCGGCCGTCGGCATGGTGGGCCACGGAGTGGTGCTCGGCCGCTCGTGCCCACGACCCCAGTGGGAGGCGGCCGTCACCCGGGCGTTGGGCGCCCATGACGCGATCGTGCAGGAGTACGTGGAACCGGTCCGCTACCAACTGGAGATGATCAGGGACCCCGGCACGCAGCCCTACCGCGTCGCCGTTGCCCCCGTCCTGAGCCCTCTGCTCTTCGGCGGCCGGGCGGGCGGGGTGTACGCGCGCTACTACCCGGACGGACGCAGCGGGGTGATCGGCGTGGCCCAGGGCGGGGCGATGGAGAACGTGGTGCTCGCCGCCGCCACCTGAGCCCTGAGCGCACAGCTCGAATCCCTAGGTACAAGGAGGTGGCTGAGCCCCATGTCGGACGGTACGTGGAGAATCGATCGACTCACCGGGAGCATTGGCGCACAGGTGTCGGGGCTCGACGTCCGCCGGGCGGGGTCGGCCGACCCGCCCCGGCTCCGCGAGCTGCTCAAGGAACACGGCGTGCTCTTCCTGCGCGGCCAGCCGGCCGATCCGGCGGCCCTGGCCGACTTCGCGGGCCTGCTCGGCGACGCGCTGCCCGCCCACCCGCTCAAACAGGGGCTGCCCGGCCACCCCGAGGTGCTGGCGAACCAGACCGGGGACGTGCGCCCGCAGGACATACGCTGCCGCGACGCACACAACAGGCACGGCACCAACTGGCACGTGGACGGCACTTTCGTCCGCGATGTGCCCACCTACTCGCTTCTCCAGGCAGCACGCGTGCCGCACGTCGGCGGCGACACCCTCTTCGCCGACTTGGCGGGGGCCTACGCCGCGCTGTCACCGCCGTTGCGTACCCTCGCGGACGGCTTGAGCTGCCGTCACGACGTACGCCGCCTCTACGCGGACTTGCTCGCGCCGGACGCCGACCCGCTTCAGCGCGACCGGATGCTGGCCATGCCGGTGGTGAGCCACCCGCTCGTCGCCGTCGACCACAGCGCCGACGGCCGCCGGTCCCTGATCCTCAACCCCAACTGCGTAACGACGATCGAGGGCCTGTCCGACCTGGAGGGCCACACCCTGCTGGAACTGTTCATGCACCACGCCCTCGTGCCCGAACGCACGGTGCGTTGGAGGTGGGCCGTGGGTGACATCGCCGTGTGGGACAACGTCCGCCTGCTGCACAACTACGTGCTGGATCACGGCACTTCCGACCGCCTCATTCACCGCGCCCTGGCCGGTTCGAGGCCGCTGACCGGCGTGAGTTCGAAAAGCCACGAGATAGCCCCGGCCCCGGGCATGCCGTCCAACCGATGAGGATCCTGCCACGATGAACTCTCCGCCCGAGCAGGGCAAGGGCCCACCGGACTCGGTCCTTGAGCGCTTCCACCTCCTGGTGAACGCACCGGCCCTGTTCAACGCCCTGGCCACCGCACTGGAACTGGACCTGTTCACCACCCTGTCGGGCCGGCCGTCGTCATTCGACGATCTGCGAACCGCCACCGGACTGCCGCCGCACTCTCTGCGTGTGCTGCTGCACGCCGTCTGCACCACCGGACTGCTCGAACGGCATGAGGGCAGGTACGAGAACTCCCGTGTCGCCGAGGACATGCTCACCGGCGACAGCCCCGACAGCTGGCGTCACATTCTGATCGGCTGGCGAGAGGTGTACTACCCCGCCTTCACCCACCTGACCGACGCGCTCAGGGCCGGTACGAACACCGCCCTGGCCGCGTACCCGGGCAGCGAGCCGACGCTCTACCAAAGGCTTTCGCACAGACCCGAATTGGAGACCGTCTTCCACCGCGCCATGACCGCCTTCACCCTGCGCAGCGTAGACGCGCTGGTGGACAGCGGCCAGTTCGGCTCAGTGCGCCGGCTGCTCGATGTCGGCGGCGGCGATGGCACCACCAGCGGTCGACTCATCGCGCGCCACCCGGAGTTGACCTCGGTCATCTTCGACATTCCGAGTGTGTCACGCATCGCCGAGCGGACCATCGCACGGGACTTGGCGGGCCGGATCACCGTCCACCCGGGCGACCTGTTCGCCGACCCCTTCCCGGCAGGCGCCGACACGGTGCTGTTCAGCCACGTACTGGAGATTTTCTCTCCCGAGCAGATCACCACGTTGCTGGTGAAGGCCCACGACGTCCTGCCGGCCGGTGGACGGGTCCTGGTATACGGGTACAACGCCTCGGACGACGAGACCGAGGGCTGGTACTCGGCCCGTCTCTCGCTCTACCTCAATACCCTGGCCAGCGGTCAGGGCATGGCCTACCCGTCGTGCGACTACGAAGAGTGGCTGCGGCGGGCGGGTTACCACCACGTCCGGACCCTGCGGGGCTTTCCCTACGAACACGGCCTGCACATCGGGGTGAAGTGAACCGCCCCGCATCGTCGACGTGGTGGTCGGGTTCCGTTGGATGGTCCTCCGGGGGCACGCCCGTGCTGGGCGTGCCCCTTTCTTGCTCGGTCAGCCCTCCACGCCGTAGTACTGCGCGAGGAAGCCGATCACGTCGTCCGCGTGCGGGAGCAGCTCCGGCAGGTGGGCCGCCAGCGTGTCACGCACCGCCGCCGAGAGCTCGGGCAGGCCGGTGGCCGCGCCCCTGACGTACGGATCAAGGCGCCGGACGAGCTCGTAGTTGCTCTCCACGTCCAGCTGCCGCATGGTCCGCTCCAGCGGAGCGGCGTCCGGCGCCGCCGCCGGCGGCAGGAGCCGGCTGACGAAGGTGACGCGGTGCATCACGCGCCAGCACGGCGGCTTGCGGTCCGACTGACGGGCCTGGCGCAGCGCGGCCGCGTTCGGGTCGTGGCCGCCCTCCAGCCAGGCCGGGTCGACGACCTTGTGGAAGAAGGTGTCGAAGTGCTCGGTGTCCTCGCCGAGGTAGAAGCTGAGGAACCGGTACGCGTCCACCTTTCCCGGCGCGTTGACGGGCTTGCCGTCGGCGTCGAACACCGGCTTGCGGTGGGCGTCGTACTGCTGGACGTTGCCCGACGGCGAGCACGTGACGTTCAGCCCGAACGAGCGCGTCGCCTCCTTGCCCCGCGCCCGGGTGACGGACATGCCGCCGCCAATGGACGCGTCGAGCTGCGCGCTGATGCCGATGCCCATGACGTCGAAGGACGTGCCGATGGAGGTGCCCACCGAACCGGACAGCGAGTAGGAACCCGACGTCGTCTCGGTCACGGCATCCGTCGTCTCCGTCGTCTCGGCGAAGAAGCCGCCGTCCGCCGTCCACACATAGGTGTTGACCAGGTCACGGCGGGAGAAGCCGTCCCCGGCCGCGCTGCCGGCCACCTCGCGGGCCCGGCCCGGCGCGGTGTCGCCGCCGATCGCGCCACCCAGGACGCGCCCCGCCCGCTCGGCGGTGGGGTCGGGTGTGTGGGTCTCGGTGGAGACGGATTCGTAGTAGCCGCGCAGCCGCTGCTGTTCGCGCTGGATGCGCCGTTTGATGGCGTAGGCCTCGCGCGGCTTGTAGTAGCTGTACTCGCCGCGGTCACGGGCCGTGGTGCAGTCGGGGTCGAGGACCTTGCCGCGTTCGTCGAAGCCGACCGTGCCGTCGAGCGTGCCCTGCTTGGTGTAGCGGGGGTTGAGCGGGAAGGGGATGACGTTCCAGTCCTTGGGGATGTCGGGGTTGGGCTGGATGCGGTAGGCGACCAGCGCGCCGCTGTGCGCGAGCCGCAGCGCGAAGACATCGGCGGTCTGCGACTGGACGACCGCGAAGCCGGTGTTGACGGGGATGTAGCGGCGGCCGAGGGCGGGGTTGAGGGGCTTGAGCGGGTCCTCCCAGCTGCCCGAGAGGTCGACCTTCATGGCGCGGGCGGTGTTCTCGCCCTGTGAGACGGCCGTCTCCTCGGCCCAGCTGTTGGAGAACTCCAGGCTGCCCCGGACGCCCGCCGACACCTTCGCCTTCACCATCGACTTGGCGACGCCGAAGCCCAGCGGCGCGGTGATCATCCACATGTCGACGTCGACCTCGTTCGACAGGGCGAACCCGAATGCCGCGTCGACGCTGCGCTCCTTGGCCGACGACAGCGAGTGCACGACCTCCTCGGCCTGGGTGAGCTCCACCGACGCGATCCCGTCGTAGGTGGAGCGATCGGGGTCGATGGTGTTGGGCGTGAGGTTCTCCGAGGGCACCGGCGGCGCGCCCTCCACGTACCCGATCAGCTGCGGGTCGAACTGCACCTGGCTGACCCACTCGCTCACCAGGTCGCCGACCTTGTAGCCGGTGACCAGATGCCAGCGGCCGTCCCGCAGATAGCCGTACGCCCGCTTCAGGACGCCGAACGCCTCGCCCTTGACGGTGTACTGCATGTCCGCGTACTCGGCGACGGCCGGCGAGCCCGTGACCGTCTCGTGGAAGGGGGTGCGCATCGCGGCGAGCGCGGAGCGGACCTGGGCGGTGTCGGTGGAGACGGGGGCGGTGGAGAGCACGGCCGCGGGGCGGGAGTCACCGTCGTACAGCGGGAGGTGGTTGCCGCGCAGCCCTTCGTCCCGTACCAGATCGGCCGCCTCGTCGGTGGAGTCCCGGTCGAACGGCCAGTAGGCGATCAGGTCCTCCTTCTCGCCCTTGAGCCGGCTGAAGAGGTTGTCGAGGACCTGCTCCTGGGTGCGGGCGGTCCGCCAGATCCGCACTTCCTCGAGGATGCCGTGGAAGGGCTGGCCGGACCGGCCGTCCTTGAGCCGGGCGCCGAGGGAGAGCTGGGCGTCACCATAGTCGGCGAAGTCCGCCGACTCCAGCAGGTCGCAGGCCACCGAGACGCCGTTGCGGTAGAGCCGGAAGGAGCTGCCGCGCGGGTCTGGGTTGCGGGTCCAGCGGGCGCCGCGCAGCCGCAGGGCGTGCGAGCCGGTGGCATCGGCGGCGGTGTTGCCCGCGTTCTCCTCGAACCGCCAGTGCGCGGTCAGACCCCGGTCGCGCGCGGAGACGGGCATGCCGAGCTGGGCGGCGTCGCGCGCCGCACCCCACAGCCGGACCTCGGCGACGACGCCGGTCAGGGCGTACGTCTCCAGGCCCTCCCGGACGCGGCCGATGTCGAGCGTGCCGGTGTTGCCCTTGGGCCCGGGGCCCTCGTAGCGAGCGGTACCGGCCTCACGGCCGTCGATGTGGAAGCGGATGTCCTGCCACTCCTGCACGTCGACGGACTCGACGAGTTCGACGGTCTGCTTGACGGGTTTGCCGTCCGCGCCGACGGCGGTGATCTCCTTGCTGCCTTTGCGCTCCTGCATCGACCGGCCGCCCTTGCGGACGACCCCGATCCGGTGGAACGCCCCGGCGCGCAGGGCCTCGGTGGAAGTGAAGCGCACGATCCTGCCGCCCGGCTCTTCGAAGCCGAACTCCAGCTTGCCGTCGGGCAGTACGAGCAGCCGGTACGGGACGCTGCCGCCGGATCCGTCGGCGGCGCGGCCCTTGGAGAGCAGGCCCTGGGTGGTGCCGAGGGCGTCGATGCGGCAGAAGACCTCAAGGGTGAGGTCGTCGGGGATGTCGAGGGCGTCGTTGTCCAGGGCCTCCAGGTGGGCGCCGTCGGTGAGTTCGACGGCCCAGGACTGTTCGTAGGCGGCGGCGAGGTGGGACCACTCGTGCAGCGGGAAGGTGTCGCGGGTGGCCACCAGCCGGTCGCCGACCCCTGCGACGACGCGGTACGCCGCTTCCGTGGTCAGGTCGAGCGCGGCGGGCGCGGCCGTGGGAGTGACGCCGCCCTTGAGGTACGCGGGCCGGCCGCTGCCGGAGCGGTCCGGGATGCACGGCTTCCCCTCGATCCGCGCGTCCGGGTCGGCATAGGGCCAGTAGCCCATGAGCCCGGACTCCTCGCCGGACAGCCGCCGGTTCTTCAGCTCCCGGATCTCGGCCGCGCTACGGGCGGTGCCCCACAGCCGGACCTCGTCCATCTCCGCGTCCAGGGACCTGCCGAAGGTGAACTGGCCGGTGCCCTGGTAGCCCGACGCGACACGCCTGGCCTCCTCGACGCCGTCACGGTAGATCACCTGCTCCCGGGTGGCCGCGTTGTAGACGCAGGCCCAGTGGTGCCAATCGGCGTCCCGGTAGCCGTAGTTGGTGTTGAGGTCGTCGTGCCAGAACCCGAACGTGAAGGCGCCGGAGTCGCGGAAGCCGATGTGCAGGTAGGCGCTTCGGCCGGAGGACGATCCGTGACCGATGAAGAACTGGTGGCGGTCCTGGTCCCCCTTCGGGCGCCTGCCCCAGAACTCCACCGTGAAGTCCTTGTCGGCGAGGCTGAAGCTGTCCTCGGTCACGGCCCCGCCACTCGTACTGTCGAAGGCCAGGGCGGGAACCACCTCGCCGGACGGGGCGAGCAGGCCCAGCGTGTACGGTGCGTCGCCGGTGCCGCCGTGGACGATCCTGGCCGCGCCCGCCACCTGCTCCGGGTTGATCCACGCCTCCAGGGTCAGATCGCGGGTCACCGCGGCCCGGTCCAGCTGCTTCTCCGGCAGGGTGATGAGGTTCTGTTGGCCGTCGAAGGAGTACGCCCGGCCCGGCTTGTCCGCGCGCCAGCGGCAGCCGTGCCCGGTCACCAGGCCGGATACTTCGCCGAGCGGCACCTCCCGTGCGGTGCCCGGGTCGGCGAGCACCAGCCGGGACCCCGCGGCGAGCGGGACGCCGGGACGGCTGGAGGATGCGGAGCGGTGGTCGTAGCGCAGCCGCTGGACCGCCTCGCCGGGCTGCGGCTCGGGACCGCCCTCCCCGTTGTCCAGCCGGAGCGAGGTGACCCCCGGCGCGTGATCGGCCTCCGTGAGGTAGAGGTGGCCGCCGACGGTGACGGGCGTACGGGCGGGCAGGGCGACGGAGAGGGCTTCGGCGAGCCGCAGGACACCACCGACGACGTCGCCCGCCTTGCCTCCGGACAGGAGTCGTGTGGTGGCGTCGAACGACTTCACCGCGCCCACCGTGACGGGCTCGTCCGGCGCCCCGTTGACGATCGCGGCGAAGTCGGCGGCCCGCCGCGGCAGCCGCTTCCAGGTCTCGCTCTCCTGGCCCCGCTCGACGGTCACGTCGCACAGGCCGGGCCCGTCGCCTTCCGTGACCCGGACCCGTACCGCGCCCAGGTCGGTGCCGGAGTCGCGGGCGGTGAAGGTGACCGCCTGGCCGTCGCCCGCCGTCATGTGCCGGGAGGAGCGCGCGACCGAGGTGTCGTAGTAGGCAGCGAAGAACTGCCCGTTGGAGCCGCGGAAGTACAGCACGACGTTGCCGGTGGCGCTGTCCAGCAGGTGCGGCCGGTCGGCCGAGCGGGCGAAGGCCAGCAGGGCGCCGGAGCAGCTCAGGCCGGTGCGGTCGAGGAAGAGCTGTGGTACAGGCAGCGCGATGTCGTCGGCACCCTTGAGGCCACCGGTGAGTCGGGCCAACTCGTCGCGTTTGGCGGTCAGTTCGGCCTGGCGGGCCGCGATCTCCCGCTGCCGCTCGGCGAGCAGCTCCCGCTGGGGCAGGAGCTCGGCGAGCTGCGCGTCGAGGGCCTCGACGCGCTTGACGGCGTCGGCGATGTCGGGGTGCCCGCCGTAGAGGGCGACCCGCTCCAGGACGATCAGCCCGGCGGCATGGTCAGCCAGCCCGGCGGCTTCGTGCTGGACGACGCGGTCGCCGAGCCGGTCGGGGGCGCATACCGTCTTCTCGCTGTTCCGGTTGATCAGGAGGACGGAGCCGTCGGGCTGCTCGTAGATGCCGAAGAGGGTGTTCCAGGCGCCGGACTGCCGTGGATAGACGATGAGCGGGACGTCGTTGTCCCGGCTGTCGCCCAGGACGTTGAGGTCCTTGCCCGTGTGGATGTTGCGCAGGTGGTAGAGCATGGACCCGTTCCACGAGGAACCGGGCGGCATCTGGATGGACCACAGCGCCGACTTCGCGTCCTTGTCGGAGGTGCGGATCACCGGCGGGTAGTCGCCCTGCCCCTGCCCGTCGCCTTTGACCGCGAGGTACTGGTCCTTTCCGTCCCGGGACACCCGGAAGCGCAGCCGGAGCGACCAGCCCGTGAAGTCCTGCGAGCGGGTGTAGAAGAGCCCGCGGAGGCGCTCCAGCTCCGGTACGTCGGCGGTCTGCCGGGCGAGGTCGGCGGCCTCGGCCTCCTTGGCCGTGATGTCCCGGACCAACTCCCTGATCCGGCCGTCCAGTTCGCTGATCGTCTCGACGTCCGCGCTGCCCTCCGGCGCGGCGAGCACCGGCAGCGTCAGCTCGTCCGGGATCTGGGCGAGCCGCCCGTCGCGCCCCACGCCGAAGTCGACCGTCGCCAGGTATGACTCCCCGGTGGCCGCGCCGGACTTCGGGTCGGGGCCACCGGTCGCGTACGAGAGCAGCACCCGGGCCTGTCGCTTGGCGGGCTTCGGCTCCTGGTCGTAGCCCGAGCTGGTGTCCTCCTGCTGGTGGTAGAGGACGGCGGAGAGCCCGGAGGCGGTCGTGCGGCCGGTCACCGCGAAGCTGTCCCGGCGCACGCCGGGGTGGTCGCCGATGGGTGCCTCGGAGGTCACCCAGGCCGGGCCGCCTACCAGTTCGCCGTGGCGTGCGCTGTCGGTCTGGTCGTGCAGGCGGGTGCCGGAGCCCTCGTCGAAACGGTAGTAGGCGATGAGACCGGGGTCGTTGCCGATGAGGCGGATGCCCTTGTCCCGCTTGAGCTCGTCGGCGGTGCGGGCACGGTTCCAGATCCGTACCTCGTCCAGTTCGGCCCGGGCGCCCTGGCCGAGGGCGCGGCCAAGCAGCAGGGGGCCGGTGCCGGTGTAGTCACCGCCGGTGACGCGGGTGCCGACGGACTCGCCGTCCCGGTAGACGGTCTGCCGGCGGGCCGCGTGGTCGTAGACACAGGCCCAGTGGTGCCAGCCGGTGTCCGTGGTCGGGACGTCGGAGTTGAGGTCGTCAGCGTAGAACGCGAAGGTGAAACGGTCGTCCTCGCGGAAGCCGATGTGCAGGGACTTGAGGGCGCTGCCGTTCTGGTCGCCGTGGCCGACGAGGAACTCCTGGCGGCCCGTTCCGGTGCGTCGCGCCCAGAACTCGACGGTGAAGTCGGTGCCCGCGAGGGCCGGCCCCTCGGCGACGCGCACGTGCGCGTCGCCCTCGCCGAACGCGAGCGCCGTCTCCGCGTACCCGCTGGTGCTGACCACCGGTACGAGCGGCTGCCCGGTGAACGGGCAGGTGCCCGGCCCGCTCTCGTACACCGCGTCGCGGTACGCCGGGTCAGGGCTCGTCCACGCCTGTGTGCCCTGGAGGTTGAACAGCCCGTCGCGGCCCTGCTCCACGTTGAAGGAATCGATGCGGCCGGTGGTGTCGTTGTGCGCGAAGATCTGCCAGCGCTGCTGCCCGTGCACCGCCGTGGGCACGAGCAGGGCGGTGAACCGCCCGCCCGACAGGTGCCGCACGAACGACAGCTCCTGCGTCGGCTCGTGGAAGGCGCGCCCCTCCATGTCCGTCGTGCCAAGGCTGTCCTTGGCCGAGTCGGGGCGGGTCCGGTGCCGGCTGCGGCGGTAGCGGGCCTCAAGTACGGGCTTCAGCTCCCCGCCGACCAGCAGGTACCGGTCGCACAGCAGCGTGTCCGCGACCAGTGGCACCTTCGCACCCGCACGGTCCTTGACGTAGTCGGTACGCTCCGGGTCGCCGGACGAGCCGCCGCCCGCTAACTTATGGACGCCGTCCGGGTGGTCCACGCCCAGCGACTGCCGCAGCACCACGATGTGGGTACCGTCGGACAGCGCGTGAAAGGGCGCCGCGGCCGTGAGCCGGGCCGTGGTGGACAGGAAGGGGTCCACCTCCTCGTCGTCCAGCCGCTCACCGGGCGCGGCCTCGACCCTGCCGCCCCGCTTGACGACCGGCAGCGCGGTGGCGCCGACGGCCCCGTACCCCACGTCGGACATCTCGCCCGGGAAGCGCAACGGCAGCGGGTTCTCCGACCAATAGGCGGCGTCCAGCTCGCCCTTGGCCTCGTCGTGCCGCGCGAGGTCGAGCACGGTGTAGACCAGCCGCCGCTGATCGTCCATGGCGAGCGCCACGGTCGTGCCCTGATGGCGCACGGTGGTGGTGTGGAGGTAGGAACGGTCGCTGTAAACCTTCAGCAGATGCTGCTCGCCGGAGCTGGGCAAGACGTCTCCTCAAGAGAACGAGGGGGGCGGGTACGGCGGCCGGGCCGCGCTGACCTGCACCGCTCTCCTGGTGGAGCGCGGCGATCACACGATTTACCGGTGCGAAAGCGTCGTCAAGGAAGCGATCTGGCCACGGCTGCCCCCAACTCGCCCGGCAACGCGGGTGGATACGTGATGCCGCCTGGGCGGATACTGGGGGACGCGTATTGCCGCGCGGCTGGATAACGGCGGATACGGCCCTGGCTGCCATGCAACACGCCCTTCCGCTAGTAGTTGCGATGCCAGGCGCCAGCGAGGCTGCTTGGGAATCAGGAAACCTACCGTGAGCGCCTGCTGGAGTCGGCATGGTGAGGGCATGGGTCATGGGGATGTGAATCCGGGCGGGATGCGACGGATCGTGGTGAGGTATCCGGAGGATCCGGTGGAGGCGGTCATGGAGGCGGACGCACTGGATGCCGCGCAGGCTATCGAGTCGCTGCTGGTGCGGGGCCCGCTGTTCGGGGTGGCCGCACAGGACGCCGCCGGGGAGGCACTGGGGTGGCGGGTGGTGGTCGCGGTGGCGGCCGGCTGCCCGCAGGAGGCCCGGGACAGCCTCTACTCATTGCTGTGGTTCCGGGCGAAGGACGACGCCCAGGACAGGGCGGAACGGCGTGCCCTGTTGGCGGCGGTCGCCCGGCTGGAGAGCGAACGCGTCGATGAGCTCACCCTGCTGGGGACCCGCTACCGGATTGTGCGGGGCGAGGAGTACACCGGTATGGGGCGGGGCGGCATCGACCAGCCCCGTCCGTCCGACCCCGAGCCCGCCGTTGCGAACTGGGACCGCGGCGCCAGGGGACCGGGGATCGATGGCGGCCTGGTGCTGGACCCGGATGCGCCGGTCACGCCCGCTCAGGCCGCGGAGTGCCTGGCACTGCGCAGTCTGGCTTACACGGGATCCCGGTTTCCCGAGAACGTGCGCGATGACTCCGAGCGGGCGTTGGAGACCCATCCCGACGTGATGCTGCTGCCCGCCGCCTTCAGGGTCGTGGAGCGGAACGATCCCGGCTGGAAGATCGGCAGCAGCCTGCACGCCAGCGCGCACGAAGCCCGCAAGACGCTGGATTTCGCCCTGACTTGGCTTGAGCCGCGCGAGCGGGGCCTGATTCCCTGGGATGTCCACGGCCCTGAGGTCGACGCCCGTACGGTGGCGGCCGAAGGCACCGATCCTGCGGCCGGCGAGCTGGCCGAGTACGTTGAGGCCGCCGACCGGCTCCGGGCCGAGCGTGCAAATCAGGTCGAGGTCCAGGGCACGGTCCACCAGATCTGCCGGGCTCGCCGGTTGCTGCGATGGGGCCCTGACGGGCCCGAAGGGCCACGCCCGTCCGACACCAACAGTCACCCTCCTGAGCGGATTCGCCCCAGGCTCGATGAGGACGGCGTCGTTCACTACGATCACGAGGGCGACGGTTCCTGAGAGCCTGCCAGACGCGGCCGCAGTCGTGGAAGCGATGCGCAACCCGACCTCGGCAGCTCATGCCGGGGCGGGGCGTTGTCACCGGTGGCCAGTGCTGTGACCGCATGGGTCACCGGTTTTGGTCGTACCCTAGGATCCCATGGATATGGGGGGATCTGATCGTGGCCGCGACCCGCGCCACTCGGGCTGGCGCCCGACTCGCACCGTTGCCGTAACGTCGGCCGCGCTGGCCGTGATCGCCGTACTGGCCGTTGCGCTCCTGGTTCTTCCGGGGCTGGTGGTCGACCACGACCTCGCAGGTGCCCGGCTCGCCGCAGCGGACCGTCTGAACGCGGTGAACAACGTGCGCACCACGCTCCTGCAAGCGGTAGGCGGCGCGGTCGTCCTGTTCGGCGCCTACGCCACCTGGCGTCAGTTGCGCGTCAGCCAGGACGGGCTGAACGCAACCCGGGAGGGACACATCACCGATCGCTTCAGCCGCGCCGTAGATCAACTCGGCAGCGAAAAGCTGGACGTGCGGATCGGGGGCCTCTACGCGCTGTGGCGGATCGCGGATCACTCCGCCCACGACCGCGAAGCGGTCATCTCGATCCTGGCCGCGTATCTTCGGACGCACCTTCCCTGGCCGCCGCAAGAGCCGGGAGCTCCGCCGGCAGATGTCTCCATCAACACGGTGCGCCCGCTCGAATCCCGCGCCGCGGACGCTCAAGTGGCGCTCACGAGCCTCGGCGTCCTGGGCCAGGAACGCCGTCCCGAGTGGCTCAACGTCAGCTTCACCGACCTGCGTCGGGCCGACTGTGACGGACTGTGGCTGAACGGCGTCAATCTCGATGGCGCATGCCTGGAAGCGGCGAGCATCTACCAGGTCAACCTGAGCAAGGCGTCACTGATCGCTGCCAACCTGCGGCATGCCGAGCTCGGAACCTCGATTCTCCACCAGGTCCGCGGTATCGAAGCCGACCTGCGCGGCGCGCGCCTGGTCAAGGCCGACCTGCGCGAGGCGGACTTCTCAGGTGCGGACCTGCGGGAGGCGAATCTACGCAAGGCCCGTGCCCAGGGTGCGGTATTCGTCCGGGCCGACCTGCGGCAGGCGGATCTCCGGGGATGCGACTTGAGCGCCGCCGACCTGCGGCAGGCGAAACTGGAGGGCGCGCTGGCGAGCGACCGCACGATGTGGCCGACCGGCTTCGATGTCGAGACGACCGGCATAGTCGTCATCGACGACCCCGGCGCCGAACCGGACAACCTGCTGCCGGCCGCCGCGATCACGAGGGCCGCCCCGCCTCTGCGATCGGCCTGATGTCCTGGCCTGACAGACTCTCGGACGAGTGACGACCGCATACCGGATAGCCTTCGGATATGGCGAGGTCACAGAAGGTCGAGGGGTGCCGGACCGGCGAGTTCCTGGTCGAAGCCGATGCGGAGATGCACCTGTTCATCTCGGAGATCGCCGACCGGATGGCGGCCGACTGCGGCATCTCGCGTGCGGAGGCGGTGGCGCGGGTCAACCAGGTGTGGCGGGGCACGCGCTTCGACCCGTACCCCGACCTGATCTGCCATGAGTCCGACGAGTACTGGGCCCTCGGCATCTACTACGGCGAGGTCCCCTCCTGGGCGGAGGATGCCGACCGCTCGGCCTGGCGGGCCGTCCCCGCCCCGCCATCCGACTCGCCGTGCTGGACGCTGCCGCCCGAGGTCTGAGGCCGGAGCGGCCGAACGCCGCGGCCCAGGCGCTAGGGCGGAGTCGTTCAGGGCTGCAGGAGGATCGAGTTGATCGGTGTCAGGTCCTCGTCGCGATAGTTCCACGGCAACATCTTGTCGCCGCAGTTACTCCCGCCGTAGCCCCTGCAGGTCTGCACGGTCGCCCCGCCGGTCTGGTTGTTGAAAATGCGGTGCACGCCGAACTCGTTGCTCAAGTCGTACGCCTGGTAGTTGTAGTAGAAGTGCTCCGGAACACCGTTGTTCCAGGACGCGTTCGGGTAGATGCACACGTACCCGGACGGGCATCCCTGGTAGGCGTCGGTGGCCTGCGCGTGGGCGACACCAGGTGTCACCAGCGCGGCAGCGGTGACCGCGAGCGCTGCGGTGGTTCTCCTCATCCAGTACACGACTGGTCCTTCCGGTTCGCGCGGCCCGGTGCCGCGGAGCACCGCTGACGCTAAGAGGCGCCGTGGGGCCGGGTCTTGAAGGAACGCGCGGTACCACCACTCTGTCCGAGATGCGGCGGGGGGCCCGGCGGAAGGGCCTTGGAGCGGGTCAGTGTGCGGATCTCGCGCGGGCTGAGGCCGGACATGGCCTTGACCTCCCGGCTCAGGTGTGCATGATCGGCGTACCCGCAGTCGAGCGCGATGTCCGAAAGAGGCAGGCTCTGTGGGCGGGCGAGCGTGCGGACCGCGTGGTGGAAGCGCACGATGCGGGCGGCCCGCTTGGGTGGCAGACCGATCTGTTCGTGGAACACCTCCTCGATGCGACGCCGACTCAACCCGAGGTCGTCGGCCAGAGTGGTGACGGAGATCTGGCCCGCAGTGCGGCGCAGCCGATGCCAGGCCAGTGCGGCAGTACCGGTGGCGGCCGGACGGCGGACGCCCGTCAGCACGGAGAGCAGCACGGAGTCCAGGTGGGCGAAACGCGCCTCCCACGCCGGTGCGCCCGCCAGCCGTTCACTGAGGTGGTCGCTGCGCGTGTGCCCCAGAGCCTGTGCGAGCGGGATCCTGGTGTTGGCGACTTCATGCATGGCCATGCCGAGCAGCACGAAGGCACCCGGCGGGGTCAGAACGATTCCGGCACCGAAAACCGCCCCGATCGTCTCGGCGTCCACGGGACGGTCCAGGAGTCCAGTACTGGGCGAGAGCATGCCGCAGCGTGGGGAACGCGTGCCGTCCGGGCCCACCACCCGCCGGTCCGCCGACTCGAAGTCGACCATCACCACAACGGCGCCGGAAGGAAGCACCCGTTGGGTGAGCGAGCCGCCGCCTGCCCGCTCATAGCCGAAGTACCCGTCGACAAGACCGGCCAGCTGCGCGTGCGCGGGCCGCCGCGCCACGACCGGCCCGTTCGCCTCCCAGGCTCGCCACACCACCGCGCCGACAACTGTCCTCACCAACACCCCCCCCCCCCGTGGCTCCGGCCTGTTCAACGCCGCAGACTGCCGCGCCCCCGGGCACTCCTGTCCAGCGTGCACGGAGCGGGCTTCGAGAGGCAGGGGATTTCCAGCACGCAAGCCGGGGCAGCGCCAGCCCCCCCCCGTACGGACGATCCCGGCGAAGGCCGAGGCGGATGCGACGGCGTTGCCACAGGACGCCGCGTCACCAGTCTCCACGAAGCCTCCTGGAAACCGGACCGCACCGGCCGCGAGGGCAAGGGCCTCTGGGAGCAGGCCGCCACCGGCGGCGGCGACATGACCGTCTTCGGCACCGCCGAACGCCTCGCCGGCTTCGGAGGCGTCGCCCCGGTCCCCCCGCGACTCCGGCAAGATCAGCGGCAACCTGTGGTGCCCTCAGCGATACAACCGGCGCCTTCAACGGGTCTTCTGCAGGCTCTGAAGGTCCAGCGCAGCAACTCCCGGTCGGAGTGCGCGCGGTGAGCACCTCTTCGGGCGGCCGGCGTACGCCGGGGTGCGTCGCTACCGCTAACAGCGTGGAGCCGCGGCGTTAGAGGGGCGTTGGCGGGCGGTGACAGGGTCGGCGCTGCTGCGCCTGCGGATGTCGGGCAACCCAGCTCGGCCGGCCGTTCTCCCGTCCTTCGGGAAGGCACGGCAGCCTCTGGCAGGCCACAGCCCACACCCGCACAACCAAGAAAGGCAACGATGTCAGCAACCCATCGGGCACTCCCCCGCAAGCTCGCCACCGCTGGAGCCCTCCTGCTGAGTGCGGCCACGGCGGCAGTGCTGCTGCCGACCGCGGCCCTCGCCGCGGAATCGGATTCCATAACGACGCATTCCGGCGCCACAACTGACCAAGAACGCAGCCAGATCGACGCCTACTGGACCCCCTCGCGGATGAAGCTGGCAGGCGCCGTGGTCCCCGAGATCACCCCCGTGCCCCAGGACGACAACACGCCTGACGATCCGCATCGGCTTCCTGCGAACACGCCGGATCCGGGGGCCACATGGACGCACGGGGGCGCGGTGAACAAGAGCGTCGGCCGACTCTTCTTCACCTTCTCCGACGGCTACGACGGCAGTTGCACCGCAACGGTCGTCCACAGCGCAAACCGCAGCACCATCATCACGGCGGCGCACTGTCTGAGGGGTGTCGGATCTCCCGCTGCCGACCGCACGTGGAACCACAACATCTATTTCGTGCCCGGCTACCGTAACGGCACGAAACCGCTCGGCGGCTTCAGCGTCAAGCACATGGCCACCTCCTCCCGCTGGGACACCGATCGGAGCAAGACAACCTCGGAGGATGTCGCTGTCGCCGGCTACGACACGGGAATCCTCGTAGCAAACCCTTCAGCTGAGGGACGGCCGATCGCGGATGTCACGGGAAGCCAGAAGATTGCCTTCACCAAGCCCGCCAAGAACGAGTTCATCCACACCTTCGGGTACCCGAACGGCCAACTCAACGACTCCAACGTCAAATACGCCGGATCACGCATGATCCATTGCGCCGGACCGGCCGAGCCCGGCCCCAAAGCCCCGCTGCTGTGGGGCGAGCCCTGCGACATGTCGCACGGGGCAAGCGGCGGCCCCCATCTGGCGCGGTTCGACTCCCGGACCGGCACCGGCACCGTCGTCGGAATCACCACGACCACCGACCAACTCGCGGGCGGGCAGGCACACACCCTCTACGCCACGCGCCTTGGTGACAGCGCCCACCGCCTCTACAACTGGGCGCGGGCACGCTAGGTCTGACCTCATTCCAGCCCCTGTTCGGCCGGCCCCTCCTCCCGGCCGAACAGGACCGCTCCCCCGAGGGCGCCGCATTCCGACAGCCCCGCGCATGGTGTCGGCCCCAGTGCCTGCGAAGCCGTTCCGTCAGTTGAGGGGGTGGGGCGACAGGACGGTGAACCACAGCAGGGCGATGGTGACGACGCCCATGAGCGGGGTGAGTATCTCGGTCTCCATCTTGTTGCCGCTGCTCTTGATCACCACGATTTCGTAGCGGGTCTTGAGCGGCCACAGCCACGGGGCACCGCGCTTGGTGATGGAGTCGCCCAGCAGGTGCGCCAGGCAGCCCAGACCGATCGCGTAGGGCAGCCAACCCGGTGCGGACGGAATGAACTTGGCTATGGCCGCGGTTCCGAGACCGGCCATGGCCACGATGGTGCCCCAGGCGTGGAAGCCGTGGCCGGGCGGGCAGAGATTGAGTGCCCGGACCGCCAGGGCCAGCAGGAAGAACGTCATGCCCACGGTGAACGGCCGGCCCAGGTAGGTGACTCCCGCCCAACTGCCCAGGGTCATGAAGGCCACGAAGAACAGCGAGTGCGTGGCGTGGCGGTGCCCACCGGAAATCCAGGCCACGAAACGGCAGAGCACCTTGGAGACCGGGCCCAGGAAATTGGCGATGGTGCCGTCATGGTGGTCGAGGTCGGGCAGCAGTGCGGCGCCCGCGCAGAGCACGGTGCCCATCAGGATCTCCTGCGGCGCCAGGTGCGTGTGCAGTACCAACGGCGGCAGGTATGGGGCGGTCCCTGCGAAGAGCAGTGCACCGCTGACGGCGTGCGAGTGGCCCATCATGGCGTGTTCGTTCTCCCCCGATTCAACGCCACTGGAGTGACGTGCTGTTGAGCCGGCGGGCGCCTTCGATGCGCGCCGCCCGGGTGTGCCGGTTCTGCTCCGGTCGCTCTCGGTTGCCGCAGATCCCCTGGTGAGCTGGCACGGGAAGGGGCTGAGGCGGCCGGTCTTAGAGATTGGTGAGCTTTTCTCCTCTGCGGTCTTCCAGGGTGTGGTCGACGCACACGGCCAGGACGATGAGCAGTGTGGTGTCCTGCTCGCTCAGCACGTCGATCGCGTACGCGTCACGGATGCTGAACCAGCGTCGCGAGATGTGCGCCAGGGTTGTGCCCTTGTGCTGGATGTCGAACTCGCGGTCCCAGAAGTTGCCCGCGATCCGCAGTCGCCGGCCGTCTCGCAGGCTGACCTTGAATCGGTCCCCGAAGATCCGGAACGTCCGCTTGCTGATCCTGCCCACCACCTCGTTGTCCTGTCGGATGAGGATGGTGTGGTGGAGGGTGAGGGCCTTCTTGACGATGCTGGCCATCTGATTGCCCTGAGCGTCCACGAAGTCGAACGTGGTTCGCAGGCGCAGCAGTTTCCTGTTGACCCTGTACAGCTTCTGGCGATGTTCGGTCTCGATCCAGGCTTCCTCGTGGAACGCGAGCATGCGGTCGCGGACCAGGTAACGCATGGAACCCCCTTGGATCGATCACGTTCCCGGGCCGCCCGGCCCCAGCGGCATATACACCACCCGCGAGGAGGAACACCTTCGCTCCGCATGATAGTTGCTCATTTACGCAACGCGAAAACCGTGTTGAAGATCAGGTACCGATGGCATTCGCGCCACCGTCCCGCGTCGGCCTCCGCCCTTCAGATCAGGGGTGTCTCGCGGGCGGGTGGGCCGATCGCCGCGCCGAGGACCGCGTTGTTGGGGAGGAGCATCTTGCCGTCCTCCGTGTGGAGTTCGATGAACAACAGGGTCATGTCGGTCACTTCGCCCTCGATGCGTCCGCCGAGGGGGCCCGACTGGACGCTGATCTTCTCGCCGATCGTGAAGGGGTGCGAGACCAGCAGCACCAGGCCGGCGAAGATGTTTCCGAGGACGGGCTGGGCGGCGATCCCGAGGATCACCCCGGTCAGCGCACCGCCGAGCAGCAGCTTGCCCCACTCCACCCGGAGCAGGCTGAGCGCGCCGAGGATCACCAGCGCGTAGCCGGAGAGCAGACATATCACGCGCAGCGCGGCCGACCGGTTGTCGCTGATCCGGCCGGTCAGCAGCTTCACCAGATCGTCCGTGGCCCCGCGCACCGCGATGAGCGCGCCCACCAGGAAGATCCCGGCGCTGATACCGGCGATCACCCGGGAGGTCATCGACTGATGATTGTCCGGGTTGCCCAGCAGTCCGCCGAAGTTGAGCGATACGACGAGGCCGCCGACGGCGAGCGACGTGGTGATGACGGCCCGCCGGGTCCGGATCACCCCTCGCCAGTGCAGGCCGTGCCCGACGCCCGTACTGCCTGGGTGTTTGTGGTCGTGATCCACCGATGAGCTCCCTGTGGTGTGAATGTCGCGGAGCAGAGTACCCGCGCCCGGGCGGCGGTGCCGACGGCGCGGGAGGGACCCGAACGAGTTGTTCCGTGTCAAAGGTTCACCAAGCAGTTGCGTGATCACGCAACAAGGAGGCTATGCTTCTGGAGGTTTGAAGAGGGCACCTCGTTCGGTGAGGCGTCTGCACGGACACAGGCCACTGACCCCACGACGTCGAGAGACGCCCAGGGTCAGGCCAGGTCTCCCCGACTTAAGGGGTGACCCCAAGTGGCTTCCCCGGCAAGGGGATTACGCCGTGCAGTGCCAAAGCTCTGACGAGTTGGGGTGAACCGGTACACGCCGGTCCGCTCCTTGCCGTGTCGTCCAGCACCCCTGTGTGCTCCGGCCGGAAGGAGGCGAGAGACATGGATTGCAGTTGCAGTAGTCCGGGCCACAGTTGCCCCTCATTCCGTATGCCCTCGCTCTTCTGCGGCGCACGGTAACCACCTTTCCCGCAAGCGTCATCGCGACTCCGCCCCGCCCTGTGCGGCCCTGTGGCCGTCCCCGGGGTGCCGGGCTGCGCGCTCGCGGGCAGGATTGCTGCCGTGCGTCCCCCAACACCTCCCCCTGCCAGGGGAGTTGGGAGGATCTCCATGACCACCGCACCCGTCAAGCCCACCGTTCCCGCACCCCGTGCGGCAGTTCTCGACGACGCCCACGTCGGCGACATCCGCGGCGCGCTCGGCACCATCAAGCTGGACGACCACGGCGAGCGCCGGGGCCTGTCCGCCAAGCTCAAGACGCTTCTCGCGATAGTCGGCCCGGGCCTGATCGTGATGGTCGGCGACAACGACGCCGGCGCGTTCTCCACGTACGGCCAGGCCGGGCAGAACTACGGCACCAGCCTGCTGTGGACCCTGCTCCTGCTCATCCCCGTCCTGTACGTCAACCAGGAGATGGTGCTGCGGCTCGGCGCGGTCACCGGCGTCGGCCACGCCCGCCTCATCCTGGAGCGGTTCGGGAAGTTCTGGGGCGCGTTCTCCGTCATCGACCTGTTCCTGCTCAACGCCCTCACGCTCGTCACCGAGTTCATCGGCATCACTCTGGCAGCGGGGTATCTGGGGCTGCCCAAGGTGGCATCGGTGGTGCTGGCCGCCGCGGTCATCATCGCCTCCGCGTTCACCGGGTCCTTCCGCCGCTTCGAGCGCGTCGCGATCTTCCTGTGCGCCGGTTCGCTGCTGCTGATTCCGCTGTACTTCATGATCCACCCGGCGTCCTCGCAGATGGCGCACGACTTCGTCGTACCGTCCATGCCGGGTGGCTCCGGCGAGCTGGCCACCGTCATGCTGCTGATCATCGGGATCGTCGGCACCACCGTCGCTCCGTGGCAGCTGTTCTTCCAACAGTCGTACGTCATCGACAAGCGCATCACCCCGCGCTTCATGAAGTACGAGAAGGCCGACCTGGTGATCGGCATCGCCATTGTCGCCATCGGCGCCGCCGCCCTGATGGGCATGACCGCCGCCGCGTTCGCCGGCACCAAGGACTTCGGCAACTTCAACGACGCCGCGGGCCTGGCAGCCGGACTTGAGGCGCACGCCGGGAAGCTCGCCGGAGTCCTCTTCGCCGTGGCGCTCCTGGACGCCTCCATCATCGGCGCGTTCGCCGTCTCGCTCTCCACCGCCTACGCCATCGGTGACGTGCTCGGTATCAAGCACTCGCTGCACCGCGGCGTCAAGGGCGCCAAGGGCTTCTACGCCATCTACGCCGGTCTGGTGGCCGTGGCCGCCGCCATTGTCCTCATCCCCGGCTCCCCGCTCGGCCTGCTCACGCAGGGCGTCCAGACCCTCGCCGGAGTGCTGCTGCCCTCCGCCTCCGTCTTCCTCCTCCTGCTCTGCAACGACAAGCAGGTCCTGGGCCCCTGGGCCAACGGCCCCAAGACCAACGCCTTCACCGCGGCCGTCGTCGGCGTCCTGGTCACCCTCTCCGTCATCCTCACCGCGTCAGTCCTCTTCCCCGACATCACTGCCGGCGCGATTCTCGACATCATGGCCGCCTGCGGCGTCGCCGGAGTCCTCGCGGCCGGGTACTCCTTCACCCGGCGGCGCACCGGAACCAAGGAAGACCCGATCGACCGCACCGGCCGCGACACCTGGCGGATGCCCCCGCTGGACACCCTCACCAGGCCGGTCATGTCCACCACCCGCAAGATCGGCATGAGCGCCCTGCGCACCTACCTGCTGATCGCGATGGTCCTGGTCGTCATCAAAATCGTCCAGGTCGCCCTCGGCCAGTGAACACCCGGCTGCCCGGGGTGAGTTGACCCCGCCCCGGGCGGCCTGCCCGACACCCTCATCACACTCACCACCCTCATCACACTCACTGAACGGAGGTCCGTTCACCATGCTCGCCGCACTCGACCACGTCCAACTGGCCGCCCCGGCCGGCTCCGAGGACGTCCTGCGCAGCTTCTACCTCACCGCCCTGCAGATGACGGAGATCCCCCAGCCACCCGGGCTCGCCCGCCGGGGCGGCTGCTGGTTCGTCGCCGACGGCGGCCAGGTGCAGATTCATGTGGGCATCGAGGACGGGTTCCACCCGCCCCGCAAGGCTCACCCCGCGGTCCGCGTCACCGACCTCGACGAGCTCGCCGTTCGCCTGGAGCAGCACGGCGCCCCTGTCGTGTGGAACGTCAGCCTGCCGAGCCACCGCCGTTTCTACACCCAGGATCCGGTCGGCAACCGGCTGGAATTCCTCCAGCCGACCAGCTGACCGGGGTTCTCTGTCGACCTGTCGGCGCTGGTACGGCCCGTGGGTCCGCCTCGTCTACGTGCCCGAATCGGCCGTTCCCAGGGCGACTTGATCCCCCTGCGCCTGCGCGACCAGCAGGGCGCCCTCCAACAGGCGCCGAGCATCCGCGGGGCCGGTCCGGTAGTAGATCCGGGTGCCCTCACGGCGGGGGCATACCAGCCCCACCGCCCGCAGCCTGGCCAGGTGCTGGGAGGTGGCGGCGACATGAGTGCCGAGCAGTTCGGCGAGGGCGCTCACCGGAAGCTCCTGCCGGCTGAGCGCCCACAGCAGCCGGTACCGAGTCGGGTCGGCCACCGCCTTCAGCACCGCGACGGCCTGGGACGCACGAGTGGAGTCCGGCGACATCATTTGCGTATCCACGCAAATAGAATAGCCGCAGCAGTCTGCCCGGGCACGGCGCCAGCCGAGAAATCCGGGCAGGGGCCCTGAGACCAAGACCCGGAAGCCTCCCCCATTGGCCCTTATTGCGTATCCGTGCAAGTATTGCAGTGTACCGGTCGACGGGTGTGCATCCAGGCCCTCGGCCACCCGCACCGCGGCACAGGCGCCGCAACACCGCGTGGCAGGCCGTCACCCGGTCCGGCAGGAAGGGGGCGAAACCATGAACAGCGACAGTCCCGGCCATCATCGGCCGCACACCCACCCGCTCCCGGCCGCCCCGCCACGCACGCGCTGACCAGCGCCTCGTGCTCCAGCGCCGGGCCCCCCGTTCCGCCCGCCGTCGCGATCCGCCGCTTGATCGCTATCGAGGAGGTGCCCCATGCACGCTCTGACCACCGCCGACTTCCTGCTGCGCCTAGCCACTGGCCTGGGCTGCGGGGCGCTGATCGGCATCGAACGCCAGTGGCGCGCCCGCATGGCGGGGCTGCGCACCAACACCCTGGTCGCCGTCGGCGCCACCGCCTTCGTCCTGTACAGCGAGGCGGTCTCCGACACCGGCAGCCCCACCCGGGTCGCCTCCTATGTCGTCTCCGGCATCGGATTCCTCGGCGCCGGTGTGATCATGCGCGACGGCGGCGGGATACGTGGCCTCAACACCGCCGCCACGCTGTGGTGTTCGGCTGCCGTAGGCGTCCTGGCAGCATCCGGCCACCTCTCCTTCGCTCTGATCCTCGCGCTGACGGTCCTCGGCGTCCATGTACTGCTGCGTCCGGCCGGACGGCTCCTCGACCGCGCCCCGGCCGGCGGCACCGACCGGGACACCGAGCTCCCCGCCATCGTCCACGTGGAGTGCGACCGCACCGAGGAGACGCATATCCGCGCCCTGCTCCTACAGTCTTTGACGGCCTCCGGGCTGGCCCCCATCGGGCTGCGGGCGCATCGTCGCGAATCAGGCGCCACCAGCCTGCGCGCCACTGTCGTCGTCAGCGGCGACGTGACCCGCTCCCTGGAACAGGTCGTCGCGCGCATGTCGCTGGAACCCGGCATCCATGACCTGCACTGGCACCTCGACGGCAACCCCGACGCCGACGACAACGAGCACCCCCGGCCCACCCAACCCGTACTCGCCTGAGCCGCACCGCCCCTGCGCGGCGCGGCAGTCGGGAGGGAGGACACCGTGATCCACGACGCCCGTCGCCCGTACGTTCAGACCAGTTTGGGCAGCAACAGCTCGACGTCCTCCGCCGACAGCTTGATTCCGAAGATGTCGGCCAGCACCACGGGCACCTCGCTCGGCTCCAGCTCCCGGGCCTCCGGCGGGCCCGGCACCCCCGGCCTGACCGTGGTCAGCAGACGGTTGTCCAGGAGGTGCAGCCGGTCCGGGTGCAGGCGCTGCACGAAGACACGGTCGCTGAAGGGCGACTGCGGGCTGGAGGCGCCGAAGTGGTTCGACACCCGGAAGTCGGCGGGGTACTGCGGGTTGAGCGTGAAGGTGTGCCGGATCATCCACCCGTCGCCGGTGTTGTCGATCCGGCCCTCACCCTTGCCCGCGGGCTGGTAGAGCGCCCACCCGTCGGCGCCTGGCGTGATCTCCTCGCGCCTCAGCCGGTACGCCCACACCCCGTCTGTGACGTCCGTCGCGTCGGCCAACTCGATCGGCTCCAGCGGGCTCGCCCCGAAGCCGATGTCGCTCAGCCATCGCTTGCCTTCCAGCTCGACGACGACCATGGCGTGCGTCGCGGGCCGCACGCTGGTCGATCCCATCTGAACCCGGCCCTGAACCGCGAAGAACCGGAAGCCGAGGCGTTCCAGGGCCGCCGCGTAAAGGGTGACGTGCTCGAAACAGGTACCGCCGCGCGGATTGCCGATCAACTTCGCCTGAACGGAGGCGAGATCGAGCGGACGGTGCTTCCTCAGCACCGACTCCAGGTTCTCCCAACGTACGGACAGCACATGCGCCCGATGCAACGCGCGCAGCGTCGCCAGGGACGGGGAGCGGTCCCCCTGGTAACCGAGATGAGCCAGATAGGCATCGAGGTCGAGTGCGTCACCGTTCCACATACCGTTGCGCATACGGAGGGTCTCCTTGTGTCATCACGTCGTTGGCCGGATCGCGTACGCCAATCGCAGCGATCTTCCCGGTGGCACTATTCCCTGCCCACCATCGGCCTTTGACCCTCGGGCTCAGGACCTGGAACGCTGTCACGCGCCGTCTGCGGCTCCCTTCCCGTACGGCAACCCCTCCGCAGCTGAGCAGCACCCGCGGCAGTGTAAGTTCATTGATTGCGCAAGTCGATAATCATGAGTGAGTACGCGCTGTCCATGCGGGGGCGCGAGCCGGGACACATGTGGAGGAGTTCATGAGCGTGCCCTTGGCCAAGGGCGGAAACGTGTCGCTGAGCAAGCAGGCACCTGGACTGTCCACGGTAACGGTCGGTCTGGGGTGGCGAGTTGCGTCCGGCCCCGGGGCCGCCTGCGACCTGGACTCCAGCGCACTGCTGTGTGATCAGGCAGGCAAGGTCCTCTCCGACGAACACTTCGTGTTCTTCAACAACCTGCGCAGTCCCGACGGTTCGGTCACCCACTCCGGAAACGGCGGGCCGACCGGTGCGGCCGGTGACAACGAACAGATCAGGGTCGAACTCGTCCGCGTTCCTCCGCAGGTCACGAAGATCGTCTTCGCCGTCTCCATCTACGAGGCGCAGCTGCGGGGCCACAGCTTCGGGCAGGTCAACAGCGCGTACATCCACGTCGTCGACCAGGAGACGGGGGGTGAACTGGCCCGGTACGACCTCACGGGAGATGCCTCGGGCGAGACGGCGATGGTCTTCGGCGAGCTGTACCGGCACGGCGCGGAGTGGAAGTTCCGGGCCGTCGGCCAGGGCTACGCTTCCGGTCTTGCAGGCATCGCCACCGACTACGGGGTCGACGTCCTGCGCGAGAGCCTGGCTGCCGCGATTCCCGAGAAGCGGGTACCGCCTCAGCCGGCCAATCGGCCCGCCACGACAGGGCTACCGCCGGCCATGAGCGCGGCCCCGTCGACCACCGCCTCGCCGCAGATCCCGATGGCGCCCCTCACGCAGCCGTCGAGCGCGCCCGCCCAACAACCCTCAGGGAGTTCTTCCATGACGTGCTTCTTCGATCCCAGCCACGGCCCCGGCATGACGTCCGTGATGTGGTCTCCGCAGTGGGGTGTCCCCCGCCCGATCCAGACATGCGGCGGCTGCGCCCAGCGGGTGCAGACCACACCTCCGCCGTATTACGTGGCGCCCCAGGCTGGCTATCCGCAGCCCGTTCAGCCCGTGCAGCAGCAGGGCTATCCCCAGCCCGGCTATCCGCAGCCGACGCAACAGGGTTACGTACAGCAGGGCGGTGGCCACCCGGAGCAGCCCCGCCGCTTCGGCGCGGGGGCGCTCATCGGCGCCGGCGCGGCCGGCCTCGTGGGTGGTGCTCTCCTGAACGAGGCCTTCAGCGACGACGAGCCGGACGTGGTCGTCAACAACTACTACGACGAGGACTGATCCCCCTCGCCTGTGCGGCAGCGCGGCCATGGCGCCGCCGCACAGGCCTCGTGGTGTCGGCAGATTCCGGCGGCGGCCAGGGCCTCCACGCCGCCCAGGGGCACACCTCGTCCATCGCACTGCGCAGCGGCCGCTCCGCTCGCGTGCCCGGACGCCGACGGGAACGGAATGCTGCCGGGCCGGTCACAAGGCGGGAGCGCAGCCTGTCCGGTGCGCGGCGCTGAGTGTGCGCCGTCCCTTCACCAAGACCAGGGCTGTCCGCAACCACAGCAGCGTATGCGAGACTTCCGGCCACTTTATTGAAGGGCGGGGGCGATGAGTGGCGGCAAGAAGCAGCCGGTCCCAGCGAGACGCGGGCTCGGCCCACGCCGAATGACTGTGGCCTGGGCCGTGATCATTGTCGTGGCCGTGGTGAGCACGTTCGGGCCGGCGATGCTCGACTTCGGCCTGGGGATCGTCTTCGGCTCCATCGTGCTGATCACGCTCTACGCATGGATACTGCGGCGGATCGTGTTCGGCAGCAGACCCATACCCCGCTGGGCCAAGGCGGCTTACTGGGTCGGCGGCGCGCTGATGGTGATCGGCGGGGTGCACGCACCGGACGCCTTCCTGGCCCTCACCGGTGAGCAGGGCACCGCCACGATCGCCTACGCCTCGACGGAAACCGGCTCACACGGCACGAAGTACACCCAGTGCTGGGTCGACCTGCCAGACGGCTCCACCGAGCAACTCCCCACGGCCGGGCCCTGCCCCGCGCCGCGCGGGGCACACCTCACCGTCGTCTATTCCCCGGGCGGCGTCGTCGGCCCGATCCTCAAGGCCAAGAGCGACCTGATGTGGTGGTGGGCCGCCGGCCTCCAGCTCACGGGCATCGCACTGCTGACCACGACAGCGGTCCTGACCGTCCGCGACCCCGTCCTGCAGTGGCAGTTGCGCAGGGCCTCCGCCGGAGCGGTCAGAAAACCGCAGGGCCGGCCGCGTGTTCCTTCGCGGTATCGACGGAGGCACTGAGGCACGATCGCCGCCTGCCTGGGGCCTGCGGCGAGTGCCTCCCAGTGCGGGGGCAGGTTGGCCCGCACCAGGGTCATTCGGTCGTCGGATGTCGGCCTCGGCTCCGGCGGGAGCCGATCCCGGACACGGCTCAGGGTCGGCACCCTAGCCGCGTCGACGCTCGGCACCCGTTCCGCCTGCGCATGCCTCCTCGGCAAGAGACTTCCAACAGAGCGGTGAAGCCAGCCGGCGTCCCGCCAGCCCCGGAAGCGACCGTAGCCGGTGGCCCAGACCGAACTCGGAAGCATCTCCGGCCACTGGACGCTGGACCGGAACCGCGAGGGAAGGGATGTCGCTGTCCGCCACGTCGATGACATCGACCGCGAACTCGCCGTGCTGTTCGGCCTGTTCGGTGAACCAGCTCGCCACCCGGGTGGTGCGGGCCACCGTGCAGGCGCTGCTCGACCGACTGGAACCGGAGCCCGAGTGGTGATGAACCGACTGAGCGAGATCCTGGCCTGCACAGACGGCTACCGGCGGCTGGCCGGGCGGGGGCGGAGTGCTGGACGGCAGCCCGCCGAATCTCGCGCGCTTCGCCGCAAGCGCTGGGCGTCGATGAGTCCGCATTCCGCAAAGGCAGCACCTACGGCACCGGTCCGGCCGACGCCGAGGCCGGACGCGTACGTGGACGTCCTGCCGGACTGCACCTCCGAGCCGTACGCCGACAGGCTTGTGCTCCACGGAATGCCCGGTCGCCTCCAGTAATGCCACTCCTCCCAGTCCGTCGGCGTCGGCGTGATCGCAACTACTCTTCGCCACTTCGAGAGCATCGGCATCGGCAGTAGAAGCAGCCTCGCGTGAACCAAAACCGGAGAGCGGCACCTGGCGACGGTCAATGTTCCCCGCGGTGATTGCTCACTACTGGATCAGCTGGATCAGCTGGATCAATGAGTCCAGGAGTTCACGGCCATGCGGCCACGCGCCCAGACCGCTGGCCGAGTTGATGTGTCCACACGCCCCCGCCACCTGCCATCGCGCTGCCCATCGCGCCGCGAAGTCGACAGCTGTCCCGGGGGTGCAGTACGGGTCGTTGGTGCTGCCCACCACCAGGGCCGGGCACGGCAGCGGTTGTGCGGACACCGCAACGAACGTGGCGGCTGCCTGGCGTGGGAACGCCGGCTCACGCGGGTCGGGCGGCGCGACGAGGAACGCGCCGCCTACCCCGCTCGACGGGTTCTTGCTCAGCCAGGTGGAGGCTGCCCAGCAGCCCAGGCTGTGGGCTACCAGCACAACGCGGCTGTCCCGCCGAGAGGCATCGTCGTACGCCGCTTGGACAGCGTCGACCCAGTCATCCAGATCGGGGGCTGACCACGAGGCAGGGGAAATCCGCACCGCTGACGTGCTCCACTCCCGCTCCCACAAGGTCTGCCAGTGCTGCCCATCGGAGCCGTCGATACCAGGGACAACAACGTACGCGACCACTACCTGCCACCGATTCACTCCGACCCCCTGCGATTATGGAGGCGCCTGGCGCAGATTCTGTGGGAAGCGGCAGAACAGCGACAGCGGCGCAAGTGATCTCAAAGAAGATGGTGCGGACAACGATGGAATCACTCGACCAGATCGACCGGGACATCCTCACCTTGCTCCAGGCCGAAGGCCGGTTGACCGGCGCCGAGGTAGGCCGCCGCGTCGGACTGTCGCAGCCCGCGGCCAGCGCGCGGATACAACGACTCGAGAAGAACGGCATCATCACCGGCTACCGAGCCGTCGTCGACCCAGCGGCACTCGGTCTCAATATCCACGCAGTCATCCGGCTGCGCACCACGCATGCCCAGCTCTCTCGCGCCCTGGACTTCGCTTCCCGGACCCCCGAGGTCGTCTCCACCCTCAGAGTCACCGGGGAGGACTGCCTCATCATCAACGTCCACTGCCCGCGGGCAGAACGACTCGAAGAAGTTGTCGACGCGCTTGCCCGTTACGGCCCCGTCACCACATCACTCGTGCTCCGCGCCTACCCCCCGAAGCCTCTGACCGACGCCACGTCGTCATGACCCCGTGGCGTCGCCCGACGTACGGCGTCGGAAACGTCGTGTGCCCGTCCGGTCGACATCGGCCCGAAGCCCGCGGACGGCGAAGAGCAACGCCGCCTGCTGCCCCCTGAACCTCGGACCGTTGACCGGCGCTTCCGCCTGCGTGGATCGAACGCGCCAGTGAACTCCCAGTTCCTGGTGGCCGGTTCTGGACGGTGCGGAAGCGGGGCGGAGTTCCTTAGGCTCGGCACCGCATGGATGCACATGCTCCACAAGCAGCCTGGGAGGTTGACGTGTTGTACGCATTCGGCTTCGAGCGGATCGGCGTCGTGGTGAGCGACCTCTACTTCATCGACCCGGATCCGCTGCCCGGACAGGAGACCCCCGAGCGCGGGGTGCGTCTGGAGCTGCGGATCTTCGAACGCGGCGAGTTGACCGGATCCATCTACTCCGCACGGCCCATCACGATCGGCCGCCCGCTGTGGCGGGTGGATCTCCTGCAGGACGCGAACGCCGCCCCGAACACCTTCGACCGCACGCACCACCACCCGGACTTCGACGGCTGGGACCCCAGCCCGCGGGTCTTCGTCGAAGACCTGTCCCTCGATCCGCTGTCGTGGCTGACCGGCAAACTCGGCAACGTATCCAGCCTGTTGAAGGACACGAACATCTCGCCGGATGAGATCTCAGCGTCGGACGCGGACGGTCTGCGCACGGCGGCGCCCGAGATCACGGACACCGTCCGCCGGCTGCTGGAGCGGGTGTGGTCCGGAGAGCTCGGCCGCCCGACGGGCAACACGGGCTCGGGGGCCGTCACCAGCATGCGGGAAAGCTGGCTTTAAGGCCGGTGGCACGACTGCGAACGCTGCATGCGTCTGTGCGGCGTCCTGGCCGCCCAGGTCACGTACGCCTGGGCGTGGTCCGAGGGGGTGTCCGATGAGTCATGGCCGCGAACTGCACATCGCCGAAGCCGATCCCGTGGCGACACTGTCCTGGCGGGGCTCAAAACGGTGAGTCGCGTACCGTGGCGGCCCCTTCGGACCGAGCCTCGCGTCCACAGCCCCTTCCCTTGAAGTCCCCAGGCCGTTGGAGCTCGGCCGCTCCTGGGAGGGGCCGAGCTCGCGGTGCAGACGCTCGCAGCTTCCCGCTTCCGGGGGGGGAGCTATCATGCTGCGGGCCGCATAGCCGCGAATCCCCGCAGACGCCGAAGTTGGGTCATGCTCATGCCTAACGGGATCGCCCGGGACAACGGGACAAGGGGGACTCATGCAGGAACTGGCTTTCGGTGTGGCCGACATGGCGCGGATCAGATTCGCGACCTCGCCGATGGACCACTGCTCCTGGGAATGATCCCGAGCGAGCGGCCCCACTACGTCGGGGGCTCATCGGTACGCGATCGCTGGTGGCGCAGGATGCGTTCCCACGTACCCCAGAGCGCGGCGCCGCTCATGGAACTCTGCGCCGCAAGCCCGTCCGGCCTTCCCGATTTCATGGGGGCGGAGTTGGACGGCGAACGCCGCTGCATCGGCGACGAACTCGATGCCATCCGCTCGGTGTCGGACCAGCAGGTTCACGCGGACCTGCACGCCGCCTACGGCCATGTGTACAACTACCCCGCCGTCACCGGCAGGCCGGGCGTTCGCAAGCCCGAACCACCCCGCATCGTCCGGGAGTTGACTGCGGTCGCGTCGGCTCACCCGCTTCCACAGCCGCCATGCCCACCGCCGCAGCCATGACCACCTCCGTGACCACCTCCGCAGCCATGCCCGCCTCCTCCGTGACCGCTTCCACAGCTCCCCGCTCCACCGCCGCAGCCGTGCCCGCCGTCCGGGCGATTGGGCTTGCCGTAGCGCGGCCCCGGACCCTGCGGATTCGGACCCTGTGAATTGAGACCCTGTGGATTCGAACGACGACGTATGCCCGGGTTCCCCCGGGGTCGGACTGCTCGCTTCGCGTCCTGCTGCTGTTGGCGCGCTTCCCACCGTTCGTCCCGCTCGCGCTTCTCCCGCTCCTCCTTCTGGATCCTGTCGCGCCGCGCCGCGTTCCGGGCTGCGCCGTCGGCCGGTTGCCACGAGCCGAGGCCGTGCCGGCGTCGCGGCAGCAGCGGCGCGACCGTGACAGCGGCACGCGTCCGCTCCGAACCCTGGTACGCGGTGCCCTCGATGACGGCGTACTCCACGACGATCTCGGCGCCTTCGCAGGGCACGCCGTACAGAACCGCCTCAAAGGGTTCCAGCTGAGGGTCGATGTCGTAATGTCCGTCGTCCGGACCGTACGTGGAGCTCGTGCCCAGAAGGCGCGCGGCGTGGTCGGTGTCCCGGTCTTTGGGGAAGTACGCGATCAGGGGCCGCGCCGAGCTGGTGTGGGCATCCGGATACAGCCAGTGGTAACCGTCCGCCGCGATCCGTACGCCCACCCTCAGGGCCGGCTGGCGCTCATTGTGCAGGCGCCGGGCTGCCCGGTAGGCGATGTGGCCCCGCCCGTACACGGTGGTGCCGGCAACGAGGAGCAGCAGGGCCGTGGTCTGCTGCCCGACGGCGTCGTACGCGGGCCCGCTGCCCGGTGCGCTCAGACTCTCGACAAGACCGTCGGCCAGGATGGCGACGGCGACGAGACAGAGCGCGAGCCCGAGGTAGAACTGCCTGAACCCGCGGTAGCTGTCCGACTCGGGTACCCGGTCCGGGAGTTCGACGCGGCGCCGTCCGGCCGCGGCGAGCGCGAGCGCACGCTGCGTACGGCGTGCCGAAGGCGGAGGCACGCACCGGTGAATGCCCAGGCGCAGAGGGCGAGAGCCAGGACGTATCCGCTCCTGGCCCGCTGGTCGACGACATCGAGCGACGCCAGCGACACGGCCGCGGCCACGGCGACCACGACCGCGGCCAGCAGGGTCTGGACCGGAAGGAACCGGTACCAGAAGGGCAGGGCGGCCAGCAGGGCCAGCGTGGGATAGCCGAGCCAGTCCGTACCGTCGGACGCGGCCCCGTCACCCTTCCCCAGCGAGGCCGACAGCCCGGAGGTCATCACGTACGACACGACGACCAGCACGAGCAGGACCCAACCGCCCGCGACCGGGGTAGAAAGCCGCCGGGACCCGGGCCTTCATCCAGCGCTCGGCATCAGCGACCGACCAGGCCTCGACGCCCTCCTCAGGCAACGCCCCCGGCGGCAGGCACTTGACGTAGTCCCTCACGGCGCGCTCCTTCGGCAGCACCCCGGACGACCACGGCGCCGTGTTGCCCCACCGCCGCCCAGAACGACGGACAGCAGCACTGCCGCACCAGCCATCACGCTCCCCCGCATCGCCATCTCCCCTTATATTTCAGCGACTTGGAGAAAGGAGCCGCCGGTCATCAAGTCTGCACGACGAAGCCGCCGGGACCCGGGCCCGCGGTCAGGGCCGGAGAACGGGCAGCACGGCGTCGCCGCCGAATCCGCCGGTCTCTGTAGCGCCCCTCCCGCTGCACACCGCAGGAACGACCGATGGCCGCCCCCGGCCCGCCGCAATGGGCGGGCCGGCCGCGCGCCGCCGTTTCCGAACCAGCCGCTCCAGTGCCCAACTGTTCGTAGGCGATAGGGTCTTCACCAACCGTCAAAGCCGGGGGATGGATGGATCGGGTGCTCTCCGGCTGTATCGACCCGGGCAAGGTCTTCGACCTGGAACTGCCGCTGTCGCAGGTCGCCGAGGGCTACCGGGCCATGGACCAGCGGCGCGCCATCAAGGCACTGCTCAGGCGCTGACCCACGGGCCCCGCTCGGCCCGGCCCCGGCTCTCAAGACTGGGCAGCATCGGCCGCCGACACGTCAGAGCCGGGGGTGGGCACGGCGGCCCACTCGGCCAGACGGCGTACCCGCGTCGCGGTGGTCGTCCAGGTCCAACTTGCCACATATGTAAGGGAGTTGATGGACAGCAGCAAACGTGAAGCGGGAATGCGAGCACGACCGGCCATGTGAGTGTCTCAAAGTTCCGTGGCCCTCCCTCCCGGAGCCGACGGCATCGCCTCCTGCGTACGGGGGCCTTGGCGGAGCAGGCCGTGGACGCCGACAGCCAGCGTCCACGCCAGGATGGGAAACGCCGCGACCCGCTCCATGCCTCCCATACCGAGTCCGAGGTAGTAACGAGACAGGAAGAGCCCGAAGGCACAGAGCGCCGTGATTCCCAGCAGGCCGGTCACCCAGCGCAGTGGGCCCGGAACGCCGTCCGCCAGTCCGGCTCCAGCCAGCAGAAGACCGATGTTGCCGACCCCCATGATGAGCAGGGCGCCCAGCACGTGCTGGTTCTCGCCGACATCCGAGGGGGCCAGCCCCGCGAGCACGAATCCCGCACCGGCACCGCCCAGCAGAAGGCGGGCCACCGTCGCAGAAGCGCCCCGTCGCCACAGGGCATCGGTGAGGACGACGCCGATGACAAGCAGCGTTCCCAGGGCGATGGACGAGGCGTTCATGAGGTTGTGTTCGGGCGAGCAGATGTAGCGCGGTTCGGGTTGCGACTGCATCGCGCAGTGGGCGTTGCCCAAGTCGCTGATGTTGTTCCGCGCCCAACTGTACGGTCTCGTCCAGGCGGACTCGACGACCCCGTGGACCACGAAGAACTGCACCACACCCAAGACCCATGCGGAGTACCCGATCCGAGTTTTCAACCATCCACCTTCGTTCGCACGTTTCCTGTGCCAGCAGCGGATCACGCGGCATCCCCCGCAGACACTCCGGCAAGCCACCGCAACAGGGTGGGGCAGACCCCACGTGGCGGCACGCGCGGCACGACCCCCGGGGGCTGCACGGAACTGCGGCCACTTGTCCTTGAAGTGCCGCCGCAGGAGCGGCTGTTGTGGCTGACGGGATGCCTGATACGCCGACGAGACGGGGGCTGCGGGACGGCGACGCGCCGGTGGTCGAGGGCGGCCGGGAGTGGCCGAGGGGGTTCCGACGGCGTTCTCCGCCGGCTACGAGTCGCCTTCAACGAGGCATGCCGCCGTCCGCGACGACTGGCTCGGTCAGTTCGGCGGGACCCGGACGATGAACACCGAGCCCAGTACGCAGCATCCCGTCCCTTAGTAACCGCTAGTAACCGCTGAGCAGTGTTCGCAGCGCTCGGAGCGCGTCTGGCCCTGCGTCACTGTGCCAGCGGGCCGGGTCTGCGGGGCGTCGTCCCCACAGGAGCAATGTGCGTACGGCCGCGTCGCTCTCGATGGTGGCCGGCCCCTCAGGGACGGCAAAGTCGATGCGGGTGCCGTCCGCGTCGGCGGCGATCAGGACGTCGTCGGTCCCCGGCGTCCGCAGTCGGCCTTCGAACCGGCCGCCAGGACCGAGCTCCAAACCTGCCGAACCCCGGGCCAGCAGTGGCCGACCAACGGAGATCACGCTGTGCTGCGTCATCCATGGTGCGGCCAGTGACTCCACCGCGGTGCTGTCGTCCCCGGTCAGATCCCAACGGTGCAAGACCAGCTCTTCCCGCATGTGTTCGGCGAAGAACGCCGCCGTCACGGGGCGGCCGGTCCACATCACCGTGGTCTCCGGCGGCACATCGCGCGCGGCCGTCTCGGTCACCTCGGTGAGCTGTTCGCACCGCGTGGTGAACGCCGACCACAGTTCGGAGTCGGACAGCACGCGGTACGGGTCCTCACGGTCGAAGCCCCTGGTCTCGACCGGCTCGCCTGCCAGGTGTGCGGCGAGGACACGTGCCAGCTCCTCGGCGTTGCCCGTCTGGTGAATCAGCACATCGCGAACCGTCCATGCCTCGCACCATGTGCCGCTGTATGGGCGACGGACCTTTACGGCGTGCGCGAACGCCTCCCACTCCGGGAGGATGTCATTGACTCGGGATGCAACCACGGGGCTTGCAGTATCCCGAAGGACCAGATTCCAAACCTTGCATGCCATCCGCAATGTCCACCCGCAATACCAGACCGGTCGCCCGACCTGCGACCGCATCCTGGCCAGTCACCCGTCACCCGCCACCGACCGCCAGCCACCAGCCACCGATCACCGATCGAGGACTGCTTCGATCTCCTTGCCGCCGCCCGGCCGGGGTCTGACGCTGACGCTTCGGGACAGGAGCTGGACCATGGGCCATCCGAAGCCGCCCTCGTAGCCGCTGAGGTCCGGGCGGCGCTCCTGGGGCAGGACCGGGCTGGGATCCTCGACGATGACGCGCAGGGTGTCCCGGTCGGCCAGCAACGTCATTGCCGCTACGCCGCCCGCGTGCCTGAGTGCGTTGGTGACCAGCTCCGACACCACGAGCACCAGAACCTGCCCGGCGTCCGTGTCAACGTCGGGGCACGGCCCAGCGAGGAAAGCAGCGACGGCCTGGCGCGCCTCGGCGGCCAGCCTCGGGCGGCACACCACCTCCACCAGCCAGTCCCTCTCGGCGTTCTCCCTCACGTTGCCGTACTGCACACAGGTCACCTCGTCCGGAATTCACACAGCGCACAGCGCACCTTAAGGTGCTCGCCTGCCCGGCGGAAACGTGCCCCAAAACGCACGGTCGCCCGATAAGGCAATTTGCCCCCTTGGCTCCGATATGACCGCCATGAACTCACCCATCGAGGCCGCGAGCCCGTCAAAGACCGTCCGGTGCGTCCGGCCCGTCCGGCGCGGTACGGAATCGGGACCTCAGAACTGACCTGCCGACGGTTCCGCACCGGCGGGGACTTCGTAGATCTTTCCGTCGACACCCGACCGGTAGAGCTTCCCCGCCGAGAATCCGCGGTCGCCGTGTCCGTACGTGATCTGGGTGGAGAGGTACATTCCGGACTCCACGGCGCAGAGGCTTCCGCCCTCGGCCCGCCAGATCTGCCCTGCCGCGTGGGTGGCGATCAGCGGGCGTCCACGCCTGTCGAGGGTGAGCCCGTCCGGAAAGGCAAGGGCGTCGGAGGGGGCTGCGGAGATCCAGCGCCGCGGGTGCGACGGGTCGTCGACAGGAATGCGGTACAGGCCGGGGGCGATGGTGGTCTGGATGACGTAGACCTGCTTCCCGTCCGGGGAAACGGCAACGCCGTTGGGCTGGGGCACCTGGGCCCACGCCGGTTCGACCCGGCCGTCCGGCGTGACGCGGCCTATGTTCCGGCCGCCCAGAGTCGTGGTGTACACGGTGCCGTCGGGGGCGAGAGCCACGCCATCGATGCCACCGAGGCCCGAGGCGTACGTGGTGACCTGGCCGGATTCCGGATCCACCAGCAGGAGCCTCGATATCGGAAGCACGTCTCCGCTGAGGGAGTGCACAAGATCATTGCCGGTGCCCACGAGGAGTTGACCGTCGTCGCGGACGACGATCCCCCCGTTAGCACCGACATTCCCGGTGAGGGAGACGGGAGTGCTGCCCGGCGCGTCCATGCGGTAGACACGGCCGGTGAAGTACGCGGTGGCGAACATCCGGCCCCGCCTGTCGACGACGATCGACTCGACCCAATCGGGTATGTGCGCCACCTGGACCGGCGGCGCCGAAACCGTGGCGTCGCAGGCCGGTGCCGCGTAAGCGGGGGCAGGCACGAGCGCGCCACCAGTGGCTGCGGCCAACATAAACGCCGCCACGAGGGTGTGGCGGCGCCCGTGTAAGGCGGTGTGAAGCAGCCTGCTCAGCTTCGTCTTCATCGGTTCCCCTCCACGATCGGGCGGTCTGCCCGGCGAACTACCCAGCGAAGTATCGGCTTCAGGATCCCCCTGCGCCATCCCCTCCCCTGCCGACACACATGCCCCAGCAACTCCCAGCCGTCCGAGGTGAGTTCGCAGTGCCGACCCATGGGCTCAGCATCCGATCCCGCCTCCTCATGACGAGCGGCGGGATCACGTCGCCCCATTTCGCGGAGCCCAGCCCAGCCCACCCCGAGAGTCTGACGAAGCGTCAGATATCGGTGTCGCGCGGGTCGGGGTCGTTCTCGGAAGGCAGGCGGCGTAGCCTGTCCGCCGCGGTGGCCGAGATGTGCTGCCGCGCTTCCTCTCCGTGCTTGTCCTGGGGGTCCCATGCCGAATATCGTGCCTGTTTCCGCTGGTTGGAGGCGTCTGCCGGAAGGTCCGGACGTCTATCTCGCCGCGCCCGAGGACAGGAGCCCGACGGCGACGGTGGTGGTGGGCATGGAGTTGTTCGGCGTCACGTCATGGGTGAAGAAGATGTGCGAGCGACTGGCCGGCGCCGGGTATCTGGCCGTGGCCCCGGACTTCTACTGGCGCGAGGTACGGCGTGCTGAGCTCGGTTATGACGAGGCAGGCCGCAAGGCGGGATTTCAGCTGGTGGGCGGGCTGACCCCGGAGCAGGTCGCCGCGGACACCGCTGCCGCGCTGGCGGTGGGTGCCGGGAGCGGAGCCACCGGAGGCCGGGCCTTCGTCGGGTTCTCCCTCGGCGGCCACTTCGGACTGCTGGCTGCCACCCGGATGCCGCTGGATCTGGTCGTCAGCTGTTACGGCGGCTGGACGCTGGACGGCCTGATCCCACTGGCCGAGCCCGAACCGCCGCTGTCCCCGGCCGGTGCCGACGCCATCTCCGGACACGGCACCATGGTGCTGGGCCTGGTCGGCGGGCAGGACTTCCTGATCTCCGCCGACGAGTGGCGACGGCTGGGACAACGTCTCGACCAGGCCGACGTCAGCCATGAACTGGTCGACTACCCGCAGGCCGCGCACGGATTCCTGTGCGAGGACCGGCCGGAGAGCTACGACGCCGAGGCGGCGGCAGACGCATGGGAGCGGGTCCTGAAAGCGCTGGGCCAAGTGCCCCGCCAGGCCTGAACCACTGAGCGTCTCACCAGGCCGGGAGTCCGCGCGCGGAGCAGGATGCGGCCAGGGAAAGCGCGGGGCGCTACGGGCACGCGGCCACCGGCGTCGCAGGCTCGGGCGTCAGGGCAGGCGGACGGTGACCTCCGGGTTGGCCGGGGAGGGGCCGTCGAGCAGGGGCTGTGGGATTCCCTTCAAGTGCAGGTCGAGGAAGGCCGCGACGTACGTCCGGGTGATCTCTTCCGAACGCTGCGGGGAAGGCCCGCTCGGGAAGGGGACGTCAGCCAGCGCGGCGAGGAGGGGCAGGTCGGTGAACGTGCCGTGGTTGGAACCGGCGACCGACAACCAGCGCTTCCAGCCGTTCAGGTGGGACCAGGTGTCGTTCCAGGTCTTGTCCTGGTCACTGGACTGCTCGCCGAACATCAGGAAGGGGCGGCCACTGAGGCCGGTGTCGGGCACCGGGACGAAGAACCTGCCATCCAGGTTGATCCCGGCTCGTACCCGGTGGTCGACGGCCATCGTCGCCGCGCTGGCGGCCCCGCCGATGGAATGACCGGCCATGGCGATGCGCCCCGCGTCGATCAAGTGGGCGTGGCGCCATACCGGATGACGTCCGGTCAACTGGTCGAGCACGAAGGAGACATCCTTGGTCCGGCTCTCCACGATGACTCCCGGGTCCGGCGGGTTGTCGCAGATGGCGCAGGGCAGTGTCCGCCCGTCGGGGAAGGTCGTCCCCGTTGACTCATAGGTGTGGTCGACCAGGGCGACGACATATCCACGGCTGGCCAGGTCCTCGGCCAGCCCGCTGATCGTGGCCCTCGGCATGGTGAAGCCGGGGGAAAGGACGACCAGGGGGAACTTGCCGTGCACCGGGGTGGCGTCGGTGTGGGCCCAGGTGCGGACGGCGCTGAGCTTGTCGCTCGGCGGAGAACCCGGTGCCTTCCCCTGGAGCAGGAGCCGTGCTTCGTCGTCCGTCATATAGGGCGCGGGACCACCGGTGTTGGGACGCGCGGGGTAGTACATCGACACCATCAACTGCCGTGCCCCTGCCGTCGGTACCCAAGGGTCCTGGCGGTGCTCGTCGACGAGGTGAAGGATGCTGCGGCCCACGGCATGGGGGCCTGTCGGGCGGGGCAGCTCGGCCGAGACCTGGGCCGCGTCCGAGGCGGTGGGGTGAGGAGCGGTGGTGGTAACTGCGGGTGCGGGCGCGGCGAACGCCGGAGTCGCGCCGGTGACCGGCAGCGACAGCGCGAGCAGGCACACCGTGACCAAGGCAGTGGAACGGGTTCTGTCCATGCCGGAGACGCTAGGCCGCGGACATGGGACTGGGCATCGCCCTATGGAGGTACGTCATGGTCGCCCACGGAGTTGATGACGGGTCACCTTCAAGGATGACGGTCCCCGAGGCACCGGCCACGTGGGGCAACGGGCACGCTCTCTATCCTTGGCACATGATCGCTCTGCCACTCTCCGCGCTGGAAGTCGCCATGGTCCAGACCGGCACCCGCGCCGTGGACACGTTGCGGGACACCACCGAGTTCGCCCGTCGGCTCGATGACCTCGGCTATCGACGCCTCTGGTACGCCGAGCACCACCACTCCCCCGCCATCGGGGCCTTCCCTCCCGTCGTCCTGACCGCCCACGCAGCGGCATCAACGTCAGCCATCCGCCTGGGCTCAGGGGGTGTACTCGCCCCCAACCACGCCCCGATCATGCTGGCGGAGCAGTTCGGGACGCTCGCCGCGCTGCACCCCGACCGGATCGACATCGGCATCGGCCGCGGTCCGGGCACCTTCGACGAGTCGACCGCACGGGCCCTGCGTCGTGGGGCGGGACCGACGACGGACGACGAGTACCGGGAGGACGTGGCATCGACGCTGCGGTTCCTGGTGGACGAGGTCGCGCTCGGGCCGCTCCCCGAGCCGTGGCTGCTGTCGTCCAGCACGGCCGGTGCCGCGCTCGCCGCTGAGCTCGGCCTGCCGATCGCCTTCGCCCATCACATCCGGCCCGACAACACCCTCGCCGCACTCGACCACTACCGCGCCCACTTCTCCCCCTCCCGATGGTGTGAGCGCCCCCGTGTGCTGGTCTGCGTCGAAACCGTATGCGCCGAGACACAAGAGGAAGCGGTGCGGCTGGCGGGGCCGATGAACGTCATCAAGGCCGGGCTCCTCAAGGGACAGAGCGACATCCCCTTCCCGTCGGTCGAAGAGGCTTCCGCGCACCCGTTCAGCGCCGAAGAACAGCAGGCGCTGGCCGCGTTCGGCGCCCACCAGGCCCATGGCACCCCCGAGTTGGTAGTACGACGCCTCACAGAACTCGCAGCCACCACCGGAGCGGACGAACTCATGCTGGTCACACCGGTCCATGCCTTGGCCGACCGCCTGCGCTCGTACGAACTGGTCAAACAGCACACCGGTCAGCCGACGGCGCCGGGGAACTGAGTCCGCCCGAAGGCCGAGCCTGTCCACTCCGTCAAGGGCTTCTTCCACCTCTCGACGTGAATACCCGCTGCCGGCGCCTGTCGCCGCTGGACCAGTAATAGTCAAGACCTGTGGATGGAGATCCTTTAGAGAGCCTTCGTCATGAACGTACTGTTCGGGTCGGGTCGGTAGTCCGCGAACGGCTCGCACTGGATGAACCCGAACTTCCCGTAGAGTCTCCTGGCGGGCAGGAAGAACTCGGCTGCGCCGGTCTCCAGGCTCAGCCGTGTGAAGCCCATGGCCCGGGCCTCGGTGACGATGTGTTCCAGCAGTCGGGATGCGATCCCGCTTCGCTTGCGCGTCGGCGTGGTGCGCATCGACTTCAGTTCTGCATGCCCCGCGTCCAGCCTCTTGATCGCACCGCAGCCCACCACGGTGTCACCGTCCACGATCGACCAGAACGTGACCTCGGGCTTGCGAAGCTCGTCGAGGTCGAGGGCGTGTTTGCTCTCCACTGGCGTGATGGACCGCATCTGCTGGACGTGCTCGTTGAGGAACCTGGCGATCTCCGAGCCGGACAGGTCGTCCACCGTGATCTTCATTTTGCTCGCCCTTCTTCGCGGCTCTCGGCGCCGCAGGTGCTGTGCCATGTCCCCATGGCTGCTCCGGGAGCGGATGATGTTCGGGTGTTCGACGAGTGTGCCATCCCGCAGCGAGCTACCCGCAGTAAATACTTGCAGGTTGGTTGGGGCTGTTCAGGCTGCGTGGGCCTCAGCCGTTTGACGAGGTGTCCTCGTTCGAAGCGTGCGCCGTACTGCTTGGCGAACGCGGGACGGCCATAGCCGCGTGCTCGCGGTCCTCGGCGTGGTAGATGTCCTCCTAGACATGGTGCCGGGTGACAAGGCCGCCTTCGACGGTGAGACGCAGAGCGAACCGGGCGCGATACGCACGTCCGGTGAGCCGGGCGGTCTGGCGGATCTTGCCGAGCACGATCGCGTCGTTTCCGTCGATGAGGATGCGCTCGACCTCAGTCTCCGCGCGCTCCGGCACGTGGTGCTCGGCAAGTTCGCGATAGTGGGCGGCCGTGTCGGCTCGGGTGGACCGATGGCGGATCCACGGCGTGGCAGTCCGGCCGTGCTCGCCCTCCGGCCAGTCGAGCTGCCCATCACCCTGCTCGGCATACAGCTCAGCTATGCGCTCGGCGTCACCTTCGCCGATCCTGCGCAGCAACTCCTCAACCACAGTGCGCGTGTTCGTGGATGTGGCTATGGACATGGCTGATCTCTCCGCCCTGGCCCGCGTCCTGCGCGACGCGCGGAGATCGCCAATCCTGCCTACGCAGGCAGGCCGAGACGATTACCTCTGGCGTAAAGCCTGGCGTCAGGTCCTGTGGCCATCCACAAGCCGTTCTCAGCACCTCCCTTGACCGACCGATCCGGTACTCAAGTGCCCCTCAGGAACCGCCAGTTGAAAATGTCGCGCCGCATCGTTCCGGCTGTGGCAGGTTGAAGGCCAGCAGATCGAGCCGGCCCGGCAGACCCGCGTCGGATGCCCACCAACCCGCCCCGGAGTGTTCGATGCCGACACCAACACGCCTGGCCCCGTTGCTGGAGTAGTTCGACTTCGCGTGCAGGCGTCTGGCCGACCGCATGACAGGGCCGGTCGTGGACAGTGGCAACGGTACGGACGTCGAGGTCGGGCCCATGACCGACGCGGAGCACCTCTGGGAGCCGGTGCCCGGCTGCTGGTCGATCCGACGGCGTTCGGACGGCCCGGGAAGCCGGGCGACCCTCCTGGTCGGTGCGGGTGACTGGGGACGCGACTCCGCACCGAACCCCCACCCCACACCGCCGCCGTTCACCACCATCGCCTGGCGACTGGGCCATCTCAGCGAGATGCTGGCGCTGCGCGCCGACCACACGAGCGGCAGCCACGCCCGGACGCGCGACGAGTACCGCTTTCACGGCGACGCGGCCGGCGCGATCGCGGCGTTCGACTCCGGCGCCAAGGCATGGCGAGCCACGCTGCTCGGTGCCGATGACACAGCGCTCAACACGATCGGATACTGCACTTACCCGTACGGCAGCGACCCCGACGAGCCCCTGATCGAGATCGTCTGGTGGGTCAACCAGGAAGTGCTGCATCACGGCGCCGAGATCGCCCTGCCACGCGACCTCTACCGAGTACGAAATCACTGACCGCCAGCCTGCAAGGCGCCGGCCCGGCCTCGCCGCCGATGATTTCCTGGGGCGGTCAAGATCACCGATGGTCCTTCGCGATCGTGGCCGGTGGCAACGTCGCCCGGCGATATCGCGCGAGGTAGCGTTCGGCTGCCTCCACAGCGGCCGGGACCGCTCGCTCCCCCATCAGGATGCACAGTGTGTAGGCCGCGTCGTCGCGCGCCTGCCGGGCACCGGGATCCGACGGCGACTGAGCTGCTCTGCGTTCGCGGGTGCGCAGCACGACGAGCAGTTGATGGACGACGTACCAGTGCGGGGACAGCATTGCCTGCTCCAGAAGCGAGGGAAGGAAAGGACGTGGAGCCGAGAGACATGTTTGTCGGCACCACGTTTGCCGCACACACATGGTGGCCGCGCTCCGCAGGAAGAGCCGGAGGTGCAGAACCCCGCACATGACGCAGAGCCTGTCACCGACCGTCTGCCCAGCTCCGGAGGGCGTACCTCAGGTCATCCGGAACACAGGCTCGCCAGCCCCTCCCATCGTCCCCCCACCCTGCACCCCACGCACCGCAAAGAATCACGCTGCGTTACCGCCCGCACGCGCCACCAACCCGCCAGGCCCCGCGCTCGGGCCGAGACGCACCCGGTGCGGGCGCCGCGAAGCCGGCACGTGCACCGGCCAGGGTCGAAATCTGTGGGCGGTCCACACATCCTGTCAGTGCCGCAGCCACAGGTCCTGGTTGCCGACGATGACCACCGTCCCGTTCGGGAGAGTCGTCACGGCGGCGGGTGGCCGGGCACGGCAGCCGAGCTCGCCGCGCCGCCATCCGGTCGGGGTGCCGTCGCCCGACCGTGCCCGTCGGCAGGCCGTTCACCGTGGTCGCCGTCCAGTGCGCGCCGTCGTCGACGGAGTGCCGGACCAACAACGTGCCGGTGGCTTCGGTGGTGAGCGCGTTCGAGGAGCAGCCGCCGACCGCGATCACCTGCGCAGCGTCGGCCCGTTCCGGTCGCGGAGTTGGACGACACCGGACACGGGATTCAGGGTGAGCCGGGTGCAGTCCGTGTTGCCGGACCAGTTGACGGGCACGCTCGCGTAGCCGTTCTGGTAAGTCCCCACTCCGAGCGCGCAGTTGCCCTGCGGCACGAGGAGCCCCGCAGGCCCTCCCCCGGCGGGACGTAGCCCTCGTTGTCGGCTGCGGGCCATTGCACGCTGTCGGCGTACCGTACGAACCCCAGCTTCTCGGCGCCGAGCTGCGCCGTCCCGGGTGGCGAACCGGCCGTGCGCGTACCGCAGGCCGACCGCGAAAGGACCACCACGGCTGCCCCGGCGCGCGCCCCGGCACCGTCGGCACCCGGCCAGAGTGCGCCAAGTCCGGGGCGACCATCCGGCCTGGACACCCTCCCCGCGATGGAGGGATCGCCTCAACTTGCAGCCGGAACACATGATTCGAGGACGCGAGGTGTCCGGTTCCGACACGTCCTGGCTACGGCCCCCATTATTCGTCCGGATATTCATCGGATATCCGCGACAGAACGGCCGTGACCGTCAACGAAACGGCATGCCCGTCTCTCCGCCATGGATTCGGTTGGCCGAAGCTGAGCCATTTTCCGGTGGCGGGATTCCGTCCTGCCGCCTGCTCGCTTGGAGTACGGCACTGTTCACTGGTTAACGGCCATCGGACGGGGAAACGTGCGAGCGATTCGGCCGGAACACGATGGTGGCAGCGCCGGAAAGATCGGGGAACGGAATTGCCATGACGATCGAAGAAAGCACAGCACTTGCCGACAGTGTCGTCGGCACCCTGGAACAGCACCTTGTCCATGATGTGGTGCCGCTCCGCCTGCAACGGGCCCGCACGGAATTTCTGACGCAGGGATTTGCGAAGACCGGATTCCTCGCTCCGCCGGACGTCAAGAAGTACGTGGCGGAGGAGACCGAGGCCCTCATCGCCCGGCACGCCGTGCGACGGGACGGAGCGTTCGCCGAGACCGGCGGCACACCGCGGCGCATGCACAACGTGCGCCGCGCCGAGATCGCCGAGCACGGGCGGATCCTCCCCCGCCTGTACTCCTCCACCGGGCTCCGGGAGGCCCTGGCCGCGGTGGCGGGAGAGGAAGTACTGAAGTGCCCCTATCCCCCTGAGCAATTCGTCATTACCGAGCTGACGCAGACCGGCGACACCCATGGCTGGCATTGGGACGACTACAGCTTCGCCCTCGTGTGGGTGATCGACTGCCCGCCGCTGGAGAGGGGCGGTTTCGTCCAGTGCGTACCGCGTACGGAGTGGGACAAGGAAGATCCCCAATTGCACCGGCACTTCGTGTCACGCCCCATCCACTCCGTCGAACTCCACCCGGGAGACCTCTACTTCCTCCGGTCCGACACCACCCTGCACCGCGTGTATCCGGTGACCGGAGGCAGGCGGCTCATCGTGAACATGGGCTATGCCGCGCGGCGTGACCTGGCCAAGCCCATGTCCCACGAAACCATGGACGCCCTGTGGGCCGAACCCATGGTCCGGGACACCATCCCCCGCGGAACGGGACGGGAGAGTTCTTGACTGACGACCTCGGCCTGCGGCGGCACATCGGAGTCCCCGGGCTCGTCGTCCATTACCTGACCTCCGTGCTCGGCGTCGGCCTGCTGGTGATCCCGGTTCTGGCGTGGACCACGGCGGGGCCGCTGTCGCTGCTGGCCTGGGGCGTCCTGATCCTGTACAGCTATCCGTTCGCGCTCGTCTTCGCCAAGCTCTCGACGCTCCACCCCACGAGCAAGGGAGTCGCGCAGTTCGTCGAGGCGGCCTTCGGCCGACGCCCGGGCCGGGTGGCCGCCCTCTACCTCCTGATGACGCTCCTTGCGGCCAATCCCGTACTCGGACTGATCGCCGGCCGCTACCTCCTGGCCGCGCTGGCTCCGGGCGCCTCCAACCAGGCGTCCCTGGGTACCGGCGGCCTGGTCATCCTCGGCTGCATCGCGTTGAACCTGCTGGGCGTCAAGGTGAGCGGGCGCGTCCAGCTCGCCGTGCTGGTGGTCGTCACGGGGGTGCTGTGTGCGGTCATCGTCCTGGCGCTTCCCCAGGGCGACGCGGCGAGCCTCCATCCGGTCGCCCCGCACGGCTGGGCCGTCTTCGGCGACTGCCTGCTGATCTGCTTCTTCGGCTTCATCGGGTGGGAGAACGCCGCGCCCATCGCGGAAGAAGTACGTGATCCCGCCCGGGCCTTTCCACGCGGCATCCTCTGCGCGGTCTGCGTGGTGGGGGTCCTCTACTTCGCCATGGCGCTGACCGTGGCCCTCACCCTGCCCTCGGACCAGAACACGGAGGAGGGGCTCACCGGCTTCACCCGGCTCCTGAGAATCGCCACCGGCACCGACCACGCCACCGCCGGCTATCTCGTGGCGGCCGTCCTGCTCGTCCTCACCACCAACGCCTGGTGCCTGGGCACCTCCAGGGTCGTGTTCGCGCTGGCGCGCGAAGGCATCGTCCCCCGGGGCCTGAGTCGCATTTCGCCCCGCACCGGCACACCAACGCGGGCCGTGCTCGCCCTGGTCCCCGGCTACAGCCTCACCGTTGGCCTCCTGGTGGTGACGGACTCCAACGAGTCGGTCCTCATCAAGGCGTCCTCGGCCGCCTACCTCCTGGTCTTCCTCCTCGCCTTCGTGTCCGCCGTCCGCCTCGTCCGCACCGGACCGATGCGCTGGACGAACTACCTGGTGACGGCGGTCACCGTGCTGATGCTGCCGTTCATGGGCATCAGCATCGGCTACGCGGCCGCCATGTTCGCCGCGGCCCTGCTCATCGAGGCGTGGCTGACACGGCGGGAGCGGACCGGACGGTGCCCAACACCCCTGTCCGACGCGGCTTCCCGACCCGCACCGTCCAACGCGCCAAGCCCACCCAGCAGCACCGCATCGCTCGAAGGGGAGCCCCAGCACAACCACCATCGCAACCCGCATCACCGCCCGGATCACGACCCACGAGAGAGGTGACGCCATGTTTGGCCGCCACATACTCGGCATGACGGATTTCTCCGGCGACGAGTTGCACGCCCTGCTCACGCTCGCCCTGCGCATGAAACGCCGTGAGGACACCCATCCCCACCTCACCGGAACGGACTTGGGGCTCCTCTTCCATGTGCCCTCCACACGCACCCGGGTGTCCTTCCAGGTGGCCGCGGCCCAACTGGGCGGGCGCAGCTACACCTACGGCCCGGAAGAACTGCGGCTGGCCAACAACGAGACCATCGAGGACACGGCCGGTGTGCTGAGCCGCTACCTCAGCGCCCTGGTGGTCCGCTGGTACGACATGGCCGACTACGGGGCGGGACACCGCCGGCTGCGCACCATGGCCGAGCATGCGTCCATCCCGGTCATCAACGCCCTGGACGACGAGGAGCACCCCTGCCAGGTGCTGGCCGATCTTCTGACCCTGCGCGAGAGGTTCGGCGACGGACTGCCGCAGCGCCGGGTCGTCTACACCTGGGCGTACTCCTCCCGGCAGAAGACCCCGGGAGTGCTGCACTCCTCGTTGCTGGCCGCCGCGCTGCTCGGCCATCACGTCACGTTCGCGCATCCGCCCGGCTTCGATCTCGACGAGCGGTACGTCAAGCAGGCGCACGCCCTGGCCGCCGCATCCGGGGCGCGGCTCGACTTCTGCGACGACATGGCCGAGGCGGTGCGGGGCGCCGACGCCGTATACGTACAGAGCTGGAAATCCCTCCAGCTGACCGGTCAGCACGAGTGGCAGGCAAGGACCCGGCTGGCCGACCGCTGGCGGGTCACCGAGCCGCTCATGGCGCTGGCCGCGCCCGGCGCGCCGTTCCTGGACTGCATGCCGAGCAACCGGGGCGAGGAGATGGACGCCGAGGTCAAGGACGGGCCCCGGTCGCTGATCTTCGAGCAGGCCGAGAATCGTCTGCACGCCCAGAAGGCGCTGCTCGCCATGGTGCTGGGCTCCGCCGCACGAGCGGACGGCCCGGCCCGAACCGCCGAAGACGAGGGGGCGCGGCGATGAGCGAGCAGGATGGCACAGGCGGCTCGGAGGCCAGCCGGGTGGTGCTCGTGACGGGAGGTGCCGGAGGTATCGGTGCGGCTGTCTGCCGGCGGCTCGCCGACCACCGCACCACGCTCGTGGTGGCGGACCGGGACCCCGAATCCGCCCGGGAAGTCGCCCTGGAGGTACGGTCGTCGGGCGGCCGGGCCGAGCCGTTCGCCTGCGATCTGTCCCGGCCCGAGGACGTCGACCGGCTGGTCACATCCGTTGTCGATCGCTTCGGCGCACTACACGGGCTCTGCACGGTCGCGGGCAGCATCCGGCGCGGCGACGTCACGGAACTGACACCCGCCGACTGGCGCGCCACCTTCGAGGACAACCTGGACTCGGTCTTCCTGACCTGCCGGGCCGCGATTCCCCATCTGGCGGGCGCCGGCGGGGGCGCGATCGTCACGATCGCCTCCGGCTGGGGACTGCGTGCGGGACGTCGCGCGGCAGCGTACTGCGCGGCCAAGGCGGGCGTCGTCATGCTGACCCAGGCCATGGCTCTGGACCATGCCCCGGAGGGCATCCGGGCCAATTGCGTGGCGCCGGGAGACGTGCGGACCGCGATGCTCGAACGCGAGGCCCGCCAACTCGGCCGCCCGGTAGCCGAGTTCTACGCGGAGGCGGCCGACCGTCCCTTGGGGCGGATCGGGGAGCCGCGGGAAATCGCCGACGCCGTGAGGTTCCTGCTCAGCGACGAAGCGTCTTTCGTCACCGGTGCGGTCCTCACGGTGGACGGCGGGGGCACCTTGTAGATGGCGTACCGCAGCCGGTGTCAGCTAGTCGATGTCCATGGCATCTCCCTGCTGCGGCTGCTGCGGCGCTCCCCCGTTGTTGTGGATGACCTCGATCAGCTCGCCCTTGGCGTTGCACTTCTCCACACGGAGGATGAACTCGGGCCGGATGCCCTTCCAGAAGATGACTTCCTGCTGCTGCACGAAGGAGGTGGTTCCCAGGGTGTCCACCAGGTCGATGCCGCCGGGAGCGTTGATCACGTAGCGGTAGCCGCTGCCGTCCGTCTGCCGGGCCCATTCGGGCACATAGCCGCCCTCGGAACGGGTGGTGCTGACGAAGCCGGTCTTCTGCAGGAGCTTCTGGTAGTGCCGGAGGCTGGGCGGCAGTTTCTCGTTCCACGGGGCGAACCCGCTGCCGAGGATCTCGCCGGGCGCCCGCTTGTCCCAGCGGTAGAGGAGGTGGTTGTCCTGCCGGTAGCGCAACTCTGGGGCCGGGCGCCCCTTCTTCCTGTCTTGGCGCAGCGTCTTCACCTTGCTGGGGTGAATGCCGTACGTGCTCTTGCCGAACCCCGCCGCCGGCTGGGGGTTCGTCGTGGTGTCACGCGGGAGTTGGTCCCGCGTGGCCATGAACTGTTGGTAGTCCTCTTCGAAGGCCTCCGAGTCGTAGCCCCCGTCGTCGATCTCTTCGGCATCCGAGAAGTCCGGCGGGTCGAGGTCCATCTCCATCGACCCCTGGCCGGTGGCCCGTTGAAGGGTCGGCTCCGATGCCGTCGGCGCAGCGCTGTCACTGTCGGCGGTGGCGGTCCGTTGCACGGGAGCGGGGCCGGCCATGACCCGCTGCACCTGGGGCTGCTCGTTCTGCTGATGGCCGCATCCGGCACCATGCTGGTGCTGCTCCTGGGCCCATGCGTGACCGGACCGGCGCAGCATCTGCACGGCGGCGGCGTTGCCCGCGGCGCCCTGGAACGCGCGGAGCCCCTGCGCCGACGGCGCGCCCGGTCCCTGCCACTCGGTCGACGGTCCCGTCCTCGCGGCCGGGGCGCGGCTGGGCCTTTTCTCGTAGCCCGTCTTGCCGTTGTCTTGCGTCCGCACGGAGGAGCCCTTCCAGTGAGCAGGGTGTGAACTTCCTGCATACATGTGTGTGGGCACCTCCGGCGAGGTGCGTGGGGGCAGCCCTGGATGTCCGATCGGGCAATGCCGTCGGGTGTCCCCCAGGGCAAGGCGGTTGGGTGTCCGATAGGGCCACGCCGTCTGCTCCGCGTCTCGTGAGCGTCCCGCCGTCGCTCCTCAGGCGATACCGAGGAGCTGCCCCAGGGTTCCGCCGAGCACGAGGTCGCGCAACTCCCCCGGTACGGTGGCGCGTTCGACGGTGGTGCGGGCGAGTACGGGGTCGCCATAGGGTGCGTCCGAACCGAACACGGTGCGCTCGGGGAGTTCGCGGATGGCCAGCCTGACGGCGAACACCACCGGGGCCGTGGAGAGTTCCAGGTACATGTTGGGTGTGTCCCGCACGACTTCGATGGCCGTCATCCAGTTGAGCCCGCCGAGTTGGCTCACGATCAGCGGGACCGTGGGGTAGCGGGCGGCCAGCCCGGACAGCGTGTGCAGGTCCTCGGCCGTGGTCGGGGCAAAGCCGTGCACGACGACGGGCAGTCCGCCGTGGTCGTGGGCCGCCCGGAGCACCGGGTCGAGCCGGGCGGCTTGGCCGGGAGGCGGGGTGAGTTCGCCGATGCCCCGCAGCCCGCGCCCCACCACATCCCGATCGACCGCGACGGCGATCTGTTCCTCGGAGAGGTCCAGCCGCACAGAGCCGAATCCGATGAATCGATCAGGATGGGACGCCAACGCCTCGTCGAGCTCCCGCCACGCGGCGCGGTAGCCGTCGCCGCCGGTGGCCTGCCCTGTCAGGGCCCTGTCCAGAACGCTCATCTCCTGGCGTACGGATTCCAGGTCGGTGGCCCGCTCCGGGTGGGGCCGGGTGGCGAGGAGGACCGCACGGTCCACGCCTGCCTCGTCCAGGAGCGCGAGGTGGCCTTCCACCGGGTCGTGAACATGGCTGTGGGCATCGATGATCATCGTTCGTCCTCTCGTGCCGGAGACCGCGGGAATGCGGCCGACCCGCTCACTGTTGCTGCTTGACACTGTTGGAAGGTCAAGCGCGAAAGGACCCAAAGGGCGTGCTCATCGGTGAGTTGGCCGAGCGGACCGGGACCAGTGAGCGCCTGCTGCGCTACTACGAGCGGGTCGGACTGCTCACCCCGCAACGGCGGCCCAACGGCTACCGCACGTACGACGTGGCCGCCGAGGAGACCGTCGTACGCATTCGAGCGCTGCTCGCGGCGGGCTTGCCGACCCGGGTCATCCGCCAGGTGCTCCCCTGTACGTCCGCCAATGCCGACGTGCTGCCATGCCCTGGCGTGCTGGGCGCCCTGCAGGAGCAGTTGCACGCCCTGGACCAGCGATCGGCCCAGCTCACCACGGCCAGGCAGACCCTGCTCCGGACGATCGCCGCGACGGAACAAGCGTCGTCCGGGGCCGGTGGGTCCGGGGGGTAGTGCGGGCCGGCCGGGGCCGCGGCAGGGAGGGCGACGCTGCGGACTTCCGCACCGCACGGCCCAGTGCACGAGCAGGATGACGAAAGGGTCACGTCCCGCCACACCTGGCGCCGCCGGGTCGTTGGCCAGCTCATGGAGCAGACGATCCTCGCGCCGCCGATGCCGAGCGGACACGTGCCATCCTCCACGGCGTACTGGCCGGCGTCCGACACCCCGATCTACGACGCCGTCGAACGCGACTGGCTGGCCGCGGACCGCGAAGTGCCCCCACGCCGCCGGGTCACGCCGCCTCCTGGCGACTGGACGTGGGAAGACATGGGGGATCTGTTCCGCCGTGGTTGAACGTCGGCCGAGTCGGCCCTCGTACCGGCCGCCGCTACCCGTCGCCTGAGCCGGCACCCGAACCGGAGTCAGACCCGGAACCCAGGGCGCGGTATGCGCGGCGATGTCTCCGACCCGCCCCGGGGGGAGGCGCCGCCGAACTTGCCCGCCGTTCAGCGAACAGCGGGGGCCGGGTCAGCGTCCAGAGATCAGGACGGCGTGCGGTGTTCGGGGCTCGAACCCGGACGCCCGAGGGCGCTCAACCAAAGAAGTAACCGCTGCCTGCGCACCTGGACGAGTTCACCCTAGCCGGATCGGAACCTGACAGGCATCCGAATTCGAACGCTGCCCCAGTTGGCGGCGCGGCACCTCACGTGTCGGCGCCGCACCACCGCCCGCAGGCCGCCGGGCCGCTCGCTGTCGTAGGGTATCTCCGTCGCAGCACCGCACGGAGCCGGAGCAAGTTGAGCGTGTCCTCGTCCTTTCAGTCGGTCCTGGACCGCATCGCCACCGAAATCGCGGCCACGCCGGGCCGCGGCCGCCCGGCCGACTACATCCCGGTCCTCGCCTCGGCCGACCCGCAGCGCTTCGGGATGGCCGTCGCCGAACTCGACGGGACGGTGTACGGGGTCGGCGACTGGCAGCAGCCCTTCTCCACCCAGTCCATCACCAAGGTCTTCACCCTCGCGCTCTGCCTCTCCAGGGAAGGCGAGGCCCTGTGGGAGCACGTCGGCCGCGAGCCTTCCGGCAACCCCTTCAATTCCCTGGTGCAGCTGGAGTACGAGGCCGGGATCCCGCGGAACCCGTTCATCAACGCGGGTGCCCTGGTCGTCACCGACCGCCTCCACACCCTGACCGGCGACGCCGCCGACACCCTGCGCGACTTCCTGCGCAGCGAGTCCGGCAACCCACGCCTCACCTTCAACGAGCAGGTCGCCACTTCCGAGGCCGCACACAGCGACCGCAACGCCGCGCTGGCCCATTTCATGGCGTCGTACGGGAACATCACCACCCCGGTCCCGCACCTCCTCGACCAGTACATCCGCCAGTGCTCGCTGGAGGCGTCCTGCGCCGACCTGGCGCGCGCCGCCGGATTCCTGGCCCGCCACGGGATACGTGCCGACGGCTCGTCGCTGCTCACCCGCAGCCAGGCCAAGCAGATCAACGCGGTCATGCTGACCTGCGGCACCTACGATGCCGCGGGCGACTTCGCCCATCGCGTGGGCCTGCCCGGCAAGAGCGGAGTCGGCGGCGGCATCATCGCCGTCGTGCCCGGCCGCTGCACCCTGTGCGTATGGAGCCCCGGCCTCGACGAACGCGGCAACTCGGTGGCCGGCGTCGCGGCCCTGGACCGCTTCACCACCCTGACGGGCCTGTCCGTGTTCTGACCCGGCCAGAACACGGACAGGGTCAGAACGCGCCGCCGAGCAACAACCTGGCACGACCATCCTGTACCTACTAGTATGTACAGTCATGCTCACCGGGCAGCTGAATCCGAGAGGGGACCTGACATGCCGTTTGTCCGCATAGACGCGCTGGGGGCCGACAGTGAACGCCTCGACGCGCTCGGCCGCGCCGTGCATGACGCCCTGGTCGAGACGATCGGCATCCCGCCCGACGACCGGTTCCAAGTCCTGGTCGGCCATGACGGCACCAGCAGCACACTGCGCTACGACGACTACCTCGGAGTCCACCGCGACCACGGCATCGTGTACGTAGCGATCACCATGCGCTCCGGGCGGACGCCCGCGCAGAAGCAGGCGCTCTACCGTCGGATCGCCGAACTCGCCCACGCGTACGCGGGCACCCAACCGCGGAACGTGTTCGTCACCGTGACCGAGAACGAGTCGATCGACTGGTCCCTCGGCAACGGAGCAGCACAGTACGCCCCGTCCCCCGATACGGCCAACCCGCTCTCGTCAACGGCTCCCGTCAGTTAGCAGGCCTCAACTGCCCAGCGAAACCAGGCACGCGGGGCCCTGCTCCGCAGAGCGAATTACGCGTGCAGGGTCCCGTCCAGGACCGTAACGGCGTTCCCCGTGAGGTGGACGCGGTCGCCGTGCAGCGCGGTACGGATCAGGCCCGTGCGCGCGGAGGCCTGGAGGCCGGTGAGGCGGACGCGGCCGAGGCGCGCCGACCAGTAGGGGGCGGGCACCGTGTGACTGCAAGCAGATCGCCGAGCGCGTCGGCACGGAACGTCGCCTCGGGCTTGACGGCCAGAGCGTCCAACAGGCCCTCAGGGATGGGGACTTGGGTACCGGGTGCGGCCGGGAAGTCCAGGGTGATGCCGCCTTCCTCATCGGAGTGCGTGACCAGGACGCCGTACTCCCGGCTGCGGAACCGGAGCGTGCCGCCGAGCCCCCGTTCAGTGCGCAGTACGTGCGCCGTGGCCAGGGTGGCGTGGCCGCACAGCTTGGCTTCGACGAGCGGGGTGAACCAGCGGATGGCCCAGTCGGCCTCGCGGCGGGCAGCGGGAGGGCGAACGCCGTCTCCGAGTGGTTCATCTCGGCCGCGACCCGCTGCATCCAGCCATCTTCCGGCCACTCCCCCGCGTGCAGGAGACACACACCCGCCGGGTTCCCGGAGAACGGACGATCGGTGAAGGCGTCGACCACGTGAAAGCGCATGCCGAGAATGTAGTGACGCGACCTGACGTACCGCCAAGTCCAACTCGTGGCGAGTGGACTGGCTTCGGGGGCCACCGCCTGCCACCGGCCCCGGGCTCCGGTGAGCCGGTGGGGAAACGCGGCGAGGCCCCCACACGCGCACCGACCCCCCACGCGGACCCCATCGCCCCGGAATTACCCCGGACGTAATCGCGCCTGCCCCGCGGCGCGGGCCACAGTAGGTGCACGCCGCACACAGCGGTCGGTCACACCACAGGGCGGGGAGAGTCTCATGCCGTACTTCACCAGTTCAACCGACGGAACCAAGCTCCACTTCATCGACTACGGTCCGGCCGACGGCGCCACGCTGGTGTTCGTCAACAGCTCCTACTTCGGTACCGAGATGTGGGAGCTCCAGATGCTCCCCCTCGCCTCCGAGGGCTACCGCTGCATAGGCCTCGACCGGCGCGGCCACGGCAAGTCGGAGGATGTCTGGGGCGGTTACGACCTCGACACGCTCGCCGACGACCTGGGCTCGCTCCTCGACCACCTGGACCTGCACGACGTCACCCTCATCGGGCACTCCCTCGGCACCGCCGAGGCGGTGCGGTACCTGACCCGGCACGGCAGCGGGCGGGTGGCCCGGCTCGCTCTGGTCGGCGGCATGGCACCGGGCATCGTGCGGAGCGACGACAATCCCGACGGGCTGCCCGCCGAGGTGATCGCGGCGGCCAAGGAGACGTTCCGCAGGGACCGCGCCGAGTTCTTCGTGAGCGGTGCCGACGCCTACTTCGCCCTCGGTCTGCCCGGCAACGACGTCTCCGCCGCGTATGTCCAGAAGGTGATCCAGGACTGCCACGGCGCCACGGCCCGTGCCGCGACCGCCGTCCAGACCAACTTCGAGACCCTGGAGATGGCCCCCGAAGTACGGAAGATCGACGTCCCCACGCTGGTGATCCACGGCGACAAGGACGCCTCCGCGCCCATCGACCTCACGGGCCGCCGCGCCGCCGCCCTCATCCCCGGCAGCACCTTCAAGGTGTACGAGAACGGGGGGCACGGCCTGTACGTGACCCACGCCGAGCAACTCAACGCCGATCTGCGGGAGTTCACCGCCCGCTGATGCGGATCCGGACCGCTCGCTGCAAGATGCGGCCACGCGCGCCCCGGTGAAGATCCACGGGTGTCGACAGAACACATGTGGGTCATACACAGTGGCCTCCCGTGTTTCGTGACCGAGCCAGCAGTGCCGAGGAGCCACCGTGACCAAGTGGGCAGGCCGGACCGCCACCGAGATCGCCGACGCGGTCCGCCGCAAAGTGGTCACGCCCAGGGAAGTGGTCGCCGACCACCTCGCCAGGATCGCCGCCGAGGACGGGCGGATCGGCGCGTTCCGCGTGGTGCGTGCCGCCGCCGCGCTGGAGGAGGCGGAGGCGGTCGGCGCGCGAGCGGATCTGTCCCGGCTGCCGCTCGCCGGCGTGCCCGTGGCCGTCAAGGACAATCTGCCGGTACGCGGGGAGACCACCCGCCACGGCTCGGCGGCCACCCCGGCCGCGCCGGCCGACGACGACCATGTCACCGTCGCACGGCTCAGGGCGGCCGGAGCGGTGGTGGTGGGGCTCACCCACGTACCGGAGTTGTGTGTGTTCGGCACCACGGACGGGGTGCACGGCATCTCCCGCAACCCCTGGGACCCGGCGCGTACGGCGGGCGGCTCGTCCGGGGGCAGTGCCGCCGCCGTGGCGGCGGGCCTCGTGCCGATCGCGCTCGGCAACGACGGCATGGGCTCCCTGCGCATACCCGCCGCCCACTGCGGCCTCATCGGTCTCAAGCCGGGCACCGGGCGGGTGCCCGTCGACCTCGGCGGCGCCTGGTTCGGGATGTCGGAGAACGGCCCGCTGGCCACGACCTCGGCCGACGCCCGGCTGATGTTCTCGGTGCTGGCGGGCGACCATTCGACCGGTGGAGTGGTCGACGAGGCCGCCCCGGCCACCGAACCCGCCGAGTCTGACGCAGACTCCGGCTCCGGCAAGTCCCGGGTCGGCCGCACGAGCCCCGCCCACCAACCGCACCCCCTCAAGATCGCCTTCTCCACGCGCAGCCCGATCGCGGGGGTCCGCGTCAGCGGGCCGTACGCGGCGCTCGCCCGCCAGGCCGCCCGTACCCTCGCCGAGGCGGGCCACCATGTGGCGACCGCGCATCCCCCCTACCCCCTCTCGTTCGGAGCGGTCATCCTCGCCCGCTGGACGGGAGGCACCGCGCAGGACGCCGAGGGGCTCGACCCGCGATTGCTCATGGCACGCACCCGGCGCCACGCGGCCGTCGGCCGGTTCGCGGGGCGGCTCGGCATGCTGCGCACGGACCACCAGGCCGCGCTGAACGAGCGCCTTGAGCCGTTCTTCGCGGAGTACGACGTGCTGCTCACCCCCGCGCTGGCCCGCCGCGGCCCGGCCGCCGACCCCTGGCACCAACGCGGCTGGCTGGCCAATGTGCTGGTCAACACCGCCTGCTCCCCGATGACACCACCGTGGAACCTCTCCGGCCTGCCCGCTCTCGCGATGCCATTCGGCTCCCTGCCCACCGGGCTGCCCGGCTCCGTCCAGCTCGTCGGGCGCTCCGGATCGGAACACCAACTCCTTGATGTGGTGGCTCAGTTGGAGGAGCTGCGCCCGTGGCGGCGCACCGCGCCCGCCACTCCCGCTCACCGGCCTGACTGACGAAGACCAGCGGGTGAATCCGGAGGGAGCTGCCCGGCGATGCCCCGGACCGGGCGCTCCCGTAGGCCCTCTCGTAAGTGAAAGATTCAACCGTCCTACCGCACAGGCGAGTTGGGGATCTCAAGGTGACTCACGTCGCGCACACATGGCATGATCAACCTTCACGTTACCCGTCGGTAATGCCCCCTCCCCCAACCCGAAGGTCACACCTACGTGCGCACGCTCACCAGACGCCTCCTGATCCCTGGTCTCACCGCGGTGGCGCTCGCCGCCACCGGCTGCTCCTCGACGACGCACACCGGCGCCGCCGAGGTGGGAAGTTCCACCACCACCGCGTCGAACGACAGCACACAGCGGCTCGACGTGGCCGCCGCGCCGCTGGGGTCGTCCGCGCCGACGCCGCTGGCCCGCACTCGTACCGGCAAGGGCCAGCCCGAGAAGTCCTCGCTGAAGGTCGCCTCCTACGACAAGGCGAGCCAACGGGCCGTCATATCGACCGCCCCGCAAGGGCACTCTCCTTCGCCGAGCCACTCCCCCGCGGCCGACAAGCCCGTCACCGTCGGCGACATCATCGCCAGCGCCCCGGCGCCCGGCGCCCCCAACGGACTGCTCGCGAAGGTCACCGAGGTCGTCGGCAAGACGGACCGCGGCACCGAGGTGAAGACCGCTTCCACGACACTGGCCTCCGTCCTCAAGGACGACAAGGCCGACGGCAAGGTGCCGGTCGACCCGTCCTCGGTCACGGTCGTGCCCCTGATGAAGGGCGTCACCTTCTCCTGGGCGAAGAGCCAGGGCGTACAGTTCGGACCCCATGGCGCGAAGCTGCCCCTCGGCAACCTGCGGCTCGACGTGAACGCCTCGGTGGACACCGCCAAGGACGCTCCCGCTTCGGCCGCGGCATCGGTGTCCGGCTTCGTCCAGCTGGCCCCCGAGGTGGAGTTCTCGTACGACGGCAGCACCGGCGGCGGGCTCGGCCTGAAGTCCGCCTTCCTCGGGATGAGCGGCGACTGGTCCTCGCAGTGGGCGCTCAAGGGACGCGCCGCCGCCAGCACCGGTGCGCCCAAGCGGATCCCGTTCGCCGCACTGCACACCGCTCCCGTCATCCAGGTGGGCCCGGTGCCCGTCGTGGTCAACCTCGACCTGACCTGCTACGTCCAGGTGGAGGCCGACGGCCAGGTCACCCTCGATGTCCAGCAGGACGTCAAGGGCGACTTCCGGGTCGGCGGCAGCTACGTCTCGGGCAAGGGCTGGGCCCCGGTCAGCACCTCGGCCGTGCACAGCACCCCGGTGAAGGCGAGCGTCACCGCCGCCGGACGCGTCAAGGGCGCCCTCGGCGCGGAAGCCTCCGTCGGACTGTACGGAGCCGTCGGTGTGAGCGCCGACTTCGCCCCCTACCTGCGCGGCGAGGCCGACGCCAAGGCGGAGGCGTCAAGCGACGGCAAGGCGTCGGTGACCGGCTCCTGGGCGCTGTACGGCGGCTTCGACCTGAGCGGCCAACTCCACTTCCAGCTCTCCCTGTTCGGAACACCCGTCATCGAGCACCGGATCCCGCTGGGCACACTCAACCGCGAGTGGTCACTCGCCGGCGGACACGCCCAGCGGTAGACCGCCCGCTGAAACCCCGTGCATGAGGGATCAGCAGACCTGGCCCACGCCGTCGATGCGTCCGCCGAAGTCGCTGGTGTAGTCGATCCGGCTGTCGCCCTTGTGCACGGGCCGGGTCTCCTTGGGGTCCCAGTTGATGAAGCAGCCGTCGGCGCTCGACACGAACGACCCGACGTTGTCGTGGAACGCGGCCGGCATGTCGTGGTAGCCGTTCTTGGCGACCCATTCCCAGCTCTGGCCGTCGTAGCGGGCCCCGGTGTAGAAGCAGATCGACCCGTCCGTACAGGACGGCGCGGCCGGGGCCGCCACCGCGTTCGAGACGGGCATGAGCACGGCGGTCAGCGAAAGAGCACCGGCCAAGGACCAGAATCGCAGCTTCATGGGAATCCTCCTCGTTGAACCGGTGGCGACGGTTGCGCCCCGATGCCAGGAGTCTGGCGACCGGTGCGCAGCCGGGTCGACCGGTTTCCCGTTGCCCCTGAGAACAGGAAACAAGGAAACCGGCCCGGTTCCCGGACAGACCAACTCGCCGTCCTGTCATGGGCTTAGCACTGCTGGGCCATTGGCTAGGGTGCCGTGATGGACGTTTACGAGTCTGCGCTCGACCTCATCGGCGGCACACCGCTGGTCCGTCTGCGCACCGGGAGCCCCGCCGCCGTCTACGCCAAGCTGGAGTATCTGAGCATCGGGGGCAGCGCCAAGGACCGGATCGGTCTGCGCATGATCGAGCGGGCGGAGCAGGACGGGCTGCTGCGGCCGGGCGGGACCGTCGTCGAGGCCACCTCCGGCAACACCGGCATCGGACTCGCGCTCGTGGCGGCCGAGAAGGGGTACCGGAGCGTGCTGGTCGTCTCGGACCGGGCCAGCGATGAGAAGGTCGCCACCCTGCGGGCCTTCGGCGCCGAGGTCGTGATCAAACCGGGCGGCCTGCCCCGCGAGCACCCCGACCACCCCGTGAGCACCGCGGTCCGCATCGCCGGGACGACGCCGGGCGGGTGGCTTGCCAACCAGTACGACAACCCGGCCAACCCCGAGGCCCACTACCTGACCACCGGGCCGGAGATCTGGCGCCAGACCCGGGGACGCGTCACCCACCTGGTGTCCTGCATCGGCACCGGCGGCACCATCAGCGGCGCCGGCCGCTATCTCAAGGAGGTCGGCGGCGATGCCGTCCAGGTGATCGGGGCGGACCCCGCCTCCTCCGTCTACTCCGGGGGCGACGGCCGCCCGTACTTCATCGAGGCGGCCGGCCATTTCCTGCACCCCGACACCGCGGACGACGTGTGGCCCACGTCGTACCACCCCGAAGTCGTCGACCGCGTCGTGCCCATCGCCGACCGGCACGCACTCGACACCCTGCGCCAACTGGCCCGCGAACAGGGCCTGTTGGTCGGCGGCTCGTCCGGAACGGCGCTGGCCGCAGCCCACCAGGTCGCGGCGGAGGCCGGGCCAGACGCGGTCGTGGTGGTGATCCTGCCGGACTCCGGACGGCAGTACCTGTCCAAGTACTTCAACGACGCCTGGATGCTGCGACTGGGCTTCCTCGACGGCGACACGAGCCACCCCCGGGTCGCGGACGCCACCCCTCCGGACGCCCGCACCACGCCGTTCCCCTACCTCAACACCCGCACCACCGTCGGCGAGGCACTTGCCGTCCTGCGGGCCACGAAGAGCGGCGGCGCGTCACCCGTGCTGCCCGCCGGCCCCTGCCCGGCGGGCCCCGACCGCCGTCCCACGGCGCCCGAACTCACCGGATCCGTAACCCTGGCCGGGCTCGAAGCCGCCGTCCACGACGGCGACGCCACCCCGGCAGACCCGCTGTCGGGCCATCTCGACCCGCCCCTCCCCCACTTCGGCCACGGAGAACCGGCCCGGCCCGCACTCGATGAACTGACCCGGGCGTCGCAGGACACCGCGGTGGTCCTGCACGACGGCTGCGCCCTGGCCCTCATCACCTCGGCCGACCTGCACCACGCCCTCGGCTCCGCCCGCTGACCAGCGGTATCCCGGAAGCGGTTCAGCAGCCTGGGGCGCCCTTGCCTCCGCGCTGCGGCAGGCTCAGGTTGGGACTGCCGTCGGGCCAGGTCAGGGCGATGGTCTTGGTCGTGCCGTCGGCGTCGAGCTGGACCACCGGCGTGGGTTTGCCGGCCGGGGTGCCGTCGCTGCCGAAGGACAGCCAGCCGCTGGCTCCGGGCAGCATCTGGGCGCAGTAGAACTGGTGCAGGATGCCGGTCTCCAGACCCGGGTTCTTCAGTCCCACGGCGTCGTGCCGGCCCGCGCTGATCGCCGCGACGGCCGCGTCGTGGGTGAGCATGGCCTGTCCGCTGCCCAGGTCGACGGGGTCGAAGGCGAGGGTCGCCACGTCCTTGTCGGCGATCGGGGGCTGGCCCGTGCACGGGTCGGGGCGGCCGGTGAACGCGGTCCAGAACTGGTCGTAGTTGTGCTTCGCGTCCGATCCGGGGCAGTCCTTGCCCCACTCGTCGGGGCTGGCAAGCGCGGTGAACGAGACGGTGACCCGGCCGGAGGCGATGCCGTTGAGCACGGCCTTGTCGTGGATGCTCTCCGAGGCGTCGTCACCGACGAGGATGCGCAGCTGGGCGATGCCGCACGGGGCGCCCTGCACCCAGTTCTCCACGAACGCCCCGAGGTCGCGGCCCCGGCCGGCGAAGTAGACCACTGAGGGCGCCGCCTGGCACAGGTTGGCGTGCATCAGGTTGAACTGCTGCACCAGGTAGTCCTGCCGCCCCGATCCGGCGGGCAGGTCGCTGGGCGAGGTGTACGGGAGCACGGTCACGGTGCGGTTCGGCGCCCGGAACCGGGACTTGGCGGCCTCGGCGAGGGTCTGGGTGTAGTCGTCACCGGTGACGCTGTCGGCGACCACCGCGAGGGAGGCGACCACCGGGTGCAGGGTCGACACGTACTGGTTCGCGGCGGTCACCGAGTCCGAATTGGTCGGGGAGACCCGGAACATGTCGACTATCTGCTTCTTGCCGGTGGGATCGGCGGGGTCGGTGTTCATCGAGTTGCCCGTCACCGTGGAGCCGATGACGGGGATGTGCAGCTGGGCGGAGATCGCCGCGGCGGCGCTGCGGGTCTGCTCGGTGCTCTGGCCGAGCCCGACGACCGCCGAAATGTGCTCGGCGCTCGCCCGCTCCTTGACCCGGGCCACCGTTTCGGCCCAGGAGCCGTACTGGCTGCCCATGTTGGCGAGGTACAGCTTGATGGCCGGCGTACTGCCGTAGGCGGCGGTGTTGTTGGCCCGCCACACGGCGGTGAGGGCGCCTTCGATGTTGGGGTAGAGGGAGTCGTAGGTGAGGGTGTCCACATCGGAGACGGGCGAGAGGTCCAGCATCAGGACGATGCTGGTGTACGGGCCCTTCACCCCATCGTTGGCCGACCTGACCAGGTTCTCCAACTCCCGCATCCGGGCGGGCTCGTGGTCGGTGAACGGCACGCTGTCGATGTTCACGCCCGCGCAGGCGAGCGGTGTCCCGGTGGCTGCCATGCCGGTGCCGCACGTCAGCGAGGGCGGGAAGAGCCGGCCGTAGCCCCAGCGGCCGCCGAGCACCAGACCGGACAGGATCACGAGGGCCGCCACGATCGACAGCACCGGGTGGCGGCGCAGCCGCCCGAAGCGGGGGTTGCCTACAGCGGGTGGCATGGACACTCCTTGCGGTGCGGTCGAAGGACGCGGGGCGCCGCGGCCATCGCTGGGCTAGGCGAAGGCCGCCGCCGCCTGCTGGAGCGGACTGACGTCCAGCAGACGGGAGTTGTGCGCGAGGCGGGTGAAACACTCCCGTATCTCGCCGTCCCAGCGCCGGGTGTGCTCGGTCAGCGGGTCGTTGTAGAGCCACAGCAGGGCCAGCAGTTTCGCCGTGGCCACCGCGAGGACCGTCTGCCCGCCGTTCTCGACCCCGCCGAGCAGATGGGCGTACGCCTCCTGCGGGGACCGCTCGTACAGCGGGCGGCAGGGCGCCGACGACAGATAGTCGAGCAGCCGGATCCACGCGCGGTGGTCCTCGTCGAACCGGGCGGCCAGGGCCGCGGCCACCGGCGCGAAACGGCCGAGGGCCAGGTCGTGGAAGAGCCTTCGCTCGACTGCGGCCGCGTCGCCGCCGTGCACCGGTGGCGTGGTCAGCGCGATGGACTGGCTGGTGAACACCTCGTGCCAGCAGCTCCCCTGCGAAGGCGGCGCGGGGCGGGCGGTGTTGAGTGCGGTGAGAGCGCAGCGGGCCAGCCAGGGGTGCAGGGTGGCCGGCCCGTCGGCGTCGCCCCAGCCGATCTCCCGGATGCGGGAGGGGCGGTGGGTGAAGGTGCTGACCCACAGGTGGCGGCGGAGCAGTTCCAGGCTGCGCGGAAGTTCCGCAAGGTCCGACGGCAGCCGCGGATCGTGTGCCGTGTGTACGTCCGCGAGATAGGCGGCCGCGAGCACCACCGCGGGGGCGGTGCTCCAGGTGGCGCCGGGGACGGGCAGCCCCTCGGGCAGGCTGGTCTCCAGGGCGTGGGACCACAGCGGCGTGCCCTGCTCGTCGGCCGGGGAGTGCAGGGACACGGCGGGTCCTGCGCCGTGCGGGCCGGGACGGGCACCGAACTGTTCGTCGAGGACGGCCAGGACGGCGCCGCGGTGGCCCCCGGTCAGCCGGTGGACGACGGACGAGGGCAGTGGCCGGGCGGGCGACGGGTCCGAGCGGTCCATGGCGTACCCGACCTGTTCCTCGGTCATCGGGTCGAGCCACACGGGGTACCACCAGGCGGCCGCCGGTCCCCGGTCGACGCGGACGGCCGCGTCGTTCTCCCGGGCCCACAGCGTCCGGGTCGCGCGGGAGAGCAGCGGGACGCGGCGCTGGGGTGTGGCGGCGCGGGGTGTCGGGCGCCAGGGTTCGCACCACCAGGAGGTCCACTCGGACTGCCACTGCTCGCACGCGGCCAGGACGAGTAAGGGGTCCGCCGCGCCCGAACCGTCCGCGTCGGCGTGCTGGTTGCGGGCCCGGGCCCCCGCGAGCTCGGTGAGGAAGCGCCGCCCGCTGGGGGTCTGGGCGCCGTCCACAAGCAGGACCCACGCGTGGTCGTGGCGGCCTGGGCGGGCGGCCTGGGCGGGCAGCACGCAGGAGCAGGCGGAGCGCAGCGGCGGATGCCGCTCGGCCTGGTCCTTGACATCGGCGAGGAACGCCGCCATGAGGGGACCGACCGCCGCGGAGCGGGACGTGGAACTCAGCCTGATCAGCGCGTCGATGGAGCGGGCGGACTCGGCCTCGGGCACGCTGATGTGCCAGCGCAGCGCGTCCCGTACGCCCCAGCGCGCGGCGCTCTGCAACAAGGATCCGATGACGGGCTTGGCTTGCTCGCGGACCGCGGAGACCACCTCGCGCGCGGGCCCGGACACCAGGGGGCTCAGTGCTCCCTGGGCGACGACGTCCATCGTGGTGGCCGCCGCGTGCTCCAGACGGGTCGCGAACCTGCCCTGGCGGGTGTTGCGTGTGTACTGCTGGATGAGTTCCCTGATCTGGTCGGCGGCCCGGACCCGGTCCGCGTCCAGGTTCTCGTTGAGGGCGAGCAGCCCGAGCCCGAAGCGGTGGAACACCGGGCCGTGGCGCAGATTGTCCCAGCCGCGCATCATCTGGAAGGCGACCAGCGCGGCCGCCGACACCGGGTCGAGCGGGGTCTCGTCGAAGTCGAGCGCCGCGTGCACGACGGTGCCGCCGCACGCTCGCGACACGGCACGCAGCAGATCGGTCTTGCCGGACTGCCTGGGGCCGAGGAGCGCCACGATCGGCTGCCGCTGCCCCGGGTACCGCCACAACATGTGCCGCAGGAACGCATCGGCGCCCCCTGCCGCGTCAAGATCCCCCACCCCACTCACCGCCCCCTGGAACCGACGCGCACAAGGCGCACCCTCCGCATCGATTGACACGGAAGGTAACACCAGGCGGACACGCCGCGACGGGTGTTCCGCCACATCCGCGTGGACGATGCGTATTCGTAAGGCGGTTGAGGGCGGTGGCGGTGTCTCAGCTGGGCGGCCCGGCGGAACAGGACTGTCCGGAGGAACCCTCGACCGAGGACGGGCACTCCCCCGCCCAGCGGGTCACGTGGTCGGCAATGCGGTGACCGGCGCCGTTCTGAGGTGTGCGGCACCGGAGCGGACCGCCCAGGCGAACACCGCCAGGGCGACGGCGCCCACCGCGACGGAGTCGTACGGCGCCGGCAGGTGTCCGGAGCCCCCGAAGGTGCCGAGCCACGACAGCAGGGTCAGCGCGGCCAGGTGGAAGACCAGCCAGGCGCCCTGCCTCAACTCGGCGCGCTGTGAACGCCCTTCGGAGTCGCGCCGCAGCATCAGGAACAGCGGGACGCCGGCAAGGACCAGCGGCAGCGCCAGCCGCAGGTGGTGCCAGCCCGACCAGTAGACGAACTCGCTGGACACCACGAAGCTGATGGGCGCGATCCAGTGCACCCCGGCCACCCGGCCCTCCGCCTTCGGCGCTCCCCGCTCCGCGTCGTACGCCCGGAACGCCGCCGCCGCGACCGCCGAGGCGGCGTAGACGAGCAGGTACATGTCGCCCATCACGCTGACGATGTCCTGCCAGCCGCCGAACGGCAGCATGAAGACGATGATGACCGCGAGGTTGAGCAGCAGGGCCCGGCGGGCCATGCCGGAACGGGGGTCGATCCGCATGAAGAAGCGGGGCAGCAGGCCGTTCTTGGCCAGGGCATAGGTGTGCCGGGCGTCGATCGCTACGCCGACGTACGCGGATCCGCCGGGCGAGACCACCGCGTCGGCGTACAGCAGGGTGGCCAGCCAGTGGAGGTTGAGCACGAGGGCGAGCTGCCCGAAGGGTGAGTCGAAGTTGACTCCCCGCCAGCCGTGTGCGAGCAGCGAGTCGGGCACCGTGAACAGGAACGCCAGTTGCAGCCCGAGATAGACCAGGACGGCGAGAGCGATCCCGGTGAGCACCGCACTCGGCACGGTGCGGCGCGGGTTGCGGGCCTCGCCGGAGAAGTCGAGGGGTGCCTGGAAGCCGTTGACGGAGTACACGATCCCGCCGCCGGCCAGCGCGGTCAGACAGGCCGCGTAGCCGTACGGCGCGAAGCCGCCGTTGTCGGTGAGGCGTCCTGAATGCGTGCCCGAGAGGAACAGGGCGACCACCGTGAGCACCGGGATGAGGACCTTGAACAGCGACACCAGGTTGTTGAGCCGCGCGAAGATCCGCACGGCGAACCAGTTGAGTGCCGTGAGGAGCACGCTCAGACCGGTGGCCACGGCGAGGCCGGAGGCGGTGAGGCGGCCGCCGGCGTACAGGCCGGGCAGGTAGTGCGCGGCGTACTGCATGATCGCGCTGATTTCCGCGGCCGTACCGCCGACCGACAGCAGAACCGACCAGCCGACGACCGTGCCGACGAGCCGGCCGCTCGCGTACAGCGGCCATCGCACGGTGCCGCCGCCCTCCGGGCGGGTGGCTCCGAGTTCGACCATGACCAGCGCCACCAGCGCGCACAGCACCCCGGCCGCGACCCAGGACAGCAGGGCGGCGGGCCCCGCGGTCTGGGCCGCGAACATGGCGGCGAACAGCCAGCCCGAACCGAGGATGTTGGAGAAGCCGATGGCGGTCAGGCTCCAGAAGCCGAGCTCCTTGTGGAGTCGGCGCTCCTCGCCCAGCACCGTCAGGGGCGAAGGAGTCTCCCTGGGCTGGATCGGCCGCACGCGCACCCGCCTCCTTGGATGACTGAGGACACAAGAATGCCCAGCGTGCCACGCCGTGCGCCATACACCGTCCAGGAATCGCATGTCGCCCGCGCACACCCGTCAGACGGTGGGGCCGCTCCAGTACACATCCGCCCACTTCATCGCGTCGTCACCGCGAACACGCCGTCGATGGTCCGCGAACATGGGGCCACCGCCCGGCTCCCCTCGCGGCTCACCAGGTTTCGATGGCGTAGGAGACGCCCGCCGTGTCCGTCTGGAGGCTCACCTTCAGATCGCCGCTGGTGATGTCCACATCGACCGTTCCGGCTGCGGCGCCCACCCGGACCGTCTGGATGCCGTGCCACAGCGTGCCGTTGTGGAGGGCCACCCGGACCGAACCGGTCACCGGGGTGTCGGTGATCTGGTCCATGCCGAGGTGCAGTCTGCGGTTGTACGTGTCCCACGCGGTGCCGTGCGGGAGCAGGACGACGGTGGGCTGGGCGCCCGGCTCGACGCGGCCGGTGATCCATTGGGGCATGTCGGTCTCCTGAGGCGGGGAGTGCTGGAACGAGAGCGCCCAGGCGCGGAGTTCTGCCGTGCTGTGCAGGTGGCAGTAGTCGCGGTCGAGGCCGTTGGACTCGCCGTACTGATGGAAGAGCCAATTAGCCTGGATTCCGGGGCTTCCGGCGGCGCGTCCGGCCGTGGCGATCCACAGGAAGTCGCCGTAGAAGCCGTCCTGGTCGACGTTCCACCAGTAGTCGAGGTTGGCGTACATTCCGACGGGGTGGTGCGGCAGGCGGCTCTTGACGTATCTCAACCAGGCGTCCTTGTAGGCACGTTGGGTCGACTTGGGGACGTGGGAGTTCGCCGCGTCGTAGCCTTCCCAGTCGAGGACCACCAGGTCGCCGGGCTGCCAGTTGACCCAGGCGAGGAAGTAGTCCGCCTCGGCCTGCGCGCTGTTGCCCATGTGGGGGTAGTGGTAGGCGCCCCACACCAGGCCGTTCGCCTTCGCGTGGTCGCGCTGCGACACCCAGCGCGGATTGATGTACGAAAGCCCCTCGGTGACCTTGACGAAGACGAAGGACAGACCACTCGTGTCCGGTGCCGCCGACTGGTACGACGCCCAGTCCTGCCCGTAGATCCCCATCGGAGTCCTTCCGCGGTGCCCACTCGGCCACCGTGACGCCACCCTGCCGGCGGGCCGCCACCACAAGTCGGGGGTCGGAACCGCCTCTTGTCTCCTTCTACTTCCCCATAAATGCAGCGGCCGACTCCTCGCCCGTCACCGCACCGCATGGGTTCGCGTCGCGTACGGGCCACCCGCCGCGGACCACCGGCCGCCGCCGCGACCACGCGAAGGACCGCCGACACATCGTCGGCGGTCCCTGGTCGTGCGGGTCTTAACTGGCGCTGCTGGTACGGGACTTGCGGCGGTACACCGTGAAGGCGATGCCCGCGCCGCCCGCCGCGAGCGCGGCCGCGGTGAGCCCCGCCGGAAGGAGAGCCGACGAAGAGCCGGTCTCGGCAAGGGTCTGGCCGGACGTCTGGGTGGACGGGTTGTTTCCGGAGCCGCCCGTGGCGGCGGCCGTGCCGGTCTCGCCGGTCGTGCCCTGGGAGGCGGGCGGCGCCGGGTTCTTGGGGATCTCCGCCACGGACTTGACCGAGCCGTCCTCGTTGAGCAGCACCTGCTTGCCGTTGGGGTGCTTGAAGTCGAAGGCCGAGTTCAGCGAGCCGGCGCGGGCGTCGAACGAGGCGTCGCCGATCCGTCCGGTGTGCCAGTTGTCCTCGATGAAGCGGGTGATGGACGCCTGCTCGGTCTGGGCGTGGTCGACGGCGTTGACCTTGCTGTACGGCGAGATGACAAGGAGCGGCTGGCGCGTACCGGGGCCGCAGCGGTCCGAGTAGCCGCCGGCCGCGGCCGGTCCGGCCTGGCAGGCCGGGCTGTCGGTGGCCTTGCCGTCGGAGCCGGGCTTGGTGTCCTTCGAGCCGTTCAGCGGCTTGGCGTAGCCGTGGTCGTACCAGCCGTCGGAGTCGTCGTACGCGACGACGACCGCGGTGTCCTTCCACTCCGGCGACTGCTGGAGCTTGTTGATCTTCTCGACGAGGAAGTGCTGCTCATCGATCGGGTCGGAGTAGGCGGCGTGCCCGTCCTGGAACTCCGAGGCCTTCAGGAAGCTCACGGCCGGCAGGTTGCCCGCCTTGAGCGCCGCGTCGAAGTCGCTCAGGTCGTAGTTGTGGTTGGCCTGCCCGTTGTGGCCGATCTCGGCGGTGTTCTTCGGCGGCAGGTGGTGCGGGTTGGACGTCGACTCGTAGTACTGGAAGGGCGAGTGGTGCGGGCTGTAGTCGACCACCGCCGCGCCTCCCACGTTGGCGTGGGTGCTGCCCGAGCACTTCGCGTAACTGCCCTGCTTGCCGTCCCAGGCGGTGCTGGGCCGGAAGCCGCCCTGGAACCAGCCCCAGGAGACCTTCTGCTGGTTGAGCAGGTCGCCGATGTTGCGGCCCTGCATGGCGCCGAGCGCGTTCTTGCTCGTGTGGTCCTTGTTCGAGCAGTCGTCGTACGCCGGGTCGGGGTCGTTGGTGAGGGTGCCGACACCCTTGGCGTCAGGCGAGACGACCGTGTACGGGTCCGGCTTCGCGGTCTGCTTGGGGTGCTCGGTGCCGGAGGCGGGGTCGGTGGATATCACCCCGTGGGTCTGGCCCGAGACGAGGTTGATCGCACCCGGCGTGGAGGGGCCGTAGTTGCTGCTGTACGAGTTGTCGCCGAGCGTGTAGTGCTGGGCGTAGTTCCACATCGCGGTGACGGTGTTGCCGTCGTAGTAGTCCATGACCAGGCCGGGCTCACCGAACAGGTTGCCGGAGCACTTGCCGGAGTCGGTGTTCTGCACGTACTGGTCGGCCTTGCCGGCGTTGGCCGCGTACTGCTCGGGCCCGTAGCTGTGGTTCTGGTCGCAGGTCATGGCCTGCTGCGGGGTGAGCCGCTTGGGGGCGTACTGGTTCGGGTTCTGCGTCAGCAGCCCCGCGTTGCGGAGGGTGTTGATGTCCTTCGGGGTGTGCTTGTCGGCCGTGAACTTCGTGCCGTCGGTGTTCGCCGCCACCGGGTACGCGCCGAAGTAGTGGTCGAAGGACACGTTCTCCTGGAAGAGCACCACCAAGTGCTTGACCGGGGTGGCCGTCTGGCCGCCGGGGTGGTGGTCGGCCGAGTCGGCCGCGGCCGGGACCGTACCGCTCAGCAGGCCGAGTGCCGCGGCACCGGCGAACGCTCCCCAGCGTCTGGCCCAGCGCCCCGGACCTACCGCGCTACGTATGCTGCCCATGCTCCGCATGCCTCCACTGGCGTCCGCCGTCCGGCCGCCTTCTTGTATGTCGTTGACGAAATTCGATGTTTCGCGCGGACCACTACACCGCGACTGCGTCACTGTGTCCTCCCGGTGAACAGGTGGTCAGGAATCCCCGGCCAAAACTTGACCCTCTGTTGGTCAAGTCCGGTCGGTCCAGCAGAACTCAGGCGAGCAGGCCCCGGCCGAACCAGTCGGTCCGGTCCCGCACCCCGGGCAGCGCGAAGAAGTAGCCGCCGCCGAACGGCTTGACGTAGTCCACCAGCGGCTCCCCCGCGAGGCGCTTCTGTACGGTCTCGAACTGCCGGGCCAGGTCCTGCTGGTAGCAGCAGAAGATCAGCCCCATGTCGAGGTCGCCGTTGGTGCGCATGCCGCGGTCGTAGTTGTATCCGCGGCGCAGGATCCGCTGCCCCTCGCTCTGCCCGGACCGCGGATTGGCCAGCCGGATGTGGCTGTCCAGCGGGATCACATCGCCCTTGGGGTCCTGCGCGAACTCCGGGACGTCGAACTCGCCCGATCCGTCCAGCGGGGCGCCGGTGTCCCGGCTGCGGCCGAACATGCGCTCCTGCTCGGTGATCGAGACCCGGTCCCAGAACTCCACGAGCATCCGGATCAGCCGCACCACCTGGTAGCTTCCGCCGGCCGTCCACGACGGTTCGCCGCCGCCCGCGCCCACCCACACGAGGCGGTCCATCGCGGCCGGGTCGGCGGTGTCGGGATTGGCGGTGCCGTCCTTGAAGCCGAGGTGGTTGCGGGGGGTGCCGCTGGGTCTCGGCGGGCTGGTGAAGCCGTCCATGCGCCAGCGCACCTGCAGGCCGCCACGGGTGTGCCGGGCGATGTCGCGCAGGGCGTGCAGGACCACGTCCGGGCTGTCGGCGCACAGTTGGACGCTCAGGTCGCCGTGGCACCAGGCCGCGTCGAGGTCGTCGTCGGGGAAGGCGGGCATCGCGGAGAGCCGGGCCGGCTTGCGGCTCTTCAGCCCGAACCGGTCGTCGAAGAGGGAGGCGCCGACACCCGCCGTGACCGTCAGGCCGCTGGTGGGCACCTGCGGGCCGAGCACCCCGGAGTCGCTGGGCTGCGCGGTGATTCCCACCGGGGGCGGGGAGCCGCCGGTGGCGAGGAAGCGGGCCCGATCGGTGAGGGTGTGCAGCAGTTCCGTCAGCTCCCTGCGGTCCGCCGCGGTGACGTCGAAGGACACGAACGCCGTTGCGCGCTGCGGGGGTTGAAGGATGCCGGGCTGGTGCACGCCGTGGAAGTCCACGGTGGCCGCGGCCTTGCCTGCGTCGTCCGCCCGGGCGGCCGTACGGGGGGTCGCGCCGGGCAGCGCGGCCCCGGTGACCGCGGTCCCGACCCCCGCCGCCGCGCCCCGCAGGAAGCCGCGCCGCCGTACCTCACTCATGTTGTCCTCCGCGCTTCGCAGATGGCCGCCACCGGGGCCAGGAGTTCGACCGCCTGGCCGATGTCGCTGTTGATCCGCTGCCGGTCCGGGCGGTTCAGCCGGTCCAGCGGTGTCCAGCCGCCGTCGCTGTCGAAGCGGTCCAGGGTGTGCTGGGTGCGGTCCAGCCAGGAGTCGAGGCGCGGCAGGTCCGGGTAGCGGCTGGTGAGCAACGGGCGCAGCAGGGTGAGGAGTTCACGGGTTCCGTCGAGGTTGGCGCGGGCGGTGGCCAGGTTGCTGCCGCTGCCGTAGTCGGTGCGGCCGGTGAGCTCGGACTGCGCGGTGGCTTCCAGGATCTCGTGGGCGCGCAGGCCCAGTTGGGCCGGGTCCATCCTGGCCTGCGGCCAGCTGTCGTGCAGGGCGTGCACGGCTTGGGCGAGCCGGTCCGCCGGCCCGCGCAGCGACGCGGCCGACTCTCCGTGCCACAGCCCGTACTCGACACGGTGGAAGCCATTAAAATCCTGGGCTGATGCGGCGGCCGAGAGGCCGGGGCCGGGGCTGTTGATGGCGGCGTCCGCTTCCCCGAACGTTCCGTAGGCTGCGCCCATCCGCTCGTACACCATGTGCGCGGGCAGCCACGCCTGTCGCGCGGCGGCGAGGTCGCCGTCGTCGACGGCCCGCTTCAACTCGTCCGTCCGGTCGGCGAGTTCGACGGTTCTGGCCGCGATCCACTGCTGGTAGGCGAGGGTCGGCGGAATCAGGTCGTGCTGGGTCACCGGCACCGCGGCAGGACCGCTGCCCGCGGTGGCGCCCGCGATCTTCACGGTGGGTCCGGTGACCGCGTCGGCGTCGTCGGGCAGGCACTTGAACGCGTACGAGCCACCGCCCAGTACCACCCGCATCTCGCGGGTGGTGCCGGGGGCGAGGCCCTCGATCTCCCCGTAGACGGCGCCGGTGGCGGGGTCGGTGAGGTCGACCTCGGCCGCTGTCGCGGAGGTGTTGCGCAGCTGGAAAACCTGCGGACCGGGTGTCGCGCCGGTCCAGCCGCGACCACAGGCACCGGTCGACACCTCGATGGTGGTCGGCCCCTGCGCCCCGGGCGCGGCCGCCGGGCGGTGGCCGGATCCGACGGCGTAGACGATGCCGCCGACGGCGAGGGCGGCCACGACCACGGCCGCGCCGATCTGTCGGGCGCGGGCCGGCCGGGCGGTGCGGCCCGGTATGCCGGACTCCCCGTCGGGCTCGGCCGGCTCCTGACCGGCACCCGGATCGAGGTCGGTCATCACGGCACTCCGTTCCTGCCAACTGGGAAAAGACGACGTGCTCATGCTAGACACCCGCCTGAGCACGGAGTGCCCTCAGAGCAGCCCCACCGCCCAGAGTTACCTCCGCGTTCACCGACTCGACACCGAATGCGAGGCATGCGGTGGGCCGGACGGGAAGCGGTCGGTGTTACGCGGAGTCCTCGCTGACCTTGATGAGGATCTTGCCGTGGGCGTGGCCCGTCCGGCTGAGTCCGAAGGCGTCCGCCAGTCGGTCCAGGGGGAACGTCTCGGCCACCGGGACCTTGAGCTGCCCCGAGTCCGCGAGACCGGCCAGGACCGTGAGCCCTTCGCCGTCGGGGCGCACCCACATCCACTGGCCGCCCGCCTCCATGACGGACGGGTCGGCGATCGACGCGTGACGGCCGCCTTCCCGCAGGACCGCCCGGGTCGCGTCGAGCACGCCGCCGACGTAGTCGACCACGACGTCCACGCCGTCGGGAGCCAGCGCCCGGACGCGTTCGGCGAGGCCGTCGCCGTAGGTGACCGGCTCGGCCCCCAGCTCGCGCAGCCGGTCGTGGTTGCGCTCGGAGGCCGTTCCGATGACGCGGGCGCCCAGCGCACGGGCGATCTGCACACCGAACGTGCCGACGCCGCCCGCCACGCCGTGGACGAGCACCGTGTCACCCTTGCCCGTGCCGAGCCGGGTCAGGGTCTGCTGGGCGGTGAGCCCGGCCAGCGGGACGCCCGCCGTCTCCTCCCAGCTCAGGGACTTCGGCTTGCGGGCCAGCGCGCGCACGGGGACGGTCACGAACTCCGCGAAGGTGCCGCCGTGCACGTAGTCCTTCCGGGCGTACGCGAAGACCTCGTCGCCCGCCTTCCATTCGGGCGTGTCGATGCCGACGCGCTCCACGACACCGGCCACGTCCCATCCCGGGATGACCGGAAACACGGTGTCCATCAAGCCGTCGAGCCCCCCGGACATGATCTTCCAGTCGACCGGGTTGACGGCCGCACAGCGCACCCGGACGACCACTTCACCCGGGCCCACCTTGGGCAGCGGCTGGTCGGTGAGGCGCAGCACGGCGTCGTCTCCGTAGGAGGAGTACGTCATGGCCTTCATGGTGGTGTTCTCGGTGCTATCGGAGCTGGTGGGCATCGCTTGCTCTCTCCCGGCGTCATGGGGGCGGGGAGGGGCCCGGTGCGCGGACGGGGGTGCGCCCGCGCTCGGCCGGTCTCCTCGGTCCCCACGATTCTCGTGCGCGGCACGCGGCCGCGCCCCCCGGGCGGGCCTCATACGGCCCGCCCGGGGGGCTTCAGCGTCCGGGACTGGGTCAGCCCGCGTACACGTCCTCCACGTACCGGCGCTCGGCGGTGAGGCGGGCCAGCCAGTCCTCGGCCTCCTCGGCCGAGGCGCCCGTGTGCCGCGCGTACAGCTCGCGGAAGGCGGCGCGCACGCCCGGGGCCATCCGGCTGCCGTCGCCGCACACGTACACCCGGGCACCCTTCTCCAGCAGGGGCCACAGTTCGTCCGCCTCGGCGGCGATGCGGTGCTGGACGAAGCGGCCGTCGCCTTCGGGGGTGGCGCTGAAGGCGGGGCGCAGCGAGAGCACGCCGGCCAGCTCGGCCGCCCGCAGCTCATCGGCGTGCAGGAAGTCGGCGTCCGGGGCGTCGCATCCGAAGTAGAGGACAGCCGGGGCTGGTTGACGTACCGTCAGGCGGTCGGCGACGGCTCCGCGGAACGGAGCCAGGCCCGTTCCCGCGGCGATCATGATGACCGGCTCCGGCGCATCGGGCGCGATGCGGAAGGCCTCGCGGCAGGGCTGGACGCGAGCCAGCACCGTGTCGCCGGGCCGCAGGGAGTGCAGATGGGCCGAGCCGGTGCCGCCGGGCTTCAGCGAGACCATCAGGTCGGCGTGGCGCGGGTCGCGGGCGGGCGAGGAGGACACCGAGTACGGGCGGGGGCGCAGCGGGGGCAGCAGGTCGAGGATGGTCGGCCAGTCGAGTGCGCCGCGCAGTGCGGGGTGGTCCTCGATGAGGCCGAGCAGGGTGCGGGGGTCGTCCGCCGCCAGGTGCTCCAGGGCGGCGCGTTCGGGCGGGCAGGGGTTCTGCGCGGCGAGCAGTGCGGTCTGGGCCGGGGTGGGGCGGGTGCCCAACTCGATGTAGTGGGTGAGGAGTTCGCGTACCGACAGCGGGCGGTCGACGGGCAGGGTGGCCGGTCCCGTGCCCGGCGTGTGGATGTTCAGCACCGTGTCGAGGTCCGCGCCGAGTGCCGCGGCGGCCCGGACCACGGCCGCCGGGTCGTTGGCGGGCAGGACGGCGAGGTGGTCGGCCGTGCGGTAGTCGATGCCGTCGGGCAGCGCCAGGCGCACGAAGCGCTTGGGCCGGGGGTGGCCGGGCGCGGTCAGGTCGCGGGCCTCGGTGACGGTCATCGGGAGGAGGCCGTGGCGCGCGGCGAGCGCGTCGCGCGGGCCGCCGGTGACCTCGGTGACGGTGTACGCGGCGTCGGCGGCCGGTGCTGATGCGCCGATGCTGTCCGGGTCGCCGTACCGTTCGAGGATGGCCACCCGCAGGGACTCCGCGAACTCCCTTACCGTTCCCGTGAGTTCACCCGAGGCGTCGGCTTCGGCGCGCGGAAGTATCCGGTCGGCGCCGAGTGCCGCGAGCCGTTCGTCGATGAGGGTGGGGACGCGCTGATAGGTCGCGGCCCAGTTGCGGTCGCCGACACCGAGCACCGCGTACGGCACTGCCTCCGCCACGCCCGGCTCCGCGTCCTCGATCCACCGGACGAACCGGGCCGCGTCGTCGGTGGGCTGTCCGTTGTAGGAGGCGGCGACGATGACGACGGGGCGGTCCTTGGGCAGGGCGCCCGCGTGGGCGTCCAGCGGGGCGACTTCGGCGGCGAGGCCGAGGCCGGCGGCTTCGGCGGCGAGGCGCTCGGCGAACTCGCGGCAGGTGCCGTAGTTCGTGCCGTGCAGGAGGAGCAGCCCGGTGCCCCGGCGGACTCGGGCGGGCAGTTCGGGGGCGCCTTCGTTGGCCGCCGGACGCGTCGCGCGGGAGCCGGTGCCGGGGAGCGCGGCCCGGTTCAGGGCGCGGTCGGCGGGTGTGCGCCGGATTAGGGAGAGGGTGAACCCGTCGGGCTTGAGGGTGAGGGTCTCCTTGATCCGCAGCTGGTAGCCGGCCGTGTCCACGAAGCGGTAGCGGTGCACGAGCAGAGCGAGCAGCATCGTGGCCTCGTGGAGCGCGAACTGCCGCCCGATGCAGGCCCGTTCGCCCGTACCGAAGGGCTTGTACGCGTGCGGGGAGCGGGCCGCCTCCGCCTCGGGCGTGAACCGTGCCGGGTCGAACAGCTCCGGGTTGTCGCCCCACACCGGGTCGCGGTGCAGCATCGGCGTGAGCACGGTGACCAGTTCGCCCGCGCGCAGCGGGTGGCGGCCGCCGAGCAGGGTGTCCTCGCGGGCCTGCCGGGTGAAGGCGGCCGCGGTGGGCCACAGCCGCAGGGCCTCGCTCAGCACCTGGCGGGTGAAGCGCAGCTTCCCGATGTCCTCGAAGGTGGGGCCGGGGTCGGGGTCGTCGCCCCACAGCTCGTCCGCCTCGCGCTGGGCCAGGCGCAGCGCCGTCGGGTCCTTCAGCAGGTGGTACAGGGCGAAGGAGAGGGTGCCCGAGGTGGTCTCGTGCCCGGCGATCAGGAAGGTGATGACCTGGTTGCGGATGTTGGCCGCGTCCAGGGTGGTGCCGTCCTTGGGGTGCTCGGCGCCCAGCATCAGACCCAGCAGATCGTCGACGGAGGTGTCGCCGCTCTGGTTGCGGGCGGCGATGACCTCGTCCACCACGGCGGCCAGATAGGCCGAGTCGCGCTCGAACTCCCGGTCCTGCTCGCGGTAGTCGGCGCCCTCGGTGCGGCCGAGCCGCTTCATGCTCCACTCCAGGCAGCGCACCATCGCCTCGACGAAGGGGTGGGGGGTGTCCCGGCCGAACGAGTCGAAGTCGAAGCCGAATCCGGCAAGACCGATGGTGTCCAGCGTCATCCGCGTCATGTCGTCGGCGACCTCGACGGCCGACCCCCGGGCCGAGTGGCGGTCCCAGCTGCCCATGACGCGGCGGGCGACGCGCAGCATCGCCGGATGGTAGGTGCGCATCGAGCCGAGCGCGAAGGCGGGCATGAGGATGTCGTGCGCCTTGGCCCAGTTCGGCTCGTCGTTGTACGCGGTGAACAGACCGTCGCCCGCGAACTCTCGTACGTAGTCCAGCGTGATGGAGATGCCCTTGGAGAAGCGGGTCTCGTCGGAGAGTTCGGTGACCAGGTCGAGCGAACTGACGAAGAGGTTCTGGTGCTGGTTCAGTCTGCGCCGGAACACCGGCCCGTGCACCCGGGCCAGCTCCATGGCCTGTTGGACGGGGGTCTCGGTGAGACCGCCGGCCGAGATGTCCACCTCGGGGATGGCCTCGTCGGCGGGGCGTGCTTCGGCAGGGATCGGGATCGTGTCCGTCATGTTTCCAGCGTGGCCCGCCCGGTGTGCCGCGCCGTGGTGGGCGACTGCATGATTGTGCAGTGGTTTCTCACGTCCCGCACTTGCGGACGGGCCGGCAGGGAGTGGTGGCGGACGACATGGCCGACGAGCAGCCGGTGCTGGTGGAGGACATGGGGGCGTGGCGCAACCACTTCCTGACGCTGCTCGACCGCATTCCCATGCCGATCGCCGTCTGCCGGATCGACGCGGAGGTGATCGTCGCGAATCCCGCGATGGCCGCCGAGTGGGGCACCGTCCCGGGCCGACTGCGCGGGCGCTCGCTGCGCGAACTGTTCACACCGCGGTCCGAGGCGCAGTTGGAACGGCTGGTGAGGGCGCTGCGCACCGGCCGCATGTCCCGCTATCCCATCGAGGTGACCTGGCGGTCGGCCACGGACGGCGCCGAGCGCGAGGGCGAGTTCACCATCCACCCGGTGATGGTGGTGCCCCAGCCCGCTCCCCTGCTGCTCGCCATGTTGTACGTACGGGGCGAGCGCCCGGAGCCGCCCGCGCGCGACGCGGTCAGCCCGGCGCAGGCCCGCATCCTGGCGCTGGCCGCGTCCGGTGCGACGACGGCCGCCATCGGCAAGACCCTCGGCCTGACCGTGGACGGCGTCAACTACCACCTCACCCGGCTCTCCCAGCGGTGGCGCGTCCAGGGCCGTACGGCTCTGGTGGCCAAGGCGTACGCGCTGGGCGTCCTCTCCCCCGGCCACTGGCCACCGGTCCCGGCGGAGGGCCTCACCGGGCAGCCTTGACAGGCCGTCGTTCCACGCCGAGCCGGCTCTCCGCCACCACCGTGGGCATCCCGCGCTCCAACCCCCGTCGTGTCACGGCCTCTTAGAGTTCTCTTAAACCTCTTCGTTATCACTGCGCCATGGACACCACAACGGGTAAGTCATCCATCGCGCGCCCGTCCCGCCGGCGCGGCCTTCTCGTTCTCGCCGTCGCCACCGCGCTCGCGGCCGGACTCGCACCTGCCGCCGGCGCGGGTCCCGCGGACCGGGCCGGGGCGCGGATCCACCACGGTCAGGTCGAACTGGCCGTCAGCGGTGGCACGGCCACCATCGACCCGGCGACCCTGCGGATCGACGCCCGCGCCGACGACGGGCAGACCCTGCGCATGTCGGACCCGGCCGCGGACACCCCGGGCACGCCGAGGAACCTGGCCGCATCGGGCAACGGCGCCCGGTGGTCGTACCCGGACCGGGGCCTCGATGCCGAGGCCCGCGTCGAGCACGGCAGGCTGCTCGTCACGATCACCGCCGACCGCGACGCGACCCTGGCCTGGCCGGTCACGGGCACCGACCCGGCCGCCTCCGCCCTCCAACTCCCGCGCGGCGAAGGCCTGTCGCTCCCTGTCGCCGACCCCTTCTGGAACTCCTCGCGGGCCCAACTCGTCGGCAGCGAGGAGGACATGGCGTCGCAGCTCTCCCTGCCCATCTGGGGCTACGCGCTCGGCAGCGGACGGGGCGTCAGCTACCTCGCCCCCACCGACATCGGTACGTCGCTCGCGTACGCCTCCCGAGGCGGCCGCCTGAGCACCACGGCCAAGCACTCCTTCTCCGGCGGCGACGGGACCCGCGGCTACACCGTCGCCTTCTCCCTCACCGACGGCTCGCCCGTCGCGCCCGCCGTCGACTACCGGCACTGGCTCGCCGAGCACGGGCAGCTCGGCAGCCTGAGCGAGAAGATCAGGAAGAACCCGGAGACGGGCCGGCTGCTCGGCGCGTTCCACGCCTACGCCTGGGGCGGCGCCCGCACGGCGGCCGGTATCGCGCGGCTGAAGGCGCTCGGCGTTTCGCGGCTGTGGCTGGGTTACGACGCGGACGAGGCGCCCATGAAGAGCGAGGACGCCGCGGCGGCGAAGAAGGCCGGGTATCTGGTGGGCCCGTACGACTCGTTCGCCAACGGGCGCGCGAAGGGGCCGGACACTCCCCCGAACTCGGTCTGGCCCGACGGCGTCTACCCGTCGTTCTGTGTGCGGCGGGCCGACGGCACTCCCCAGCCCGGCTTCCACAAGCAGGGCTGCTACCTCAGCTCTCAGGCGTTCGAGCAGGCCGAGCCGGGCAGGCACTACCTCGCCGACCGCACGCGTTCGCTGGTCGCCAACGGCGCCACCAGCTATTTTCTCGACGTGGACGCGGCGGGCGAGCTCTTCCGCGACCACGACCCCGCGCACCCGATGACCATGGCTCAGGACCGGACCAACCGCCTGGCCCGGATGCAGCGCCTGGCGGACGGCTCGTACGACACGCACCACGCCCCGCTCGTGCTGGGTTCCGAGTCGGCCGGCGCCTGGGCCAACAAGGTGCTGGCCTTCGACCACGGGTCGGGCACCCCGGTGGACGGCCGACTGTGGCCGATGGAGACCGGGCACTTCGACAGCGCACCCGACCAGCCGAAGGACGACCCCGCCTGGGGCGGCTACACCCCGGCGGCGGCCGCCGACACCTTCTTCAAGCCGGTGCGGGTGAGCGACTTCAAGCCGGAACACCGGGCCGCGGTGGCCGACGCCCTCAAGGCGATGTACGACCCGGCGTATCGCGTGCCGCTGTACGAGGCCGCCCTGCACGGCTCGCTGGTCAATGTGGAGCGCTGGGAACTGCCCTTCGGCAAGCTCCCGGAGCAGAAGACGACGCGGGCACTGCTGGCGATGCTCTACAACACGCCGCTGAACTTCGTGATCAGCGACAAGGACAAGCGCAATGAGCGGAATCTGAACGAACTGGCCGCGCTCCAGAAGTACTTCGCTCCGCTCCACCAGGCAGCGGGCACGAAGGAGTTGACGTCGTACCGTCGGCTGACCGGCGACGGCACGGTCCAGCGGACCGTGTTCGGCGACGGCACGCTGACCGTCACCGCCAACTTCGGCACCGCCGCCCACGACGGCCTCCCGGGCGGCTGCGTCGACGCGACACTCAAGGGCGGCAAGCCGCAGCGGCTGTGCCCGGCCAAGGTGGTGTCGTAGAGCGCGCCCCAGGTCGGCAGGCCACGGGACATCAGCCTCACGGCCGCCCCGTGGTCACACCCTCCGGCCGGTGCGTTCCGTGGCGTCGAGCGCGGCCCCGTAGCCCGACCGTGTGACCGTACGGCCGCCGTGTGCCCCATCGGGCGCGGCGGCGGTATCGAATGCGGTCTGTGACGAAGAACCTGAGTGAGCGGAGCCGTACCGTCCTCGGCGCCTTGTGCGGGCTCCTCGCGGGTTATGCCGCGCTGGCCGTAGCCGAGCTGGTGTCGGCGGCGGTCCGGCCGGAAGCCGGGCCGGTGGTCGCGGTCGGCGCGACGGCCATCGACAGGACACCGGCCACGCTCAAGGAGTGGGCGATCCGCCACTTCGGGACGGACGACAAGCTCGTCCTCCAGCTCGGCATCCTCGCGGTGCTCGCGGTGCTCGCCATGTTCCTCGGGGTACTGGCCGTGCGTTTCCGGCGGGCGGGGGCCGCCGGGGTCCTGGTGTTCGGGGTGGTGGGAGCGCTGGCCGCCACCGGCCGTCCCGATTCGCGCAGTGCGGTGGACGCGCTGCCGTCCGTGTTCGGCGCCGTCGTCGCCGCGGTGCTCCTGTACTGGCTCGTCGCAAGGCTGTCCGCCCGCCGGCCCGAGCAGTCGGCGGATGCCGGGGGCGGGAGCTGGGACCGGCGCGGGTTCGTGAGCGCCGCCGTCGCGGCGGCTGCCGCGTCCACCGGGGCGGGGCTGCTCGGCCGGGCGCTGAACAGTTCGAGCGGCCGGGGCGCGGTCACCTCCCGCAGTGCGGTCGTACTTCCCCGGCCGGCCTCGCCCGCCGCCCCCGTGCCCACGTCGGCGTTCCTCCAACTCCCCGGCCTCAGCCCGCTGTTCACCCCGAACTCCGACTTCTACCGCGTCGACACCGCGCTGGTCGTGCCGAAGGTCGACGCCACCACCTGGCGGCTGAAGATCCACGGGGAGGGTGTCGCCCGCCCCCGCACGATCACTTTTGACGACCTCCTCCAGGGCCGGGCGGGCGAGTTGATCGAGCGGGACATCACGCTGGCATGTGTGTCCAACGAGGTGGGCGGACCCTATGTGGGCAACGCACGCTGGATCGGTGTACGCCTTGCCGATCTGCTGAAGTCGTGTGGTGTGCGCCCACCCTCGCAGGGCGGCCCCGCCGATCAGCTGGTGGCCCGGTCGGTGGACGGGATGACGATCGGCAGCCCCGTCGAGGCCGTGCTGGACGGCCGTGACGCACTGCTCGCCGTCGGCATGAACGGACAGCCGCTGCCGTTCGCACATGGTTTTCCGGTACGGATGGTGGTGCCCGGCCTGTACGGGTACGTGTCGGCGTGCAAGTGGATCGAGGACATCGAGCTGACCACGTTCGCCGCGTACGACGCGTACTGGGTGAAGCGGTCCTGGGCGCAGCAGGCGCCGGTCAAGACGCAGTCCCGCATCGACACCCCGAAGCCGTTCGCCCGGCCCAAGCGGGGCACCGTCATGGTGGCGGGGGTGGCCTGGGCGCAGCATCGGGGCATCTCCCGCGTCGAGGTGCGCGTCGACGACGGGCCCTGGCAGCAGGCGGAGCTGGCGGCCGGGGACACCGTCGACACCTGGCGCCTGTGGTCCTTCGCGTGGCAGGCCACCTCGACCGGCAGCCACACGCTGACCGTACGGGCCACCGACGGCACGGGCACACCCCAGACCGAGCAGCGCACGCCGACCGTCCCCAACGGGGCGACCGGCTGGCACTCCGTCGTGGTCAGCGTCGACTGAGCGGCACCGCCGTGTTCAGCGGTGTGCGTAGCGGTTCTCGAAGTCCCGCCAGTCCGCCTCCAGTTTCCATTGGAGGCCGGCCTTGGGACTGGCGGCCAGGAACGTCCGGCAGGCCGCGCTCGGCGGCCGGTCCGGGTCGGGGGTGTCGTTCCGACACGGCTGGGCGAACGTGCCGTATCGATCCTGCTCCTTCCACAGGCCGCGGCCCTCGATGAAGGCGTGGTCCAGCGAGGCCCGCGCCATCGTCCGGAGCCGGCTCACCGTCACACCCTGGTCGGTTACGGCCTGTTGGAACACCGCGGTCAAGTCGGTCCGGCTGACGCCGGGGTCGTCGGTGGCCAGGGCGACCGGTACGCCGGCGTCGAGGTAGGTGCGCAGCGGGTGCCGGTCGCCGTGAACCCGCAGGATCTGGGCGTTGCTGATCAACGGGGCTTCGACCAGGACGTGTTGTCGGCGCATCCGCGCGCCCAGCGCCTCCGGATCCGTCTCGTGGGACAGATCCACTCCGTGTCCGATCCGGTCGGCACCGGCGATGCCGACGGCCTCGTTGATGTGGAAGCTCAGGTCGCGGCCGCCGACCCCGTTGAGGCCCTCGGCGAGTTCACCGGCGTGCAGGCTGACGCGTACCGAAGGGGAACGGGACTTGAGGTAGCCGGTCATCTTCATGTGCAGGGTGTAGTCCCGCAGCGCGACGGGGTCGTCCTCGGGCTGGACCATGTTCACCCCGACCACCCCGCCGAGCCGTTGGCGGGCCAGCTCGAAGCCGAGGATCTGTTCGGCGAAGACATGGCGGGGGTCCTGGGCGCGCAGCACCTGGTAGTCGAAGCGGACGGCGACCCGGCAGGCCGGTGGGGCCGGTTGGTTGTCGCAGCCGAGGAGTTCGCGGTAGTCGCGGACGCTCCGGTCGTTTTCGGCGGCGGCCCGCCGGACCAGGGCCTGGAAGCGCGGATCGGCCGTCAGCGTGGCGTGGAACTCCGCGAGACCGGACGGGACGGGGTCCTTCGGGTGGATGCGGTCGACAAGCTGGTTGAGGGCGCCCTCCTCCGGCGTGACCAGGGTCTCCAGGTAGCTGCTGTGCTCCCGTGCCGCGGCCTGTGTCACCTCGGCGAGCATGTCCGCGTCGTGGCCCGTCTCGGCCTCCTCGAACTTCCCGAACGTGGCGAAGAAGTGGTCGTGTCCGGGCTGCGGGTCGCCGTCGGGCGGGAGGACGAACCCCCGCATCGACCATGCCTCGATGATCTGCCGCCGGAACGGACCCGGTGGCAGAGCGTCCTGCGCCGGGCGCTGTCCGGCCCCGCAGGGCTGGGGTCCCGGCACGACGACATGGGTCGCGGCGTCTATGCATTTACGGTCCCGCGCCGCGTAGCCGATGAGTGACTCCGCGCGCACGGCACCCCCCAAGTGGTGGTGCAGGTCACCGCCCTTGGGCAACTCCGCCAGGAAGCGCCTGAGTTCACTCGGGGAGCCGGCGATCCGCGCCAAGTACGCCTGGACTTGGGCCTGTTCAGAGCCGGAGCCGCCTCGGTCCGGTGCGGCGGCGACCGCGGGCAGCGCCCCCGCGGCCACGCCAAGGGCCGTCAGACCGGCCAGCACCGGCCACCGGATTCCGTACCTCTTCCGCATGCCGTTCCTCTCTTCACCGCGGTGGGCAGCACCGTGCCGCGGGGTTCGGTCTGTCCGGAAGTCCCTCCCCTCCCAGCGGCCCGACCATTCGCACCATTCCCACCAGGCATGATGAGCCCGCCCTTCGCACCGGACACACCGCCGCCCGGGCGCGGCCGGCGGGGCCGGTCAGGGCTGTGGCACGCGGGGCAGCAGGAGGCGCCAGAAGTTGGTCAGCAGCGACGGCGAGACCCCTGCGGGGTCCTGGCGGGAGAGCAGCTCGAAACCGGTGGTGGCGGCGACGATCACGTCGGCCATGCCGCGCTGCTCGACGCGCTCGATCAGCAGGTCCTCATCGGATGCCTCCGCGACCACCTTCTGCACGAAGTCCTGCCACTCCTGGCGCAGATCCAGGCCGCCTTCACGGGGCGTCTCTCCGCTCAGCTTCAGACCCGCGCGGCACACGACATCGCGCCGCAGCTGGTCGGCCAGCGCGTACGAGGTGGCGGTCAGCCGCTGCACCGCGTTCATCTCCGGACGCTGAGCGTTCCAGGCGGCCCGCCGCAGCCGCAGGGCCGCCGTCGATTCCACGCTCGACGCCACGGCGGCCTTGTTCTCGAAGTGGAAGTGGAGGGCGCCCACACTGACGCCGGCCCGGGCACTGATCTCGGCCAGCTTCGCCTGTACGTATCCGTACCGCTCAAACGCCTCCGCCGCGGACCGGATGAGTGCTTGGCGGGTGCGCACGGCGCGTTGCTGTTGGACCACCGGTGACTCCAGGTACAGGGGGTTGCAGTAGGCGGTTGAGAGGGTCGGCGCGACGTCGGCTAGGGCTCGATGAGCCCGGCTCTGATGGCGTAGCGGGTGAGTTCGAGACGGTCGCGCAGGCCGAGCTTCTGCAGGAGGTTGGCGCGATGGCGTTCGACGGTCTTGCTGCTGATGACGAGCAGCTCGCCGATGTCCTTGGACGAGTGCCCCTCGGCCACGAGCTTGAGGATCTCCTCCTCCCGCTCGGTGATCGCCCGGTCGGGCAGCGGCCGTCCTTGGCGCAGCCGCTCCAAGTACTCCCGGATCAGGGTGTTTTCGGCCCCCGGGTAGATGAACGGCTCGTCGCGCACGGCGGCCCGGCAGGCCAGCACGAGATCGCGGTCGGCGACCGTCTTCAGGACATAGCCGCAGGCGCCGGCCTTGAGGGCTTCGAAGAAGTACTGCTCGTTGTGATACATCGTCAGAATCAGGATGCGCAGCCCGGGTTGGAGCCGGGACAGTTCGCGGGCCGCCTGGAGTCCCGTCTGACGTGGCATGGCGATGTCGAGGATGGCGAGGTCGATCTGTGTGTCGCGGGCCCGGGCGACGGCTTCGGCTCCGTTGTCGGCTTCCGCGACGACGGTGAGACCCGGCTCGCTGTCGAGGATGAGCCGGACTCCGCGGCGTACCAGCGCGTGGTCGTCGGCGAGCAGGATGCGGGTCTGGTCCGGGGCCGTCATGCGGAGCTCCCCGCCACGGCGGCCACGTCCAGGCGGACCTCGGTGCCGCCCTCCGCCCCGGCGCGGAACGACAGCGCGGCGCCTATCAGCAGCGCGCGTTCCCGCATGCCGCGCATGCCGTTGCCCTCCGGCGCCTGCCCGATGCCCTTGCCGTTGTCGCCGATCACCAGCTCGACCGCGCCGGTGGGGCCGCCCCGCAGGCACAACTCAGCCTGCGTCGCCGCCGAGTGGCGCGCCATGTTGGTCAGGGCTTCCTGGGCGATGCGGTAGAGGACGAGTTCGCTCTCCTGGTCCAGCGGGGGCAGGCCGCGGTCGATGCGGTGGCGTACGGTCAGGCCCGGCATGGTGAATTCGGCGGCCAGGGCCCGCAGCGCGCTGGGCAGCCCGAGCTCTTCCAGGAGGGCGGGGCGCAGGCGGCGCGCGATGCGGCGGATCTCGTCCAGACTGCCGCGGGTCGTCTCCTGCGCGAGGCGGAGTTCTTCGCCGAGGGCGGTGGGTGCCTGGTCCGCGGCGTGCTTCAGTTGAAGCAGTACGGCGGTGAGGCTCTGGCCCACCTCGTCGTGCAACTCCCTTGCCACGCGCTGGCGTTCGGCCTCCTGGGCGGACAGGATGCGGGCGCTGCTGGCGGCACGCTCGGATTCGAGACGGTCGAGCATGGAGTTGAACGTGCGGGTCAGGTCCGCCACTTCACCGCTCCCGACGACCGCCGGGCGGGCCTCGGGCCGGATCAGATCGGCCGTCGTCATGGCCTGCGACAGCCGGTTCAGAGGTGCGAGTCCGAAGAAGCGGACGAGCAGTGCGTTGACCACCAGCATCACGGCGGCCCCGGCGACCACCACCTCGGCCTCGCCCGGACGGGTATGCCTGGAGACCGTGACGTACGGCCCCAGGAGCATCGCCATGGCCACGAGGATCACCGTGGCGTTCAGCAGGAAGATGCGCCAGAACAACGACATCGCCCCTCCTCTCATGTCTCCGCGAGCTGCCTGCCCTCCGTGCGAGGTCTGCGGCGCGAGGCCGTATACCTGGGGTGAACACGCTGGTCAGGGCAGTCTCCGCAATCGGCGCGGTCGCGTCCATACATGCTGACACCCATTTCGGGGTGCCCGCCGAGGCGGCCGATGCGGTCGAGGCGGGCGGGGAGTTCAGCGTCCGGGAGCGCCGGCGCGCAGTCCGTCCATCACCAGGTCCATGAGCCATCCGGCGCGCGGCCGCCAGTCTCCGTGCGGATCGATCTGCCACAGCCCGGCGATGGCGAGCACGAAGTCGTCGGGGGTGACTCCGGGGCGGATGGTGCCCGCCTCCTCGTTCGCGCGCAGCAGCAGCGCGACGGCCGAGGTCACCGGGCCGTGGCCGAGTCCGGCCAGGCTGCCGCGCGAGCTGGTGGCTTTGCGCATCGCGTCGGCGAGGCCGGCCTTGGCCATGGCGTACTGGGCCAGCCGGTCCATCCATTCGCGCAGGGCCTGGTCGGGCGGGCGGGTTTCGAGCAGTTGGGACGCGGCGTCGGAGACCTGTTGGACCTCGTAGCGGTAGACCTCAAGGACGAGCGCCTCGCGGCTGGGGAAGTTGCGGTAGAAGGTTCCCTGACCGACACCGGCCTTCTTCGCGATCGAGCTGAGCGGGACATCGGCCGAGTGCGTCAGCTCCGCCAGCGCCACTTCGAGGATGCGCTCGCGGTTGTGCCGCGCGTCCGAGCGCAGTCGCTCGTCCTTGTTCTGCCGCACTCGTCCTCCTTCCGAGAACCGCGCCGGAACGGCCCTGCTACGCGGACATCGGAACAGCCTTGCTAAGCGGACAGCTGTCCGTTAGGTTCGACACTGACGGACAGTTGTCCGTTTGGGCCCACCATAGCGCCAGACACGGCCGGTGTGGACGGCCGGTGGCGATCGCGACCGGCTCCTCCCCCGCCGCCCGAGTCGGCTCCCCTCTTGTACAGCGCCACCCCTCACGCACCGCCCGCACGCATTGTCTGCTTCACGAACGGTCCGCCGGGAGCACGGCGTACGCCGCGCCGGCCTCCAGGTGACAGGAACCGCTCGGTCGACCACGTCGGCGACAGGGCCCGCGCCTCGGCGCCCGCCGCGCACCACATACGTGAAAGAAGGCTGTTCATGGCCCCATCGACGTCCAGCGCCATCACCCTGACCATCAACGGAGAAAAGCGCACGCTGCCCGTCGACCACCGCACCACCCTGCTCGACGCGCTGCGCGAGCGGCTCGATCTGACCGGCACCAAAAAGGGCTGCGACCAAGGCCAGTGCGGTGCTTGTACGGTGCTGATCGACGGGCGCCGGGCGGTGTCCTGCCTGCAACTCGCGGTCGCCGCCGAGGGACGCGAGATCACCACCATCGAAGGCGTGGCCCGGGGTGAGCAACTGCACCCCGTGCAGCAGGCGTTCCTCGATCTCGACGGCTATCAGTGCGGCTACTGCACACCGGGCCAGATCTGCTCGGCCATCGCGGTGATCGAGGAGCACGCCGCGGGCTGGCCGAGTGCCGTGACCACCGATGTGCGGCCCGGAGCGGGGGTGCCGGCACTCACCGCCGAGGAGATCCGCGAGCGGATGAGCGGGAACCTGTGCCGCTGCGGCGCGTATGTGTCGATCGTCCAGGCGGTGGCGAGGGCCGCCGAATCCGCGCAGGCGCCGCCCGGCACGCCGGATGACGCGACCGGTGCGGCCGGAGCGGGCGTGGCGGCATGAGAGAGTTCGGCTATCGGCGCGTGTTCGACGTCCCCGGCGCGGTCGCCCTGCTCGGCGCCGACCCCGATGCGCGCTACCTCGGCGGCGGCACCAATCTGGTCGACCTGATGAAGGCGGGGGTGGAGCGCCCCGCACTGCTCGTGGACGTACGCGAACTGCCCCTCGACCGGATCGAGGCCACGGCGGACGGCGGTCTGCGGATCGGTGCGACCGTGACCAACAGCGACCTCGCGGCCGACCCCCACGTGCGGCTCCGCTACCCGGCGTTGGCGCAGGCCGTGCTCGCCGGTGCGTCGGGGCAGCTGCGCAACATGGCGACGGTCGGCGGGAATCTGCTCCAGCGCACCCGCTGCGGCTACTTCGCCGACCTGACCAGGCCGTGCAACAAGCGTGTTCCCGGCAGTGGTTGTCCCGCGATCGCGGGCGAGCACCGCAATCACGCCATTCTCGGCGCCTCCGAGCACTGTGTGGCCGTCCACCCGTCCGACATGGGTGTGGCGCTGGCGGCGTTCGACGCGGTGGTCTGCTACGAAACGGCGGACGGGCCGGGCGAGTTGGCGCTCACGGAGTTCTACCGGCCGGTGGGCGACACACCGCATCTGGAGACCGCGCTGCCGCCCGGCGCGCTGATCACCGCCGTCTGCCTGCCGCCGGCCCCGGTCGCCGCCGCCTCCCGCTACCGCAAGGTGCGCGAGCGCGCGTCCTACGCGTTCGCGATCGGCTCGATCGCCGCCGCGCTCGACGTCCGGGACGGCACGGTGCGCGAAGTGCGCCTCGCCTTCGGGGCGGTGGCGTCCCGGCCGTGGCGGGCCCGGGCGGCCGAGCGGGCGCTGACCGGGGGCCCGGCGAGTGCCGAGGCGTTCGCCGCCGCCGCGGACGCCGAACTGGCCGCCGCCGAAGTGCTGTCCGACAACGGATACAAGGTGACCTTGATGCGCAACCTCGTCGTGGCCCTGCTGACCGAGCTCACCGAGGAGGCCGCCCGATGACGACGACCACGAGCCTGACGGCGGTGACCGGATCCGTCGGCACCGCCCACACCCGGGTGGAGGGCCGGGACAAGGTCACCGGAGCGGCCCGCTACGCGGCGGACGTCCCCTTCGCCGAACTCGCCCACGGCTGGATGGTGTTGTCGACCGTCGCCCGGGGCCGGGTCCGCTCGGTGGAGTCGGAACCCGTCCTCGCGATGCCGGGCGTCCTCACCGTCCTGCACCACGGGAGCGCGCCACGCGTCGACGGGGACTACACCGGCGTTCTGGGCCGCCCCGACCCCATCGTCGCCTGCTTCCAGAACGACCAAGTCCCGTTTGTGGGCTGGCCGGTGGCGCTGGTGGTCGCGGAAACGCCCGAGCAGGCCAGGGAGGCGGCCGAGGTGCTGGTCGTCCGCTACGACGAGGAACCGCACGACGTCGACTTCTCCGCCGGACGCTCCGGTACGTACACGCCGCAGAACTCCCCCGCGCTCCAGGCGGAGACGGGCAAGGGCGACCTCGATGCCGAACTCGCCTCGTCCGCCGTCGTGGTGGACTCCGAGTACAGCACGCCGGAGGAGCACCACAGCCCGATGGAGCCGCATGCGGCGATGGCGCGCTGGGAGGGCGGCCGGCTCGAAGTCATCGACTCCAACCAGGGCACCACATGGGTGGCGGACGAGCTCGCGAAGCTGTTCTCCCTGGATCCGGCGTCGGTGCGGGTGCGTTCCGAGCACGTCGGCGGAGCGTTCGGCTCCAAGGGGGTCCGCCCGCACCAAGTGCTCGCCGTGATGGCCGCGACCGTCCTGGACCGCCCGGTCCGGGTCGTACTGACACGCCGTCAGATGTTCTCGGCGGTCGGCTACCGCAGCCCTACCGCACAGCGGGTCAGGCTCGGTGCCGACGCCGACGGACGGCTGCGCGCCTTCGACCACCAGGCCCAGAACCTCACGTCGCGGGTGCACGAATTCGTCGAGCAGAGCGCCTCGATGGGGCGCGTGATGTACGACGCCGACGCGCACCACACCGTCAACCGCGTGGTACCGCTCGACGTGCCGACGCCCACGTGGATGCGCGCGCCGGGCGAGGCGCCGGGCTCGTTCGCGCTGGAGTCCGCGCTGGACGAGCTCGCCGAGAAGTGCGGCATCGACCCGATCGTGCTGCGCGCCCGCAACGAGCCGGCCGCGGGGCCGGTCTCCGGGCTCCCGTTCAGCAGCCGCAATGTGCTCGCCTGCTTCCAGGAGGGGGCCCGCAGGTTCGGCTGGGCCGAGCGGGATCCGCGCCCGGGGCTGCGCCGCGAAGGGCGCTGGCTGCTGGGGACCGGCACGGCGGCGGCCACGTACCCCTCGGGAGTCGCGCCGTCCACGGCCGCGGTGACGGCTGAGGCGGACGGCACCTTCACCGTACGGATCAGCGCCGCGGACCTCGGGACCGGTGCGCGGACCGCGCTCACCCTGATCGCCGCGGACGCGCTGGAGGTCGAGCCGGGTCGCGTCCACGTACGGATCGCGGACAGCGACTTCGGCCCGGCGATGATCGCGGGCGGCTCGATGGGCACCCGCTCCTGGGCGTGGGCGGTCATGGCGGCGGCGGGCGAACTGCGGGAGCAACTGGCCCTGGGCGGCGACATTCCGCCGCAGGGCGTCACCGCACGCTCGGACACCTCCGCGGCCGTCGGCGCGCTGTCGGCGAAGGAACGGCACTCCTTCGGCGCGCAGTTCGCCGAGGTCGCGGTGGACACCACCAGCGGCGAGGTGCGCGTGCGGCGCATGCTCGGCATCTTCGCCGCGGGCCGGATCGTCAACCCGCTGACCGCGCGCAGCCAGCTCGTCGGCGGGATGACCTGGGGCATCTCGATGGCGCTGCACGAGGAGGCGGCCAGGGACCGGGCCTCGGGCTCGCACGTCGCCGCCGATTTCGCGGGCTACCACTTCGCGGCCAACGCCGATGTGCCGCTCATCGAGGCGGACTGGGTGGACGACCCGGACGCGGACGATCCCGTCGGGATCAAGGGCATCGGTGAGATCGGAATCGTCGGGGCCGCGGCGGCCGTCGCGAACGCGGTCTGGCACGCGACGGGCGTACGCCACCGGAACCTGCCGATCCGTCCCGACCGCGTACTCCTCGCGGGCACCGGGGAGGCCACGGCCGGCTGATCCCGCCGGGGACGACCCCGCCCTCGGGGACCACGCTTCAGAAGGAAGGATCCACATGCTGGACATAGCCGATGAATTACACCAATGGGTGGGCGAGGGACGGGACTTCGCAGTCGCCACCGTGGTGGCGGTGGGCGGCAGCGCGCCGCGCCGGCCCGGCGCCGCCCTCGCGGTGGACAGCGAGGGCACGGCCATCGGCTCGGTCTCCGGCGGCTGTGTGGAGGGGGCGGTGTACGAGCTGTGCGTCCAGGCGCTCCGGGACGGCACGTCGGTGCGCGAGCGGTTCGGCTACAGCGACGAGGACGCGTTCGCGGTGGGGCTGACCTGCGGCGGGGTCATCGACGTCCTCGTCACGCCGGTACGCTCCGAGGCGCCGGACGCCCAGGTGATCGCCGCGGGACTCGCGGCCGCGACCCGCGGGGACGCGGCGGCGCTCGCCCGCGTGACCGAGGGCCCGGCCGGACTCGTGGGCAGGGCCCTGCTCGTCCGCTCCGACGGATCGCAGGAGGGCGGTCTCGGCGGCCACCCCGAGCTGGACCGGACGGCGGTGGCTCAGGCACGGGCGATGCTCAACGCGGGTCGCACCGGCTCGTTCACCGTGTCCGAGAGCGGATCGCACTGCGGGGCTCCGGTGACGGTGTTCGTGGAGTCGAGCGTGCCGCCGCCCCGCATGATCGTCTTCGGCGCCGTCGACTTCGCCGCGGCGCTGGTGCGGGCGGGCAAATTCCTCGGCTACCACGTAACGGTGTGCGACGCCCGCCCCGTGTTCGCCACGCGGGCCCGGTTCCCCGCGGCCGATGACGTCGTGGTCGACTGGCCGCACCGCTATCTCGCGGGCACCGAGACTGACGGCCGCACGGTGCTGTGCGTCCTCACCCACGACGCCAAGTTCGACGTACCTCTGCTGGAGACGGCACTTCGGCTGCCGGTCGCGTTCATCGGAGCGATGGGCTCGCGCCGCACCCACGAGGACCGCAACCGCCGCCTCCGGGCGGTAGGCGTGACCGAGCGCCAACTGTCGCGCCTCCACTCGCCGATCGGCCTGGACCTGGGTGCGCGTACGCCTGAGGAGACCGCGCTGTCCATCGCGGCGGAGATCGTCGCGGCCCGGCAGGGCGGAACGGGCCTCCCTTTGACCGGCCTGGGCACGCCGATCCATCCTGACCTGGGCGTGGGCGGGGCGCCTGTGGGCGGCACTGGTGTGGACGGGACACATGTGGCGGCGTGAGCCGGGCGGGAACACCGAAGGCATTCCGTTCAGGCTGCGTGAACGCGACCGGTCCGGTCACGCACCAATGTCCTCGTTCCACAATTCAGGATTCGCCGCGATGAAGTCCGTCATCATGGCGACGCATTCCGGATCGTCCAGCACCACGATCTCCACTCCGTGCCGGGCGAGCCATTCCTGCCCGCCCCGGAACGTCCTGTCCTCGCCCACGACGACCCGCGAGATGCCGAACTGCCGTACCAGACCGCTGCAATACCAGCATGGCGCAAGTGTGGTCACCATGGTCGTTCCTCGGTAGGAACGTTGGCGTCCCGCATCGCGAAAGGCCGACGTCTCCGCGTGAAGTGACGGATCGCCGTCCTGCACCCGCAGATTGTGCCCACGCCCCAGCACCGTGCCGTTCGCACCGTAAAGCGCGGCGCCGATGGGGATACCGCCCTCGGCGAGCCCCGCCCGGGCCTCCGCAACGGCAGTCACCAACCACTGCCGGGCCAGGTCCTGGTCCATGTTCATGCCCCTGTCGTCGCTCACTGCCCTGTCTCGCTCGCCTGGTGCGTGCCCGCCGCGTTCCAGTTTCCCGTGTTCCGGGTTACGCCGGTGTCCGTACCCGCTCGTGGCGCAGGAAGACAGCTCGAAGTCGCTGTCGTTCAGGCGCAGTTCACCCGCCGGCTCAACAACTCGCCGTCGAACCAGAGAGCCCGCAGTCCCGAGGCCCTGGCTTGAAGGCGGTGCCTACCGTGATTCCTCCGTCCGCGTCTGCGACGGAGGGCGCAGGGCGGCGAGGGCTGCCGCCTCCACCGTGGCGGACGGCCGGAAGAGGGCGTCCAGGCCGCCCGCGGCAAGGATCTTCAGATGCCAGGGCCGTACGCAGACCACGGCGAGCTGGCCGCCGCGCTCCCGGATCCTTCGGTGCGCCCGGCACAGCAGCGTAAGGACGGCGCAGTCGAAGAAGGCGACCGGCCGCAGGTCCACGATCACCCGGGCGGCCAGCGGGTGCGTGGCGGCGTCGAGGTGCACCTGTACGCCGGGCGCGGTGGCCAGGTCGACGGCGCCGTGGATCTCGACCACCGTGAACCCCTGCCTCAGATGGGAACGGGCGTTGCCGCACGGGTCCGGCAGCAGCCCTGGAGGCAGCGGCACTGGTGCGGAGACAGCTGGCCGAGCGGTTGTTCCCATGGCGGCTCCCGGTGCGGAACGACTCCCGCGGATACGGGAGTACACGGTCGTCGGGCAGTCACCGTGATCCGGGGTGACGCACTACCACCCTAGGAACAGGCCCGCATGCAGAAACGTGCACCCTCTCAACAGTTCACCCTGCGGGGTGAACGAAAGTTGCGCCACCCCCCACACGAGTACCCCGTGAGGGCGGTCGCGGCAGTCACAGGGGCCCAACACATTCGGCCCATTGCCGTTTCGGCGGACACTGGCATGCTGTGCGCCGTGGAAGATCAAGGAAGCCATGACTCGGTCCGCCGCAGCTACGACGCCGTCGCCGAGACGTACGCCAACCGCCTCCGTGATGAGCTCGCCGGCAAGCCGTTGGACCGGGCGCTGCTCGCGAGCCTCGTCGAGCAGACGGAACCCGGCGCGCCCGTCGCGGACCTCGGCTGCGGGCCCGGGCACGTCGCGGGGTGGCTCGCCGAGCGGGGCGTGAGCGCGGTCGGCATCGATCTGTCCGCCGCCATGGTCGCCCTCGGGCGCCGCGAGAATCCGGCGGTGGAGTTCCGCGAAGGGGACCTTCTGGCGCTGCCCGCAGCCGGCGGCGAATTCGGGTCGGCCGTCGCCCTGTACTCGGTCATCCACCTCGCGCCGGCCGAACTGCGCCGCGCCTTCGAGGAGGCCCACCGGGCGCTGCGCGGCTCCGGTCTCCTGCTCGTCGCGTTCCACGTCGGTTCGGAGGTGCGGCACCTGGACGAGTGGTGGGGCCATGAGGTCGACGTCGACTTCCACTTCCTCGAAACCGCCCGGGTCGCGGAGGCACTGACCGCCGCGGGATTCACCGTCGAGATGCGGATGGAGCGTACGCACTACGCCGACGAGGCAGAGACCCGGCGCGCCTATCTACTGGCGCGCCGGGTCTGAAACCTCCCCAGGCACGGGAAACACCCGTCAGTAGGCCCCGTGCACGTTGTCGATCGACCCGTAGGTCTTGGCGGCGTAATTGCACGCGGCGGTGATGTTGGCGACCGGGTCGTAGAGGTCCGTTGACGTGCCGGGCACGTGGAAGGCGGCGAACGTGGGCTGGATCACCTGGAGGAGTCCCTTGGAGGGGATGCCGGCCATGGCGTTGGAGTCCCAGTTGTTGATGGCCAGCGGGTTGCCCGACGACTCGCGCATGACGTTGCGGTAGATGCCGTTGTAGGTGCCCGGGATGCCGTGCTGGGCCATGATGTCCAGCGACTGCCTGATCCAGCCGTCGAGGTTGTTGGTGTACGACGAGACGTTCGTCACGGCGGCGGTGTTCTGGGTGGTGAGGCTGGTCTGCCGCGCGGAGCGGTCGGCCCGGCCGGACGCGGTGGCTCGGGAGGTGCTCGCCTGGTCGGCAGGGGTTGCCGCAGCCTTCGCCGGGGAGCCGACCGTGAGCTTGAGGCCGGGGTGGATCAGGGCCGGGTTACCGCCGATGACGCTCCGGTTGTCCTGGTACAGCTGCTTCCAGCCGCCGCTCACGCTGAGCGCGTCGGCGATCTTGGACAGCGAGTCCCCCGAGATGACGGAGTAGCTCGTGGCGGCGGCCTTCACCGCGGTGATCGGCTTGGCTGCCGCGACTGCGGGCGCCGCGGCCTTGACGGCAGTGCCGGTGTGCACCGATGCCGGTGCGGCAGCGGCCGTGGTCGCGCCGATCACCGGAATGGCGAGCACGGCGCCGCCCGTACCGGCGGCGGCGAGGCCCCGGGTGAGCGAGTTGGACTTGGGGCGGCGGTGCTTGCCCTTTCCAGGCATGTGAATTCCTCTCCTTCGCCTGCGAGGTGAGCTGTCGGGTTCGGACGGGAGCTGTCCGGTCGCAGTGCGGGTGTGCACTCGACTTCACCCCTTAGCCATTCCGGAATCCGGATCGGCGGCTTACCTGGGTCCCCCGCTCCTGCCGTACGTGTGTGGGAGGTTCCGGACGGCGGCAGGATTCGGCGTTCCATCCGGATTGCGGTGAACCTAAGCGAATGGGCGGACCGGAAACAAGACCGGAATTCAACGGAGGTGATCCGGAATAGGGATTCCCTAAAGTCCCGCACCCCCACGGACCTCCGTTCCGGCCCCCAACTCTCTTGCGCCAGACCCGAAATGACCCTCACCCCCTCCGCCCGTAGATCACGCCGCACGTGACCCAATTCACTCGCCCGGCGAGGCCCCCGAGACGTGCACACAAAAGCGCCCGGGTGCAGGCAATAGCCCCCAATTCCGACATTCTCGATTCGAGAGCGGGGGTTGCTAAACTGTAGTATTTCGGACAAATCCCTACTCGGGATTCACCGACGCCACCCATCCCCCGACGGCCAGGGCGCCGCGTGATCCGGGCCGTGCGCGCCCGCAGAGCCTCCAGACAGCCATTCGCGGCGTGCCCGGTCTCCCAAGATCGTCCCGGCGCGTCCCAGCCCGCCCCAGCGCTGAAGGTCGCATTACCAGGAGGCCACGCAGGCGTCGCGATCAAGAAAGGATGGCGGAGGACATGAACGGCACCAGCGAATGCAAGAACATTCCCCCCAACCGCCCCCGCCGACCACACCCGCTGACCTTCTCGTCGTGAATCAGGCGCCAGGAACCAAGCGTTTGCCGGTGGATACGTGCGCGCCGTCACCCAACACCGAGGAATCGCGGCATTCGTGGCCGAGGGGCTGAATCGGGATCCCGCCGCATTGCGCGAGGTGGGCTTTGCTGTCTTCACTCGGGGCGTCATCCCCGTCCCGGGGGTCACAGCGGCTGCCGAACCGTCAATCGTCCGGTGAGCTGCGGCCGTGTGCCGGTGCGGACCGGAGACGTCGCGGTGGCCGGCGAAGCGGGCGGTGCCGTCAAGCTCCCCGCCGCCCCCTGAGCGCTATCGCCAACTGCCGTATCTTGGCCGCGAATTGATCGAACCTCCCCTTCCCCTACTGACGCGTCCACGCCAGGATTCCCTCTCGGCGGTCGGGCCGCATCCGGTGCCCGCCACAGGGAGGAGAAGGCAGATGCCCCAACGGCATCGGCGGCGGTACATCACCTGTACCGTCGCGGCCGCCGCGTTCGGCCTGGTCGGCGCTCAGGCCTTCGCGGCCACGGGTTCCACTACACCCAGACCCTGGAACGCGCGTCATCAGGCCGATATCGGCAAGCAGCACACCCAGCAGATCCGCTCCAAGTCGGCCAAGGGCCTCACACCGGACGGCGGCGACGGCGGCTCCGACGAGGCGCAGAACTCCGCCGAATCCACCGCCCAGTACACCGAAGCGCGTACCGCACCCGGCGTCGTCGCGCCCGGCGCCTACGGGGCGGCCTGGGCCCAGTTGCAGTCCATGCGGCACACGCAGGGCGCCTGGGGCCATGTCACGTCGAAGGCGTACGACTCCGACGACCCGCGCTACCGCGACATCAACTCCAACTCCAGCGGCGGCTCGGGGAAGGTCACCGGCCGCATGACCGGGCTCGCCGCCGACGACCAGGGCTATGTGTACGCGGGCGGCGCCAACGGCGGTGTGTTCCGCTCGAAGACCGGTGGCGGCAACTGGCAACCGATCGCCGACAAACTGCCCTCGCTGTCCACGGGCACCCTCGCCCTGGACGGCTCCAACCGGCTCTGGTACGCGACCGGCGAGTCCAACACCGGGGCAACCTCCTTCGTGGGGACGGGAGTTTACGTCCTCTCCGATCCTGGGCACGGTCAGTTCCAGCCCGGCGGCCGGGTCGGCGGCGCGGAGTTGGAGAGCACCACGATCCACGCCCTGCGGTTCGCCGGAACCACCGTGTGGGCGGCCACCAGCCGGGGCGTGTGGTCACACTCCACCACCGCCCTCTCGGGCCCGTGGAAGCTGGAGTTCGCCCCCAACCCCGACTATCTTCCGGGTGGTTCCAAGGCGGCCGACCCCTCGGCCCCGTACAAGAACATCGCCAATGACATCGCGGTGGATCCGAAGGACCCGAGCAAGGTGCTGCTCGCCATCGGCTGGCGTGGTGGCGACACGTACAACGGGCTCTACAGCAGGCAGGGCGGCGAGTGGAAGCCGGTGTCCGGCATCGGTGATCTGCCGACGAGCAGCGCCGACGTGGGCAATATGACGTTCGGCGCGGCGGCCGACGGTTCGCGCCTGTACGCCATCGACCAGTCGCCGGCGCAGATGGCGTCCAACCCGGACAGCGGCCTGAAGGGCGTGTACGTCTCCACGTCCGGGTCGCCGTTCGGGCCGTGGACGCTGATAGCGGACTACACCAAGCTGAAGGCATCCGGCTCGGCGCTGCAGAGCGCGGGCTACCTGCCCGGCATCCAGTCCTGGTACAACCAGTTCCTCCAGGTCGACCCGAACAACGCCGACCACGTGTACCTGGGCCTTGAAGAGGTCTTCGAGACCAAGAACGGCGGCACGAGCTGGGTCACCCCCGGCCCGTACTGGAACTTCCCGTTCCCGTGCTGGAGCATCGACCCGGCCAAGCAGACCGGCGACTGTTCGCCGACCACACATTCCGACCAGCACGCGGTCGCGATCGGCAGCTACCAGGGCCAGAGCTACGCCTATGTGGGCAATGACGGCGGGCTCTACCGCCGCCCGCTGAACGGAGCGGTCGACTCCGGCGGCCATGCCAAGGACTGGCAGTCCCTCAACGACGGCACCATCGACACACTCCAGTACTACTCGTTGGGCGTCGGCAAGGACCTCACCTATGGCGGCGTCTCGGTCACCGGCGGGCTGCAGGACAACGGCCAGTCGATCCTGCGCGGCCGCGACAAGGTGATGGGCTCGAACTTCGGCGGCGACGGCGGCGACACCATCACCGACCCGGGCAACGGCTGCGACATCGCCCAGGAATACGTCTACCTCGATATGTGGGTCACCCAGAACTGCGGTGTGAACGACGGCAGTTGGTCCACCGATCCGGCCAAGGCGACCGAGTACGAGGTCGCCCCGCCGGACAAGGACCTGGGCGGCGCGGGCGCCCGCTTCATCGCGCCGATCACCTCCGACACCAAGGACAGCAACACCTGGGTCGCGGGCGGCCGGCATGTGTGGGTGCAGAACAAGGGCTTCGCGATCCGGTCGGGTGCGGAGTGGAAGAGCGCGTACGACCTCGGCGGCGGGCATGTGGCCACCGCGGTGGCATCGTCGGGCGGCACGGTCTACGTCGGCTGGTGCGGCCCCTGCGACAGCAAGGGCTTCAGCCGGGGCATCGCGGTCGGCAACGCCGACGGGACCGGCTGGCACCAGCTCAGCCTCCCCGTCGACGGCACCGTCCCGAACCGCTACATCTCGGGCTTCGAGGTCGACCCGGCCAACGCCCAGCACGTGTATGTCGCGGTCAACGGCTTCTCACGGAAGTGGACCGAGGGCCCCGGCGCAGGTATCGGCCACGTCTTCGAGTCCCGTGACGGCGGCGCCAACTGGGCGGACCTCTCGGCGAACCTGCCCGACGTGCCCGCGAACACGGTGAAACTCCTCCCCGGCGGAGGACTCGCCCTCGGCACCGACCTCGCCGTCTTCTACCGCCCCGCGGGCGCGGACCAGTGGAAGGTGCTCGGCAGCGAGCTGCCCACCACGGCCGTGCTCCAGCTGAAGCTCGGCCCGGACAACAACCTGTATGCCGCCACCCACGGACGCGGCATCCGGTCGTTCGACGTGCGCCGCCTCAAGGGCCGTAACGGCTGACCGCACCACTGAACGCGGGGCCGGTGTGTGGGGCACACACCGGCCCGCCAGGTTTGTCGCACGAGAGCACGGCATGCATGGCACATGCCGTCCGGACGCGTCAGTGGGTGCCCACCTCCCGGACGAGTTCCAGTCCCAGGACCCGGTCCAGATGAGCGAAGGTCTCGAACTTGGCACCCGGCGGTACGTCGGATGCCGTTTCCAGTGCGTGCAGCAGGCGGAGGACCGCGGGGGTGTCCAGCCGGGCGTCCAGAGCGGCGCGGGCCGTGCTCCGGAGGTCGGCGGGGATCGGCTTCGACGGCTGCTCGGCCCAGCGCGCCACGGCACGCCGCCAGCGGGCGAGCGTGCGGCCGGCTTCGCCGATCTCGTCGGCGGTGGCCGCGACCGGCTCCTCGTACGGATGCCCGAGCAGCAGGAGGCGTACGGCCAGCAGGTCGAGGCCTTCGGTCGCGGGCAGAGCGGCTTCGCCGATCTGCAGGCAGGCGACGCCCTCGCCCTCGTACGTCTCGGTGGTGAGCCGGACGCCGGGCGGGCCGCCGAACGCCTCGGTGATCCGCGCGTGGTCGCCCTGGGCGTCGGCGGGCCGGATTCCAGCGGCTGCGGCCGATGTGTGCCGCGGGCCGGTCCATCCCACGAGCACCGCTCTGCCGCGCAGTTCCACGACGCGCGCCAGCACGTCCGCCACCAGCAGCACCCGCAGTCCGGTCCCCGTGTTTCCGTCGGCAGGGGCATGGGCACAGATGCGCAGCGGACCCGGGCCGGCGAGTTCCTCGACGATATGCAGCACATCGCCGACCCTAGGCCCTCTACCCCGGCGAGGACACCAGCTCGCGAGAGTCCGCGGACCGGAGGCGGCGTGTCGGGCGGCGGGCTTCCAGGTGACGGACCGGCGAGCGCGATATGACCGTCTACGCGGCTGTAGATGCCAAATGACCGCTCCGCGGCCGGGTCAGCCGCCCTTGATCCGCAGGGCGGCAAGCAGCGCAAGGGCGCAGGCCTGGATCGCGGCGACCACGGCGACGAGTACGGGGATCGAGTAGCCGTACAGGGCTCCGGTGAGGGTCCCGCCCGCCAGCCCGGCGGCGCCGATGACGCCCGCGAAGACCCCGTACGCGGTGGCCCGCCGCCCAGCCGGAACGAGGTCGGCGACCGTGGCACGCAGGGTGGATTCCTGGATGCCCATGGCCGCGCCCCACACCAGCGAGCCGCACACCGCGGTGACGAGGGTGCGGGTGAAGGCGAGCGCGGGAACGGCGGCGGCAAGCAGCGGCAGCACCGCGAGCACCCGTGGCCCGATGCGGTCGTACGCCCATCCCGTGGCCAGCGCGGCGAGCGCGTCCACCGCCATGGCGCCCGCGTACAGCACCGGCACCCAGGCCACCGCGAGCATGCCGCGCTCGACGAGGTGGAAGGAGAGCAGCCCGAAGCCGGCGAATCCGGCGGTGGTGGCGGCGATGAACGCGGCGTACATCCAGAACGCGGCGGGCAGCCGGCCGTCCGGCGCGGAGCCCGGTCCGGCCACCGCCTCGCGTTCGTACGCGCCGGGGTCCGGGACCCGCCGCCGCAACCAGACCAGGAGCGCGAGCACGCCCACGCCGGGCACCGCCAGCACTCCGAGCGCGGGAGCGTAGTCGCCGCCGGTCAGCGCGAGCACTCCGGCCACGGTCAACGGGCCGATCAGCGCGCCGATTTGATCCATCGCCTCGTGGACGGCGAAGCCGCGCCCCCGGCCGGTCGCGGCGGTCGCGTACGACAGCAGAGTGTCCTTGGCCGGGGACCGCACGGCCTTGCCGACCCGTTCGGCGATCACCAGCACGCAGGCCGCCCACAACACTCCGACCAGGCCGAGCACCGGAACCGCGGCCACGGTCAGGGCGTATCCGGCGATGGTCCATCCCCAGAACCGGCCCGAGCGGTCGGCCAGGGGGCCGGAGACCAGCCGCAGCCCGAGTGCCGCCGCCTCGCCCGCTCCGGTGACGACACCGACGACGAGGGCCGAGGCGCCGAGCGAGGCGAGCAGGGGGCCGGTGATCGAGCGCGCGCCCTCGTAAACGAAGTCCGCGAGGAGGCTGACCGTGCCGAACCAGACCACAAACCGCCATGGCCGCATGCCCGCCGCGGCCGGGCTCAGCCCCACAGCACCTCGGCGAGCGCCACCCCCATGAAGACCGCGCCGAGTCCGGCCACGACACTCACGACGATGTTCGCCGCGGCGTAGAGCTTCGCCCCGTCCTCGGCGAGCCGCAGCGTTTCGTACGAGAAGGTCGAATAGGTGGTCAGCGCTCCGCAGAGTCCGGTGCCGACGAACAGCTGCACCTGCGAGGACGCGGCGCCCGCCGTGACCGCGCCGGTGAGCAGGCCGAGTACCAGGCAGCCCACCACATTGACGGTGAAGGTGCCCCAGGGGAACACGGTGTCGTGCTTCTTCTGCACGGTGCGGTCGGTCAGGAACCGCAGCGGCGCGCCGATGCCCGCCCCCAACACCACGAACAGCCAGTTCACTTGGCACGCTCCCGGCCCACGTACCGGATGACCTCGCAGTCGTCCAGGACGACCAGGCCCTCCGCGACGAGTTCGTCGAGCTGCGGCAGGAAGCCGCGGATGCGCTCCTCGTCGTCCACGATGACGACCGCCACGGGCAGGTCCTCGCTCAGCGACAGCAGCCGCTGGGTGTGGATGAGGGAGGAGGCGCCGAAGCCCTCGATGCCCCGGAACACACTGGCTCCGGCGAGCCCCGCCGCGTGGGCGCGGTGCACGATCTCGCTGTACACGGGCTTGTGGTGCCACAGGTCGGTCTCGCCGATGAAGATCGTGACCCGCAGGGCCCGGCCGGTGAGTCTGGTCATCGCCGCCTCCACACCAGTACGCGGCGCGTCAGCCACACCGCAGCCCACACCGCCGCGAGCGCCGTCAGCAGCGTCAACGCCAGATAGGCCAGGGCGGTGCGCGCCTGTCCGCCGGCCATGAACTTCTGGATGTCCACGGCGTACGTGGAGAAGGTGGTGAAGCCACCGAGCACGCCGGTCCCGAAGAACGGCCGCACCAGCCTGTGTGCCGCCCACACATCGGTGATCACCACCATGAACACGCCGATCACGGCGCACCCCAGGGTGTTCACCAGGAGTGTGGTCCAGGGGAACGCCCCGGGCGCGGTGGGCCACAGGAGCGAGGCCCCGTAGCGGGCGCAGGCGCCGATCGACCCGCCGAGGGCGACCACCGCCACGACCGGGCCGAGGCCGCGCGCGATGTCCCGCCGCTGGGCGGGCACGGCCGCCTCGGCATCGGGGCCGGTGGGCTCGAAGGCCGCCCGCGACTGCTGGGCTCCCTTGGACATACGTCTCCTACCTGCAGGGCACCCTTCCCCGAGCTCTCAGCTTCGTTCGAGCAAGGGGAGACCGCACTCCGGGCGCACGGGCTCGCAAGTAGGGACCGTTGGCGGCGCGGATGCCGCGGTTCGGGTACGGCGGGCCCCACCGCCGCGCGGCGACCACAGGGGATCACCGCTCCCCCAAGGCTAGCGCCCGGCCTCGCCCGCTCGCCAACCGGCACCGTTCCGGGCGCACGGTCAGGGACCGGGGTGACGGGGGGCGGTGGCCGCGCCCGAGTGGGCGGCCGGGAGGAACGCGGCGTTCGCCGACCCCGCATTCCTGCGCCCGCCAGTGATCCGCACCGGTCAGCAGCGCCCCGGGCCGCCGTTTCCGCGCGCCACCGCCACGCGGGGAGTGACGTCCGCGTCGCGGGTTCTGGGCAGCGGCGTCAGGCGTCCGGAATCCGCGCGCAGGGCGGTCGCGTTGCGCGCGGAGACCCGGCCGAGGGGGGCGGGGGTGAGCACGGACTGGCTCTGGACGTACGCGATGAAGGACTCGAAGTCGCGGGTGTGCCGCACGGGTTCGGTGTGGTCGAGCAGGGCCGGGTAGTCGTCCTGCCCGGTCAGCGTGTACGCCGTGGTGGCGAGCCGGTAGGTGGCCTGCGGATCGAGCGGGGTGCCGTCGATGAGGACGTCCGCCGGGTTCACCCGGTTTCCCACCGACCCGGCGGCGTCGAAGGTGTACCGCACGTTGTGCGAGACGGCGAGCGGCGCGTACGTGAGGACGTTGCCCTTCATCGCCCACTGCTGTTCCAGCACGTCGTGGATGCTCTGGCCGGTGACGGTGGCCGTGAGGATGGGGTCCCCGTAGCCCACCGCGTTGAACGCCTTGGTGTAGGAGACCGCGCCCTGGACGGTGGCGTCGAGGGTGAGGTCGTCGTTGACGACGGTGGGTCCCTGACGCGGTGCGATCGCGATCAGGGCCAGCTCGGCCGGGTCGTTGGAGTAGATGTTCCCGGTGTCGAAGGGGTCCAGCGGCTGACCCCCGGCCCACAGCGCCCAGTCCGCCGCGAGGTTGCCCATCGTGCTTTCCCCCGCGCCGTTGAGGGTGCGGGTGAACGACGCGGTCTGCCGGCCGATGCGGGTCGCGCCCCGGTTCTGCGCGTACCCGGTCCAGTAGTCGGAGGTGTCCTTCAGGTCCCGATTGGGCGTCACATCGTGAGTGTTGGGATGGTTGGTCGACGTGGTGAGGGCCCGTACGACACTTCCCGTCACCGGGTCGAGGCGGAGGTTGATCTCGTTGATGATCTGCGCGTGACAGCCCGCTTCGACGAACGGCCGGGGCCGGCCCGCCGGGTCGGGCACCATCATGTTGAACGCGCAGTGCCAGTGCCCGGTGACGATCGCGTCGATGTCGGACGACACGGCGAGCGCGAGGTCGTAGGCGGGCCCCGTGGGCGCGGTCCCGCTGTTGAAATCGCTCCCGGCCACCGCCCCGTCGTGCATGCTCAGCACAATCGCGTTGACTCCCTGCGATTTGAGCTGCGCCGCATAGCGGTTCGCGGTCTCCACCTCGTCCAGCATGCGCAATGCCGTCTGGAATGAGGTCGGAAAGGATTCGGTTCCGGTGACCGTCAGGTGGATGAATCCGATCGGCAGCCGTCGGCCGCCCGGGCCCTGCACCCACTCCACATTCACCGGGGGAAGGACGGTCTTTCCGGAATCCCCCCAGAGCATGTTGGCGCAGTAGTAACGGAAGTTCGCGCCGGGAAAGGTCCGTCCGGTGGAGTCGGGGAAGCTGTTCGTCCACCCCCGGCCGGCGTACGGTCTTCCGTGCTCCATGTGGTCGATCAGGAACCCGGGGCTGCGGTCGAACTCGTGGTTGCCCGCCGTCGCGAAGTCGAGCCCCATCCGGTTCAGCGCCTCGATAGTGGGTTCGTCGGCCAGTGACGCGGCCGCGAACGACCAGCCGGAGAAGAGGTCCCCCGGCGCGAAGAACAGCGAGTTGGTGTGTCCGGACCGCAGTCGTTCCAGGTGGGCGGCGAGGTAGGCGACGCCGCCGACGGTGAACCGCTGCCCGCCCGCGCCGGTGATGACCGCGTCCCCGGCGGGCGGGGCCTGCAGATAGCCGTGCAGGTCGGTGATGCTGAGCAACTGCACGTCCACGTACTCGGATGCGCTCGCGGCGTCGTGTGCGTCGCCGGTGGCCAGTGCCGGAGTGCCCGTCGCCGCCATCGTCACGAGTGATCCCGCCGCGGTCAAGAAGCTACGTCGACCCACGCCCCACATTTCGACTCCCTCATTCGAAACTACGCGACCCTGCCGGGAGCGATGTTCCGGCTCCCCACCTGGCGGCCTGGAGAACTACGCGACTCGAAATCCGCTGATCGTGGGCACAAGGAATGCGACACGGCGGGACTGCCGGACTCCATGACAGACCGCCGAGCGACCAGCACCGCCTCCGAGCCGCCGACAGGGTCCACTCAACCGCACGAACCACACGGAGAGAGAAAGCTGCGCGTAACTCGGAGGATGTGTCGCATGACCAGTTGCTGAACTGAAATCAGTACATGTGAAACGTACTTGGGCACCGGCCGGGCGAATGCGAGCCCGCCGCTCGGGGAATGCGGACGCGATACGGATCCCATTCGGCAGGCCGGTCCCAACGGCGTCCGGGACGGGCCGGGGTCGATCTCTCCTCATCGAAGGCCGCCCTTCCCCGTCCCTGCGGCTCGCCCCGCCGCCGAGCCGCCGCGCCATGGCGGCGTCCGGCTCCATTCGCGGAACTGCACCCGCTGAGATTGTCCCCGCAGGCCCGCCGCCAAATCAGCGTCTGCTCAGGGGAGTTGAGACAATGCCAAGGATTCGGCCACAGCTCGACACATGCCCGTCACCGGAACGCCGCGCTGTTGCGGGCCGCCCACTCGGCGAACGCGCGGGGCGGGCGCCCCAGGAGCTGCTCGACGGCCGGGCTCACCCGCTGTTCGGCGGGCGAGGGTTCGCCCAGGACGGCGAGGGTGCCGTCCACGACCGGCTCCGGCATGAACCGCGACAACTGCGCCCGCGCCTCGTCGCGGCTGAGGGCGATGAACCGTACCGCGCTCCCCACCGCGTCGCCGATCGCCCGCGCCTGCTCGCGCGGGGAGACCGGCGCGGGGCCGGTGAGTTCGTAGGTGCGCCCCGCGTGAGCCGGGTCGCACAGCGCCAGGGCCGCGACCTCGGCTATGTCGGCCGGGTCTATGGCCGGAAGCCCCGTGTCGGGGAAGGGTGCGGCCACGGTCCGGTGGGAGCGGACCGACTCCGCCCACATGAAGGCGTTGGAGTGGAAGCCGCCCGGCCGCAGAACCGTCCAGTCAAGACCCGACCGCCGCACCGCGTCCTCGAACGCCGCGAGGTGCTGGTGGGAGACGGCACCGGGTCGGGTGCCGACGATCTGGGAGGACTGCAGGACCACGCGTCGGACCCCGCCGGACTTCGCCGCGCCGAGGACGGCGTGCGGGTCCACGCCCTCACCGCCTCCGGCGATGAGGAGGTGGAGCGCGTCGGCGCCGTCGAGTGCGGACTTGAGGCTCTCGGGTTCGGCCAGGTCGGCCCGGACATGACGTACGCCCGCCAACCCCTTTTCTACTGGCGGGAGTTGACGGGACACGGTGGTGACCCGCTCCCCCACCGCGACGAGCGCACGCACGAGCGGACGGCCTACGTTTCCGGTGGCTCCGGTTACTACGATCATGATCAGTTCCCCAATCCGGTCGCCGGCCCGTTGGGCCCGCGGTTTCGGTCATTGACCTCAGCATCGAGGCTGAACAGGCCATCTTCTGGCCAGTTTCCCGGAGAGAATGATCCGCATGAGAGCTGACCGTCTGGTGGCGACCCTGCTGTTCCTTCAGACCCGTGGGCGGGTGACCGTGGCCGAGCTGGCGGCGGAGCTGGAGACGTCCGAACGCACGGCACGGCGCGACCTGGAGGCGCTCGCCGCCTCCGGAGTCCCCGTCTATTCGCAGCGCGGACGCGGCGGCGGCTGGTCGCTGGTCGGCGGTGCCCGCACCGACCTCACCGGGCTCACGGCGGACGAGATCCGAGCGCTGTTCCTCGTCGCGGGGCCGCTGTCGACAACGCCCGCGGCACGGACGGCACTGCGCAAACTCGTACGGGCCCTGCCGTCGACCCTGCGCTCCGGCGCCGAGGCCGCGTCAAGGGCCCAGGTCGCCGACGGCACGGACTGGTCGCGCTCCCCCGTCGCCGCCCGGGCATCGCACCTCGACACGCTGCGGCATGCGGTGGTGGACGGCATACAGATCCGGCTCGGGTACGCCCGCCCCGGCAGCCCCGCCGACGAGCGAACCGTGCATCCACTGGGCCTCGCCTCCAAGGCGGGCGCCGAGTACCTGGTCGCTGACACCGACCGCGGGCTGCGGATCTTCCGGCTCAGCCGCGTCACGCACGTCGAGCCGACCGGGGAACCCGCCGTACGGCCGGACGGGTTCGACCTCGCGGAGGCCTGGCGATCGCTGGCCGCGCGGATGGAGGACCGCATGCTCGCGGCGACCGTCCACGCCCGCGCCGCAGCAGATGCCGAGACAGTCCTGCGGGGACTGTTCGGCGGCCGTATGCGCATCGGGCGGGCACTGCCCAACGGGCAGCTGGAAATCGAAGTTGACGGGCCGTCACCCGAGGTCGTCGCCGCCCAGCTGGCCGGGCTCGGCCGACGCGTCGAAGTCCTGGCACCGCCGGAGGCCCGGCAGCGGCTCGCCGCGCTGGCCGGGGAGCTCGCGGAGATCTACGGGCCTCCCCCGCGAGCACAGACCCCGCGCGCCGACGCACCTCCCCACATCGGCACGTCAGGCGCTGTCCAGCGGGAGCCGGGCCACCAGATGGGCTCCCGGCCCCGAGTCCTGGACGGTGAGTGAGCCGCCCAGGTGGGTGGCGATGTCGCGGGCGATCGCCAGGCCGAGGCCCGATCCGCCCTGGTCTCGGCTGCGGGCGTCGTCGAGCCGGGTGAAGCGCTCGAAGACCCGTTCACGGTCCGCGGGCGGGATGCCCGGTCCGTCGTCGCGGACCTCCAACACCGCTGCCCGGTGGGCCTCGTCCACCCGTAGGGCGAGCAGAACCCTGTGGTCGGCGTGGCGTTGCGCGTTGTCCAGCAGATTGGTGACGAGCCGCGCGAGCCACAGCGAGCTGCCGCGCACGGTGACCCCCGGAGCGATCTCGGTGTCCACCGGGACCCGGTCCCGCTTGCGCGCACGGGCCGCTTCCCGGACGACTTCCGTGAGGTCGACCGCGGCGGAAGGGGGTGCCTGCGCGGTGTCGAGCCGGGCCAGCAGCAACAGGTCGGCGGCCAGGTCCTGGAGCCGGACGGTGTCCTCCAGGGCCCCGCTGACGAGCTCGCCCCACAGGTCGGGGTCGGGGTGGGCCTGGGCGACCTCAAGTTGCGTACGGAGCACGGTGATCGGGCTGCGCAGTTCGTGCGAGGCGTCGGCGATGAACTGGCGCTGGCGGATCACGGACGCTTCGAGGCGGTCCAGGGTGGAGTTCATCGTGGCCGCGAGCCGGGCGATCTCGTCCTGGCTGGGCGGCACGGGCACCCGGCGGTGCAGATCGCGGTCGCTGATCTCGGCGACCTCGGCCCGGATCGCCTCGACGGGGCGCAGGGCCCAGCCCGTGACCCGCCAGGTGACCAGGGCGACGGTGAGGACGAGCAGGGGCACCGCGAAGATGAGCGCGGCCCGGATGAACTCGTCCGCCGCGTCGGCTTCCCGCAGCGAAGTGCCCGCGTACACGGTGACGAGACCGCTCCCGGTGGCGGTGGTGACCTGGACGACGCGCTGGCGGTGCTCCTCGCGCACCGGCCTGCCGTTCCAGGTGCCACGTACGGTGCCCGGCGCGCTGGGGCGGGCGGCCGAAAGGGCGGGGCGGCCGGTCAGGTTGGGGCTGGCCGCGAGCACCCGGCCGTGGGCGTCTACCACCTGGAGGAAATCGGTGCCGCGGTCCGGGGTCAGCACGGCGTCGAGCCGGCCCTCGGCCGCGAGTCCGGCGATGTGGACCGCCTGTCGTTCGGCGTCGGTCTGGGCGTTGCGCGTCAGGTTGTTCTCCAGCAGCCCGAGCAGCCCGAAGGAGGCGACGCCGAGCGCCAGCGCGACCACGGCGGACGCGCCCAGGGTGGCGCGGGCCCGCACGGACCGGGGCCGGAGCCGCCGCGCGAGGTGGCGGAGCCGGACGGGGTGGGGGAGCCGAGCGAGCTGCCGGAGCCGGACGACGGCTCGGCGGGGCGTGGCGTCGGGCGTGGCGCCGCCGGGCCCGTCCTGCTCAGCCACCGTCGGCCGCCAGTCGGTAGCCCGCCCCGCGCACGGTCTCCACCGCGGCCCGCCCGAAGGGGGCGTCGATCTTGCGGCGCAACGCGCTGACGTGGACCTCGACGACGTTCAGGTCGCCCTCGTAGGCGGCGTCCCACACCTGCTCCAGGATCTCCCGCTTGGGCACGACCTCACCGGCGCGGCGGGCCAGATGCACGAGCACCGCGAACTCGCGCGAGGTCAGCCGGGCCTCGGTCCCGCCCCGCGTGCACCGCTGCCGGGCCGGGTCGATCACCAGGTCGCCGAACTCCATGATCTGCGGACTGCGCCGCCCCGTGCGCCGGATGAGCGCGCGCAGCCGGGCCACCAGGACCACGTACGAGAACGGCTTGGAGAGGAAGTCGTCGGCGCCGGTGTCGAGGGCCTCCGCCTCGTCGTACTCGCCGTCCTTCGCGGTGAGCATCAGGATGCCGGACTCGCAGCCCGCGGCGCGCAGCCGGGCGCAGACCCGGTAGCCGTTGATTCCGGGCAGCATGATGTCGAGCACGATGACGTCGTAGTCGTGCTCACCCGCCAGCCACAGGCCCTGCGGGCCGTCGTGGGCGACGTCCACCGAGAAGCCCTCGGCCTGGAGCCCTCGCTGCAGGGCCGCGGCCAGCCGCCGCTCGTCCTCCACCACCAGTACGCGCATGGGTCAAGGTTCTCAGGTCGCGTCGCCGGATTGCTGAAGGGTTCTTCAGGTCGCTTCAGCAAAGCTTCAGCATGTTCCCCGCATGCTCGGTCCGAGCCGGGCGCGTGTCCGGTGGAACACGAGGAGCAGTCAGATGACTCAGTCCAATCCCCAGCCTTCCGAGCACCCCGCGGGTCCGGGCGAGGAGGCTGCCGGGCCGACCGGCAAGGCGGCGGGGCGCCGCGGCCGGTTCACCCGGCTGACCCGTCAGGGCCGTACGCGCTGGGTGGCGCTCGCGCTGGTGGTGCTGATCGGCGGCGGTGCGGCGGCCGCGGCGGTGGCGGAGCACCACCACGAGGAGCGGGCCGGCGGCCGGTTCGCGGCCGAGGGCCGGGGCCACCGCGACGGGCCGGAGATGGACGGCCGTGCCGGGGCGAAGAAGGCGCGGGAGGCCGGGCCGGGCCGCTGGGATTCCGCCGCCGGCGGACTCGCGCAGGCCCCGGCACCGCTGCCCGCGCTGCCGGCCGCGCAGGCCGTGGACAAGGCGGCGGGTGCCGTCTCCGGCGGCAAGGTCGAATCGCTGCGGGTGGTCGCCCAGCAGGGTGGCGGCAGCGCCTGGCAGGCCGTGGTGCTGGGCCCCGACGGCGTCCGGCACGCGGTGACGCTGGCCGGCGCCGACGGCACGGTCACCAGCAACACCGTCGCGGAGCAGGGCCCGGAAACGGCCCGCTGACCGCGACCGCCACGACCCGTTCGGCATCCGCCCAGCCCCGGCAGGACGGATGCCGAACGGTGTGGTGTCCGCTCAACTCCCCTATTTTTCCCTCCACTTGAGCACTGTCCGGCTTCGAGCGCGAGGCGCGCTCCAGGAGGACCTCCCACTCGCGCCGCGTTGCCGGTCAGGGAGGCCGCCCGTTCGGACTCCGCGCGTGCCTGCCCTCGGGCCGACCTCGCGAGATGGAGCGAATCTTGGTCTCCGGGCCCGCTTCGTACGGAGCCTGCGATTTGGCAGACAGCCGCTCGCCGCAGGGCGGGCCCGACCGTACACTCGCCCCAAGCCTCACACGGACGTGAGGGTCACGGCATCGGGCCGCGAGGGGGAGCACATGCGTATCGGGGAGTTGTCGGAGCGCACCGGCACGTCGCGTCGGCTGCTGCGGTACTACGAGGAGCAGGGCCTGGTCGTCTCCAGCCGCTCCGCCAACGGCTACCGCGATTACGACAAGGCCTTCGTGGACCGGGTCATGCAGATCCGGGGGCTGCTCGACGCCGGGCTTCCGACGCGCATCATCAAGCAGATCCTTCCCTGCCTCGACAAGCCCCGGACCATCCACTTCCCCGACGCCACGCCGGAAATGATCGCCACGCTGACCCTCGAACGCGACCGCATGACGCAGCGCATCGCCTGTCTGGTCCGCAACCGCGACGCGGTGTCCGAATACCTCGACACCGTGGTCGGCGCCAGCGCCCCCGTCCCGAGCCCCAGCCCCGCCCCTGAAGCGGAATCCTCGGCCTTCTGACCGGGTCGGCGCTGGAACGGATCGGCCCCCATCGCTATCTACCCTCCTGAGCACCCCTGAGCGGTGCCACCCGGGCGGTCATGCCCGATGCCCGGGTGAACTTCTGGCAGAGAGTTCTATCGACCCATGGGTCTCACGAGTAACAAGGTGCTGGCAGTGACCGTGCTGTGCGCCGTGGTGATGTTCACCGTCACCATCTGGCTGTGGCCGCGCCTGGCACGTCAAAACTGGAAAACCGTCCTGGGCCGGCTGGGACTGCTGCTCGCGACTCAGCTGCTGGTGTTCGCCGCCGTGGGCCTCGCGACGAACAAGTCCTTCCTGTTCTTCGGCTCGTGGACGGACTTGTTCGGCCAGGAGCAGGGCGTCGGCGTGGTCGTCGACCACTCGGCCGGACTGGGCTCCGGAATCCAGGAGATCCTCGCGCCGGTCCATCCGGCGAGCTAGCAGGAACGTCACGCCGCCCGCCGGAGCCCGGGTCCGGCCCTCGCGCCGCGGGCGGCTCGTACGGTCGAGCCGCCCGCGGCGCCTTCCTCAGCGGCCGCGCCGGCCGCCCAGCGCGCGGGCCAGCAGGCTCCGGGTTCGCGTCGCCGGAGCGGGGGCGGCCGTCCCGCTCGGTTCGGGCACGGCCGCCGTCTCCGGCGGGGCCGGGTGCAGCGGCCGCGGCGGAGTCGGCGCCACGGCCTTCTTGCCGCTGATCCGGATGAGCGGCGCGCCCGCCACCTCCTCCACCCCGTGCCACAGGTCCGTGCGCGACTTCAGCCAGTCGAGCAGCTCGGTCCGTACCGGCTCGGCATCGCCCCAAGTGCCGTATGCCTTGGTGCCGGTGATGCAGATGAGCTTCAGCTCCTTCGTGGCGACGGCGCCCCAGACGGCGGCCGCCACCCCGGGGCAGTGCTCGGCCCGGAAGTCATCGAAGGCCACGATCGCGTCGGGCCCGGCCAGTTCCCTGGCGGCCTCGATGTCGCCGTGCACGTGCTCGTACAGATGCGAGGCGTCGATGTGGATGAAGCGACAGCTGTCCGGCCGCAGCCGGGATGCGATCACCGAGGTCGGCGCCTGTACGACGGTGGGCAGCTCCGGGTGGAAGGCGAGGTAGTTCGCTTCGAAGGCGCGGCGGGTCAGCGTCGCGTACGACCTGCCCATCTCCGCGCTGTTGGGGTCGTCGGGCGCGGGCGAGTCGAAGAGGTCGCAGACCGTGAACTCCTCGCCGGTACGGAGATATCCACCGATGAAGATCGCGCTCTTGCCTAGATAGGCACCGAGTTCCAGCAGATCTCCGGGCTGCTGCGGGGCCTTGTCCTGACGCGTCAGGAACCAGTCGAACAGCAGCTGATCGGCCGGCCAGAACCAGCCTTTGACATCGGAGAAGCGGGCCGGGGACGGGGCCGGTGCACTCGTCGTTTGTGACATGGCCCGGTCCTACTCCTGCCAGATGACCGGCAGATGGCCAGCGGACGTGGCCCGGGCGGCCCCCCGGTTGAAGGGTTGAAACTCCCCGGCCCCACCCCCTCCAGATGAACCATGCCGCACTGTCCGCAATCGAAATGACACTCACAGCGATGGCAAATATGGGTGAATAGTAAATACCGGCGACATCTACACATAAAGGCCAGATAAGAGCACAATGGGACAGCGACATCCTGTCGCAGCGCGGCCAGACGTGCAGAGTTTTCAGAAGGAGGCGAGTCGGATGGCCGACGTCTCACACCGCCCCGGTGATATCTCCGGACACCCCGATGTGTCGGAGATGCGGGACCGCTACGCCCGTGTGATGGAAACCCGAGGTGTCGCGGCGGTCGAGGAACTCGTGATCCTCGCCGGAATCTACGCCGCGATATCCGGCTGGACGGTCCACTTCTCAGCAGCCAAGCCGACCTTGGCCCTCAGCAACCTGATCGTCGGTATAACCCTCGCGGTCCTGGGTCTGTGCATGTCCATGGTCCCCGAGAGGTCCCAGGATCTGAACTTCGTGGTGCTGCTCCTGGGCGCCTGGCTGATCATCTCTCCCTGGGTCGTCGCGCGCAGCGCCGGCACCGGAGCGATCCTCAGCAACGTCATCACTGGCGCGTGCGTGTGCCTGTTCGCACTCGTCGCGGGCGGCATGCTGATGACCAAGTCCCGCAAAACACCAACGTGAACCCGCGCACCCGGCCCCCGGTCCCGTGAGGCTCCGCCAATAGCGCGGAACCCCCCTGGCACCCGGTCACAGTGAATCCATCGCACACCGGCTCGTACGACGCCCGCACCTCCGCTCCCGGACTCGGTTCAGCGGTTGGTGCGGGCGTGGCCGGTCCGGAGCCCGGTCGTACGCTGCCATCTGACCTCGCCGTCCTGCCACACCTCAGTGGGCCCGAGCCCGCAAGCGGCGGCAACGGCGGCGGATGCGTGATGCTCCGGGTGAATGTGGGCGACGACGGCCGACACGGCCTGCCGGCCGAGCCACTCGACGAGCCCCCTGGCCGCTTCGGTGGCGATCCCCCGGCCCTGCCATGGGGTGCCCACCACCCATGCGATCTCGGCCACCGGCCCGTGCCCCATGGGTCCGATCGTCGCCTGGACCGTGCCCGTCGCACACGCCTCGCCACGGAGCCGGATCACCCAGTTCAGCCAGCTCACCTCCGGGTCGGGAGAGCCCGCGGTCATGCGCTCGTAGCGGGCACGAAGGGCTTGCGCGGTCTCCGGGGCGCCGCCGATGAAGGCATACAGGGCCGGGTCGGACAGCACGGCGGACATTTCCTCGGCATCGGCGACGCGGAGCGGCAGCAGGTCGAGCCGCTCTGTGTTGATGGGCTCGGACACCAGGGTATGTGTGTTCACGCCGTGCACTCCTCCGATCGCGGCCGTGCCCAAGTGGTGGGCCACCACACGATTTTGGCATCGAAGTGGCTGCGCCCCATGGCCGGATCACGCCCTCCGGCCGGGCCCCCTGGCGCCCCGACCGTACGGAATCGGCAATGTCTGCGGGAGCTCTGGCGCAACCTCGCCACCGGGGGTGAAGATGCTCCCCACTCGACCACGGGCGGACGGAGGCGGCGGGAATGCGGGGGACGGCGATTCCGGCGGCGGACGGCGAAGCCGGGTTACCCGCGGGGCCTCCCACCGGCCCCTGTGAGGCTGCGAGGCCCTTCACCGGCACATGTGAGGCCGGTCACAGCCCGCGGGGGCCGCCAGGAGTAACCTTGCGACATGCCTCCGCTCGTTCGACGCCGCCACGTGGACTACGTCCGCGTTACGAGCATGGCCTGTCGCACTTCCCGCTGACCCAGGCCCCCCTTCACCCTCCCCGTGCCTGCACGGCCCCCGCCCCACCCCGGCGGAGCCGTGAACGCGCCCACCCGCGCCGGCCGGGGCATATCCCAGCGGATGGCTCTCATGTCGTACGTGACTTCGTCACAGCTCCCGATCATCGACCTCTCCGCCGCCGACCGCGGCCCCGAGTCCCGTCGGCAGCTGCACGCCCAGCTCCACAGCGCCGCCCACGGCGTCGGCTTCTTCCAGCTCGTCGGGCACGGCGTCACCGACGCCGAGACCGCCGCCCTCAACGACACCATGCGGGCGTTCTTCCGGCTTCCGGAAGCCGACCGGCTGGCCATCGACAACGTCAACTCCCCCCATTTCCGCGGCTATACGCGGATCGGTGACGAGCGCACCGGCGGCTCGCGCGACTGGCGTGACCAGCTCGACATCGGCGCCGAGCGCCCCGCCCGTATACCGGGGCCCGGCGAGCCCGCGTACTGGTGGCTGGAGGGCCCCAACCAGTGGCCCGCCGCCCTGCCCGAACTGCGCACCGCGGCGCTCACCTGGATCGACCGGCTCAGCGCGGTCGCCGAGAAGCTGCTGCACGAACTGCTCGCGGCGATCGGCGCGCCCGAGGACTTCTACGACGACGTGTTCGGTGACCGCGCCCATCTGCACCTGAAGCTGGTCCGCTACCCGGGCAGCGCCGAGGACGGCACCGCGCAGGGTGTCGGCGCCCACAAGGACTACGGCTTCCTCACCCTGCTCCACCAGGACGCCGTCGGCGGGCTCCAGGTGCAGCGCGAGGACGGCCGCTTCCACGACGTGCCGCCGCTGCCCGGCGCCTTCGTCGTGAACCTGGGCGAACTGCTCGAGGTGGCGACCAACGGCTACCTGCTCGCCACCAACCACCGCGTGGTGAGCCCGCCCGGAGCCACCGAACGCTTCTCGGTGCCGTTCTTCTACAACCCGCGCCTGGACGCCCGCATCGAGCCACTGACCTTCCCGTACGCGGCGCACGCGCCCGGCGCCACCGCGGACCCGGCCAACCCGCTGTTCGCGGAGTACGGCCGCAACGAACTCAAGGGCAAGCTCCGCGCCCACCCGCTGGTCGCGGCCCGCCACCACGCGGACCTCCTGCTCGGGGAGCGCCCGCTCGCGCCACTGGCTTCGTAACGGCACTGCGGGCCGACGGAGCGGCAGCAGGCACAACTGCCCTTGCGGAGCCGGAGCGCACGGGCTCACGCCCGCCGCCCGCACTCAACGACCACGCTCCCGGCCTCAGTCGGCCCGTGCGATCTCCGCGAGGTACCGCTCCGCCCCCGCCGGATCCATCAGCCAGTCGCGGTAGTCGAGCGGGTCCGCGTACCCGTTGGTGAAGCGGTGGGCGGCCGCCGGGTGCTCGAAGGCGGCTTCCAGGAGACGTACGACGTGATCGGCCGGGGGCTGACGAAGCATCAGATCGGTGAAGGCGTGCACGTGCTGGGCACTCTTCCAGTACTCCGCGAAGGTCCGCCGCATCCACGGACCGTCGAACGAAAGATCGCCGCGCCGCACGATCGCATCGAGGTAACTGGCCGCCGCCCGCGCGGCGTTGTTGGCTCCCTGCCCGGTGATCGGGTCATTGACGACGACCGCGTCCGCCATGCCCAGCACGCACTGACCGTCGCCGAGCTCGGCGACCCCGTGCCGGACCGTCGGGGTGATCGCGCCGTACAACGCGGCGCCCGCGTCCGTGGGTTCGGCCTTGGCGAAGCGCTCGTACTCCCAGGGCGCGTACACGCGCAGCAGCTCCACCGCCCGCCGCAGCCCCTCCTCCGGAGCCGGCCGGTCGCCCCAACAGTCGTACGGGCCACCGAACTTGCCCTCGATGAGGAGGATGTCGCACCGCCCGCCCACGGTCAGTGCCCGCATGACGATGGCGTCCCCGGCGGGCGGCACGCCCGTGACGCGCGCGTACGCGTCGGATGCGGCGCCCCGCCCTTCGACACCGGACGCGTAGAAGCAGGCGAGGGTGCGCTGGGGGCGGTCGTACGCGGAGCGTTCGGCGTCGCGGCCGAACAGCGAGGAGAGGGCGCCGCGGCCGGTGGCGACGACCGTGAGGTCATGGCGCCCGGCGATCCCGGCAAGCTCGTCGGCACCGGCCGACCGGTACTCGACCCGGCCTCCCCGCGCCTCGAACAGCTCCAGCCAGGCCGCGAGTTTCAGCCGCTGGTCCACCGAGCGGACCTCCTCGTCGAAGGAGGCGGTGAACCGTGACCGGGGCGCCTCCGCGGCGGGGTCCCACTGGGTCATCTCGAAGCCGCGCATCACGGGGGCCAGGTCGTCCCAGAGGTTCAGCCCGGCCGCCCGCTCCAGTGCGAGGGCCGGTCCGAACATCAGCTGCGTCGACATGACCCCGCCGCCCCGCACCTCTTCGGCGGTGCGCTCCGACACCACCGTCACCTCGTATCCCGCGCTTCGAAGTCCCAGCGCCAGTTGAAGCCCGGCCTGCCCCGCCCCGATGATCGCGACCCTGCGCACGCATGCCTCCACCCGGTCCGGACCCCGGCGGTCGCCGGGCCCGCCCCACCGTTGTACTGGGTGTCGCGCGGGCCTGCATAGACGACCTCGCGCCGGGGATCCGCCGGGTCGGCAAACCCGCGTCGTACGCCGGGGCACCCCTGCCGCAGGCAGCCTCGCAGCTCAGGAGCCGGTACGTGGCATCTAGGATGCGGCCATGACCGACCCGGACCTCCCCGCCCCTTCCCCTCCCTCCGGCTCGCGGGACCCCGAGCTCGGCTTCCCGCCGCCCGGCGAAGTGCTGCACCGGCTCCGTACCCGCAAGGGCATGTCGCTGCGCCAAGTCGCCGCCGAGTGCGGTCTTTCGGTGTCGTTCCTCGCCTCGCTTGAGCGCGGTGAGACCGATATCGCGCTGGAGCGGCTCGGCCGCCTGGCCAAGGTGTTCGATCACGACGTCGGCTCGTTCCTCGGGTTCTCGCGGGGCCGGGCCACGCCCTCCCTCTTCCCGCGCGAGAAGCAGGAGGTCCTGCGGCGGGCGCCCGGTGTCGTCTACCGGCTGCTGCGCTCCCCGGAGCTCGGATACCAGGTGGTCACGGGCGACTTCGAGCCGCGCAGCTCCCTCACCGAGGACCTCCAGCACGAGGGCTCCGACCTCATCACGATCACCCGGGGCACCCTCGTGGCCCGGTACAACGGCGTCGACCACGAGCTGCGCGCCGGGGACAGCGTCCAATGGTCGGCCGGCCACCCGCACAGCTTCCGCAACGACACCGACGAGCCCGCGCAGATGATCGCCGTACTGTTCTCCAGCCTCTACTGATCCATCCGGCTGACCCATATCGGTGGTGTTGCCGTAGCCGACGAAATCCGGTTGATGGGACCGCGTTCGTCGTCGTGCACGTCATCGGCGCCGACACGACGGACTTCGCCGTGCTGTTCGGAACCCGCATCGTCGCCGCGGAACAGTATTCTGCACTACAGTGCGTTTTACTGAACACCCTGAGGGGCGTCGCACCCCTCGGTCACGAAGGCGAGGCCGACGACCGATGACCAGCGTCCGACCGACGACCAACATCGCGGTGATCAACTACGGGCCAAGGCTCGACTATCCCGCGATGCTCCCCGAACTCGTCGACAAACTGCATGTGTTCAGCCACAACGAGCTCCAGAACACCGAGGGGCTGGCTCACTACGAGCACATCGAGGACTGCGAGTCCGTGCCCTACCCGGAGTTGATGATCCGTCGACTGGCCGGTGAGAAGCCGTTCAGTCATGTCGTCACGGACAATGAGTACGACCTCGAACGGGCTGCCCGGATACGGGCGGACTTCGGGATCTCCGGTCAATCCCCGGCCAGCGCCCTGTCGTTCCGCGACAAGCTGGTCATGAAGGAGGTCGCGGGCCATACCGTCGCCACGGCCCGCTTCGCCCGCCTGGAGACCATTGTCGACCTGACCCGCTTCATCGAGCGGTGCGCGTACCCGGTCGTCGTCAAGCCGGTGAAACAGGGCGGCTCACGGGACATCGCGGTGCTGCGCGGCGACGACGACCTCGTCGCGTTCAGCCGGCGTCCGTGGCGCGACGACCTCATGGCCGAGGAATTCATCGAGGGCCCCATGTACCACGTCGACGCGGTACTGGGTGAGGGATACCGGTTCGTGGCGTCATCCCGGTATCTGCGCAGTTGCCTCGGCGTGTTCTCCGGACAGAACAACGGCTCGGTCCAGCTGCACCCGCAGGACCCGTTCGCCAAGAGGCTGGCGGAATTCCTCGACCGTACGCTCGAAGCCTTCGACACCCCTGAGGTCAGCGCGTACCACCTGGAGGTGTTCCACACACCTGAGGACGGACTGGTGCTGTGTGAAATCGCCTCCCGCATCGGCGGGGACCGCATCCCCCTGCTCACCCGGGCCACCTACGGTGTGGACCTGCACACCACCTTGCTGCGCCAGTTGTGTGGGCTGCCCGTCGGCCCGCCGCCGACTGCTCCCCCCGCAGCGGTGCACGGCTCGGTATCCATCCTTCCGCAGGGCCGCCCCGTGCGGGCGCCCGGTCGACCGCCCTTCGAGTGGGTGCGGCATTACGAGGTCAACGAGCAGCTCGCGCCCGGCGCGGTGACCGTGCACAGCGCCTCGCACCTGTGCTTCGTCATCGTGTGCGGAGCCGACACGGCGGAGGTGGAGCGACGCCTCCTCCAGGCCGAGGCCTGGCTCCTCGCGAACCTGGAAGAGGCGCCCTACCAAGGGAGTTGATGCCGAGTCCCGGTCAGGCGGCCTCCGCCGCCATGCGGAGGTGGGCACGCGGCCGGGTGTAGAGGCGGCCCTGGACCTCGCCGCGGGCCAACCGGTCCATCGCCGCGGGGAGTTCACCGAAGGGAACCTCGTGCACCGTGGGCTTGAGCGCCCCCCTCGCGATGAGGTCGTACACCTCCCGCAGTTCGTCCTTGCTCGCGCCGAGGGAGCCGATGAGCCGGACGTTGCGCAGCACCAGGGAAGCGATCGGGATCGGCGCGACGGCGCCGCCTAGCCCGACGAGCACCACACAGCCGCCCGGACGCACGACCTCCACGGCGGCCGAGGCCGTCGAGCCGACTCCGGCGAAGTCCACGATGACGTCGGGGTTCCTGGCCGCGAGTTCCCGGACGTCCCCGAAGCAGGCGGAGGCTCCGGCCTCCGTCGCCGGGCCGTGGGCGGCCGGGCTGATGTCCACCCCGTACACGGTCGCGCCGAGCAGACTGGCGATGCGTACGCCGTTGAGGCCGAGGCCGCCGAGACCGATGACGCCGACCGTCTGCCCGCGCCGAACCGAACCGGCCGTACGGACCGCGTGGTAGGCGGTGGCCACCGCGTCGGTCGCGACCGCGGCCTCGGCGAACGTCACGTTGTCGGGGATCCGCACCAGCGTCGACACATGTGCCAGTTCCTGCTCGGCGAATGCCCCGTCGTGTCCCACCCCGGGTGTGAACATGCCCGCCTCGATCGGATGCACGACCAGTGCGATGCCCACCCGGTCGCCGACCTTGAACTCCCGTACGGCGTCGCCCACCGCGGAGATCACACCCGCGCCCTCGTGGCCGAGCGTGACCGGGCGCTTGACCGCGAGGTCGCCCAGGTCCATGCCGCTCATGATGTGCAGGTCCGAATGGCAGATCCCGGCCGCCTCGATGTCGACCACCACCCACTCCGGCCCGGGCTCCGGGTCCGGGACCGTCTCCAGACTGAGCGGGTGCCCCGCACCGGCGAACCGTATGGCCTTCATCTCCGCATCCCCGCCTTCAGCAGCATCGCACAGGTGTTCCCTGTTCTGGTGGGTGAGTTCCCGATACCCCGTCATTTTATGCGTATGAATCGTTTCTGCACGGCGGGAGCCGGACGTGCGGATGCTCCTGTCGCTCATCGACGGGACAGAACGACGGCGAGCCCCGACGGCGAGCCGCCCCACATGTGCTGGGGCCCGCCGTCGGGGCTCGGTGTGCGGCGGCCCTGTGCTGGCGGGCCCCATGTCGGTCAGGTGCCGTTGACCTCCAGCTCGTATATGCGGGCGGCCGGGTCGCCGTTCTGGGTCGGGGTGATGACGGCGAGGCGCACATGGCGCGCCGACGATGTGACGGGGCTGGTCGTGGAGTCGGCCGTGTTGCCGCGCACCTGGGCCACCGTGGTCCAGGCGCTGCCGTCGGCGGAGACGCTCAGGTCGAAGTCCTTGGTGTTCCAGTCCGCGCTCTCGCCCCCGGCGCCCGCGTGGCGGACGGTGATCGAGGTCAGCGGATGGGCCGCGCCGAGGTCGACCTGGAGGGTCTTGGTGCCCGACGCCTTTGAGCACCACTTGTCACTGTTGCCGCCGCTGACACTGCCGTTGACCGCCTTGTCCGGGGTCTCCGAGGAGGTGCAGGAGGCGGATCCGGTGGCCGGCTGTCCGATCGCCAGGTCCCGGCTGCCCGCGTTCGCCCCGTAGACCTCGAACTCGTACACCCGGGCGGCGTCGCTCCCGCCGCCGCTCGTGTTCGAGGGGCTTGAGATGACCAGCCGTACGTAGCGCGCCGATCTGGCGGTGACGGGATGGTACGTACGGCTGGAGCGCGAGCCGGTGACCGTGGCCGCGGTGGTCCAGGCGGTGCCGTCGGTGCTGGTCTGGATCTGGAAGGCCCCGGTGTTCCAGCCGGTGGTCTCGCCGCCGAGCCCGGCGTGCTTGACCACGAACGAGGACACCGTCCGCACGGACCCCAGATCGACCTGGAGCGTGGGGTTCGCCGCGGCCGAGCACCACTTGCTGTTGTTCGCCAGGGAGCCGTCCACCGCGTTGTCGGCCGATTCCGCCGTCGCGCAAGGGGCCGAGCCGGTCACCGGCTTGCCGAGCGCGAGGTTCGTGCCGAGTTCGGGCGCGGCGGGCACCGGGGTGGCACCGTCCTGGTAGGACGGCGGCACGTCAAAGGCGCCGGTGCCCCAGGTGGTGCTGGGCGCGCCGCCCATCGTGTAGGTGAGGGTCGCACCGCCCGCGACGTCCGGATAGCGCAGGTAACTGTGGCTGGTGGCCGTGCCGTTGACGTCGAGCGCCTGCACATAGGGTCCGGATCCGGAACTGTTGATGGTGATGTTCCCGGCCGCCCGCTGGATCAGGATGGACGGGAACTGCGGCCCGTGCACCGCGAGTGTGTCCGCGCCGGGCGTGGCCGGGTACATGCCGAGCGCGGCCCACACGTACCAGGCCGAGGTCGCGCCGAGGTCGTCATTGCCGGGCAGCCCGCCCGCGCCGGTGGTGAAGGACTCGGACATCACCTTGCGCACCGCGTCCGTGGCGCCGGCCGGATGGCGGGCGTAGTTGTAGGCCCACGGCACACCGTGCTCGGGCTCGTTCCCTATGTAGTAATAGGGCCTGCTCTGCCCGGCGTTGACCTCGGTGAAGTGGTGGTCGAGGCGCTGCACGGCGGTCCCCGGGCCGCCCATCGAGTTGATCAGGCCGGAGAAGTCGTACGGGACCATCCAGGTGTACTGGGAGGCGTTGCCTTCCGTGAAGGTGGACTGGCTCGCCGGATCGAGCGGCCAGCTCCAGGAGCCGTCGCTCTTGTGCTGCTGCACATACGAGGACTCGGGGTTGAAGGTGTTGCGCCACCACTGGGCGCGCCCCATATGTGTCGTGTAGCTCGACATGTCGCCCAGCCCCTTGGCGAACTGGGCCACCGCGAAGTCGGATGCCGAGTATTCGAGGGAGTCGGAGGGGTCGTCGAGATAGTGCAGGCTCGTGTACGTCGACTGGCGTCCGCGGATCGCGCTGCCTTGCGCGGTTCCGCCGTTGGACGACTTCTCCATGAGGGCCAGTGCCGCCGAGGTGTCGAAGTCGCGGGCCCCGAACGCGTACATGCTGCTGACGATGATGGGGCCGGGGTCGCCCGTCATGACGAAGTCCTCGTTGGTCTGCTGCGACCACTTCGGGAGCAGTCCGCCCTGCTGCCCGTCCAGGACCATCGACTTGGCGATGTCACCGGCCTCGGTGGGCGCCATCAGCGCGATGAGGGCCGCCCAGGAACGGTAGATGTCCCAGCCGGAGTAGTTCTGGTACACCGGCCGGGCCGAGTTGTGCACGGCGTTGTCGAAGCCCCGGTAGTCGCCGTTGACGTCACTGGAGATGTTGGGGCTCTGGAGCACGTGGTACAGGGCGGTGTAGAACTTCTGCCGGTCGGTGGCGCTGCCGCCGGACACCTGGAGCCGGTTGAGCATCTGGTTCCAGGAGTCGTCGGCCGCGGTGCGGACCGCGCCGAAGTCCCAGCCGTTGTTCTCCGCGGTCACATTGGCCTGGGCGCCCGCGACACTGACGTAGGACAGGCCCACCTTGAACTGGACCGCCGTGGTGTTGGTGGTGTCGAAGGTGACGTACCCGCCGGTGCTGGTGCCGGAGGCGTCGGCCGAACCGTCGGTGACGGTCCCGCCCGACCAGGTGCCGAAGCCGGTCGGTGTCCGGTCGAAGCGCACGTCGAAGTAGATCTGGTACGTCTTGGAGGAGCCGCAGAACCCGCCGGCGGTCACGCTTCCGGTCAGCTCGTTGCCGTTGATGTGCACCGTTCCGGCGCGGTTTCCGGTCGCGCTGCGGCCGGTGTTGATCAGCAGCCGGGACGCGGTCGAGGCGGGAAAGGTCAGCTTGCCCATGCCGGTGCGGGTGGTGGCGGACAGCTCCACGTCGGTGGCGTACCGGTCCAGGCGGGTCTTGTAGTAGCCGGGCTTGGCGACCTCGTTCGCCTTGGTGTAGCCGGAGGCGTAGCTGGTCCAGTCGGTACCGGGAGAGGTACCGAGGGCGCCGGTGACCGGCAGCAGCGGCAGGTCCTCGTTGTTGGCGCAGCCCGCGCCGTCGAAGTGGGTGAGGCTGAAGTCCTCGACGGAGGTGTCCTTGAAGCGGTAGCCGGACGGCGAGGCGGTGGGGGTGTCGGGACTGAACTGCACGCCGCCGAACGGGACCACGGCCCCGGGGTAGGTGCTGCCCCCCGCGCCGCCGGGCACCGGGTTCGGGGCGTTGCTGTCGTCGGTGCCGATGAACGGGTCGACGTACTGGGTCAGCGGAAGCGTTGCCGCGTGAGCGGGCGCCGCGGCGAGGCCGACGGCCCCTGAGGCGGCGAGCGCGAGGGCGCTCAAGGCGCTGACGCATCTGGACCGGACCACGGATCCGGAGGAGGAGGGCACGGAGCGGGGCACGAGGGGGGACCACCTTCTCGCAAAGGACCGCTCGCCGTCCGGCGGGCGGCCTCGGGACGGGGATGCTCGGTGTGCATGGGAACGTTACCAACCAACTCAGGATTGTTGAGGTGTACCTGACCGCCCGTCAAGAGAGCGGGGCGAGTTTGAGCCCGCCGTCCACCGTGCGGCCGCCAGCCTCACCCGCTCCATGGGTCAATCACCCTTCAAGAAGGAAAGTTTGATGGACCGTCAATTACTCCGTAACTCCGGAGGGTGTCATTCATGGGAACGTTACCAAGCCGTGGCCGGCATCTTCGACTGATCCGCCCCGACTGCCCCAAGCACCCCGCGAGCAGCCTGACCAGGGGGCCGGTCTGCCATCATCGACGCGTCGCCGTGCCGGACCGGGCGCGGCTCGGTCGATGAGGAGGGCCGTGAAGCGCCCGACGATGAAGGACGTGGCCCGCGCGGCGGGAGTGAGCCCCATGACCGTGTCGCGCGCGGTGTCGGGCGAGCCCGGGGTCTCCCCGGACACCGCTGCCCGAGTCGAGCAGGCCGTACGGCAGTTGGGCTACCAGCGCAACGTCAACGCCCGCAACCTGCGGCAGAAGAACCTCCGCACGTCCACCATCGGGCTCGTCGTCGACGATCTGGCCAACCCGTTCTACGCACTCATGGCCCGCTCCGTGGAGGACGAGGCCCATCGTCGCGGCTTTCTCGTCCTGGTCGGCAGCACCAACGACGAACCCCGCCGGGAACGCGAGGTCATAGCCGCCTTCACCGCCCGCCAAGTGGACGGACTCATTCTGGTCCCCACCAACGGGGGCCACGCGTTCCTCAAGCAGCCGATGGAGGGCGGCACTTGTGTGGTCTGTGTGGACCGGCCCGCCAGGGGCCTGGCCGTCGACACCGTCACCGTCGACAACCGGGCGGGGGCCGAGCAGGCCGTCAGCCATCTGCTCGGCCACGGCCACACCCGTATCGCCTACCTCGGCGACCGTTTCGACATCTGGACCCAGCGCGAACGCCACGCGGGCTACCTCGACGCCCTCGCCTCCCACGGCATACCCGAGGATCCCGCTCTCGTACGCCATGGCCTGCGCGCCCAGTCGGACGCCGCGGCCGCCCTCGCCGAGCTGCGGACGCTGCCCGATCCCCCCACGGCCCTGTTCACCACCAATGACCTGATCACCATCGGTGTCATGGACGGACTCGGGCCCCCCGACCCGGTGGCCGTCGTCGGATTTGACGACTTCCCGCTGGCCGACCGGCTCAGCCCGCCGCTCAGCGTCGTCAGCCAGGACCCGGTCGCGCTCGGCGCCACGGCCGCCAACCTGTTGTTCTCCCGTATCGAGGGTGACCGTTCCGCACCCCGCTCCGTCGTCCTGCTGACCCGGCTCATCGTCCGGGGCTCGGAAGTCGGCGGGCGCACTCAGGGCTGACCGAGCAGCCCCTGCGGCAGATAGGGCGACCGTATCGGGACGCGCCAGCCGATCCGCCGGGCGTGGCAGGCCAGGCCCAAGAGGTCGAGGTTGACGGCTGCCTCGATGTCCTTGCCCCGGTCGCCGACCGCGTAGTACTCGCGGTGTTCCTCAAGGGCGTCGGCCAGCGCGAGGGCGAAGCCGTCCCGGTCTCCTTGGACGAGTTGGGACAGCAGGGAAACCGGTGGCGCGAGGAAGCCAGGACTCGCCATCCGGGCGGCCGTCCTCAGCGCATGGTCCACCGCGGGCTCGGGGTCGACGCCGCGCAGATAGTCGTGAAGCGCCGCGCAGTACGCACCGCCGGGCGACGGGTAGCCGTCCTCCGCGAAGAACACGGGATCGACCAGGACGCAGTCGGCCAGAGGCCGGCGCGCTCCGACGGTCAGCGCCAGGGCAATGGCCTGTTGCCACTGGTGCGGATTGGGCCGGAAGGAACTGCGCCACGCTGGCAGCGGGCGTGTCGTCCCGCCGATCGAGACCTCCACCTCGGTGCCGGGCTCGGCCCGCGCCACCCGGAGGGCGCCCGCCCCCGCCTCGGCGCCCAGCAGCAGCGCCTCGTACTGGCGCGGGTCCGTCGCGTCCGGGTCGAGCACGGCCCGCACGAGGAAACGCTGCCGCTGGTCCGACATGAGCGACGTCAGATCCCTCGCGAGCAGTTTCGGGTCCTCGGCCAAGTCATGGAAGCGCGCCAACTCCTCCGCCGCGCAATCGTCGTACAGCGAGGGACTCGTGGTCCGCGTCGCGAAGTGGTGCGGCGGGCGCTCGACCACCAAAGGCCCGGCGGCGAGCGCGGCCACCGCGTCGTCCCGCTTGTCCCGGCCGTACGCGCGGACCCGCGGCGGGCCCGGCGCGAAACCGGTCACGAGCGCCCGCGGGAGGTAGTCGGACTCGATGCGCAGCCGCCAGCCGTGCCGGCGGTGAGCCATCGCCATGAGCGCGAGGGCATCGAGCGGGAGCAGACTGCGCGGCCCGGCGTTCCCGCCACCGGCGCGGCTCCGGTGCTGCTCCAACTGCGCCACGAGATCGCGTGTGAAGCCCGCCTCGTCGCCCACCGCCAGGGCGCGCAGAGTACTGAGCGCGGCCCGGTGGCCGGGCCAGTCGTCACCCTCGCCCAGTGTGGCGACGACCATGTCGATCAGCACGCACTTCTCGACGTCCAGAACGGGTCCCGGAGATGCCGTGCTGTCCTGCCCTTCCTCATGGCCGAAGACATACGCCAGCAACGCGTGGACGAGCGCCACGTCGGCGCGCCCCTCGTTCCCGCGCCACGGCGGGGCGGCTTCGGCGAACACCGCTGCCCTGCGGTCGGAGGTCCGGGAGATGTACGCCAAGAAGAAGGCAGTCAGCCAGTCGTGGGCGCGGGCCTGTCTGTCCTGGTCCCCGTGGACCTGGCTGTCCTGGTCCTCGTCGCCCTCGGACGCACCGCCGTAGGAAACCCCGGCCCCGACATAGTCGATCAGCACACCGAATCGCCGCCCCGGGGACACGCTCAGCTCCAGCGCCCCCACCGCGGCTGCCGCCGCCGACCCGAGCGCGACCTCGGCATCCTTTCCGCCCAGTTCGGGCCTGCGCGCGGACTGGGCTCCGAGGTAGTCCAGGAAGGCATCGACCGTCATCCGCCAGCCCGTGGCCGGATGCTCGTCGTGCTGCATCCGGTGCACCTCCCCACCGATCCGCTCCGCGAAGCCGGCCTCTGCGGCGGCAAGCGCTGCCGCACTGACCCGATGGCGCTCGATCTGCACCTGTGCCTCCCGACGAGTCCCCGTTCGATCTTGCCCTGCCAGCATAGGAAGGGGGTCTGACAATCCCCCTGGCCTCGGCCCTCCGCCCGGGCCGACAGCCCCGGCTGGAGCACATATCGGCTTCTGGGGCGGCTTTGTCATCGTTTGGTCATACGGACGTGCGATCGTGGTACTGCTGGTTCGGCCACCCTGCGCCACGAAGGGCACGGTCCTCGGAAAATGAGGGCTTCCGACTGGAACGGTTTTGTACGTTCCGGGCATCTAGGCGGCCGACAGCGCAGAGGACAGGGCGAGATCAGCAAGGCGGGCTGCACGACGTATGAACGAGAAGAACAGCGCGAAGGCGGGCGGGCTTTCCGGCACGGAGGGAGGATCGGGCAACGAAGCGGAAGCAGTGAACGCTGCCTCGGCCGACGCGACCGCGGCTGGTAAGCCCTCGACTGACGAGGCTGCCACTGGCAAGTCCTCGGCCGAGACCGCGGGTGATGAGACCCGAGCCGATGGCCCGCGGGGTGAGAAGGCCGAGCGAGTCACGAAGGCCGAGCAAGCCGACACGCCCGCCGCGGCCACCACGGCTGACACTGCCGCCCCGCCTTCCCCGGCCGACAGAGTCCAGAAGGCTGACGAGGCCGGGAAGCCTGCCACAGCCACTGGGACCGACAAGGCCGGAGCGGGCCCCGGAACTGGAGCAGGCGACAAGGCCGGAGCGGGCGAATCCGTAGCCGAACCTCGTCCGGCGCCTGACCCCCGTGAGCCCCACAAGGCCCGCGAGCCGCACCGCGGTTCCGCCAAGCCGGCCGAGGACGCGGCCGCCGACGCGCGCGACGACGGCGATCACGCTGCGAGCGGCGACAGCCAGTCCAACACCCCGCCGCACGACGAACCGTCGAAGGAAGGGGAGTCCAAGGACGGGAAGCGGAAGGAAGGGGCACAGGACGCTTCGGCGGTGCGCGCCCAGGTGCCCCCCAGCGAGCCGGAGTCGGCCTCCGAGAGCGCGCCCGCGCGCACCCCCGCCCGGCGCGGCTGGAAGGAGTCGGCCTCCGAGCGGACCAGCGAGTTCGTCGCGCTCAAGCCGGATCTGCCGCCCTCCGCCCCGTCGCGCCCCGCCTCGCCACGCCCCACCACTCCCGCCCCCGCGTCGCCGTCGCCCGCCGCAGGCCCCGGCGAGAGCTCCGCCGAGCCGGAGCGGACCCGGGAGTTCGCCGCACCGCGCCGCCTGGACAACGACCGTACGATGGCGCTGACCCGCCCGCCCGCGCCCGACGCGGCGGGGCCCGCGGCCACCTCCGGTAGCGGTGGTACGGCGGAGGCGCCGCCCGCGCTCGATCTGCTCGCGCAGCTGACGAACACGCCGCCGAAGCCGGAGACGCTCGCCCGCACGGTCACCCGCAGGATCAAGATCTGGGGCACGCTGATCGTGCTGCTCGCGATCGTCCTGGTGACGGTGCAGGCGCTGCGTCCGCTCCCCGCGCCGACGCTCAAGCTCACCGGTAAGTCGAACCACACCGCCGACGGCGGAGCCCTGTCGCTGCCGTGGCCGTCGGAGGGCCAGGCGGTGGTGGACATCGACGGCCTCGGCCACATGGGCTCCTTCGGGGAGATGAATCCGCTGCCCATCGGCAGCGTGGCGAAGGTGATGACCACGTACCTCATCCTGCGCGACCACCCGCTCAAGGCCGGCGACAAGGGGCCTTCGATCCCGGTCGACCAGAAGGCGCAGGACGACTACACCAACGGCGTCCAGGAGAAGGAGTCGGTGGTCGAGGTGAAGGCGGGCCAGCAGATCTCCGAACTGGAGGCCCTGCAGGCCGTCATGCTGCCCTCGGCGAACAACGTGGCCCGGCTGCTGGCCCGTTGGGACGCGTCGACCGAGGAGGCGTTCATCAAGAAGATGAACGACACCGCCAAGGAACTCGGCATGACCAATACCACGTACACCGACGCGAGCGGCCTGATGGAGTCCACTGTCAGCACCGCCGAGGACCAGGTGAAGCTGGCCAAGCGGGCGATGGCCGATCCGGTGTTCCGGCAGATCGCCAAGCTGCCGTCGTACACGTCGACGACCACGTCGGGCGGCACCACCGTGGAGACGGCGAAGACGCAGCGCAACTTCAACAAGCTCGTCCCGCTGTACGGCGTCGTGGGCATCAAGACGGGGTCCACGACCAAGGCGGGCGGCAATCTGCTGTTCGCGGCCGAGACAATGGTCGGCGACAGCAAGCAGCTGATCGTCGGGGCGGTGTTCGGCCAGCACAAGCCGAGCATCATCGAAACCGCGACCGCGGCCAGCAAGAGCCTCATCCTCGCGGCGGGCAAGGAGCTCAGGAGCGAGACGGTGGTGAAGAAGGGCGAGGTGGTCGGAGAGGTGGAGGACGGCCTCGGCGGCAGCGTGCCGGTCGTGGCGGCCAAGGACCTGACGGTTCCGGTCTGGTCGGGCGCCACGGTCGACATCAAACTCACGGACGGCGGCAAGGAGTTGCCGCACACGGCGAAGGCCGGGACCGAGGTCGGCACGCTGACCGTGGGCAGCGGCACCGGCGAGGCGAAGGTGCCGGTCACGCTGCGGGACGACCTGGCCGAACCGTCGTTCGGCGCGAAGCTCACCCGGCTCGGCTGACCCAAGAGGGACCACTTCCGGCCCCCTCACACCGCACGCGGCCCCGCCGGATTTCCGGCGGGGCCGCGTGCTGTCGGCACGGAGTCAGCAGGGGACGGCGCCCCCGCACTGGCAGGGGCCACCGCTCTGGCAGCCGCACTGGCAGCTCGGTCCGCAGCTGCAACTGGCCGCGCGCAGCGGCGGCGTCGCCGGGCGGGGCGTCGTGAACGGGGTGGAGTGTGGGCTCGGTGGAGCCGTGAGAGGAACAGGCTGCTCGGGAATCATGGTCATGCTCCCTTCCCTGGTGCGCTGTTTCAGCCCCGAGTCAACTCCTGGACCCGACCCCCGTCAACGCCCCGGTCATGAACGGGCAGTTCGGATGTGTACCGCCCGATCGCCTGCGTCTTGCGCCGGGTTGTCAGTGGCACCCGGCACCATGGTGGGCATGCTGATCGGCGGGCGCCTGAAGCCCGCACGTTCGGCGCATGACACGATCTGCGCATGACACGTTCGGTCCGTCGGCAAGGGAGTCCGGGATGACGTCCAGGTTCAGGTTCTGGGCACGCGCGGCGGGCAGCGCGCCGCCCACGAGCGGGATGCGGCTGCCGGCACTGCCGGCCGCCGCGGCGGTGCTCACCGCCACCGTCGCGCTGTACATGGCGCTCGTCGTCTTCGGCAATATCACCGACTTCGACACCAACCGCCAGTTCGTGCGGCACGTCCTAGCGATGGACACCACGTTCAAGGACCCGCACCTCATGTGGCGGGCCGTCACGTCGAGCACGCTTCAGGACATCGCGTACGTCCTGATCATCGCCTGGGAGACGCTGGCGGCCCTGGTGCTCATCGCGGCTGGCGCGGTGTGGATACGCGGACTTCGGCATCGGTCGGGTTTCGGGCCGGCACGGCGGCTGAGCACGATCGGGTTGCTGATGGTGCTGCTGTTGTTCGGCGCCGGGTTCATCGCCGTCGGTGGCGAGTGGTTCTCCATGTGGCAGTCCAAGTCCTGGAACGGCCTCGATGCCGCGGCCCGGAATTTCATGATGGCGGGCCTCGTCCTCGTGGTCGTGCACCTGCCGGGCGCCAACGCGCCCGCGGATTGAGACCGCAGCGCCAATGGCCGGGAGCCGCTCGACAACTGGCCTAATTCGGCTGGAGATTGAGCGGACCCGGTCGATTCCTGGCCAGGTGCGGGGACCGGACGGCACAGACAAGGTGCATAATGCATGTGTAGCCCTTCGCGCGTCCCCCGTCGCGAAGGGCTACACCTGCTTGCCGCCGCCGCGCGCCAGGAGCGCAGGAAGCGGCGGACGTGGACGTGGGGACCCTGATGGACAACGGCGAAAAGCGCACGCCCGAGTTGACGACGTTGCAGCAGAAGGTCGAATACATGGTGGAGAAGACCTTCCCCGGAGAGAAGATCTCCGGGCGGGTCTTCGCCGATCTGGTCAAGGAGCGGGGCGGCTCCCTCTCGCACAGCTACTTCTCCAACATCCTCGCCGGGAGGGTCACCAACCCGTCGGAGGAGATCCTCAAGGCGCTCGGGCTCGGCTTCGGCGTGGACTGGCGGTTCTTCAAGGACGAGTCCGAGGTCGTGGACGACGTTGTCGCGGGGCTCCAGTTCCTCGCGAAGCGGCGTACCGGCGAGGTCCGCGGTCTGGCCGGCCGCGAGGTGGACGACGACGGACTCGACCCCGCGCTGCTCCAGTTCGCCCTCTCCCTCCTTGAGGACAACAAGGACAACAAGGACGACAGGGGCGGCAAGGACGGCCGGGACAACCACCCCGAAGGCGCCCCTGGCGGACAGCCCGGGTAGCGGCCGCTGCGTGTTCATGACGATTGGCCAGGATCCCGGATCGCATATCGCACACGCGTGACGACGATTGCGGACCAGCTCGGTCAGCTCCTCCCCCTACGTCCCGGACGGCCTGCTCCCGGCCGCCAAATGGGCCGCCTCGGACGACGCTCCGGCCCCGCAGGACACCGGGCCGCCGGCCGAGGCGTACTGGATAAAGGCCGCGCTCGCCGCCGAGGCCGACGGCGCCACCGCAGGCGATGCCGCGGCCGTCGAGACCAAGCACGCCACCGACCAGGACGGCGAAGTCGCCTGGCTGGTACGGGTGGCGGCCGCCTACCGGACGGTGAACGGCGAGCGGGCCCGCAGCGTCCTGAACTCCCTGGAGAAGACCGCGTGAGCGACACCCTGACCGGAAGCGAGAGCCGTGCGACGGTCACCGCTCGCGCCGTCACCGAGGTACTGCAGCCCCGCAACGTGCTGCTCGCCGGGATGCTCGGGATCGGCCTGGCGGCGGCCGGCGAGTGGACCGGTCTGCTGTGGGGGCTGCTCGGCGCGCTGTGTGCCGGGCTCATTCCGGCCGGTTACATCGAGTGGGAGCGCAGGCGCGGCACCTGGGGCGACCGGCATGTGGTCGACCGGACCAAGCGGGCGCCGATCTTCTTCGTCATCCTCGGCTCCATCGGGGCCGGTTCGGTCGTCATGGTGCTCGGCCATGCCCCGACCGGCATCCTGGCCGCGATGCTCGCCCTGTGGGTGATGACGATCTTCCTGCTGGCCGTGAACACCGTCTGGAAGATCTCGGTGGACTCCGCCGTCGCGTCGGCGGTCGTGGCGCTGCTCGCCGTGGTGCACTCCCCGTGGTGGCTGCTCGCCTACGCGATGACGGTCGCGGTGTGCTGGTCCAGGGTCGCCCTGCGGTACCACACGGTCGCCCAGACGGTGGCGGGCGGCGCGCTGGGCGCGGCCACGGCGGCGGCGTTCGTGTTCGTCTGACACCGGCTGCCGGTCCGCGCCCGGTCGCCCCGACGGCATCGCTACGGAAAGCGCACCGACACCGTCAGTCCGCCGCCCGGGTCGGCCTCGGCCGTGACTTCGCCGCCGTGGGCGTGTGCGATGGAGGCGACGAGGGAGAGTCCGAGTCCGGCGCCCTCGCCGGGCGCGTGCCTGCGTTCGTGGAGGCGGCGGAAGGGTTCGAAGAGGTGCGGGGCCGCGTCCGGTGGGACGGGCGGGCCGGTGTTCGTGATCCGCAGCGTACGGTCGGCGGCGGCGAGGCCGACGCGGATGCTGCCGCCGCGGTGGTTATAGCGGAGCGCGTTGTCGATCAGGTTGCGGATCAGATGGGAGAGCAGCACGGGGTCGCCCTCGACCGTCACGGGGTCCAGTGCGGTCGTGATCGTGATGTCGCGCTCGCCGGCCTCGTCGCCGTGTTCGGCGGCGACGGCCGCCACGCTCTCGTCCAGCGCCACCGCCTCGCGGCGCTCCAGGCCCTGGTCGGTCGCGGCGAGCAGGAGCAGTGACTCGATCAACTGCTCGCTGTTGTCGGCGACTTGGATGAGTTCGCGGCGGATCCAGCGGATCCGTTCGGGGTCGGGGTCGGCCAGGCCGATCTCGGCCGCCGCCCGCTGGACGGCGAGCGGGGTGCGCAGTTCGTGTGCCGCGTTCGCCGCGAACCGCTGCTGTGCGGTCACGAGTTGCTCGATCCTGCCCAGCATCTGGTCGAAGGTGTCGGCGAGTTGTTTGAGCTCGCCCGGCGGGCCCTCAAGGTCGATGCGCTGGTGGAGGTTCTCGCCGGAGAGTTTGCGCGCGGTGGCGGTGATGAGGCCGACCGGGCGCAGCACGCGCCCCGCCATCCACCAGGCCAGGAACGCCGAGAGCACCGCGAAGACGCCGAGCGCGATCGCGGAGACGGTCAGCAGGCGGTTGAGGGTGGCGGCGGTGACGATCTGGACCACCTCGGTCCTGGCGTACTTGCCCGCCTGTTCGGAGGGTACGAGGTTGCCCGGTGGTGAGGCGGCCGGCCTCGGGGAGCTCTGGCCGCCGGGCACGACTCCCGTGAACGCGCTGCCGATGCGGCTGTCCAGACCGTCCTGCACGAGTACGTAGATCACGCCGACCAGTACGCATCCGGCGAGCAGCAGGAGGCCGCCGTACAGCGCGGTCAGCCGGGCCCGTTCGGTGGTGGGGCGCAGGCGGCGGATCATCGGCCGGCCCGTCGGGTGTCCTGGGTGTCCGCCGCGCCGCCGCGCGGGTCGCGTGCGATGCGGTAGCCGGCGCCGGGGACGGTTTCGATCACCGGCGGGTCACCGAGTTTCGCGCGCAGCCGGCTGAGCGCGACGCGTACCGGATTGGTGTCGTACCCGGCGTGCTCCTCCCACACCTTCTCGATCAGGTCCTCGCCGCTGACCACCCCGCCGTCCGCGCGCATCAGGGTTTCGAGTACGGCGAACTCCTTGCGGGTCAGGGCGAGTTCACGGCCGTGCCGACCGGCCCGGCGGCGTGCGGTGTCCAGGACGATGCCGGCCCGCTCGATGACCGGGGGCAGCGCGGGCCGGGCGCGGCGGCCGAGCGCGAGGACGCGGGCGAGGAGTTCGTCGTACGCGAACGGCTTGGTGAGGTAGTCGTCGGCGCCCAGCCCGAGGCCCTCGACCCGGTCGCGGACGGTTCCGGCCGCGGTGAGCATGAGCACCCGGGTGAGCAGCCCCTCGGCGACCGCCCGGCGGCAGATCTCGTCGCCGTGCAGACCGGGCAGGTCTCGGTCGAGGACGAGGACGTCGTAGTCGCCGAGCCGCAGTTTACGGAGCCCGCTGAGGCCGTCGAGGGCGACATCCACCGCGATCGCGTCGCGGCGCAGGCCCCTCGGCGATCATCGTGGCCAGGAACACCTCGTCTTCCACCACCAGTACGCGCATGCCCCCTGTCTACCTGAAGCGGACCTTTCGCCGTTGTTACGCCGGGGCGGGTGCGGCGCCGTAAGGGAAACGAAACAGCGTGTTCCGGGACTCTCTCCCCGGCCGCGGTCGAGCGGCCGGTGCGCGGCTGCCGCCGCGTCGACGTGCGTACGCGAGGAGAGAAACGATGCGGAACCACAGGCCCACCCTGGTCCTGGCGGCCGGTCTTGCGGGGTTCGCCCTGTTCGCCGCCGGCTGCTCGGGCAACGGCGGATCCGGGAAGAAGGATTCCGGCACCTCCGGCGACGGCTCCGGCGCGGGCTCCGCCGCCGACAAAGCCCAGGCGGTGCGCGGCTGCCTGCGCAAGGAGGGCATGGACGTGCCCGATCTCAAGCCGGGCGAGAACCCGAACGCGCAGGTCCTCTCCCCGCCGCCGGGCGCGTCCCCGGACAAGTGGAAGCAGGCCCTCGACGCGTGCGGTGCGGGGGTCCAAGGGGGCGGCGGCTCGGGCGCGCCGGACCCGAAGCAGCGGGACCAGGCCGTCAAGATCGCGCAGTGTCTTCGGGGCAAGGGCTTCGACATGCCCGACCCGAAGGTGGCGGACGGGCAGAGCAGCGGCTTCAGGATTCCCGAGGGAGCCGACAAGGAGAAGTTCATGAAGGCCCTCAACGAGTGCGCCGCATGAGGCGCCGGACCATGATCGCGACGGTGGTCGCGGTGGCGGCCGCGGCCGGTGGCGGATTCGCCGTCACGGGTCTCGCACAGCCCGCACCCGGGGATTCCGGCCGACGCCAGCCGGGGCTGCCGCCCGCCACCGCCCCCATTCAGCAGGGTGACCTGGTCAGCAGCACCAGCGTCGACGGCACGCTCGGCTACTCCGGGGAGAGCAAGCTCAACGCGGGCGCGGCCGGCACGCTGACCTGGCTCGCGAGGAGCGGCGCCACGATCGGCCGGGACGGCAGGCTGTACGCGGTCGACGGCAAGGACGTGCGGCTGATGTACGGAGCCGAGCCGATGTACCGGGTCCTGCAGAGCGGCGACAAGGGCGGCGACGTACGGCAGTTGAAGGCGAACCTGCGCGCCCTCGGCTTCGGCAGCGGCCTTGGCGACGACGACGCGTTCACCCCCGGCACCGCCGATGCGGTCGAGCGCTGGCAGACGGCGCACGGTCTGGCGCGGACCGGTCAGGTGGGGCCCGAGCAGATCGCCTTCGCCGCCGGGCCGGTCCGGGTGCAGAGCGCGGACGCCGCGGTCGGCGACCGGGCCGCGCCCGGCCAGACGGTCATGACCACGACCGGTTCCGACCGGGTCGTACAGCTCCAGCTCAAGGTGCCGGTCGCGGCTCTGGCCAAGCAGGGCGGCACAGTGCGGGTGGAGCTGCCCGACGGCACCGTCACCTCTGGCACGGTGTCGTCCATCGGCTCGACCGCGCAGGCGGGCGATGACCCGAACGACAAGACGCCCCGGATCGGTGTGACCGTCACCTTCGACGACCCCGGGAAGGTCAAGGGCATCGACAAATCCCCCGCCACCGTGCAGCTCACCGGTGAGACCCGTAAGAACGTGCTGAGCGTGCCGGTCGGTGCGCTGCTCGCACTGGCCGACGGCTCCTTCGGTGTGCAGGTCGTGGCCGACGGCAAGGCGCGCGAAGTGGCGGTGAGGCTCGGCATGTTCGCGCAGGGGCGGGTCGAGATATCCGGCGCCGGTCTGCGCTCGGGTCTGCGGGTCGGGGTGCCTTCGACATGAGCGATGCCACCCTCCCCCACCGGCCCGTGGTCGAACTGGCCGGGGTGACCAAGGAGTACCCGGGCCCGGTCGCCGCCTTGCGCGGCGTGGACCTGACCGTCGAGCGGGGCGAGCTGCTCGCGATCGTCGGCCCCTCCGGCTCGGGCAAGTCCACCCTGCTGCACATCATCGGCACCCTCGACCTGCCGACCGCCGGGTCCGTGACCATCGCCGGGCACGACGCGGCCGCCCTCACCGACCGCGGGCTCTCGGCGCTGCGGGCCCAGCACATCGGCTTCGTCTTCCAGGCCTTCCACCTCGTACCGGGGATCAGTGCCCGGGACAACGTGGGCGAAGGCCTGCTGTACTCCGGGCTGCCGCGCGCCGAACGCCGCGAGCGGGCGGCCCTGGCGCTGGCGCGGGTCGGGCTCGGGGACCGTATGGAGCATCGGCCGCACGAGCTGTCCGGCGGGCAGAGGCAGCGGGTGGCCATCGCCCGCGCGGTCGTCGGCGAACCCGATCTGCTGCTCGCGGACGAGCCGACCGGCGCCCTCGACTCGGCGTCCGGAAAAGCGGTCATGGAACTCATCCACGAACTCAACGAGGAGGGCGCGACCATCGCCGTCATCACCCACGACACGGAGATCGCCGCGCGGCTGCCGCGTCAGATACGGATCCGGGACGGCCGGGTCGTCGCCGACAGCGGCTCGGGGACGGCGCTGCTGTCCGAGGGCGTCCGATGAGCGGGCGGCCGGTGCTCAGGCCGGCCCGGCTCACCCCGCGGGACGTCCTGCACACCGGTGCCGCCGGGATGCGCAGCCGCCCGCTGCGGGTGGTGCTCTCGGCGCTCGGCATCGCGATCGGCATCGCCACGATGATCGCGGTGGTGGGTATCTCGGCGTCCAGCAAGGAGCAGTTGCTCCGGGAACTCGACAGGCTGGGCACCAACATGCTGCTCGTGACGCCCGGCACGGACCTGCTGACCGGAAAGCCGGTTCCGCTGGCGAAGGACGCGGCCGGGCGGGTGGGGCGGATCGCCGGGGTCGCACACGTCGGCGCGACGGGCGCCCTTCCGCAGTCGGTACGCCGGTCGGAGAAGATCCCCGACACCATCACCGGCGGCATCCAGGTCCAGGCCGCCACCGACGGCCTGCTCACCGCCCTGCGCGGCACGATGCGCGGCGGTGCCTGGCTCAACTCCGCCACGGGGAAGTATCCATCGGTGGTGCTCGGCGATGTGGCGGCGCGGCGGCTCGGCATCACGTCGTCCGGTCAGCGGGTGTTCATCAACGGCCAGTACTTCACCGTGCTCGGCATTCTCGACCCGCTGCCGCTGGCGCCCGAGATCGCCCGCTCGGCGCTGGTCGGCTGGGACGTCGCGGCGCGTCGGCTCGGTTTCGACGGTCACCCCACGACGGTCTACGAACGCTCCGCCGACGCGTCGGTCGGCCGGGTCCACGACCTGATTCCGCGGACGGTCTCGCCCGAGACGCCGCGGGACGTCAGCGTCACCGATCCGTCCTCCGGGCTCCAGGCGAAGGCCGCGACCGAGGGCGCGTTCAGCAGCCTGCTGCTCGGGCTCGGCGGGGTCGCGCTCCTGGTCGGCGGGGTCGGTGTCGCCAACACCATGATCATTTCGGTGCTCGAGCGCCGTTACGAGATCGGGCTGCGCCGTTCCATCGGGGCGACCCGGGGCCAGATCAGGGGCCAGTTCGTCACCGAGTCACTGCTGCTGTCGGGGCTCGGCGGGGCCGCCGGCATCGCGCTGGGCGCGGCGGCCACGGGGGCGTACTCCGTGTCGAGCGGCATCCCCTGGGTGATTCCGCTGTGGGCCGTCGGCGGCGGGTTCGCCGCGACGCTGGTGATCGGCACGGTCGCCGGGCTCTATCCAGCGGTCCGCGCCGCGCGCCTGTCCCCGACGCTCGCCCTGCACTCCGCCTGAGCGTCCGCCCCACGGGCCGGGCCCGAAGGCATCGGGGCCCGGCCCGCACACCGTCGATACCCCGCTCCTGGGAATTTCGGTGCCCGACACGCCGGGCCGTGCGGAATTCCGGCGCTCCGTCGCAGGTTGTCCCCGCGTACGGCCGGGGCGGTACGGGCCCGGCGGATGAGGCACGGAGAACGGAATACACAGCCATGGGTGAGTTGATCCTCGTACGCCACGGGGAGACCGAATGGTCGATTTCTGGACGGCACACGAGCTACACCGATCTGCCGCTCACGGCGCACGGAGAAGAGCAGGCCCGCTCGGTCGCCCCGCTGCTCGCCGACCGCCCCATCGGGCTCGTCCTGGTCAGCCCGCTCCAACGAGCCCTGCACACGGCCGAGTTGGCCGGTTTCAAGAATGCCCGCATCACCCCGGATCTCCACGAATGGGACTACGGCGGCTACGAGGGCATCACCACGGCAGAGATCCATCGCGGCCGCCCTGACTGGAATCTGTGGGCCGACGGGGTCGCCCCCGGCCCCGCCGGGCACCCCGGAGAGAGCCCGGCCGAGATCGGCGAGCGGGCCGACCGGGTGCTGGCCGAGGCCGCGGCGGCCCTGCGCGCGAGCGACGAGGACGTCGTGCTCATCGCCCACTCCCACTTCCTGCGCGTCCTCACCGCCCGCTACCTCGGACTGCCTGCCTCCGGCGGCGCCTTGTTCGTCTTGAACACGGGCGCGGTGTCCCGGCTCGGCCGCGAACACGACCGCCCAGTGATCACCGCGTGGAACGCCGTGATCCAGCACACGGCACACTGAGCGCCTACGACTGAATCCCGCTTGGGCCCGACAGCGTTTATCCGCCCGGGCCCGACGGGGTCTGGACGCAGGCTCTGACACCGGGAACCGGGCAGCGCGGGAGCCGGGCGGTACCCGCTTCAGACCGCCGCGACCGCCGCGCGGGCCCTGCGCAGCGCCAGCGCCGCCAGGGCCTCCGGGGCGCCGGCCTGCCCACGGATCCCGGGGAACGCGTTGATGTCCACGATCAGCGGGGTGCCGCCGCCCGTGTCTATGACATCGACCCCGTAGACATCGAGCCCGAAGACCTCCCCGACTCTCACCACCAACTCGGCCCAGTCGGGCGGCAGTTCACCCGGCGCGAGCGGCAGGGTGGGGCCGCGGCCCCCGGGCGCGAGCTCGGAGCGGCGCAGCGCCGCGAAGACCTGGCCGTCGATCACCCACACCTTGTGGTCCCAGCCGCTGTTCTCGGCGAACTCCTGCGTCACAACCGGCTCGTCCGCCCACTCGTCGGCCAGCTCGGCCAGTTGGGCGGGGCTGTCGACCCGGGCCACGAGGTCGCGCCGTCTGCTGTGGCGGCTCTTCACCACCAGCGGGCCGATCCGCACTCCATCGGCCGCCAGCTCGGCGAGCGTCCCGAACGTGCGGGTCGCCGAGAACGGCAGACCCGCCGCCCCGGCCCGCCGCGCCATCGCCGTACGATCCTGGCACAGGGCGGTCGCCGCCGCCTGGTTCAGCACCGGCACCCCCCGCGCCTCCAGGCCCCGGGCCAGCGCGAGCGCCCGTGGCGTACGGGCCTTGAGCAGATAGACGTCCGCGAGCGGTCCCGCGTCCGCGTGCGCGGCCTTCTCCGGGTCCACGGCCAGCACCCGGTGTTCGCGGCGGAGCAGTTCCGTGGTGGCGGCGAGCAGCGGATGCTCCGGCTCCGGTGTGATCAGGCCGACCGTCGTCATGCCGCTCACCGGACGTCGCCCACCCTGGCCGAGGCACGCACGTGACGCGCCCTGGCCACCGGCCCGCCGCTCCCGACCGAGTGCTCCGGTACTCCTCCCGCGGGGACGAAGGCGGACGCCGCGGACGCGCTGCCCGTGCGGGCCAGTTCGAGCACGGCGCGGGCCACCCGGGCCGCCGCGTCCGGAACCTGACGGAAGCTCGGGAAGTCGTTCACGTCGACCACGACCGGGCCGTCCGGGCCGAGCAGCACGTCCACGCCGTACAGGTCGAGGCCGTAGACCGCGCCCACCTGGTCGACGATGGCGGCCACCTCGGCAGGCAGCGGAACGTGCCGTTCGCGTACGCCCTGGTCGGGGTGGAGGGGTGAGCGGCGCTCGGTCGCGTACAGCTCGCCGCCCACGCAGTACACCTTGAGGTCGATGCCCGAGTTGGGGACGTACGGCTGAGCTATCAGCATCCCCTCCCCCGCGAGGACGGGCAGCATCGCGGCCAGCCGGTCCGGCGAGGGCACCAGGTGCACGGCTCGTCCCGAGCTTCCGTCGGCGGGCTTCACCACCAGCGGGAACTCGGACTCGGGTATCTCCGCGAGCAGTTCGGGCCGGGCCGCCGCGTAGGTCATCGGCACCGGCAGTCCGCGGCTGCGCCCGATGGCCGCCGCGAGCGCCTTGTCCCGCACGCCGCGGATGGATCGCGCGTCGTTGACCGTGGTCAACCCGACAGCGGCGGCGGCCTCCAGGAGCGGGAGCCCCGGGCCGCCGGAGACGGTCTTGAGCACCCAGGCGTCGTGGCTGCCCGCGCGGACCGCCTCGGAGATCCGCAGCAGGGAGCCGCCGGGCCGCACCACGTCGACCTGGTGGCCCCAGGCGTCGAGTTGGCGGATCACCTCGACGGGCATGCCGTCATGGCGGTAGTGCTCTTCCACCAGAAAGCAGAGCCTCATCGACCTTCCCCGTAACCCCCGGACGTCCGCCGATCCCGTCCGGCGAGCTGTGACGTCACAGGATGTCATGAACCACGGCCAGGTTGCCGCCCACCCCGGTCCGCCTACTTTCCCCGCCGCAGCCAGCGCAGCAGACTCCGCTGTACCGACTCCCCTCGTTCGTGCGTGGCGGGCCGGGCCGGACGGTGGGCGGCCTGTGGGGCGTTGGGTCCGAGGGACCGCGAGGCGGACGGTTTCTCGGCTGCCGGGGCGCGCTGTTCCGCCAGGGCACGCTGTTCAGCCCGGGCGTCCTGTTCCGCAGGGGCACTCCGTTCCGCCCGGGCGCGCTGCTCCACCGCGGGGCCCACGACCGGGCGCGGGGCCGGGCACTGGTCCCGCGCATCCGCCAAGGCCTCGACCAGGCGCAGCCGGTACCACTCGATCTCGTCCGGCTCGTCCGCCAGGAGCAACCGGTCGACCACGCCCTGGGCGGTCGGGGAATCCGGGTGGACCCGGAATGTCTCCGGTTTCAGGCGCCTCAGGCACGCCCGTTCGTAGGGATCCCGGACGATCTCCGCGAGGTGCGCGCTGTCGAGAGTGGAGGCGACCGCGGCCGCCTGCTCCCACTGGTCGTCGGTATGGCGGGCCAGCATCGCGATCCGGCGTCCGCGCCAGTTGCGCGCCCGCCAGTCCTGGCAGTCGTCCGGCTCCGGATGCCGGCCGCTGAGCAACCCGGGCTCGCGCAGGGCGAGTTCGACCAGCTCGTCGGCGAGGTAGAGCCAGACGACGGCCCGGTAGCGGTTGAGGTAGCACCGCACCGGCGTGAGATGGCCCGTGCGGGCCAGCCTGGTGAACCGCCCCGGGGCGACGCCGAGCAGTTCGGCGCCCTCGCGGGTGCCGACGGTGCGCACCCGCTCGCGCAGCCCCTCCGGAAAGTCCGGCGCGGCTTTCAGCCTGGCCACCTCGCGCGCGGTGACCCGGCGCCGTCCGCCACCCGGATCCGGGCTGGTGCGGATGTGGCCGAGCTGGACGGCGAGCTCGAACTCGCCCCGCCTGAGCTCCAGTTCGCGGGCCGCGACGCCCGGCGCGAGCCGTGGCCCGGCCGGGGCCGCGGCGCTCGCGGCAGCAGCGCGTACGACGGCGTTCGTGGTGGTGACTACGGTCATCGGGTCCTCCCCCGTGAGGAACGAGTAATCGAGGGACGAATACTCTCGGTGACGACCGTAACCCGCCGCGCCGACATCCCGCCGGGCCTGTGGACAACTCAACCCAAGGGCGGAAAGCGCCAGTTCAGACCTCTGTCGCTCCAAAGCTCCCGGGCTGCCTCGCAGCCACCGACAGGTGCTCGCCCACGCGATTGACCAGCAGGGTCATCTCGTAAGCGATCTGGCCGATGTCCGCCTCCGCGCTGCTCAGCACGCACAGACAGCTGCCGTCACCCGCCGCGGTGACGAACAGGACCCCCTCATCGAATTCGACCATGGTCTGGCGGACCTTGCCGGCCCGGAAGTGCCGGCCCGAGCCCTTGGCGAGGCTGTGCAGGCCGGAGGAGACCGCGGCCAGGTGCTCCGCGTCCTCGCGTACAAGGTCGGCGCTGGCGCCGGTGACCAGACCGTCGTTGGACAGCACGATCGCGTGGCGGACGTGCTCGACCCGCCGCGTCAGGTCGTCGAGCAGCCAGTCGAGTTCTTTGTTCAGTGCCATGTCGGGCCTCCCCGTTGACGCATTCCCCGTATCCCCGTTCTTCCGCCACCCTTCCCCACCGGCGCGCCGCGGGCAAGGAGTGCCGGGCGCCGGAGATTCGCGTGCCGGCGGGGTCGTGGACATGCGCTCAGCCGACCGAGTCGAGCAGCCGCGCCATGTGCCTGCGCCCGGCGTATTCGACCAGCCGGATCAGCACCTCCTTGCCGGAGTCGCGCTCGCGGGCGTCGCACAGCACGACCGGGGTGCCCCGGTCGAGGTCGAGCGCCGCGCAGACATCGGCGGCGCCGTGAGCCCGGGCTCCGGCGAAGCAGTTGACGGCGACGACGAACGGGATGCCGCGGTGCTCGAAGTAGTCGACCGCCGGGAAGCAGTCCTCCAGGCGGCGGGTGTCGGCGAGGACGACGGCGCCGAGCGCCCCCTGCGAGAGCTCGTCCCACAGGAACCAGAAACGATCCTGCCCCGGCGTGCCGAACAGGTACAGGGAAAGGCCCGACCGGATGGTGATCCGGCCGAAGTCCATGGCGACGGTGGTCGTGGTCTTCTGGTCGACACCTCCGGTGTCGTCCACGCACTGCCCGGCCTCGCTCAACAACTCCTCGGTACGCAGCGGCCGTATCTCGCTGACCGCGCCGACAAGGGTGGTCTTGCCCACTCCGAATCCGCCCGCGACGAGGATCTTCAACGCGAGGGCGGGGGTGGGTTCACAGTGCTCGGAGGCCATCGATCACTTCTCTCAGTATCTTCTCGTCGGGTAGCTGAGCAGGCGGTACGGGCCGGCTGACGACCACATGGCCGGCTTCGAGCAGGTCCCCGACGAGGACGCGGACGACTCCGACGGGCAGGTCGGCGTCGGCGGCGAGTTCGGCGACGGACGGGGCTTCCTTGCGGCACAGGGCGAGCAGCGCCCGGTGCTCGGGGCCGAGGAGGGATTCCTCGGCGGGCGCCGGTCCCCCCGGCGCGCCGAGGGTGACGAGCGCGATGAGGTCGAGGCCCACGCCGCCGGGACCGGGGGCGGTGCGGCCGCCGGTCATGGCGTACGGGCGGACCAGCGGCCCCGCTTCGGCGTCGTACCAGCGGCTGGGCTGATGGGTGGGGTCGTCCGACGGGTGCTCATTCATGGGGTGGGCGTCCGTTTTTCGGTCAACTGGCGGCCGGGGGGCGCACGATGTGACGCGGCGGCGTGTGGAGGTGTTCGCCGACGCGCTTCACCAGCCGGGCCATTTCGTAGGCGACGAGCCCGATGTCGGTGGTGAGCGAGGACAGTACGGTGAGGCAGGAGCCGTCTCCCGCGGCCGCGACGAAGAGGAAGCCGTCGTCCATCTCGACCATGGTCCGGCGCACACCCCCGGCGTGGAAGTGACGGCCTGCTCCCTTGGCGAGGCTGTGGAAGCCGCAGGCCACGGCGGCGAGGTGTTCGGCGTCCTCGCGGGTCAGTCCGCTGGAGGCGCCCACGGACAGGCCGTCGTTGGACAGCACGACGGCGTGCCGGACTTCGCCCACCCGCATCACCAAGTCGTCGAGCAGCCAGTCGAGTTCACCCGATCCGGAGCCGGAGCCGGAGCGGGTTCCCGAGCCGGGGTGGTGCGGGGTGTCGAGCCTCTGCTGGTCGATCATGCGCGGTCTCCTTCGCTCGTGTCGTCGCTGCCGGGCGCGCCCGGCACGGGAGTCCTGGTGGCGGAGTGGTCGGCGCCGCCGCGCGCCCAGCCGCCCATGTATGCCGTCATGCGGTCCCGCGCCTGCTCGGGGGTGGGCGCCGCGCCGTCCGGACCGGTGTCGGCCTCGGGAACGGGGGCCTCGCGCAGTTGCGGGGCGAGGCTCGCCTGCCGTACCCGGCGCGGGAGTCCGTCGTCGGTGCTGTCGGGCGCGATGCCCCGGGCCCGCTGGCGCAGGGTGGTGACGCCGGGCGGCGGGGCGGCTGGTTCGGGCCTGGCGGCCGGGGGTTCGTGCTGGGCGACCAGGGCCGGGCGGGGGGTGGTGCCCAGGGGCGCGTCGATCGCCGTGCGCGCTTCGTCGCGCGGCTGGTCCGCGCGCCGGACGGGGCCCCGCGCCGGGCGGGCGGCGACCGCGATCGCCGACTGCAGGAGGCCGGTCGGCAGCAGGACGACCGCGGTGGTGCCGCCGTACGGCGAGGTGCGCAGGTGGACCTTGATGGCGTGGCGGGCGGCGAGGCGGCTGACGACGAAGAGGCCGAGGCGGTCGCTGTCGAAGAGGTCGAGCGCCTCGGACTGCTCGATCCTGCGGTTGGCCTCGTCAAGGGTGTCCCTGCCCATGCCGAGTCCGCAGTCCTCGATTTCGAGGGCGTAGCCGTTGCCGACGGGTTCGCCGCTGACCCGGACCCTGGTGTGCGGGGGCGAGAACTGGGCCGCGTTCTCCACGAGTTCGGCGAGCAGATGGGTGAGGTCGGCGACGGCGCCACCGGTGACGGCCGCCTCGGGGAGCTGGCGCACTTCCACGCGGGCGTAGTCCTCGACCTCGGACACCGCCGCCCGTACGACGTTGGTGAGCGGGACCGGCACGCTCCAGGCGCGGCCGGGTGCGGCGCCGGACAGGATGATGAGGGACTCCGCGTGGCGCCGCATGCGGGTGGTGAGGTGGTCGAGGCGGAACAGGTCGCCGAGTTCAGCGGGGTCGTCGGCGCGGCGCTCCATGCCGTCGAGCAGGTTGAGCTGGCGGTGGACGAGGACCTGGCTGCGGCGGGCGAGGTTGACGAAGACGCCGGAGATTCCGCCGGCGAGTTCGGCGCGTTCGACGGCCGCCGACAGGGCGGCCCGGTGGACGGTGGCGAGGGCCTCGCCGACTTGCGCGATCTCGTCGCGCGGAGGCGGTCCCGGCGGCGCCTCCGCCCGGATGTCGAGCTCCTCGCCGGACCTCAACTTGCCCATGGCGGTGGGCAGTTTGCGCCGGGCGATCGCCAGCGCGCTGTTGCGCAGGCTGATCAGCTCGACCACCAGGCCGCGTCCGATGCGTACGGAGATGACCAGGGAGGCGGCGACGGCGGCGAGGCCGAAGAGGACGGCGGCACCGGCCGGGGTGAGCAGTCCGCGGGCGATCGGGTCGGTGCGGTCGGCGGCGGTCGTGGTGGCGCCGGTCTCGATGGCGCGCAGGCCCGTCCGCACCGTGCCCAGTGCCGCGTCCCAGACAGCGGGGTCCACGGCGGTCGCGGCGCCGTGCCCCGGCTCGGCGGCCTGGACGCCGTCCTCGGCGGTGCGCAGCGCCGCGTACGCGTGCTGGCCGCTCAGCGCGGTCCACGCGGCGTGTTCGGGGCCGGTCAGGTCGGCGGTCGCGGCGTCGGTGAGGGTGCGGCGGCTGTCGACGGCACCCGCGAAGCGGCGCAGGTGTGCCGCCGTGAAGGTGCGGCTGAGCTGCGCGGAGGAGACCAGCGCATCCTCGCGGGAGACCATTTCGCCGGCCCGGCCGAGTTCGTACAGGACGCGCGCCTCGGAGCCGAGCGCCGGTTCCTGGACACCGGCCAACGCGCCATTGACGTCGAAGCCGTCGCCGATGGTGTCGGTGTACTGCTGGTAGGCGGCGTCCCAGTCGGTGCCGCGGTCGTGGACGCGGGCGCGCAGCGCGGGCAGCTGCTGGGCCTGGATGACGAACTTCTGGAGCCGTCCGGCGGCGACGGCGGGCAGGTCTCCGGCGTCGGCGACGGTGTGGTTCCGGTCGAGCCTGAGCCTGCCGACGGCGGTGTCGGTGCGCCTGGCCTGCTGGTCGAGTTCGGCGGCCCGGTCGTCGGCGGGGGACGCCAAGTACCGTACGGCGGCGCGCCGTTCGGCCTGGAGCTCCACCACGGCGTCGGCGACCGGCGCGCGGACCTGTTCATCGACGCGGCGCGCTTGGCGCAGCGCGGACACGTCCTGGGCGGTGGTGACGGTGGCGAGGCCCCACAGGGCGAGCAGGGAGACGGCGGGCACCATCAGGAGCGAGACGATCTTGGCGCGTACGGTGCGCGGACGCAGCCGCCACCGGGCCTCGGCGTCCCGTGCCGCGGGCGGTTGCGCCACGGCGTGCTCATGGGCGCCCGGCGGTCCCGCGTGCTCATCGACGGCCGGCGGTCCTGCGTGGGCGCGCCTGCCGCGGGCCCCCGCAGCGGTCGGGGGCTCGGCATCCGGGGCCTTGCGGGGTGTGCGCACGGATCTCCTCGCTTACGGGTCGGGGCCGGGTGCGGCGCGGCGGAAGGCGGTTCAGGGGGCCGGGGCGAGTTGTTCGGCGGAGGCGTAGTCGGCGCGTTCGCGCGCGGTCGGGGAGAGCGCGACGAAGGCTGCGGTGATGAAGAGGTACGACCCGAGGCCGACGGCGAGGGGGAAGATGAACTGCATCGCCGTCGCCCCGGGAAGTGCGGCACCGCTCGGGGTGACGTCCACGCTCACCGCGAACATCGCGGTGTAGTGCATGCTGCTGACGGCCGCACCCATCACCAGGGAGGCGACGGCCACGGCGCCGGGCGACTGGATGTTGAGCCCGGCCCACAGCGCGGCGGTCGCCGCGACGGCGGCGATGAGGACGGAGAGCGCGACGAGCACGGGGTCGTAGTGGACCTGTCCGTGCAGCCGCAGGGCCGCCATGCCGAGGTAGTGCATGCCGGCGACACCGAGTCCGGTGGCGAGGCCGCCGAGCAGGAGGGAGCGGGTGCGGTCCTTGCCGTAGCCGACGGCGAAGACTCCGGCTCCGACGACGACCATGGCGACGAGCAGACTGAGGATGGTCAGGAGCGCGTTGTAGCGGATGCCGGTGCCGGTCACGGCGAAGCCGAGCATCGCGACGAAGTGCATGGTCCAGATGCCGCTGCCGATGGCCGATGCCGCCGTGATCAGCCAGTTGCGCCGGGAACGGCCGGTCGCCCCCAGGGCGCGGACGGTGCAGCGCAGCCCGAGGGCGGCGCCTATGCAGGCCATCGCGTACGACAGCACGGGTGTCAGCCAGCCGAAGGCGGCGTGGTCCAAGTGTCCCATGGCCCAGGGACGCTAGTCCCGGAGGGGGCGCACAGCGGGGGCGCATTTCGAAAGCTGCCTGAATATGACGAAGAGATGTTCCTGAACGATCGTGCCTTGTTCGAACATGCGCACCGTGGTTGGTTTTCAGCCAAGCGGCATCGGCTGTCCCCGTGAGGGATCATGGGGACATGGCCGTAGACCACACACACGTTCAGGAATTCTTCGCCGCCCGCGCGGCCGACTGGGACCGCAAGTTCCCGGACGACGGTCCGGCGTACGCCGCGGCCGTCGCGGAACTCGGCCTCGCGCAGGGCGATGCCGTCCTCGACGCGGGCTGCGGCACGGGCCGCGCGCTGCCGCCGCTGCGTGCGGCGGTGGGCGCCAAGGGCACCGTCCTCGGCGCGGACCTCACCCCCGAGATGCTCACCGAGGCAGTACGCAACGGGCGCGACCGGGACGCCGTGCTGCTGCGCGCCGACGTGGCCCGGCTGCCGTTGCGCACCGGCTCGCTGGACGTGGTGTTCGGCGCCGGTCTGATCTCGCATCTCCCCGAACCGGCCGAGAATCTGCGGGAGTTGGCCCGGGTGACGCGCCCGGGCGGCCGCCTCGCCCTGTTCCATCCCATCGGCCGGGCCGCGCTCGCCGCCCGCCAGGGCCGCCGGATCACCGACGACGACCTGCGCGCGGAGCCCCGGCTGCGCCCGCTGCTCGCCTCGGCGGGCTGGCGACTCACGTCGTACACGGATGAGGCCGAGCGGTACCTGGCGGTGGCGGTACGCGAGGGCTGAAGGGCGGGCCGCCTCAAGCCTGCCGGGCCCGCCCCACGCGAAGACCGACCGGCAGGCCGCCTCAGCTGCGCCCGCTCACCTCGCGTACGAACGCCGCCGGATTGTCGAACATGATGTTGTGACCGGCGTCCGGAACCGTCACCACCCGGACGCCGGAGCCGATGAGTTCGGCGCGGCCCGGGAGCTCGTCCTCGCGCCCGCCCACCAGGTACGTGCGCTCGACCGGCAGCTTCATCAGGAGCTCGCGCATCGTCGGCTCCGTACCGCGTACGAGGCCGATGGCGGTGCGGTGCAGGCCGAGCGGGTCGGCGAGCCGCATGGTCGCCGCCCACAGCGGGCCGATCCGCGCGAGGACCTCCGCGAAGCCACCGCCGTGCACGAACTCGTCCTCCCGGTACGCGGCGATGCCGCTGCTGCCCGCCGTCGGCACCGGGTGGGGATCGAGGTTGGCCTCGGTCAGCAGGAGCCGGGCGACCAGATCGGGGCGGCGGTCGGCGAGCACGATGGCGACCGCGCCGCCCATGCTGTGCGCGACCAGCTCCGCCCCGGTGGCCCCGGCCGCGTCCAGGGCCGCTGCCAGGGCGCCCGCGTGATCCTCCAGTCGGTAGCCGAAGTCGGCGGGCCGGTCGCTGATGCCGTGGCCGGGCAGATCGACGAAGAGCTGGCGGCGGCCCGCGAGTTCCGGACGGGCGGCGATGTGCGCGTGGTAGACGGCCGACATGGAGCCCAGGCCGTGCACGTACACGAGCGCCGGCCCATCCCCTTCGGTCTCCGTCCACCGGATCCGGCTGCCCCGCCCGTCGAACTCCGCCTGCCGCATGACGCACTCCCCGCCTCTGGTCCGCTTCCTTTGCGGCCGACCATACATCGGCAACGCAGTACTACGCTACCGATGTACAGCGTGGATGCGGCAGAATGTGGGCATGCTTGAACTCGCCATCCTGGGATTCCTGTACGAAGCGCCGCTGCACGGCTACGAGCTGCGCAAGCGCATCACCGCGCTCACCGGCCATGTGCGCCCGGTCGGCGAGAGCACGCTCTATCCGGCCATCAAACGCCTGGAGAAGGCCGGGCTGCTCGCGCGCGAGACCCAGCCGGGGGTGGCGGCCGCCCCGCGCCACATGCTCACTCTGACCGCGGCGGGTCGCCAGGAGCTGCGGGAGCGGCTGGCCGAACCGGATCGCCTGGACATCACCGACGAGAACCGCTGGTTCACCCTGCTCGCGTTTCTGCGCCATCTGCCGGAACCGGCACGGCAGGCCGAGGTGCTGCGGCGCAGGCTCGCCTTCCTGGAGGAACCGGCGAGCTTCTTCTACGACGGTGAACGCCCCGTCGCCGCCGAGGAGTTGGACGATCCGTTCCGCCGCGGCATCCTCACCATCGCCCGGGCCACCAGCGCGGCGGAGCTCAAGTGGCTCCGCACGACGCTGCGTTCGCTTGAGTGAGGCCGGTCACTCGGACGCGTCGACCGGTCCGCGCAGATGCGGGACGGGACAGCCGCGCACACCGGGCACCGGGAACGTGCCGAGCTCGGGGACGCGGTAGCCGTCCGGGTAACCCTTGATCTCGGGGTTCTGGCGCGCGTAATGGGGCGCGGAGCGCGGCGGCAGCAGGCGTACGGTGCGGGCCCGCAGGCGCAGGGCGCCGCGGACCAGGGCCCGGGCGGCGGGGGCCGGCGGGTCGTAGCGGAACGCCCGCAGCAACGGGTCGTCGAGCAGCGCGAGGCTCGCGGTCCGCAGCAGCGGGGCCAACGGCCGCGGATACCAGGAGCCCATCAGGTCGATCGTCGCGTCGGACACCCGCCGCGCGCCCTCGTCGAAGCCGAAGTGCACGGCCTCGTACTCATCGAGGCAGCGCTCGAACTCCTCGTAGGATGCCGGGATTTCCTTGATGCCCATGTGCTTGCCGAGGGTCCGGTAGTACGCGGCCGAGGCACGCAGTTCGTGGTCGCTCAGACGCCGCCAGCCGTAGGAGTCGAGCCAGCGTTTGGGCATCACCACGAAGGTGCAGAGCACATAGCGCATGTCGTCGTCGCTGATGTCGTACGAGCGGTGCATCTGGTTGATGCGCCGTACCGCCGTGCGTCCGCTCACGCTGTCGAAGCCGTGCTCCACAATGGTGTCGAGCAGCAGGACCGTGTCGTCGTACCGCTTCTGCGGACGGTCCGTCAGTTCCGTGGTCTCGGCGAGGAGTCGGCCAATGCTCGGTACGGCGTAGGTGCGGTACAGCGCGAGTTCCAGAGCGCGTGTGTAGTCCCAGGGGAACTCCACGGTCGCCGTGATCCGGTAGATCGCGAGGAAGTCCCGCTCGGGATCGAGCCGTTGGATTTCCTTGAGCCGGTCGAAGCGATTCAACGCTGCCCCCTATCTGTCGACGGAACTCCAACCCTACGTTGGGAACGACCGCTTCAAAGATCGGCGTTGCCGCCGCGGCGGCTGGTCGTCCAGGGAAGGTGGTCCTGATGTTCGGGAGATTCCGCAAGCCGGCCCGCTCACAACCGGCCGACGATCGCCACCACAACATCTTCGAGGCGGCGGCCGCGTATGTGGCGGCCTGCGCGGAGGACGACCAGGACGCGCTCGAAGAGGCGGCGGGCTGGGTGTCGCCGGAGGCGCTGTCGTTCGGGGTGCGCGAACTGGCCTGCCGGGCGGTGATCGCGATGGCCCACGACCGCGGTGAGTCCCCGCGCGCGGTCGCCCACGAGCTGATGGGACTGCCGACCGCCTGACGGGCGCCGCAGGATCGGTTCCCGGCCCTCGACGTCCGCGATACCCACTGGTTAAGGTGCGCCGACGAGCGAACCGAAGGGGAGGATTCCGTGACCGGGACGGACGAGGCCGAAGCGGCCGCAAGCGCCGCAGATGAGGCGCTGTACGTGCTGACGGCGATGCTGCTGACGCCCGCGCAGTTCCCGAGCATGCTCGGCGACGACTACCCCGAGGCGTGCGCGGCGCTGGGACTTGGACCGTACGCCCAGGGCTACGGCCTCGTGCTCGGGCAGGACGGCGCGGGCGCCCGCTGGACGGTGGTCGTCGACGACGTGTCGCTCGTGGCGGTCGCGATCGCGTCCTGGGACTGCGGGATGGAGTACGACCTGTCGCCGGACGAGCGCTCGGTGGTGGCGGCGCTGCCCGGCTGGCCGCTGGAACTGGTCATCGCGGCACCGGGCGTCCCCGCCCCGCACGACCCCGCCCCCGACCCGCAGGGCCCGCCCCCGCTCGCACCCCCCGACACCAGCCAATGGGGCCCGGCCCAGCGCCGCCTCGGCGCGGACGAGATCGCCCTCCAATGGACGTCGTGGCGCGAGCAGTTGAGCGACGACGCGTTCTTGCCTGCGGACGGCTCGGGGGCGGAGGGGGCGACCGGTGACACCGGGGACACCGGTGAGGATGCGGACCCTGGTGAGGATGCGGATGCCGGGGAAGCCGGTGACACCGGGGAAGCCGGGGAAGCCGGGGAAGCCGGGCAAGATGAGGAGGCCAGTGACGCCGGGGAGACCGGTGAGGATGTGGGTTCCGACGCGGGCCCGGATGCCGGACGCCCCGAGGCCGTAAGTGCCGAGGAGACGGCGAAGACCCCTGGCGCCTCGCGGGTTCGGTGGGTGCTGGACGAGGCGCGCGGATACCTGGAGTCCGCTCCCCCGGTCGGCCGGGTCCGGTCCGCGTTCGCGCCGGGCGGCGCCCGTATGCTGCGGGCGGACGGCCCCGGGTGGTCCCTCGTCGCCAGGACCGACGACATCGCCTTCATCCTGCTCGACGACGACCCCGGCCAGGTGCACCCGGTGGGCCGCGGAGCCCAACTCCCCGCCCTCCTGGAAGCGCTGGACGCGATGGCCGTACGGCCGTCGTGAGTCCGGGCGGCGTTCACCCCGGGACCGGGAGCGATGCCGGTTGCGCCCCGAACTCGTAGCGACTCAGGCCAGCGTCAGCCAGGCCAGGCTGCCCAGGCCTGCGAGGGTGCAGTAGATGGCGAACGGGGTGAGGGTTCGGGTCTCGAAGTACTTGGTGAGGAAGCGGACCGCGACGTACCCGGCGACGAAGGAGGCCACGCTGCCGGCCAGCAGCTGGCCGCGGATCCCGTCGCCCGCGGGGCCGAGCAGGGACGGCACCTTCAGCAGGGCGGCGGCCGCGATCACGGGAGTGGCGAGCAGGAAGGCGAACCGGGCGGAGTCCTCGTGGGAGAGGCCGCGGAAGATGCCCGCGCTGATCGTGGAGCCGGAGCGGCTGATCCCGGGGCAGAGCGCGAGGATCTGGGCGGCGCCGATCCAGACGGCCTGGCGGTACGTGAGCTGCGTCAGGCGCCGGTCCGAGAGTTCGTCGGGGTCCAGGTGCTCGTCGCCGGGTGCCACCGAGGCGCCCGCGCGGCGGCGTCCCGTACCACCCCGGCGCAACTGCTCGGTGAAGTAGAGCACGATGCCGTTGAGGGCGAGGAAGACGGCGGTCGGGACCGGCTTTCCGAGGGTCGAGCGGAAGAGGTGGTCGAGCGCCAGACCGGCGATCCCGACCGGAATGGTGGCCACAATGAGCAGCCACGCGAGCTTCTGGTCGACCGTGACGATGCGGCGCTCGCGTATGGAGCTGACCAGACCGCGCACCACCCGGACCCAGTCCTTGCGGAAGTACACGACGAGCGCCAGCGCGGTGGCCAGGTGCAGTCCGATCAGGACGTTCAGGTACGGAGATCCGTCGGCCGACACGTCGAGGTCCCGCTTCCAGTGTCCGCCGAGCAACGCGGGCAGCAGGATGCTGTGACCGAGGCTGGACACGGGGAACAGCTCGGTGACGCCTTGGAGCAGGCCGACGCCTATTGCTTCCGGATAGGTCAGAACAGACATCGACGGCTTTCGGTGCGTGGAGGGTCCCTGACGTGGGAGCGCGCGCAAATGATGGGCGGCGTGGCGAAACTACTACACGCTGTGGAGGGCGAGTTCGGACATCGGGAGTGTTCAGCTCGCCGTCGCCTGACGTTCACGGACCCGGGGTCATACGGTGCCGATCGCGCCGCGTTCCGGACCATCCTGTCTACGATCGTTCCCGGTGCTCTTCGATGTGTTCTTCGATCAGGAGCGCGGCGAAGGGGAGGAACAGGCATGGCGGACAGGGGTGTTGAGGGACGCCTCCGCCGCGCGGGCGCCGAGTGACGGCGGACGTGATGGCCACGGATCCTGGCCGACGAACCGCGTCGACCCTTTCGGGCAGCCCGCGTCAGCGCGTCAACTCACCTGCGGCCACAGCCAGTTCGGCGCGCTTACACCTTCTCCAGCGGTCGGTGCGGCCCCTCGGGCAGTTCGACGGTGATCGTGTCGCCGGGACGGATCTCGCCACCCGAGCGGACCACGCTCATGACCCCGGCCTTGCGCACTATCGCGCCGTCCTCGTCGCGGCCGACGACCTGCTTGAGCAGCCCGTCCTGGAAGGCGTCGATCTGGAGGCACGGGTTGCGCAGGCCGGTGACTTCGACGACCGCCTCGGCTCCGATGTGCAGCAGGGCGCCGGTGGGCAGACCGAGGAGGTCGATGCCCGCCGTCGTCACGTTCTCGCCGAGCTGTCCGGCGGTGACCTCGAAGCCCTTCTCGGCGACCTCCCCGAACAGTTCCTCGTGGATCAGGTGGACCTGGCGCAGATTGGGCTGCGTCGGATCCTGGGCGACGCGTGAGCGGTGCTTGACCGTCACGCCCGCGTGCACGTCACCTTCCACCCCGAGCCCGGGCAGCAGCGTGATGCTGTCCCGGTTCGGCTTGGTGAACGTGTACTCGCCATTGCTGCTGACCGCCGCGACTCTTCCGCTCGTCCCGCTCATCGCGCCGAGCTCCCCTCTGCCGTCCCCATGATGGGCGTCCCGATGACGGGCGGCCCAATGATCGGCCCGAGCCTAACCCGGCAGGTCAGAGCCGCCGCTAGCGGCCGAGCTCCTTGCGGGATATGTGCCGCAGCCGGCGGCGCTGGCTCGGGTCCAGCATCAGGTAGGCCGCCACCGGGACCCCGATCAGCACCAGCAGGGAGAGCCAGAACCCGATCAACGGGATCAGAATGAGCCCCGCCACCACTCCGCCGGCGGCGATCATCGCGCGCTTCGACATGTCCGTCGCCTTCCTTCTCGCGGCGTTCGCCGCTCTTCTCAGGGAACGCACGGCGGCGCCCCCTGGTTCCACCTGCTTCCACTATGCGTCACTTCCGCAGCGGTGCGCCGACCTCGTGCATGTGCCCGAGGGCCTGGCGGTAGGAGTCGGTCAGCGAGGTCTCCGCGTACGGGATGCCCACGGCGGCGCAGTGGGCGCGGACCATCGGCTGGGCGAGCCGGAGGTGCGGGCGCGGCATGTTCGGGAAGAGGTGGTGCTCTATCTGGTAGTTCAGGCCGCCGAGGAGCCAGTCGGTGACCAGTCCGCCGCGTACGTTGCGCGAGGTGAGGACCTGGCGGCGCAGGTGCCCCCAGGCCGCGTCGCCGGGGTCGTTCGGGTCGGGCATCTCCATGCCCTTGTGGTTGGGGGCGAAGGTCATGCCGAGGTGCAGGCCGAACAGGGCGTGGTGCAGCAGTGCGAAGACCAGCGCCTTGCCCGGGGACATGACGGTCAGGAGCAGGGCCGTGTATCCGGCGAGGTGGGCGATCAGGAGGGGGGCCTCCACGGCCCGCTCGCGGGGCGGCTGCCGCCTGAGGTCCTGGAATCCGTAGATCTTCAGGGCGATGCCTTCCAGGAGCAGCATCGGGAAGAAGAGCCGGGCCTGGTTGCGGGTGAGCCAGCGGGCGAAGCCTTCGCGCCGTTCGGCCTGTTGCTGGGTCCACACCAGGGCGCCGACGCCGACGTCGGGGTCCTTGTCGATGTGGTTGGGGTTGGCGTGGTGGCGGTTGTGCTTGTCGTTCCACCAGGCGTAGCTCATGCCGAGGAGCAGGTCGCTGTGGAACAGGCCGATGAGCCGGCCCGCGCGCTTGCCGCGGGTGATCTGGGCGTGGCCTGCGTCGTGGCCGAAGAAGGCGGTGCGGGCCCAGAACACGGAGAGCGGCAGGGCGTACAGCAGCGTCCACCAGGTGTCGCCGGTGAGCGCCATCGCGGTGATCGTCGCGGCCAGTGCCAGCAGGTTGACGGCGATGCGGGTCGCGTACCAGCCGGTTCGCCGGTCGAGCAGGCCCTGCCCCTTCACCGCCTTGAGCAGGGGTGCGAACTCGCTGCCCGCCCGCGGTTCGGCAGGGGCGCCGAGGCCCGTGGCGGGCTGCGGCACGGTGGCCTGTGGCATGACGTCTCCGGTCGGTCGTCCCCCGCAGTTCCCTGCGCTGACCTCACTGAACGTACGGATCGGCGCCCTTTGACGGCCATGGCGCCACCACCCGTCCAGCGGCGGGGGCCTGCCCCGTAGCCGTGGGTGGTGCTGGCCCCACCCACCCGGCGACATGTGACGGGGGTCACCTCGCAGAGCTCCCGGCGGACCGCTCCTTCCTGTACCCTCGGCCGCTCCGGCAACGTAGTCAAATTTGAGGAATGCGTTATCGCTGTGCAGAGGCTCCCCGCTCCCACACCGCCCCAGCTCGCCGAACTCTCCCGTTGCCGCGTGGCCTTCCTGCCCGCGGATCCGTCCCGCACCGGCCGCGTCGCCTTCTGGCACCCCGACGGCGAAGGGCCGCCGGCCGCGCCCGGCACCGTCGAGAACCTGACCGTCGTCGGCGCGGACGTCACGCTCCAGGACGTACGCGCCCTCCTGCTGCCCGTCCGGGACGCGCTGCCCGTGCTCACCCGGGCCCGCGCCTTGGCGCAGGCCTCGCGTCCGGCCGCGTTCTGGGGCTCGGCCGCCCTGCTCGCGCTTCAACTCGCCGCGCGGGGGCTGCTGTTGCCCGGTCTCACGCCGGCCGACCACGACGCCTGGCGGGTCGGCCCGCTCGGCGCCGACGAGCTGGACAAGGTGCGCGAGCTGGCCGCCGCGATGCCTCCCGAGGCGCATGCCGTGCCGCTCGACACCCTGGCCGGACCGGTGCTGCTGCCCGAGCCCGAGCGGCTCCTGCGCGCCTTCCTGGACGCGGTCGCGGACGGGCTGCCGCGCACCCCCGCCGCGGCGCGGGCCACCGGGTCGCCGGCGTTCGCGGCCGAAGAGCCGCAGCGGCTGCCCGAGCAGCGGGCCTGGGCCGCCGAGGTGGCCGCCGGGCACGACGCGGGCGTACGGATCTCGCTGCGCATCGAGCTGCCGGGGCTCGCCTCAACCGGTCCGGACAGTGCCGGGCCGGTGTTCCGCGCGGTGCTCCAGCTGCACAGCGTCAGCGATCCCGCGCTGGTCGCGGATGCCGCCGAGGTGTGGGCCGGATCAGGTACTGCCGCCGGGTTCGGGCCGCGGGCCCGCATGGACGCCCTGCTCGCCCTGCGCCGGGCGGCCCGCGCCTGGACTCCGCTGACCCCGCTGCTCTCGGCCGCTGTACCGGATGCGATCGAGCTCGCCGACGAGGAGGCGGGCGAGCTGCTCGGTGCGGCCTCGCGCACACTGGCCACGATCGGCGTCCAGGTGCACTGGCCGAAGGAGCTCACGCGCAAACTGACGGCGCGCGCCGTGATCGGCCCGCAGGAGCAGGGGCCGGAGCGTATCGAGACGGACACGCCTTCGGTGCTGTCGGCCGATGCGCTGCTGGCGTTCGACTGGCGGTTCGCGCTGGGCGACACGGAGTTGACGCGGCAGGAGCTGGACCGGCTCGCCGAGGCGAGCCGTCCCGTGGTGCGGCTGCGCGACCAGTGGGTGCTCGTCGATCCGGCGGAGGCCCGGCGGGCCCGCGCGGCGCAGGACCGCAAGGTGACCCCGGTCGACGCGCTCGCGGCGGTCCTCACCGGCTCGACCGAGATCGAGGGGCGGCGCGTCGACGTCGAGGCGACCGGCTGGCTGGCCCGCCTGCGCGACCGGCTCGCCGACCCCGAGAGCGACCGCGAGCAGCCCGTCGCCCAGCCCGCGGCGCTCGCCGCCCAGCTGCGCGACTACCAGCTGCGCGGGCTCAACTGGCTTGCCGACATGACCTCGTTGGGCCTCGGCGGGTGTCTCGCCGACGACATGGGCCTCGGCAAGACCATCACACTCATCGCCCTGCATCTGCACCGCCAGAGCGACCCGGCGACGGCCGGTCCCACCCTCGTCGTCTGCCCCACCTCGCTCATGGGCAACTGGCAGCGCGAGATCGAGAAGTTCGCGCCCGGCACTCCCGTCCGCCGCTTCCACGCCGCGTCGCGCTCACTCGACTCCCTGGTGGACGGCGAGTTCGTGCTCACCACCTACGGCACGATGCGCCTGGACGCCGCCAAGCTGGCCGGGGCGCAGTGGGGCATGGTGGTCACCGACGAGGCCCAGCACGTCAAGAACCCGTACTCCGCGACAGCAAAGCAGCTGCGCACCATCGGGGCCCGGGCGCGGGTGGCGCTCAGCGGGACGCCCGTCGAGAACAACCTCTCCGAGCTGTGGGCGATCCTCGACTGGACCACGCCCGGACTGCTCGGCCGGCTCGGCACGTTCCGTACGCGCTACGCGACCGCCGCCGAGAGCGGCAGCGATCCGGCCGCCGCCGAGCGGCTCTCGCGTCTGGTCCGGCCCTTCCTGCTCCGCCGCCGCAAGTCCGATCCGGGCATCGCGCCCGAGCTGCCACCGAAGACCGAGACCGACCGGGCCGTCTTTCTCACCCAGGAGCAGACCGGTCTGTACGAGGCCGTGGTGCGCGAGACGCTCGCCGAGATCTCCGGAGCGGACGGCTTCCAGCGGCGCGGCCTGGTGGTGAAGCTGCTGACCGCGCTCAAGCAGATCTGCAACCATCCGGCGCAGTACCTGAAGGAGAACTCCCCCAGGATCAGCGGCCGTTCGGGGAAGCTGGAGCTGCTCGACGAGCTCCTGGACACCATCCTCGCCGAGGACGGCGCGGTGCTCGTCTTCACCCAGTACGTGCGGATGGCACGGCTCATCGAGGAGCATCTGGCGACGCGCGGGGTGCCCACGCAGTTCCTGCACGGCGGGACGCCGGTGGAGCGCCGCGAGGAGATGGTGCGGCGCTTCCAGGACGGTGAAGTGCCGGTGTTCCTCCTGTCGTTGAAGGCGGCGGGCACGGGCCTCAACCTGACCCGGGCCGGTCATGTCATCCACTACGACCGCTGGTGGAACCCGGCCGTCGAGGCGCAGGCCACCGACCGGGCGTACCGCATCGGCCAGACCCGGCCGGTACAGGTGCACCGGCTGATCGCGGAGGGCACCATCGAGGACCGGATCGCCGACATGCTGGACCGCAAGCGGGAGTTGGCGGACGCGGTGCTCGGCGCGGGCGAGTCCGCGCTGACCGAGCTGTCCGATGCGGAGCTGACGGATCTGGTGGCGTTGCGAGGGAGCGGGCGATGAGCGACACGTACGAGGACGAGCGCACCTTCGAGCCGCTGCCGCCCGCGGGGCGAGACTTCGCCGTCAGCTGGTGGGGCCGGGCGTGGCTGAAGGCCCTGGAGGACACCGCGCTCGACGGGCAGCAGCTCAAGAAGGGGCGCCGGTTCGCGCGGGAGGGCGCGGTCGGCGCGGTGACGGTGCGCCCCGGCCGGATCACCGCGGTGGTACGCGACCGGGACGGATCCCGGTACCGCAGTGATGTGCTCCTCCAGGAGCTGGACGCCACCGCATGGGACCGCTTCCTGGGGATGGCGGCGGAGCGGGCCGGGCACATCGCGGCGCTGCTCGATCGCGAGATGCCTCCGCACCTGGTGGAGGACGCGGCAACCGCCGGTGTCGAACTCCTCCCCGGCATCGGTGACTTGGAGCCCGAATGCACCTGCGAGGCCTGGGACCACTGTCCGCACACGGCGGCGCTCTGCTATCAGGTGGCCCGCCTGCTGGACCAGGATCCGTTCGTCCTGCTGCTGATGCGCGGGCGCACCGAGCCGGCGCTGCTCGACTCCTTGCAGGAGCGCAGCACGGCCCCCTTCGCGGGCGGGCCCGCGACGGTGGAGGGCGTGCCGGCCGGGGAGGCGTTCGCGGCCAGGGACATCGTGCCGCCGCTGCCCGCGCCGCCGCCGCTGCCGCCCGAGCCGGGCGGGCCCGCGCGGCTGGACACCGAGACCGCGCCGGAGCCGGGCATCGACCCCTCGGCGCTGGAGTTCCTGGCGGCGGACGCCGCGGCACGGGCGCACCGCATGCTGACGGACGCCCTCGCCCCGAAGCATGAACTCACGTACATGGACAGCGTATTGACGGTAGATCAGGACACCGTGCGGCTCGCGGCCCACTGTCACGATCAGCGGATTTCCGCGCGTCTCGCCGCCGCGTCGGGGCGGCGCCCCGCCGATCTGACGGCGGCCGTACGCGCCTGGCGGCTCGGCGGGGTCGCGTCGCTCTCCGCGCTGGAGGAGGAGTGGACTCCGGAGGCGGAGGACTTGGCCCGCGCCGCCGGGAGCCTCGACCGCGCCTGGCCCGAGGGCGACCGCCCGGCGCTGCGGGCGGCGGGCGGCAACCGGTGGACCGTGACCGGCCGGGACGCCCAGCTGCGGCTCGGCCGCGACGGCCGGTGGTGGCCCTATCGCAAGGAGCGCGGCCGGTGGACCCCGGCGGGCCCGGCGGACCGGGACCCGGCGGCGGCACTGGAGTCGATGTTCGCCGCGCCCGAGGACGACCGCACCGACTGAGTCGGCCCGTTCACCGAGCCACCGCGCCGTTCGCCGAGGGCGCGGCACCGTCCCCCAGCAGCCCGGACGGCAACCCGCTGGGGAGTTCGGTCGGGAAGCCGCTCGGCACATCGGTGGGCAGAGAGGGGAGTTCGGACGGGAGGGAGGTGGGCAGGGCGGTGGGAAAGCCGCTCGGCAGGCTCAGGGACGGGGCCGGGCTCGCGGTGCCGCTTCGGGCCGGGCCGACGTGCCTCTTGCCGCCGCCACCGCTTCCACGGATGGCCACGAAGACGATGGCCGCGATCACCGCGACCGCCACCACGATCGCGACGGCGATCTGCCGTCCTCTGCGGCGGCCTCCGCCCGGCGGCTCGGGCGGCGGACCCGGGGACGGCGACTGCCAGCTCGGCGGCCCGAACCCGCCTCCTGACGGCGGTCCGAAACCGCCGGGCGGCGGACCGGGCGGTCTGGGTGGTACGGGCGGCGTGGCCATACCCTCCAGAATCAGTGGGAAGCGGGCATCTGGCGAGCCCTGTAAGGAAGTTACGTCAAACGACGCACAGGACGGCTACGTCGCGTCCGCCCGGCAATGCGGCCCGGGCGGGCCCGGCGTCCTCTTCCGCCTCGCGCACCCCGGACCGTACGGTAACTCCCGTGACACTCTTGCCTGTTGACGGACAGAGGGAGGGTACGGTGCCGGATATTTCCTGCGGCGGCGCCGCGAACTGTTCAGTCCTGTACGGCACCTGGTGGTCCCGGTGCTCGGCATCGCCGCGTTCGTCCCGGCCCTGCTGACCGCGGCGGGGGTCCCGGCCTTCGGCTTCGTCGCCGAGCTCTCGCCGCCGGTGTCGTACACCGGGCCCGTCGTCGGCGCCTGGATGGCGGCGGGGCTCGTGGTGCCGGCCCGCCGGCATCCCGGGCGGCTCGCTCGGACCGGCCGCGTCCACCTCATCGATCCCGATGAGGACCACGAGGAGACAGGAGCGTTACGAGGATGAGCGACGACCCGCGGATACTGACCGTGCGCCCCAAGGAGGGCGAGTACGCCTGGACGTTCGGGGGCGCGGCGCCCGTGGCGCGGATCGCGCCCGGGACCGTTCTGGACCTGTACACCGAGGACTGCTTCGCCGGGCGGGTGCGTTCGGAGCGCGATCTGGTGTCCCGGGTCTGCGAGTTCCCCTTCCTCAATCCGCAGACCGGACCCTTCTACGTGGCGGGCGCGGAACCCGGCGACACGCTCGCCGTGCACTTCGTGTCGGTACGGCCCGCCCGGGACTGGGCGGCGTCGACGACCGTCCCCCTGTTCGGCGCGCTCACCTCGACCCATACGACGGCGACGCTCCAGCCGCCGCTGCCCGAGCTGGTGTGGATGTGGGAGCTCGACCGGGCGCGCGGGACCTGTCTGTTCCGGGCCCGCGAGAGCGACATCGAGGTCGAGCTGCCGATGGACCCGATGCACGGCACGGTGGGGGTGGCCCCGGCCAACCTGGAGGTGCGCTCGGCGCTGGTCCCGGACGCGCACGGCGGGAACATGGACACGCCCGAGATGCGCGCGGGCGTGACCTGCTATCTCGGGGTCAACGTGGCGGGCGCGCTGTTCAGTCTCGGCGACGGGCACGCCCGCCAGGGGGAGGGCGAGACGTGCGGGGTCGCCGTCGAGTGCGCGATGAACACGGTGGTCGTGGTCGAGCTCCTGAAGGGCGTCGAAACGCCCTGGCCGCGCATCGAGTCCGATACCCACATCATGTCGACGGGGTCGGCGCGCCCGCTCGAAGACGCCTTCCGCATCTCGCAGTTGGACCTGGTGCGATGGCTGGAGCGCGACTACGGACTGTCCGCGCTCGACGCGTACCAGCTGGTGAGTCAGGCCGGTGAGGCTCCGCTCGGCAATGTCTGCGACACCAACTACACGTGTGTGGCGAAGATCCGCAAGGAGTGGCTGCCCCGGCAGGGCGAGCCGCACCGGGGCCTGCACCGCCACCTGCGGGAGACCGCCGCCCAACTCCCTTCCTTCGACGCCTAGTTCAGGGGCCCTTTCATGAACCGCAGAAGACTGATCCAGGGCGCCGCGGCCTCGGTCGCCGCCGGATTCCTGTTCCCGGCGACCGAGGCGGCCGCCGACGGCACCACCGACTATCCGGGCGCGCACTGGATGCCCGCGTCGACGTCCAACTACACGGCGTCCTCGCGCCCTTCGGCGTACCCGATCGACTACGTCATCATCCACGTGACCCAGGAGACGTGGTCCAACACCATCGGCATCTTCCAGAACCCGGCGAAGAAGGTCTCCGCGCACTATGTGACGCGCTCCGCCGACGGGTACATCGCACAGCTGGTCAGGGAGCACGACATCGCCTGGCACGCCGGGAACTGGGACTACAACACGCGCAGCATCGGCATCGAGCACGAGGGCTGGGTCGACCAGCCCGCCTACTTCACCGACGCGCTGTACGAGCGGTCGGCGGCGCTGACCGCGTCGGTCTGCGACCGGTACGGCATCCCGAAGGACCGCGAGCACATCATCGGCCACTACCAGGTCCCCGGCACCGACCACACCGACCCGGGACCCCAGTGGGACTGGGTGCGCTACATCAGGCTCGTCAACTTCGCCTGAAGGGCCGCAGGTTCCGCTGCGACAGTGGCCGGTTCCCCGCTCCTTGCCGGGCGACCGTGCCGCGACGACGATGGAGGCGGTCCATACGGCGTGCGGGGAGGCCGAGTTGACGGACAGGCGGGACGAGTCCTGGGTGGCTCTGGAGGCAGGTGCCGATCCGGCCGAGCGATCCGGTCAACTGCGGCTCGCCCATGCGGAGTTCACCTCTGCGGGCCGGGTGGTGCCTCCGGTACGTCCGCTGGTGGCGGCGTCCTGGCAGCGCTCCGCGCGGGCCCGGGTCAGCCCGGACGGCGCGGCCTGTGTGGAGCTCGACGAGGAAGGCCTGTGCGCGTACCGCGACGGGCACCCGCTCGCCCGTGCCATGCCGGTGATCCGTGAGCTGACCGGCGCGTACGCCGGTGACGGCGAACACCTGGTGGCCGTGTGCGACGCGCAGGGGCGGCTCCTGTGGGTCGAGGGCCATCCGCGGACCCGCGGCGAGGCGGGGCGCATGAACTTCGTTCCCGGCGCCCGCTGGGCAGAGTCGGCGGTGGGCACCAACGCGCCCGGCACCGCCCTGGCCGAGGACCGCCCGGTCCAGGTGTTCTCGGCCGAGCACTTCCGCCGGCCGGTCCAGCGGTGGACCTGCGCCGCCGCCCCCGTGCACGACCCGCGCACCGGACGGCTGCTCGGCGCCGTCGACCTCACCGGCGGCGACGGCCTCGCCCACCCGCACAGCCTGGGCTTCGTCCAGGCCGTCGCGCGGGCCGCCGAGTCCGAACTGGCCCTGCTCGCCCCGCCGCCCGCCCGCGAGGCGGTCTGCCTGAGCGCGCTCGGCAGGGACGAGGCGCTGCTCGTCGCGGACGGCCGCAAGCTCCGCCTCAGCCGCCGGCACAGCGAGATCCTGGTCCTCCTCGCCCGCCACCCCGAGGGCCTGAGCGGCGACGAACTGCTCGTTGCGCTGTACGAGGACGAGACCGTGAGCCCCGTGACGCTGCGCGCCGAACTGTCCAGGCTGCGAAGGCTGTTGGGGCCCGCGCTCCTCGCCTCCCGGCCCTACCGGCTGACCGCACCCGTGGACGCGGACTTCGACGCGGTGGCCCGACGGCTCGGCTCGGGCGCGGTGGCCGCGGCGATGATGCTCTACAACGGCCCGCTCCTTCCGGGTTCCGAAGCGCCGGCGGTGGTCCGGCTGCGCCGCCGGCTCGCCGACCAGGTGCGGGCCGGGCTCCTCGCGCGCGCCGATCCTGGGCTGCTCGCCGACTGGGCGTACAGCCCGTGGGGCGAGGAGGACCTGCCGGTGTGGCAGGCCCTCGCCGACGCCCTGCCGGACTGCCAACAGGTGGCGGTACGCGCCCGGTTGGGGGATCTGATGGCCGAGCAGGGTCTCGCAACGGGCTTGCAACGTCCGTACGCCTAGCCTGCGCAGCGAGCGCCGCCCAAGGGCGGGCGGCGCGGCAGAGGGAGGCCACGGAGATGACCCGTTACGCAGCGCCCGGCACCGAGGGTGCGCTCGTCTCGTTCCAGTCCCGCTACGACCACTGGATCGGCGGCGCATACGTGCCGCCCCGGCTCGGCCAGTACTTCGAGAACCCGAGCCCCGTCAACGGCCGCCCCTTCACCGAGATCGCCCGCGGCACCGCCGATGACGTCGAACTGGCGCTGGACGCGGCGCACGCGGCCGCACCCGCCTGGGGGCGCACCTCCCCGGAGGCCCGCGCGAACATCCTGCTCAAGATCGCGGACCGGATGGAGACGCATCTGGAGGAGCTGGCGGTCGCCGAGAGCTGGGAGAACGGCAAGCCCGTACGCGAGACGCTGGCCGCCGACATGCCGCTGGCCATCGACCACTTCCGGTACTTCGCGGGCGCGCTGCGTGCCCAGGAGGGCTCGCTCAGCGAGATCGACGACGACACCATCGCGTACCACTTCCATGAGCCGCTCGGCGTGGTCGGCCAGATCATCCCGTGGAACTTCCCGATCCTGATGGCGGTCTGGAAGCTGGCCCCGGCACTCGCCGCGGGCAACGCGGTGGTCCTGAAGCCGGCCGAGCAGACCCCGGCGTCCATCCACTTCTGGATGAGCCTGGTCGCGGATCTGCTGCCGCCGGGCGTGGTGAACATCGTCAACGGCTTCGGCGTGGAGGCGGGCAAGCCGCTCGCGTCCAGCCCGCGCGTCGCGAAGATCGCGTTCACGGGCGAGACCACGACGGGGCGGCTGATCATGCAGTACGCCTCGGAGAACATCAAGCCCGTCACCCTCGAACTGGGCGGCAAGTCCCCGAACATCTTCTTCGACGACGTGTGGTCGGCGGACGACGACTTCCGGGACAAGGCCCTCGAAGGCTTCACCATGTTCGCCCTCAACCAGGGCGAGGTCTGCACCTGCCCGTCCCGCGCCCTGATCCAGCGCGGCCACTACAGCGAGTTCCTGGAGGCGGCCATCGCCCGCACGGAACGCATCGTCCCGGGCCACCCGCTGGACACCGACACGATGATCGGCGCCCAGGCCTCCAACGACCAGCTCCAGAAGATCCTCTCCTATCTGGACATCGGCCAGCAGGAGGGCGCGAAGATCCTGACGGGTGGCCAACGCATCGAGTACGACGGCGAGTTGGCGGGCGGCTACTACGTCCAGCCGACCATCTTCGAGGGCGACAACCGCATGCGGATCTTCCAGGAGGAGATCTTCGGCCCGGTGGTGGCGGTGACCTCGTTCGCCGACTTCGACGACGCGATCGGCACGGCGAACGACACGCTGTACGGCCTGGGCGCGGGCGTGTGGACCCGCGACATGAACACGGCATACCGCGCGGGCCGCGCGATCCAGGCGGGCCGAGTCTGGACCAACTGCTACCACGCCTACCCGGCGCATGCCGCCTTCGGCGGCTACAAGCAGTCGGGCATCGGGCGGGAGACCCACAAGATGATGCTGGAGCACTATCAGCAGACGAAGAATCTTCTCGTCTCGTACTCGCCGAAGAAGCTCGGCTTCTTCTAGAGGCACAAAAAGAGGCGCCTGACCTGGGCTTTTACCCGTCAGGCGCCCCGCCCTGACTGACCCGGTCCCACTCCTGCAGAGACTGCTCGATCAGGGCGGATGAAATTTTCGGCAATGGCAGGGTCACGCGCTGGTGTGCGGCGGCCTTGTCAGCCGCTCGTGCGCAGCGGCGGGCCGACGAGGATATCCCACGTGGCCGTCGCGCAGGTGATGACCTCTTCGAGTTCGGCGCGTGTGGCGCCGTCGCGGGCTTGGACGGACAAGCCCTCGACCACGGTGGTGTAGTAGCGCGCGATGGCGTCAAGGCCGGCCGGGGGCGCAGTGAGGTCGCCTTCGGTGACTCCGCGGGCCAACCGGTCCCTGATGGTGGCGTGCATGTCGCGCCGCAGGTCGGCGAGGAACTCCCGGACCCCCTGGTTCTCCACCGGGCCGGTGAGCGCGGTCAGGATGAGCATGCAGCCGGTCGGCGTGTCCGGACGGGTGATCTCGTTGGCGGTGGCGCGCAGCATGGCCTCGATCGCGGACCGCGCGGTCGGCTGTTCGCGCAGCGCGCGCCGGGGCGACTCGCCCGAGGTGGCGCCGTACAGCCCCATGACCTGGCGGAAGAGGTTCTCCTTGCTTCCGAAGCAGGCGTAGATGCTGGCCGAGGCGATACCCATGGCCGCGGCGAGGTCGTTGAGTGACGTTCCCTCGTAGCCCCGCTCCCAGAAGAGGGTCAGGGCCTGTCGCAGGGCGATGTCGGGGTCGAATTTGCGCGGCCTGCCTCGAGTGGCCATCAGTGCCCTGTCCTCCTGTTTATCGTTCGATCAAGTTTACCCTGACCTGCTTCGAGGGTGAGGGGAGTGTTGTTTGTCGTTCGATACATAAACAGGGCCGATCACCGTGCGTATTCCCGCGACGGCGGTCTGTGTCGCGGAACGGCCTGCGGGGCCGGCGCCCGGGTCGTCCGAGAGCACGAAGGGCGGCTCCGGGTGCCGGCGCGTGGCGCCGGCGGACCTGGAGCCGCCCTGGTCACTGTCGTCGGGATCGGCTCGTGCGGCGGGCATAGGTGTCAGCTGAGTGCCAAGTCACCGGCCCGGGCACGACTCGTCTCCATGACCTCCTCTGTTGGTGAAGAAGTGGCGCCGGCAGCCGCGTGGGAGTGTCGAAGGGGGACGCCGTCAGTGCCCCCGCGCGCACGTCTGGAATGCATAGAACTTGTTGTTGCCGGTCATTCCGGGGAGCTTGCTGTACCCGGAACCCCAGTAGACGGTGCCGTCGACGATCGTGGCCCCAGCGAGTACGGACCCGCCCGAGGCAAAGCTCCATATGACGTTGCCGGTGGCCGCGTTGAGGGCGAACATGTTGTTTCCGGTACCGGCCGTCGACGGGGCGAACACGACCCCGTTGGTCACGGCCAGCGGGCCCTGGTCCGAGGCGGCGCCCGGGTCCGCGGTCTGCCAGAGGATCTTCCCGGTCGCCGGGTCCAGCGCACCCCACGAGCCGTGACTGGTCGTCCGGCCCGACGGCTGGAGGGTGTACGTCTGGCCCTGGTAGTCGGAGATGGCCACGTAGATCCGTTTGCCGTCCGTGGCGGAGCCCCACTGAACCCCGCCGAGCGGTCCGCCTGGCCCCACCTGCGTGGCCCACAGGATGGCACCCTGGCGGTCGGGGTCGAAGGCGGCGTACACGCCGCTCTTCTGGCCGGCGCCGAGGACGGTCTTGGGTCCGCGGGCCGTCTGGATGGTGAAGAGGTTGACTCCGCTGCCGAAGTCGTAGTCGGAGCCTGTCGGTTTCGGACAGTTCGGTCCCGGAGTGCCGGACAGGCACGCCAGGTTCCAGTCGTCGCCGCTGGAGAGGCGCTGTGCCCACGCGACCGACCCATTCGTCATGCGCAGCGCGACGACCGAGTCGAAGTGGTCGTCCGGGGACAGGCACGATTCCTGAGTGCCGCCGTTGCTGATGCAGGACGTGTAGGCCGGAGCGGTCGGCGTGCTGTAGTTGTTGCCGGTGGTGGTGTACACGACACCCCGCGCCGGATCCGGGACGATGGTGCTGCTCCAGATGGCGCCACCGGTGTAGCCCTCCGGCACCACCGGGGTCTTCCACTTGAGTGCTCCCGTGCTCGCGTTCAGCGCGACCACGCTGCCTCGGAAGCTGCAGCAGGGGTAGCGGGGGTCGCTGGCCGCGCCCTCTTCGTTCGACGAGACCCCAACGTAGAGCACGCCCCGGTAGACGATCGGTGACGCGGTGTCGATCGCGAAGGGGTGGGTGTCGAGTTGGGTCTTCCAACGGAGGGCGCCGTTGGTCGTGTTGACGGCGAGGAGCCAGGCGCCCTGCTGGGTGCCGATGTACATCGTGTCGGTGTCCGGGTCGACGTAGGGCGTGGTGCGGGAGACCACCTTGGCCGGCGGATTGGTGAAGACGCCCGGCAGATAGTCCTTCAGGATGTCCCGCGACCATGTGAGCCGACCACTGTCGGCGTTGACCGCGTAAAGGTGCCCGGACCAGTCGGGGAAGTACACGGAGCCACGGACCACGGCGGCTCGCGCCGACACGTCCCCGCCGGTCGTGAACGTCCACTTCTTCGCCAGAGTAGCGGCGTTGGCCGTCGTGACCTGGTGGTTCTGGCCGGCCGGGGCGCTCGCGGTGTTGTCGGGGTTCTGGCCGAACATCGGCCAGTCCTGGGCCGCTCTCACCGCGGTGGCTGCGCTCGCCGAGGTCTGCGGAAGACCGGACACCGTCACTGCCGCCAGGGCCAGCACCGCCAGGATGATCCCGGTCCGACGGCGCCACCATCGTGGTCGCGTGTGGTTCCTTCTCCTCGCCCATACAGATCTGTCGTGCATGTTCCACCCCCGTTGTGCTGATGTGACTGTTGCGGCGACGGCGGATGCCGTCATGGGTGAGGCGTATGAGCGCGAACGGCGCGGTTCAGCCATCGTCGGCGGCCGCAGCGCGCCCGCGCCGCGTGGCCTGACGCGCACGACGGCGGCATCGGTGGAGCTCGCCGCAGCCGCGCCTTCCCCCGGGAAAGTGCCGTCAAGAATCGGAGCCCGCGGCCCTGAGCCGATTTCGGACGGCGCACGTCCCGTCGCGGCGGCCGCTCCCCCGGCAGGGAGCCGTCCGCTCGGCCGGGCCGTCAGGGCGGGCTGCCAATGTTCCGCCTGGTCCCCGCGTCCCGTGCGGTCAAGCGGGCCGGGAACCCCGCGGTTCATGCCCTCCGCTCGCCCGGGATGTACGGGACCGCCCCGCAGGCGGGGCGGTCCGGGTGTTACGACGCTCCGCCCTGCCGGGCCGGCGTCGCCGGGCTCACGCCGGCGGCGCTCCCTGTGCGAGTTCGGCGAACTGGCGCTCAAGCAGCTTGTCCGGACCGTTGCGCCACATGTCGGTCATGGGCGCCATCGTGGCGTCGGGGAAGATGTCCTCCTCGCCCTTGTCCACCGCGTCGAAGATGGCCTCGGCGGCGGATTCCGGGGACGACTTGGGGATGGGGAGCTGGCGCGTCATGTCGGTGTCGATGGGGCCCGCCAGGACCGCGTAGACCCGGACGCCCTGCCCGGCCAGGAACGCGCGCAGGGTCCGGGTCAGGGAGAACAGGGCCGACTTCGAGATGGAGTAGGACGCGAAGGGCGGCAGGGGCGAGAGCGCGGCTGCCGAGTTGATGTTGATGATGGCGCCGCCGGAGCGGACCAGGGCGCCCTGGAAAGCCTGGGTCACGGCGTTGGTGCCGTGAAAGTTGACCGCCATGTGGCGTTCGAGGACGTCGGGGTCGAACGGGACGTCGGGCAGCATGATGCCGGCGTTGTTGATGAGGACGTCGAGCGAGTCGACCTGTCCGACGGCCGCCTGGATCTGAGCGGCATCGGTGATGTCCAGCGTCAGGGGCGTCACCCGGGCGTCGGCGTGGGTCAGGGGTTGGCGGGTGCCTGCGTAGACCCGCGCGGCACCCCGCGTGAGGGCCTCGGCGACCAGCGCCTTTCCGATGCCGCGATTGGCCCCTGTCACCAACACGGTCTTGCCTTCGAGGCTCATTGTCCTTCTCTCCTGTCAGCTGCTCTGGCGTGCGGTGATGGGCAGCCTGGCCTGAGGGCCCCGTGGACCTTCATCCGCTCGCCGACGTAGCCGCGCGAGCGCGCATGACCGGGCCAACTTTTCTTTGTCGATCGACGAATAAATCGTCCCACGGCGCTCCGGTACGGGTCAAGGCAGTTTTTGTCCAATCGACAAAGAATGTGCGGGCACCCACGAGAAACGCCTGCTGGCCGCCCCGACCGGCCGCCGGCCGCCGACCCGCCCCTCTGCTCCCCCGGCGTCACGGCCCCTGATCACGCTGGGCACGCCAGGAGAAGCGAGCCCGCCCACAGCACTGCACCCTGGGGCGGGGCCGCACGGTGCGCCGCCGCGGTCCCGGCCGCAGGCTCGCCCACTCACCCCGCTGCGTTGCGTAAGGAGACCGCCGTGGCCCCACCGCCCTCGATCGGTGCGCATGCGCTGCTCGTCCTCCTCCTGCAGGTCGGGCTGCTGCTCTGCACCGCACTTCTGCTCGGGCGGCTGGCCGACCGCTTCGGAATGCCGGCCGTCGTGGGGGAACTGTGCGCCGGGGTGCTCTTCGGGCCCACAGTGCTCGGCCATCTCCTGCCGTACGCGTCCGCGTGGCTCTTTCCCCGCACCGCCGCGCAGTTCAATCTCCTCGACGCGATCGGGCAGATCGGCGTGGTGCTGCTCGTCGGCGTCACCGGTGTGGCGGTCGATCTCGGGCTTGTGCGGCGCAAGGGAACCGTCGCGCTCCGCGTCGGTCTCGCCGGACTGGTGATCCCGCTGGCCGTGGGCAGCGTCGCGGGGGCGTTGGCGCCGCGCTCGCTCCTGAGCGGCTCGACGGACCGGGTGACCTTCGCGCTCTTCGTCGGTGTCGCGATGTGCGTGAGCGCCCTGCCGGTCATCGCGAAGACGCTCTCGGACATGAACCTGCTGCACCGCACCATCGGACAATTGACGATCGCCGCGGGCGTGGTCGACGACGTGATCGGATGGCTGCTGCTGTCGGTCGTCTCCGCGATGGCCACCGTCGGCGTGCGCGCCGGGGCGGTGGCGTCCTCGGTGGGACTGCTCGCCATCGCCGTGCTGGTGACGGCGACCGTCGTTCGCCCTCTCGTCCGTCGCGCCCTCGCACGGTGCCGGCGGTCACCCGAGAACGGGCCGACGATCGCGACCGCGGTCGTGACCATCGTGCTGAGTGCGGCCGCGACCCAGGCCATGGGCTTCGAGGCGGCGTTCGGAGCCTTCCTCGGCGGCCTGGTCATCGGCTCGGTCAACACGGCGGATCTCGTCCGCCTCGCGCCCCTGCGGGCAGTAGTGGCGTCGGTGTTGGCCCCCCTGTTCTTCGCCACGGCGGGACTCCGGGTGGACCTGACCGTCCTGTCCCATGCGGTCCCGCTGCTCGCCGCGGTCGCCGCGGTCCTGATCGCGGTGATCGGCAAGTTCGCCGGCGCGTATCTGGGCGCGCTGACCAGCAAGTTGACCCGCTGGGAGGCGCTGGCCCTCGCCGGCGGGATGAATGCCCGCGGGGTGATCCAGATCGTCGTGGCCGCGGTCGGACTCCGTGTCGGCGTCCTCGATACGACCACGTACACCATCGTGATCCTGGTCGCGATCACCACGTCGCTGATGGCACCGCCGATCCTGCGCTACGCCATGCCGCGCATCGTGGTGACCGAGGAGGAGACGGAGCGACAGCGGGCATGGGCGGTATTCCACGGCCCGCGTGCGAGCGCCGACTCCACAACCGAGGGTGCCTGAACCCCGGGCTGCCGGGCCCGAGTACACCGCTGCCCGAGTGTGGGGGCACCCTCCTGACAGCAGGCAGCATCCGACTCGGCCCCGCGGTCATTGACCCGCCACGGCCGCTCCGCGGAACGTCGTCTTCCGAGACCCACATGAACGGGTGAAGTCACGGGAGACGTGCGGAAGTTCCTCAAAGATGCGTAGTAATGTCCGCTTCCTCTCAGGACTCCCTGGACAAGGAAGCCACTTATGATGAACGTTCCCCCCACGATGCGAGCCTTGCAGCAGACGTCGCTCAGCGGACCACAGGACCTTCGCCTCATCTCCGACGCACCCGTACCACAGCCGGGCCCGGGCGAGGTCCTGATCCGCGTCACCGCCGCCGGTGTCAACTTCGCCGACGTGTCGCAGTCCCGCGGCACCTTCCACAACGGCCCGCGACCGCCGTACCTGGCCGGCTTCGAGGCCGCCGGCGAAATCGTCGCTCTGGGCGAGGCGGTGAGCGGCGTACAGCTCGGCCAGCACGTCATCGGCGTCGGATACGGCGCTTTCGCGGAGTACATGGTGCTGCCCGCGGCCGCGGCCCTGCCCGTGCCGGAGGGCTGGGACGACGAGCAGGCACTGGGGATGGTGGTCAACTGGCCCACCGCGCTTGCCGCGCTCAAACCGCTGGGCGGCATCTCCGGCGGGCAGACCGTACTGATCCACGCCGCCGCCGGAGGGACCGGCCAGGCCGCGGTGAAGATGGCCAAGCACTACGGCGCGACGGTGATCGCAACCGCCTCACCGGGCAAGCACGAGACGGTGCGCGCCCTGGGCGCCGATCACGTCCTGGACTCGCGCAGCCCCGACCTCGCGGCCGAGGTACTGGCGTTGACCGGTGCCACCGGCGTGGATCTGGTGGTGGAGTCGGTCGGCGGCGCCACCTTCGGTGCCAGCCTGGCCGCGGCGAAGCGCGTCGTCGGACGGGTCGTGGTAACGGGCCTGCCCGCCGGTGAGGCGGAGCTGAGCAACTGGGATCTGGTGTACCGCCATCAAGTCCATGTGATCGGCCTGAACATCGGGGTGCTGATCCAGTCCGCGCCGCAGATCTTCGGTGAGGTGATGGGGGAACTGTTCGCGCTCATCGCCGCCGGTGTGCTCACCCCCGGCCGACCCACTGTCCATGATCTCGCCGACGGTCCGAAGGCGCTGGCGGAACTGGAGGCGCGCGCCACGGTCGGCAAGGTGGCCCTGCGGCCCTGAGCGGCCCGGGCCCCTGGCGGTGCCGGTGCGGCGCCCGGCGTCTCATGTCTCCTTGGTACGCAGCCCGTGAAAGGCGCCGTTGTAGAACAGCAGGGCGTCGTGCTCGTCCCGGAGCCCCATGTCGAGGACTTCACCGAGGAAGATGGAGTGGTCACCGCCGTCGTAGGTGGCCGTCAGGGAGCACTCGAGCCAGGCGATGGCGTCCGCTATGAGCGGGGATCCGGTGAAGGAGCCCGGTGACCAGGCGACGGGGGCGAACTGTTGGAGCCCGCGGGGGCGCCGGCGGTCGGCGAAGTAACCGGCCAGTTCCTCCTGGCGTTCCGAAAGCACCGACACTGCGAAGGACTTCCGGTCGAGGACGGCCTCGTGCATGGCTGCCTGACGGAGTACGCAGATGAGCACGAGCGGCGGACTCAGCGACACCGACGTGAACGAGTTGGCGGTCATGCCGTGCGGTGTCGCACCGCCGGTCGTCACGACGGTGACGCCGGTGGTGAACCGGCCCAGCACACGGCGCATGCCCTGGTGGCCGAGGCCGCTGTTCCGGTTCGCGCCGCCGCCCGGCACGTGCGGGCCCGGTGTCGCAAGTCCCGTGGGGGATGTCTGGTCGGTAGGGCCCATGGCGTCAATCACCGTTCACGATGTGGGCGAGTACGCGCGGCTGCGTCGCCGGCGCGACCGTGGCGTAGGGCTCCAGGGCCTTGCGCAGCGTTGCGGGCACCTTGGCCGGGCGGGTGTCGGCGTTGGGGCCGCGCATGCACGCCACCCGCTGCCGCCCCCGGGCGACCACGTCCTCCAGTTCGCCACGCAACCGCACATAGTCGAAGGCGAATTCGAGCTGGGTCTGCGTCAGGTCCACCAGGCGCATGCGGATCGACAGTTCGTCGAACGCGGTGATCTCCGCCAGGAACTCGCATTCACACCTGAGGGTGAACAGCTTGAGGTCGTCGCGGATTTCGTCGATGACGTCGGGGGCGTGTTCCAGCAGGAACATCTCGCGGCAACGCCCTTGCCATCGAAGGTAGTTGACGTAGTAGACGTTGCCGACGAGGTTGGTCTCCTCGAACCCTACGAGGTGCCGGTATTCGTAGTACGGTCGCAAGGTCATTCGCCGCTCTCCTTCATCTCGGTCAGCATCGTGAAGACCACCGGAGCGGTGCGCCCACGCAGCGTCGTGGGGAACGTCGCGATCCGGGCGTCGCCCGAGCGCAGTACCACCCACCGGTCTGTCGTCGGCTCGGAGATCTCGACCGGCTGGGCGCGGGCGTGCCCCGTCTTACGGAGGCATTCCTGCGCGCCCCAGACGCGGGTGGCGGCGATCGACAGATCCTCGTCCCGCTCGCCGGCGATGAGTTCGGCCAGCGCCAGTCCCTCCGGGCCGAGCAGGTCGCCCCACTCCCGTGCCGGACGCTCCACTGCTTCCTCGACGTCGCAGCCCACCGCTTGTCGCGCGGCCATCACGAAGGTCACGCCTGCGCCGTGCGAGGAGGAGACGTGGACCCCTCCGTCCGCCTCCGGCTTGCCGTCCGGCCGGTAGCCGAGGGACGGTTCACGGCCGAGCGCGAGGCCGAGCGCCTGCGCGGTTCGCCTGCGTCGGCCCGCCACGTCCTTGACGGCCTCGCCCCCGTCCGGCCACACGGCCATCCGAGGTGCGGCCGGCAGCACGGTCGGGCACCGGCGCTCCAGGTAGGGACCGAGCAGCATCGGTGTCCACGGTCCCGCGCCGTCCTGCTTGCGGACCGCCTGGAGCCGCAGCCCTTCCCAGCGTTCGACGAGCGTGCCCGCCGGGTCGCGGACGTCGAGGTCGTACACGTAGGTGTCGCCGTCGCGGGAGCGCTCGGCCGCGTGGAGGGTGACCCGGTCGAGTGGGCCCGTGCGGGCCGGATCGGCGAGGTGGAGACGCTCCACTGCGGCCGGCAGCAGGGTCGCGTCGGGCACGCAGCACTGGATCGCGTGCATGAGCGCATCACGCGTGCCGGGGTTGGCGAGGACGAGGCCGGACGGCATGAACCCGCCGAACCACGGTTGGCCGACCGTGTTGGAGACGTCGGCCACGCAGTGCCGCGCGGCCAGAGCGTGGTAGCCCAGCAGCCGTTGGAAGCGGCCGCCCTGGAAGAGCACCGGGCCGTAGAGGTCCTCCTTCGGCACGAGCGGCAGGTACGGGGCGGTGGGCGGTGCGGACGCCGTGTCCAGGGGCTCGGGCCTGCCGAAGCGGAGCGTGGCCCGGAAATGGTCCGCCTGGAAGGCGGTCTCGTCGCTGCGTACCATCGCCTGAACCGTGCCCTCGTCGGTAGCGAGGACGGCCACCCGGATCGTGGTCCTGCCGTCGACGGGGACGACCACGGGACGCAGGAACTCGACGTCCTCGAACACGCAGGGACCGGACCGGCCGGTGAGTGCGACGGCCGCCTGAGCCATGGCCTCCATGCCGAACACGGCCGGAAAGAGCAGATCGCCGTCGAGCAGGTGGTCCGCGAGGTAGGGGTCGTCGGCCGCGGAGAGGTCCGCGTCGACGACGAGCTCGACTCCGGGATAGTGCACCTGTAGCCGGTCGACGAAGCGCAGCAGCGGCAGTTCGCGCGGCTCCAGCGCGAGGGTGGGCAGGTTCTCGGCGCGGCCCATGACCACGACCGAGGTGGGCACGTGCGGGTCGGCGAGCAGACGCCTGAGGACGGCGACGCCCTCCTGCGGCGGGATCGGCTGGATGCCCTCGCGCATCAGCGACTCCAGCACGCCCAGGCGCTCGCCCATGCCGGTACCCGACCAGACCGACCATTCGAGGGCGAGGCAGCGGCAGTTCGGATACTCCTCCTGGATCCGGTACGTGAGGTCGGTGAGCCAGTCGTTGGCCGTGGCGTAGTCCGCTTCACCGCGCAGCCCCGCCCGGCCGATGATGCTGCCGAAGGTGACCAGGAGCCGCAGCGTGGCCGGATCGGTGGCAGCGAGCACGGTCTCCAGGCCCGTGACCTTCGGTGCGAGGGTACGGCGGAAGGACGACTCGTCGAGGTCGGCGAGCGCGTGCGGCACGTTGCGCCCGGCGCCGTGCAGGACCGCCGTCACCGGCCCCAGGGTCCGGCGGACCTCCTGGACCGCGGCCTTGACCTCGTCCGCGGACGTGATGTCCGCGCGCACGTACCTGTGGCTGACGCCCGCGCGGGCCATACGCTCCAGGTTCGCCGCGAGCTCCTGGTCGGTCTCCGGGTCGGAGCGGCCCATGAGCGCGACGGCCGCGCCGGTGGTGCGCGCCAGGTCGAGCGCGCACTCGGCGGTGATGCCCTTGCCGCCGCCGGTCACCAGGAGCACGTCCTGCGCGTCGAGGGCGCGGGATCCGCCGGATTCGTCGCGCGCCGGCAACGGGCGGAGCAGCGGGATGTGGCGCACGCCGGCGGCGTCGTACACGGTCTCGCTGAAGCCCGAGGTCGCGGCGACGTCGGCGACGACGTCCTTCACGAGCCCGGCCGGTATCGGCCCGGTCAGAGGCAGCGTGACCAGGGTCGTGGCGACGGCGGGGGCCTCCAAGTGGAGCGTCTTGGCGAGCCCGGCCGCACCGCGCCGCTCGCCGACGACGACGAGGCGTCCGGGCGCGCCGGGTGAGAGGGCGGCGCGGGCGGCGGCCAGCATCAGCGGAACGTGGCTCTCGGCGCAGTCCTGCGGCAGGCACAGCAGTACCCCGGAACCGAGCCTGGCCCGCCGCAGCGCGGCGTGCAGGGCGGGCGCGATCGGGTGGCGGTCCGTGGCGAACAGCTGCCAGTCGCCGACCGCCGGCGGAGCGACCGCCCGCCCGGCTTCGGCGGGCAGGAGTTCGACGGAGAACGCCCGCACCCAGGGACCGGCGCCGGTGATGTCGGGCGTGGTGTCCTGCTCCCCGGAGCGGGCGGTCTCGCCCAACTCGTCCAGCATGGCGGCGAGTTGGGCGAGGGTCGACGTCGCGAACGCCGAGGTGGCCAGGGGCGCGGCAAGCCCGAGTTCCCGCGAGGCCTGGGTGACGATCTGTCCGACGGTGATCGAGCTGAGGTGGAGCTCGTCGATGGGGTTGCTCTGCGCGCTCACCGCCTCCAGGGGCAGCTCGGCCCGCTCGGCGGCGAGCCGCCGCAGTACGTCCACCGTGTCCGCCTCGTCCCCGTTCGCCGGCGCTTGGCGAGCCTGCTCCTGGGAAGCCGGCTCGGCCTGGGGGGCCGCGAGGGCGGGCAGCTCGTTGTCCGGTGCCGATTCACAGGGGCTGGCCAGGAAGCGCAGCGTCTTGTCGATGGGGAGCGGCCGCGTGAAGCGACCGCGGAAGAGCAGATCGTGGCGTACGGGAGCGCCGAGCGCGTAGGCGATGCCGACCGCGTGCAACAGGCCGGAGAGCGACATGCTGTCGGCCTCCAGCGACACCGCGGGCACGGCGGGGGCGATCTCCGCCGCGAGCCGGCGCAGGATCTGGCCGGGCCCTACCTCGATGAAGAGGTCGACCTCCTTGGCCATCGTGTGGACCGCTTCGGTGAAACGCACCGGTTCGAGCACCTGACGGGTCAGCAGTTCGGGCACATCGGTTGCGGCCGGCAGGGCGGCGCCGGTGACGGTGGAGACCATGGCCCGGGTGAGGGGCGCGAAGCGCTCGCCGCGCAGGTGGTCGCGGAACGCGGTGGCCGCCGGGGCGACGGCCTCGGAGTGGAACGCGTGCGAGACCGGAATCCCGATGGCTGACAGGCCCTGGCCGGTGGCGCGGTCGCACACGCGCTTGACGGCGGCGGCAGGCCCGCTGACGACCGTCTGCCGCGGGCTGTTGTAACCGGCGACCACGACCGGCTCGCCGGCGAGGAGCGGGAGGACCGTCTCCGGTGGGGCGACGATGCTCGCCATGGTGCCGCCGCCGGCGCTCGCCCGGGCCATGATGCGGCCGCGGGCCGCGGCGGCGCGCAGCACGGCCGCCTCGTCCAGCGCTCCCGCCCAGTGCAGCGCGGTCAGTTCGCCCAGGCTGTGACCCGCGGCGGTGACAGCCGTGATGCCGAGCGACGCCAGCGTGCGCAGGCCCGCGACGGACGAGGTGACGATTCTCGGCTGGGCGTTCTCGGTGGCGACCGGATCGGCGCCGGGGACCGTGGCCGACGTGCGGTAGAGCTCGTCGACGTCGGCGAAACGCCGCCGCAGCGCGCCCCCGTCGCCGCGCCGGCCGGCGCCCTGTCCGGAGAAGAGGAATCCGATCCGCGGCGGCCGGGCGGACGTGCCCGCGAAGACGCCGCGCTCGGTGTCGAGGACGGATCGCGCGCCGTTGTCGAGCATCGTCAGGAGCGAGTCGAAGCGTCGCCCGGCCTCCTCGGGGTCGCCGACCACGATCGCGGCGCGGAAGGGGCGGTCGCCCAGCTCGTGTTCGAGTGTGGCGGCGAGGTCCCCGAGTTCGGCGAACGAGAGCCGGCCGCACACGTCGGCCAGCTGCGCGATCCGTCCGCGCAACGAAGCGAAGTCCTCGGCATCGACGAGAAGCAGCTCGACGTCCTGCCGTGACCGGGCCAGTGCCTCGACCTCCGGCCCGAGCCCGGCGTCCGGCGCGCTGTCGGCGTGCTCCACCACGACGTGAGCGTTGATGCCTCCGAAGCCCATCGCCGAGACGCCGGAGCGGATGGGGTGGCCGGCCGGCCACGGCTCGGGTGCGAGCGGGACGCGCAACGCCGGCCGCTCCCCCGTCAGTTCGGGGTGGGGGTCGACGTGGCTGGTGGCCGGCGGAATGACCTCGTGGTGCACGGCGAGGATCGCCTTGATGAGACCGGCGACGCCGGCGGCTGCCTTGGTGTGGCCGATGTTCCCCTTGATGGTGCTGATCGCCGCGGGGGGCGCCGCGGGGTCGGCGGCGCGACGCGCTTCGCTGAACGCGCGCAGTTCGGTCGCGTCGCCGACGGCGGTGCCGGTGCCGTGGCCTTCGAGGTAGGCGACGGTCTCGATGCCGTAGCCGGCCACCTCGTAGGCACGCCGCAGCGCGAGCCGGTGTCCCGCGGCCTCGGGACGGGTGATGCCGCCCTTGCCGTCGGAGGAGTAGCCCCAGCCGGCGAGCACGGCGTACCGGCGCAGGCCTTGCGCGATCGCGTCCTCGTCGCGCATGAGCACGAGCATGCCGCAGCCTTCTCCGGGCCAGAATCCGTTGGAGCCGCGGTCGTACACGCGCATCTCGCCGGTGGCGAGCGCGCCGGTCTTGGCGAAGCCGATGACCTCGAAGGGGTCGATGCTCAGGTCCACGCCGCCCGCGACGGCCACCTCCAGCTGGCCGGTCGCCAGGGCGTTGGCCGCGGTGGCCACCGACAGCAGCGAGGAGGAGCAGGCACCATCGACCGTGAAGCCGCCGCCGTGGAAGTCGAAGTGGTTGCAGACGCGGCCGGCGATGGTGTTGGCGAGACCTCCGGCCAGGGTGTCCTCGTCGATCGGGGGGAAGGGGCCCTTGTAACGCTTTTCGAGGCCGGCCAGGAAGGCGCCGAGCGCGGCGTCGTCCCAGCCCTGCTCGCGCAGGGCGGCGCCGACCGTGCGGCGCACGTAGGGCCAGCGCAGCCGCATGAGGTTGGCGCGGCTGAACTCGCCTGTCAGGCTGTTGCCGATCACCACGCCGGTGGCTGACCGCGGCAGCCCGTCGCCGTCGGGGAAGCCCGCGTCGCGCAGGGCGCGCGCCGCGGTGTCCAGGGCCAGCCAGTGGGTCATGTCCGTGGACCGGAAGGTGCTGCCCGCGATCCGGTAGCCGACGCGGTCGAAATCGAATCCCTCCAGGACGGCGGCCTTGCGCGTGTAGAAGCGGTCGGGGGCCGCCCGGTCGGGTGAGTAGTAGTCGTCGAGGTTCATGCGCTCGTCCGGCAGCCGTCGGAACGCGCGCCGGCCGGCGAGGACGTTCTGCCACAGCTGCTCGGGCGAGTCCGCGTCGGGGTAGCGGCAGGCGACGCCGACGACCGCAATCCGGTGACTGCTCATGCCCGTATCGCCCCCGCGTCCGTGGTCTCCAGCGCCTGGGCCGGGATTTCCTGGCTCATCGCCGTGGTGTCGGGTGTGCGCCGGGACCGCAGGCGCTGGATGAGGGACGCGCCCCACCAGCCGACGCCGCGGGCAGCGCAGACGATCACGAGGGCGATGAAGAGGGTGTAGGTGACGTTGAGTTGCATCAGGGCCCCGTAGACGAACGCGACGGAGCCGCCGAACATGAACTGGGCGCGCCCCTTCATCGGCGTCGTACCAGGGTCGGTGATCATGTAGTTGGTGAAGAGCACGAACGCGACCCCGGTCATCGAGCCCAGCGCGGAGAACAGTGCGACGTCCCAGATGCCGTGCCGTACGAAGGCCTGGATGGCGAAGCCGCCCATCCAGCCCACGATCAGCGGGACCTTGCGGGTGAGCATGGTGTTGAGGACGGTGCCGGCCGTCGCGATGATGATCGCGATCATGATTCGGAAGAAGGTGTTCGCGTTCTCGGTGAACTCGTAGGGCGGCGCGATGCTGACCCAGCCGAAGCAGACGAGCGTCATCGTGATGCCGAAGTTGGACGGGTTCATGAAGTGCCGCAGCCGCCCGTTGACCGGCGCCTGGAACGCGTGCTTGCCGGCGACTCCGACGAACACCCCGAACAGGACCGGCAGGATCTGGTTGTTGGCGTAGAGCAGCATGTTCACGGCGAGAGCTGTGATGTGCGACGGCAGCAGGAACTCGTAGAGGCCGCGCGGCCCCCCGCCGAGGAACCGCGGCCGCCGCTGGTACGCCCACGCACTGATCAGTTCGAACGTGATCTCCGTCGCGTACGCCATCAGCAGGGCGAAGACCGGCCACAGGTAGGGCTGTTCGAAGCCGAGCAGGGTGTAGCCGAACACGTTGAAGGCGGTGATCGACATGGCGAAGTTGCGCAGCGCGAGATACCTGGGATCGGGCTTCGGCTTGGGGGGCTTGACGGCGGCGCTCGGTGGAGCGGTGTCTGCCGGAGAGGGGTGCGCGACGGCGGTCATCGGCTCGAAACCTCCTGGGCGGTGCCGGTCAGCATGAAGGTGTGGACGCCGGGGTCGAGCTTCAGCGTCTGCTGGTGGAGGCCTCCGTCGACGTCACGCCACTGAACGCGGGCGGACACGGGGCCGCGGTAGGAACCGATCCCGAAGTGGACGTCGAAGCTGCGGAAACCGACATGGCCGCCGCCGCCGTCGAGCTGGGAGATCTGCGTGCCCTGCGGTGTGGTGATCTGGACCGTGGCGCCGTACGCGGGCGCGCCGATGCCTTCCAGACCCTTGCCGGTGCCGCTCGGGTCGGTGGAGGGGCGGTACAGCTTGAGTTCGAGTGCGTTGCCGCGGTCCGGCGCCTGGTTGGCGTAGAACGCCGGCGGTCCCCACTGCCGTGCCACGGCGAAGTCCAGGGTGCCGGTGCCGGTGGTGTCGCCGGTGGCGACGGCTCGGGTCGGGGTCGGCTCCGCGAGGCCCAGCCGGGAGCTCACGTTGACGTAGGTGCCGCTGGAGTTCTTGGCGTAGAAGGCGAGGGCCTCGTGGCCGGAGACGTCGTCACCGGGCTGGAAGTTGGGCCACATCGCCGGGTTGCTCAGCAGGTCGTCGTTCTCGGTGGCCGCCTCCTGGAGCCAGTTCCACCGGTTGTTGGTGCCCTTGACGAAGCCGTCGGTCTGGATCACGTCCTGCTCGCCCTGGTTGAGGAAGTCCCCCGCCTTGACGTCCCAGCACCAGCCGGTCCACGCCAGGCCGTACTGCTGGGCCTCCTGTTCGAACGGGGCGACGCCCTTGCTGAGCTGTTTCGTCATGTCGGCCTGGTCCGCAGCGTGGTTGATGAACAGCAGATTGCTCTCCTGCAGGCCCCAGGCGACGTTGATGTTGCTGACGAAGAAGTCGAAGCGGCCGTTGCTGTTGAGGTCGGCGAAGTCGACGCCCATCCCCTTGAAAGAGCCGTTTCCGAGCACGAACGACTTGGGAGTCGTGCCTGTCCGCACGCCCTTGGCTTCGGTGAACTTGATGTGGCCGGGGGTGGACTGGTTGTACAGGAGGTGGCCGTGGCCGAAGTCGTTGGCGATGTAGGCCTCCGGCAGACCGTCACCGGTGAGGTCGGCCCCCGAGATCGCGAGCGTCCAGCCGGTCGAGATCTGGAAGGGGATCGCGTCCTTCTCCTCGACGTAACGGGCGCTCGGGTGGGCGCCCGAGGCGGCATCGTGCCAGCGCAGTACGTGGTCGCCGCCGGCGTTGTTGCCGGAGGAGAGGCTGTTGGTCATCGCCACGTTCTTCAGGCCGTGCGGGTCCAGCACGTCCGAGTCGGGGAAGTAGTTGCCGACGATGATCGAGGGGTGTCCGCTGCCGTCGAGGTCCGCGATGTACACGGCGTCGGTGTTCCAGCGCGGCCCGTGGTACGTGCCGTCGGGTGACTGCGAGGCCACGAGCTCCTGCGGCACGTACGCGCTCGGCGAGGGCGTCGTGGCGGTCGACTTCGGCAGGAACAGGATCGGGGTCCGTCCCCAGTACGTCACGAGGAAGCCCATGCGGCCGTCGCCCGTGAAGTCTCCTGCCGCGCAGCCGGTCGGCGCCATCGTGTCGTCGTACGGCAGCGGCGCCGCGTCCAGGGTGAACGGCGTGAACCGGTCGGCCGCCGGCGCGGTGGGCGTGTGCGTCACGATCACCTTGTTGGTCCGGGTGTCGACGAGACACATGCCGTCGGCGCGCCCGTGGCCGGTGACGTCGTTGATGGCGACGCCGGCGCCGACCGCCGAGATCCATGAACGGATCTTCTGGTAGGCCGGGTTGACCTGCCGGATCGTGTTCATGTGCTGGTTGTCGTAACCGGGCGGCAGCGCGATGGGCAGTTCGTGGAACGTGTACTTGGCGGCGGTCTGCGCACCCTCGGACACGCTGACCGCGCTGTCCGCGCCGAAGAACAGCGTGGTGGCGACGGCCACGGCCAGGACGCCCGGCACCAGCCGGCGAAGACGCTTGTTCAGCGTCATGGCGATCTCCTCTCGAAACATCGGTCGTAGGTGCGGGGCGTCTCCACCGGGGCGCTCAGCCGGTCGCGGTCGGCGACGCCTCGGTCCTGGAGGACTCGACGCCGTCGGGTTCGGGCGCTTCCTGCGCATCAGACGTGGGCGCCGTGGCCGACGTCACGAGCTCTGGGTGCGCGGCGAGCGCCGGCGCGGGATGCCGCCAGTCGCTGTTGCGCGCGAAGAGGACGTCGCGCAGCGCCGAGAAGTTGTGCCGCCACGCCTCGCGCGTCTCGTCGAGCACGAAGGCGGCACCGTCGCGTGCGTACGTCGTCAGCGGGAAGGTGCAGTTGTCCCGGTACACCGGGTCGCCGTGCATCCGGTACCACGTGACGTGGCGGGCACCGGGGAGCAGGGTGAACGTCGCGGTGGCGGTCTTCTTGGGGTCGCCGAAGCCCATGTAGGGCGGCAGGAAGTCGATCGCGCGGAACCGGGCGAAGATGCGCTCGCTCGCCTGTTCGTAGGAGATCTCGCCCGCGAGTGCGGCGTCCATGTAGCCGCGTGAGGCCTGCGCCATCTCGACGACGCCCGGCAGGTGGCTGCCGAGCACTCCCATGCGGCTCGGCTCGGTCGTCTTCTCGAGGTGGGAGCGGTCCTTCGTCTTGTGGTAGCGCATCAGCAGGGAGAGCGGGCCGAACGTGCCCAGCAGACTGCCCATCACCCAGTTGCGGTTCCACGCGTTCCAGGTGTCGTAGCTGGCGAACGAGTCGAAGGACCCCGACACGACCGTGTCGTAGTGATCGAAACCGCGGTTGACCACGTCCTCCATGGGCTTGAACCGCTCGATGGCGTAGTCGTTCTCCGCGACGGCCTTGAGCAGCGACTCGGCGATCATGTCGACCGCGGCGACGAGCACCGACATCCCGCTGGAATAGAGGGGGTCGATGAAGTCGGCCGCGTGGGGGAGCTGGATGAGGCGGGGCGCGGTCAGGTGGGGCGAGGAGTACTGGATACGGCCCGACCGGACCCACGGGCGTGCGGCGCGCGCCTCGGCGAAGTGCCGCGCGATCGTCGGATAGGCCGAGGCGATCCGGCGGAACTCCCCTTCGGGCGTGCCCTGCGGCTCCGGGTGCTTGCGCCGGTCGAGCATCAGACCCACGCTGGTCAGCGGGTTGGTCGCGGCGCGGTGGTTGCTGAAGGGGATGATCCACATCCAGCCCCCGTCGAAGACGTGATGCATGGTGGACTGGCCGAGCGGTGAGATCAGGTCGCGCCGGTCTTTGGCGTCGAGGAGCAGATCAGTGCTCTTGACGCCCATCATGTGGGTGTAGATGGCGCGGGTGTCGGTGCGGAAGCGTGGCACCTCGTCGCGCATGCCGAGTTGGTCGGAGACCATCGACCGCATGCCCGAAGCGTCGATGAGGAGCTTGGCGCGGTATGTCTCGCCCGAGGTGGCGCGGAGTTCGACCTCGTCGGCGCCGAAGTCGATGGCCTCGATGCGGGTCTGGGAGTGGAACGTCGCCCCGTACGTCACCGAGAGCGCGGCGAGGTAGGCATCGGTGTCCTGGCGGAACAGATGCGAGTCGGGGCCGACGGGCGGCGTGAGCGTCCCGAACTGGTTGATCTCCTCGGGCCGGTTCTCCTCGCCGGCACGGTGATACATGAATCCGAACGAGCGCTTCACTCCGCAATTGCTGCTCACGTGCCTGCGCAGCTTGTGGAACGTACCGATCCACCCGATCTCCGGCACGCCGTATTTGTCGGCGACGATGCGCATCCGCAGACCCGTCTCCGGAATCAGGGATTCGCCGATCGTGAATCTCGGGTGACTCGCCCCTTCCAGCAGGAGCGTCGAAACTCCGTGCCGGGCGAGGATGCACGCGAGCATCGAGCCGCCGATTCCCGATCCGAGAATTGCCACTTCATATCGCTGAGTGCCCATGGGTTCCCCCATAATCGCGGTCGTCCGTCGCCGAGTAGCCGTGACAGCGCCTTCTCGCCGTCTCCAGGATGACGGTCGGACCTGCGTGGGGGCTTCTCTCCTCTTGCCGTCACCAAGATCTCCCGCACCCGAAAGCGCAATCCTGGAGATGTCCTGGGGATGCCGATCTACGCACGGTCGATTGAGGGCAGTGTCGAAGAAGCGATATGGGCGAAGAGGTCCGAGACTCACGGCTGACGACCGTGTCGTGCGGCCGCATCACCCTTCCGGGAGGATATTCATGACCAATGCCGTCGCCGAGAAACCGGCGATTCCCCGGCCCGGGACATCTCTGTTCGTCAACGGACTTTTTCCGCGCCGCCGAACCCTCGTCGTCGCGGTCGGTTTCCTGCTCGGATTCCTGCTGGCGTATGCCTGGTCACCGACACTGGCCGACGACCAGATCGGTTTCAACGCCGCGGATGCCATGCTCGGGCACAATGCGCTCACGACCCCGATCGCCGGCATCGCGTCGGGCGTGGTCTTCGCCTTCGTCTCGGGTCTGGCCGGGTCCTTCACCGCGTGCAACGTGATGGTGCTGGGTGCGGTGGGTCCCCTGGTCGGCGAATCCGCGTTGTCGCGGCGGGAGTCACTGGCCCGCGTGGCACGGCCGATCGGCTGGCTGGCCGTCGGCATGCTGCCGCTCTCGGCCCTCTACGGCGCCCTGGTCGGAATCTTCGGCACCCATATGCCGCAGTTCTCCACCACCCACTCCCCCGGTCTCTCGCCGCGGATCGCCCAGGCGATGATCGACTTCGGCGTCATCGGCATCATCATGATCGTGCTCGGTCTCGCGGCCGCGGGCATCGTGCCGGATCCGCTCGCTGCGGTCGCCCGACGCTTCCGCAACGCGCCGCTGGTCCTCATGGGCATGCTCATCGGAGCCTTCCTGATCGGGCGGCCGTACCCGCTGTTCGGCCGAATGTTCCGCAGTGCGGCGCAGCACCACAACCCGCTGTACGGGGCGGCGGCGTTCGCGCTCCAGTCGCTGGGGAACATCGTCGTCATGTCGCTGATCGTCGTGGTGATCTCGCTCGTCCTGCGGGGGCCGGCCGGGCGCTGGCTCGCGGCGGAGCCGGCCAGGGTGAGTGCGCTGACGGCATCGGGTTTCCTGGTCGCCGGTGTGTTCGCGGTCGTGTACTGGGACGTGCGCCTGCTGCACCTGCTGGGTTACATCTGGTTCCCGACCGCACCCTGGCACTGAGGGTTCCCACGCACGCGGCACGCGCGACGGCCCGGCGCCTTGAGGCGCCGGGCCGTCGCGGTGCGGTGCGCGCCGTACTAGGCGGCTTCCCCGGTGGCCAACAGCTCGCCGCTGATCTCCTCCAGCTTGCGGCGCTTGGTCTCGGGGCCGATCCACAGGAAGAGGACGGCCGCCAGGAGCAGCGGCACCGCGCCGATCACCGCGGTCAGGGCGATCGAGGGAATGCTCGTGGCGGCGACGACGATCGCGATGATCAGTACCCCGCCCAGTTTGGTCATGCCGGCCGCGAGGCCCGAACCCCGTGAGCGCAGCATCGTGGGGTAGATCTCGGCGGCGTACGCGGAGACGACCGCCGCCACCGAACTGACGGCGGACAGCGGTACCACGAGCAGCAGCGAGAGCGCGAGGTGATGGTGGACCAGTGAGTTGCCGGCGATCGCGAAGCCGCCCAGCGCGAGCGCCGACGCGAGGGAGAGCGTGACGATCGTCCTGCGGCTTCCCCACCATCCGTACGCCACCGCCACCAGAACCGTGAAGGGGAGCCCGAGCAGTGCCGCGTTGCGCACGACGTAGTCCGATTTCACCGCCGAGAACCCGAGATGCTGCAGGTTGGTCGGGACCCACAGCTGGAAGCCGTACGTGACCAGGCCCGTGCCAATGGCGAGGACCGTGATCGCGAGAGTGGGACCGGCGAACGGGCGGCGCAGGAGTCGCTGGGCGCTGCCGCGGACCGGTGCTTCGGCGTCCTGGGCGTCGGTCGGGACCTCCCGCACCACGGCACCGTACCGGGCCATGATCGCTCCGGCTTCCTCTTCCCGGCCGCGGGCGATCAGATAGCGGGGGGATTCCGGGATCCAGTGGTTCAGCGCGATGAACAGCAGTCCCGTGGGCAGGCCGATGAGCCAGAGGATGCGCCAGCTGTAAGTCGGGGTGAGCCATCCGGCCAGCCAGCTCGTGGCCACGTAGGCTCCGGCGATGTCACCGCCGATGAGGACCATCAGCCAGCCCCGGTGACGTGCGGGGACCGTCTCGGCCATCAGCGCGAACGCGATCGGGAGCATGCCGCCGACACCGAGCCCCATCAGGAAGCACATCAGCAGGTTCCAGTAGAAGCCGGGCATCGCTCCGCAGATGGAGGTGGTGACGAAGAGGATTCCGGCGAGCAGGATCGAGGAGCGGCGCCCGATGCGGTCGCCGAGCCAGCCCCAGCTCCACGAGCCGACGACGGTACCGCTGATCCCGAAGAGCGGGAGCCACGAGACGGGGATGTGCCCGTGCGGGTTGGCCGGGGACTTCAGGCCGTACTCCTGGGCGACACCGGGCGCGACGAACGACAGCGTCGCCGGCTTCATGACGTCGATCGTGATGGCGATGGCGAGGACGACGAGCAGGGCGATGTGCTGGCCCCTGATGGGCGCGTCGTCGATGGCTGTGACGCGGATACGTCGCGCGGACCTCCTGATCTCGCTTCCGCGCGCGGGCAGCACACCGTAGAGCGTCGCGGCCAGCCCGACCAGGATGAGCGCCATGCCTGTGGTCATGGCGGCGTCTGGGTGCATGCCGGACATCGAGTAGTGCATGTCGCGCGCGCCGAAGTACATCGGCAGGTGCAACGCGACGCCCACGGCGGACGCGAGCACCCCGAACCAGAACGCTGCCGGATGCTCGAACTCCCCCCGGGCACGACCGATCACTTTCAACGCCACGGGCATTCCTCTCGTCCGGTCGGACACTCCAGACGAGACTAGGGACCGCGGCGGCGCGCGCCTTCTTCCAGATTGACCCGATCTCGGGCGGCGGCCGCGATGCCGGTCAGCCCGCGATCCACTGCGCGTGCAGACCGTGCGGCACGCGCACCGGCAGCCGCACGACGGCCGTCGGCTCTCCGGTGAAGTCGGCGGTGTCCAGAACCACCAGTTCGCTGCGGTCGTCCGCCGCGTCGTGGACGAGGCTCAGCAGCCAGCCGTCCGCCTCGGGGGCATCGTGGCCGCGCGGCACGAAGACCGCTTCCCCGCTCTCCCGTCCGGGGCCGAACTCGTGGGTGTCGGTGCGGCCCAGGGCGAGGTCGTGGCGCAGGAGGCCGGGGCCGGCGAGGTGGCCTCCGCTCCCGCACGGCGACATGGCGACCGCGAAACCGTACCGGTTGTACGACCCCTTGTAGCGGTCGTCGATCCTGGGGAATTCCTCGGCGTGCTCTCCCAGTTGCTCCTGCTCGACGGTGCCGCCGCGCGGGTCGATCGTCCATCGCCAGAGGGTGGGGGCGGTTTCGCCCGGCCGAAGGGGCTCGCGGTCGAAGACCCGCGGGTGGCGGACGAGGTGGATGACGATCCGGTTCGAGCTTTCGTAGGCGTTGAGCGGGTGGAAGACGTAGCAGGGGTCGATGTCCATCCAGAGCACGTCGGGCGCGGTGGCCTCGCGCGGCAGCACACCGATCCTGGAATCGTGGTCCGTTCGCCACCGGTACGGGACGCGCGACCCGCTCGCTGCTGTGGCCGGGTCGTAGGCGACCGGCAGGTCGTAGAAGACCGCGTAGCGTTCGGTCAGCGAGAAGGCGTGCATCATCGTTGGGCTCTTCACCGCGATCGGCAGGGTGGTGCGTACCCGGCCGTCCGCGCCGATGACCAAGTACAGGACGTACGGCGGCTCGTGATAGTAGGCGACCGCGAACATCTCCCCGGTGAGCGGATCGATCTCCGGGTGGGCGGAGAATCCGGAGACGAGCGTTCCATCGAAGTCGACGCGGGCCGTCGTTGCCAGGTCGGTGCCGATCTGGACCGGGAGCACTCCGCCGTCACCGAGGGCGAGGATGCGCCCCGCGTGCTGGACGAGGTTGCCCCCGGCATCGTCGGACAGGCCGTGCCGGGGCCCCGGCGTGGGCAGTTCTCCCAAGTGGGCGCAGACCCGGTCCGTCCGCAGCCACCTGTTGCGATACCACTGCGCGCGTCCGTCCTGGATACGGATGGCGTGCACCATGGGCGCCCCTTCGAACGCGTGGCGGCGCGCGTCGGGGGGACCCAGGGGGTTGGGTCCGATGCGGGTGAAGGTGCCGTTGAGCCCGGCCGGCAGTCGCCCCGTCACCTCCGGCTGGATCACGGTGACTTCGCGGGAGACCGGTCGGTAGTTGCCTGCCTGGAAATTGGGTGCGCCGCCCATCCCGCCTCCGTCACATACCAGCGTTACGTAACATTGTTATGCTCGGTTTCCTCTGCCACCATGTCAAGGGTGAGCCCTCGAAAAGCCGCCCCCGAAGTGAGCGCGAATCTGATCGTGGCCGCGGCGCGCATCCTCCAGGAGGAGGGGCCGGGCGCACTGTCCACCCGTCGGCTCGCCGCCGCCGTGGGCACGTCCACCACCGCGGTGTACACGCATTTCGGCGGTATGGACGACCTGGTCAAAGCAGTGGTCCATGAGGGCTTCCGGCGCCTGAACGACCGGATGACCGAGGTCTCGCAGACGGATGACCCGGTCGCCGACGTCGCGGCACTCGGATACGCGTACCGGGCCAACGCCCTTGAGCATCGGTACCTGTATTCGGTCATGTTCGGCGGAGCGAGCCTCGGCGGCTTCGCGCTCTCCGACGACGAACGCCAGCACGGCCGCTACACCCTGGAGACCCTGGTGGGCGCCGTCACCAGATGCATGCGGGCGGGCCGGTTCCGTACCGACGACCCGGCGCGCGTGGCCCACCAGATGTGGATCGGGGTCCACGGACTCGTCACGTTGGAACTGGGCGGATACCTCATCGAGCCCTACGGCGCCGACATGTGCTTCCGGACGTTGGTGTGCAGCCTGCTGGTGGGCGCCGGCGACGACCGGGATACGGCGGCGACAGCCATGGACATCGCCCGGGCGCGCCAGAAGTAGACGACACGTCCCGGTCCGCCACCTGAGCACCGGCCGCAACGCCGTCACGATCCGTAACGCGTTCAGGCGCGCGGAATCACGGATTCTGTTGCCACGCCCGCCAATTCCAGTGATCGAATTGGCGGGCGCCACCATGCCCACCCCCTGCCCTTCACCGTCGCGGCCCGACGCGCCCGTGGGTGAACGATCACCGCACCTCGACGGGCAGCCAACCGCGGGCACGGCGGACTCGGAGATTTTCGAAATTTACCGGACGGTTGCCCAGTGGGCGGTCAGCAGGAACACCAGACACGCTGGCCCAATTGTTCACACGCACCGCACGGAAACTGACAGATGCAAATCCGATACAGGCAACTTCAAAGAAGTGCTGAAGACCGGAGCATGCGCATCATCGAACCGCATCTCAGTGGCTGGTGAAGCGAATCGGCAGCCGATCATGAGTTGGCCTCATCTGACAACGGGGGTCCTGTGGAGGTATCCAAGCTTGCGGTGGAACGCGCCATAACGACGATGTGGGATCACTACAGTGAGCCCTTATCCTTAGATGAGATTGCAGACACCGCGGTACTGAGCAAGTTCTACTTCTCCCGGGTCTTCCGCAACGTCACCGGTACCTCGCCCGGGCGTTTCCTGACGGCGATCCGCCTGTACAGCGCGAAGAATCTCCTTCTGGAGACGTCACTGAGCGTCACCGACATCGCGTATCAGGTGGGCTACAACAGCCTGGGCACGTTCACGACCCGGTTCACCCGGAGCGTCGGCGTCTCACCTACCCGATTCAGGTCACTGTCCAACAGCGGCCTGCCGCCGTTGCCGCGCTTCGACACGGACACGGACTGCGGGACCGGCACCGTGCACGGCACGGTCGTGCTGCCGCCGAGCAGCACGCCGCTGCGCGTCTACGTCGGCGCGTTCGGCAGCCCCATCGTCGAGGGCATGCCGGTCTCCTGCGACATCCTCGAATGCCCCACCGACGCCTGCCGCGTGCTGGAATACCGACTGAGCGCGGTGCCCATCGGCGAATGGTACGTACGTGCCGCCGCCGTCGCGGTCCGCTGGGCCGACGTGGATCCCCGCCCCTGGGCGCGCCACCCCCTCCTGCTGGGCGCTGGGAAACCTGTCGTGATGCGCTCCGGCCACGATGTCGAACTCCGCATCCCGATGCGCACCGTGGACCGGACCGATCTACCGATCTTGCTGGCCCTGCCGGAACTGGACAACCGTCTGCTCCCCGAAGGGACGCGAAGTCCGCTGCGGACCCCGGAGCTCGCGTCCCTTTGACCAGGCGTCACGTCCGCATGCGGAGCGTGGCGCGCCAACCGGAGGCAGGCACGCTCCCCCTCAGATCTCCGGGTAACAGGCGATCCACCGAGAGGAGAGAGGCATGACCAGTAGTTGGCGAGCGCTCCGGCGCCGAATCCTGACCCCCAGCACGTCGCAAGCGAACCTTTCCGTGCGCGGTTTCCACGTGAAGAGCGCAGCCGCGCGGGAGATGTTGGAGACCGTGGGCGAGACCTTCCTCACCGGGTACGCGTATGCGGCCGAAGCCCGCGCGCCACATGACGCCGAAGACCGTCTTGAGTCGGTTCCTCGGGAGTTCCGCGGTTTCGCCTACGAGGGCGCCGGCATGGGCTTCGCGATACGCGACGGCCTCCCGTTCGGTGGCCGCAACGTGAGCCGCTTCCTTGAGGGCAGGGCCAGGGACCACATCTACATGGTCTATGTCGGGATCGGCTGGGCCATGGCCCGGCTGCCGCGGCTGCGTTGGGCCAAGGCGTCCGCCGCCGCCGCGGATCCGCTGCTGCGCTGGCTCGTCCTGGACGGATACGGCTTCCACCAGGCCTACTTCCGCACCGAGCAGTACGTGCGCCGGCAGTACCAGGAGCCGGACTTCCCGTGGCCGGCCGGCGGACCGGCTTCGTACGCGAGCCGCGTGATCGACCAGGGCGTCGGACGAGCGATCTGGTTCGTCGCCGGAGCCGACCCCGACCGGGCCGCCGATCTGATCGAGGCATTCGACAAGAGCCGGCACGCAGACCTCTACGGCGGGGCCGGCCTTGCCATCACCTACGCCGGCGCCGTCGACCAGGAAGAGCTGCGGACCTTCGCGCGGCGCGCCGGGGCCCACCTGCCGCAGGTCGCCCAAGGCGCGGTGTTCGCCGCGACCGCCCGGTTCCAGACCGGCCTCGTGACGGAGCACACCGAGCTGGCGACCCGGTTGCTCTGTGGCATCACGCCGGCGCAGGCGGCCGACCTCGCCGACAAGAGCCGCACCGAACTCCCGGACGCCTCCGGCGTCCCCGCGTACGAACTCTGGCGGCAGCGCATCGCCTCGGGGCTCGACCAACTCCGGCGAGCCCGTCCGTGACCATCACGAGTTCCCCGGCCGGCCGGCAACGGCGCAGGATGCCGGGCCCGTCGCGCCTCCTCGCCCTTCCCGTCCTCGCCAGGATGGTGCGAAGCCGACTCGACGTGATGGTGTGGGCGGCAGCCGAATACGGCGACGCGGTGCGGCTGCCGCTCGGCCCCAAGACGCTCCACTTCTTCAACCACCCCGACCACGCCAAGCACATCCTGGCGGACAACGCCGAGAACTACACCAAGGGCCTCGGCATGATCCACGCTCGGCGCGCCCTCGGAGACGGCCTCCTCACCAGCGACGGTGAGGTGTGGCGCCGCCAACGCAAGGCGATCCAGCCGGTCTTCCAGCCCAAGCGGATCGCCGGGCAGCTGGGCGCCGTCTGTGACGAGGCCGAGAGGCTGGCCGCACGTCTACGCTCCCTGGCCGGCACGGGGCCGGTGGACATGCGCGCCGAGATGACCGCGTTCACGCTGGGCGTGCTCGGACGCACACTCGTCGACGCAGACCTCAGCGCGTTCGACTCGCTCGGCGACTCGTTCGAAGCCGTCCAGAACCAGGCGATGTTCGACGCCATCACCCTAGGCACCGTGCCGCTGTGGTTTCCGCTGCCCCTGCAGACACGCTTCCGGCGGGCCCGGCGGGACCTGCAGCGCATCGTCGACCGGCTGGCCGCCGATCGCGCCGCCGGGCCGGCCGGCGACGACATCGTCTCGCGACTGATCGAGTCGGTCCGCCACGAAGGGGACCAGCGCCTCGGACGGGTCCGCATGCGCGACGAGTTGGTGACCTTGCTGCTCGCCGGGCACGAGACCACGGCCAGCACCTTGAGCTGGGCGTTCCATCTGCTCGACGCGCACCCGGAGGTGTGGCTGCGGCTGCACGACGAGGCCGCGAAGGTCTTCGGGCACGGGCCGCTGACCATCGAGAGTCTGCGCGAACTCACGTACACCACGCAGGTCCTCCACGAGGTCATCCGCCTCTATCCCCCCGTCTGGCTGCTGCCCCGCATCGCCCGCGGGCAGGACGAGATCGGCGGATTTCCCGTCGGCGCAGGCGCTGACGTGCTGCTCTGCCCCTACCTGCTGCACCGGCATCCGGCGTTCTGGACGGCGCCCGCCCGCTTCGATCCGGAGCGGTTCACCCCGGCCGCGTCGGCGGGACGGAACCGTTACGCCTACATCCCGTTCGGCGCGGGACCGCGGTTCTGCGTCGGCAACAGCCTCGGCATGATGGAGGCCACCGTCGTCCTCGCCACGCTCGCACGCGATGTGCGTCTGAGGAAGGTGCCCGGGTACCAGGTGACCGGCGAGGCGATGCTGACGTTGCGGATCCGCGGCGGCCTGCCGATGACGGTGCGCCCGGTGACCTGACGGGCTTCGCGGACGAAGCACCGGCCGGGGATCCTTCCCCGGCCGGTTCGTGTGGTGCCGCTACGCGCGCAGCCAGTCGGCCGTACGCTCACCGATCATGATCGAAGTGAGGTTCGTGTTGGCCCGGACCGTGGTGGGCATCACCGAGGCGTCGCAGACGTAGAGGGACTCGATCCCGTGGACCGAGCACCGCTCGTCGACGACGGCCGAGGGGTCGTCCGCCGGCCCCATGCGCACCGTCCCGACCGGGTGGTAGGCACTGTCGAGGCTGGTCTTGACGTACTGGCGGATCATGTCGTCGTTCTCGATCACCGCTTCGCGCAGGACGACGAAGCCCTGCCCGAGGCTGCGGATGCCGGGATGGTTGGCCAGGCGCCAGCTGGTGCGTACGCCCTCCACGAGCAGGTCGAGCTCCCGGCCGCCGTCCGAGAGGAAGTTCAGCTCGATCCGGGGCGGCTCCAGGGGGTCCGTCGAGGTCAGCACGAGTCTGCCGCGGGAGCGCGGCCGCTGCGACACGACCATGACCCCGAGGATCATCTCCGTTCCCGAGAGCATCTGCAGCTCCGGAAAGTGCGTCAGATCGAAGTGGTTCACCATGTAGTACTGCAGGTCGTTCGTTTCGTCGGAGCCCGGCGCGGTGGTGCGGAGGATTTCCTGCAGGAACGGGCCCGACGGATCGCAGACGCCGGGGCGCGGCGCGAGGAACGCGCCGGTGCGCTGGTGGTCGACGAGGTTCGCGCCGACGCCGGGCAGGTCGGCGCGGCTGTCGATGCCGAGCCGCCGCAGTTCGGTGGCGGGACCGATGCCGGACCGCATGAGGATCGTCGGCGACGCCACCGCTCCGGCGGCCAGGATCACCCGCCGCGCGCTGATCGTCTCGTATCCGCCGCGGGCCGCGGAGGCCGTCACACCGACGGCGCGGGTCCCGTCGAACACGATCCGGTCGACGACGGTGTGGGCCCTGATGTCCAGGTTGGGACGGTCGCGTGCCGGTGTCAGGTAGGCCATCGCGGTGGTGACCCTGTGCAGTCCGTCGCGCCGGTTCGAGGGGATCGGGCCCACCCCGGTCGCCTCGGGATGGTTGTGGTCCTTGGCCTCGGGAAAGCCCGCGTCCAGGCAGGCCTCGACGAAGGCGAGCTGTCCGGGCACCAGCTCGTCCGGGCGCCAACGGCGGATCGGGTACGGCCCGTTCGACCCGTGGTACTCGCCGCCGAAGTCGAGATCGTCCTCCAGCCGCCGGAAGTACGGCAGCACTTCCTGCCAGGACCACGACGGGTTTCCGGCGGCCGCCCACTCGTCGTAGTCAGCGGGGAGCCCGCGCAGCGCGACCGTGGCGCCGACGGCCGACGAGCCGCCCGTCACCTTGCCCCGCGGGAAGCGGATCCTGCGCCCCTCGTGGATGTCCGCCTTGAACTGCCAGTCGTGGTCGTGGAAGGACATCGCGTTGCCGGTGCGGATGTCGTCGGGCGTCTCGTGCGGCGACACGTAGTCGGGACCGGCTTCGAGGAGGAGCACACGGCGCGACGTGTCCTCACTCAGTCGCGCGGCGAGCACGGCGCCGGCCGAACCAGCGCCGACGACGATGTCATCGTATTGCGGCGTCATACATCACCCTCGCTGACATGGGCTGCGGGAAGCGCGACGCGAGACGGGCGCACGTCGCCGGGGAGACGGCAGAGTTCCGGGTCCCCGTCGCCAAGCGTCGCTTTCGACGGATGCCGGGGACTACTCCGGCGTTGCCCGGCGCCTTCCGCAGGCCGGGCACGGAGCGAGAAGCCCCACCCGCCTCCGCGCCGTCACGCTGGTGTCGTGAAGGCCGCGAGCTCCGGTGCCGCGGCGCGAAGGAGGCTGCAGCATGTCGGAGAATCCATCGGCACCGCGTCGTGAGGAGGCGCCGGTCGGGGTGAACGCCATGATCCCCAACACGGCCCGGATCATGGACTATCTTCTCGGCGGGACCGCCAACTTCGCGTCCGACCGGGCCGTCGGCGACACCGCGTTCGCCAACTGGCCGGGTCAGCCCGGCGGTGTCGAGGGAGTGCGCGTCGACCTCCACGCAGCCCGCGACGCGCTCGGGCGCATCGTCTCGCACCTGGCCGGCGAGTGCGGCGTAAGGCAGTTCCTCGACCTGGCCAGCGGGCTGCCCACCATGGGCAACACGCACGAGGCCGCGCGCAGGGCCGCGCCCGGCTGCCGCGTCGTCTACGTCGACAACGAACCCGGCGTCACCGCGCACGGGCAGGCCCTGCTCGCCTCCGACGCCGACACCGTCTTCCTGGACGGGGACTTCCGCGATCCGCACGACATCCTGCGCAGGGCCGCCAAGGTGCTGGACTTCTCCCGGCCCGTCGGGCTCGTCCTGTTCGGTGTGCTCCACTTCGTCGAGGACACCGACGGGCCCGAGCGGATTCCGGCCGAGCTGCTCGCCGCCGTCCCCTCCGGCAGCTACCTGGCGCTCTCCCACTTCGCGAAGGACGACACCGACGTCGCCCTCAACGCGATGCTGACAGAGATGGACAAGCAGACGGGCGATTCCGTGGTGCGCCGCACCCGTTCCGAGGTCGAGCGGTTCTTCGACGGCATGGACGTCGTGCCGCCCGGTGTGGTGCCGACCGAGTCGTGGCGGCCTCCGCAGGGCGCTTCGGGACCCGCGCCGCTGCCCATGTGGTGCGGCCTGGCCAGCAAGCGGTGAGGGCGGCCACCATGTCGGCACCGCGGATCTACGACGACGTCATCGTGGGGGCCGGCAGCGCCGGGGCCGTGCTGGCCGCCCGTCTCAGCGAGGACCCCGGCCGACGGGTGCTGCTGATCGAGGCGGGGCGGCACTACGCCACACAGACGGCGACTCCGGACGACCTCCTCGACGCCAACGCCATGTCGCTTGTGAAGCACAGCTGGGGGTTCACCACCCAGCTCACCCGCGATCGCCGGGTCATGTTCCCGCTCGGCAAGGTCACCGGCGGCTCCTCCGCCGTGGGCAATACGGTCGTGATCAGGGGAACACCGCAGGACTATGACGAGTGGGCCGACAGCGGCAGCCCGCTGTGGAGCTGGAAGCACGTACTCCCGGCCTTTCGCGGGCTGGAGGACGATCTGGACTTCGGCGACCGTGGCGTCCACGGCCGCGGCGGCCCGGTGCCCGTCAGACGATGGCGCCCCGAGGAGCTGACGGAGGTTCAGCAGGCCTTCCTCGACGTCTGTCTGGCCGCCGGCCACCCGTGGGCAGAGGACCACAACGACCCCGAGTCGACCGGTGTCGGACCGATCCCGTCCAACCGGCGCGATCCGAGGACCCGCGTCTCGACGGCGATGTCGTATCTGTGGCCTGCGAGCGGGCGGGCCAATCTCTCGATCCTGCCCCGCGCCCTCGTCGACCGCGTCGTGTTCGAGGGCGAGCGTGCGGCGGGCGTCGTGCTGTCCGTGGACGGCGGCCCGTGGGAGACCGTCCGGGCCCGGCGGGTGATCCTGTCGGCCGGAGCCGTCGCCTCCCCGGCGATCCTGCTCCGCTCGGGCATCGGGCCCGGGCAAGACCTGCGCGGTCTCGGCCTGCCGGTGCGGGCGGATCTGCCCGGTGTGGGCGCGGGGTTGACCGACCAGCCGCGCATCGGGGTGTTCATGACGCCCAAGCCGGGCTACGAGAACGAGGGCAAGTCGACCGGGCAGATCGTCACCCGTACCAGCGACAGCCGGTTCAACGACCAGTACTACGCGATGGTCAACCGCTTCGACCTCACGCTCCACTTCCCCGAACTGCGCCGCGTCGCCGGGGCCAGGGCCGTGTTCGGGGTGATGGTCGTGCTGCGCCGGCAACACTCGCGCGGCCGGGTCACCCTGGCCGCGTCCGACCCGTACGCCGCTCCCCGCGTCGACCTGGGCTACCTCTCCGACGAGCGCGACTACGGCCTGCTCGCGGACGGCGTCAGGGGCTGCTGGGAGCTGGCGAGTTCGCCGAAGATCTTCGACAAAGGCGACCAGCTGGTCGCGCTCGACGAGCGCGTCATGGACGACGACGAGGCGCTGCGTGACTACATCGAGAGGGCCGTCGACAGCGCTTACAACCCGGTGGGGACCGTACGCATGGGGCCGGCCGACGACCCGTGGGCGGCCGTGGACCAGCGGTGCGCCGTGTACGGGGTCGAGAACCTTCATGTCGTGGACGCGTCCGTCATGCCGAGCATGGTGTGCGCCAACACTCACCTGACCGTCGTCATGATCGCCGAACGGGCGGCCGCGCTGCTGCGCGGCTCCGGCTGACCCGGCCCGGACCGAACCCATTGGACTGCCACAGGAGGCGGGCAGATGTGCGGAATCACCGGCTGGGTCTCGTTCAACCGTGACCTCACGCGCGAACGAGAAGCCCTGGACGCGATGACCGGGACGATGGCGTGCCGGGGCCCTGACGCCCGCGGCACGTGGATCGACCGCCACGCCGCGCTCGGCCACCGGAGGCTGGCCGTGATCGACTTGGTGGGCGGGGCACAGCCGATGACGGTGCGCACCGAACAGGGCGAGGTGGCGCTCGTCTACAGCGGCGAGGTCTACAACTTCGTCGAACTGCGCGATGAGCTGATCCGGGCGGGAGAGCGCTTCACGACGTCCAGCGACACCGAGGTCGTCCTGCGCGGCTACCTGCGCTGGGGGACCGAACTGGCCGACCGCCTCAACGGCATGTACGCGTTCGCCCTCTGGGACGCGCGGGACCACAAGCTCGTGATGATGCGCGACCGGGTGGGCATCAAACCGCTCTACTACTACCGCACGCCGGACGGCGTGCTCTTCGGCTCGGAGCAGAAGGCCATTCTGGCCAACCGGCTCGCCCGGCGCGTGGTCGACACCGACGGGCTGCGCGAGGCTCTGTCGTACGCCTTCACGCCGGGGCACGCGATCTGGGCGGGAATACAGCAGGTCGAGCCCGGCACGATAGTCACCGTCGACGATGCCGGCGTGCGCGAGCGCACCTATTGGCGGCTGCGGACCCGGCCGCACACCGCCGACGTGGACACCTCGGTCGGACATGTACGCGAGCTCCTCGACGACATCGTGCGCCGACAGCTCGTCGCCGACGTGCCGCGCTGTCTACTGCTGTCCGGCGGGCTCGACTCGAGCACTCTCACCGCGTTGGCCGCCGCCCATCTCGCCGGCGAACGCGTGCCGACCTTCGCGGTCGACTTCACGGGCCAGGCGGAGAACTTCACGCCGGACGACCTGCGCGACACCCCGGACACCCCCTTCATCCATGAGGTCGCCGAGCACGTCGGCGCGGAGCACTCCGATATCGTGCTCGACCCCAAGGCACTCGCCGACCCCGACGTCCGCAAGGCCGCCCTCGTGGCGCGGGACGCCCCGCTGGGCGTGGGCGACATGGACTTCTCGCTGTATCTGCTCTTCAAGGCGATCCGCGAGAAGTCGACCGTCGCCCTCTCAGGAGAGGCGGCCGACGAGTTGTTCGGCGGCTACCGGCACATGCACGTCCCCGCCATCCAGCGGGCACGGGCCTTCCCCTGGATCGCCGTCAGCGTGGGCCCGTTCGACAAGGACGCCACCGGACTGCACCCGGGTCTTGTGTCGCGACTGAAACTGGAGGAGTACCGGCTGGAGAGGTACGACAGCGCCGTCGCGGAAGTCGAGCGGCTGGAGTCCGAGGACGACTTCGAGTACCGCATGCGGGTCATGGTCCATCTCCACCTCACCCGCTTCATGCGGTACATGCTCGACCGCAAGGACCGCATGAGCATGGCGGTCGGCCTCGAAGTCCGCGTACCGTTCTGCGACCACCGGCTCGTTGAGTATGTCTACAACGCGCCCTGGGCGCTGAAGACCTACGACGGCAGGGAGAAGAGCCTGCTGCGGGGAGCTGCCAAGGAAATGCTTCCGTCGTCGGTCGCCTGGCGGCCCAAGAGCCCGTATCCGTCGACCCAGGACCCGTATTACAGCCGGGAACTCCAACAGCAGGCAAGCGCACTGCTGACGCGCCGCCATCATGAACTCTTCGAACTGGTGGACCGGGGCTGGCTCAAGGCCGCGACAAAGCGCGACACCGCCGGGATGGGCCGGCTGACGCGGCTGGGCCTGGAGCGGGCCCTTGACCTCGCCGTGTGGCTGGACGTCTACCACCCCGACCTCAGGCTCCCCTGACGCCGCGGGGCCCCGCACCGGTCCGCCTGAGCAGATGCTCCTCACGGTGGCGGGGGCTGGCCGGCCAGCCCTGGAGATCCCGGACGAGCGCGGCGCCGGCTGCTCCCCGGGGTGCGCGTGCGGTCGCAAGGGCACTCAGCCGAACGACGCGATGAGCTCCAGACTCCGCGCGTTCTCCTGGTCGGTTCCGAAGAGCGTCGCCACAAACTCGGTGGCACCCGCGTCGGCGAACCGCCGCAGTTCGCGTTCCACGGTCGTCTCGTCGCCGATGATCGCCACGTCGACCGCCGTGGCGACGCCTTCGCGGTCGAGCATGGCCCGGTAGCTCGGCTCCGCACCGGTGCCCACTGCCGCATACACGTTCCCCAGCGATTCTCGCCTCGCCGACCGGTCGTTGGTCACGCACACGGCCAGCCCCACCACGACGCGTGGCCCCGGACGGCCGGAGCGGCTCGCGGCACGGGTGACCGTCGGCACCACGTGATCGGCGATCGTGCGCGGCCCGGTGAACTGGGTGACAGTTCCGTCCGTCTGTTCACCCGCGAGCCGCAGCATGGCCGGGCCGAGCGCGGCGAGCACCAACGACGGCGGCGTCGCGCCCGGCACGTCGAGAGCACCGACCGCGGTCAGCGTCTCGCCGCGGTATTCGACGGATTCTCCGCGCAGGAGCGGCGCCAGAGCCAGCAGGTATTCGCGCACGTGTCGGAGCGGCCGGTCGTAGGAGTGTCCGTAGGCCCCCTCGATGGTGGCTCGGTGGCTCGGACCGATGCCGAGCGTCAGCCGGCCACCCGTCGCGCTCTGCACCGTGAGGGCCTGCCCGGCCAGTGCCAGGGGGTGCCGGGGGTAGGTCGGCACGACGGCGGTGCCGAGCTGGATGCCGGGTACCTCACGACCGGTGACGGCGAGCGTGGTCAGTGCGTCGCTCCCGAGGACCTGCGGCAGCCACGCCGTGCCGACGCCCGCCTGCGCGGCGGCCCTGACCTGTTCGACGACCCCGTCGAGGGTCGCGCCGTGCGTGATGACGAGCACGCCACTGCGCATGTCGGAGCTCATGATCACCTCGTGTGCTCGGGCGCCGACCGGGTGCAGTCGTGCACGTCGGCCGTCGAGGAGTTCGGGTCGTGGGAAGACGGCCGACGGTCGTGACGGCGCGGCCGACGCGGATGTGAATTCCCGGAGCGTGCGACGCCCAGAAGGGGTCCCAGCGTGGTCTCCCCGTCCCGGGCGGCCGGGACGGGGGGACCGGGGCGCGGCCGTGTCAGCCCGTGGTCACCGCCCGCCGGGTCCGACGGAGGGGCTGTTGCTGTAGGCCGCGAGCTGCCACGTGCCGTCCTTCTTCGCGAGCACCCAGGTCGCGTATGCGGTCCGCTCCGGCGGTGCCTCGGTCTCACCGGGGATCAGGATGCCGGTCCGGCTGATGACCACGGCCGCCTCGTCGTTGAGGAAGCGGACGTCCAGCACGTTGTCGGACGACCGCGTCCCCTTCAGCGGCCCGTTGAACGAAAAGGCCATGGCGTCGCGGATCTCCTGGCGCGACTTCAGGTACGAGCCGGGCAAGGTCGCGCTGGCGTCCTCGACGTACTCGGCGACGAACGCGTCCGGGTCGGCGTTGTTCCAGGCCTGGTAGACGCCCTTGACGACGTCAAGGATGGCGGCCTCTTCCTGCTTGCGGGCTTCGGTGGTCACGATTCTTACCTCGTTCTCGTTCGAGTTCTTCGGACGTGTTTCTTCGGACGTTTTCTTCGGATTGCCGCGGTCGCCTGCCCAGGAGAGCGGTCGCGGTGGGCTGACAGCCGTTCCCTTCTGCGTGACTCAGTCGCGGGCCGCCGATGCGGTCGTTTCGGCGGGCCGCACGGGTGGGGCGGTGGCATAGGCGGGGGCGCGGTGCGAGGGGTAGGCCAGCGAGACGAAGATGCCGGCCGCGGAGAACGCCGCGCACAGCCAGAGCGCATGACTGAAGTTGGTGATGAAGATCTGGTGGGAGGTGTAGTTGCCGGCGTGGGCAAAGGCGGTCGCGGTGAAGGCGACTCCGAAGACGCCCCCGAGTTCGCGCAGCGTGGCGCTGGTACCCGAGGCGATGCCGGTCTCGTCCGGGCCCACCGAGGTCATCACGCCGTTCGCGACAGTCGGGAAGACGATGCCGATGCCGACGCCGGCGACGAGCAGCCCCGCGATGACGCCGCTGAAGCTGACTCCGGGTGTGGCGACCAGCGCGACCCATCCGAACCCGATCGCCTGCAGGGCCATGCCCAGGGCCATGAAGGGACGGTTGCCGTACTTGTCGGCCAAGGGGCCGACGACCGGGGCGATGAACATGGACACGGCGGTCCAGGCGAGCAGGTGCAGGCCCGCCTTGAGCGGACTGTCGCCGAGCCCGGACTGGAGGAACTGCGACATCAGGAACAGCGCGCCGAACAGGGCGGCGTACATGAAGAAGGTGACCCAGCTCGCCGTGTTGAAGGCTCGGTTGCGGAACAGTTCCAGGCGCACCATCGGCCTGCGCCTGCGCCCCTCGACCACCAGGAACGCCGCCACCACGACCGCTCCCGCGATCAGCGAGAGGACGACTTGCCAGCTGCTCCAGCCGACGCTGCTGACCCGCACCAGCCCCCAGGCCAGGAGGAAGAATCCGACGCAGGCCAGGGCCAGTCCGTAGAGGTCGAGCGGCTGGCGGGGCCCGTAGCTCTCGGTCAGCTTCAGCAGCGAGAGCAGGCCGGCCACCAGGCCGATGGGGACGTTGAACCAGAAGATCCAGTGCCAGCTGAGCCCGTTGACGACCGCGCCGCCGATAACCGGTCCGATGGCGACCGCGAAGCCCGAGACCGCGCCCCACATGCCGATGGCCGCGCCGCGCTTCTCGACCGGGAAGGCGTCGCTGATCAGGGTGAGCGAGATGGGCATGATGACGGCGGCGCCCAAGCCTTCTCCGGCCCGGGCGGCGATCAGCACGCCGACGCTCGGGGCGAGCGCCGCCAGGGCCGATGCCGCCGCGAAGATGACCAGCCCGACCGCGAACGCCCGGCGGCGCCCGAAGCGGTCGGCCAGCGCGGCGGCCGGCAGCAGGAGGCACGCGAAGGTGAGGACGTAGGCGTTGATGGTCCATTCGAGGTCGCCGATGTTCGCGTCGAGGCTGGTGCGCAGCACCGGCAGGGCGGTGGTCACGACCAGGGCGTCCAGGGCGGCCATGAAGACGCCCACTGAGCTGAGGGCCAGTGTCCAGCCCTTACGGGGTGCGAGTGCCCCGGATTCGACGGATTGCATGGTCGCTCTCTCCCTCGGGAGGCTCTGCGGCCTTCAGCCACGGCAACACACTAGTTCTTTGAAGCATCTGGTTCAATTTTTGTACCACAGATCAGAGTGCGGGGCGCGCGGAACCTGCTCACGGGAACGGGGTACTGCGAGCGAGGCGGCAGCTACTGGCCCGCCCCGCCCTCCGCGGGCGTCACTACTTGATCAGGGACCTGATCAACCGCTCGTCGCCGCCGAGCCTCATGCGTCCCGCCTCGATGGCGTCGTCGAGCGTTTCATCCCCGGCGATCAGCATTTTGAGGGTGTGGGCGTCGGTCTGGACGGTCGCCTCGGGCTCGTAGGCGACGGCGCGCGTGACGTCGAGGCCGGTGCCGCTGAAGCGCAGGATGAAGCGGTCGTCGTCGATGCGCATGTCGCAGGTGCCGGCCACGGGCGCCCCGGCGGCGAAGAGGTACTGGGCCTGGGAGCGCAAGGAGAGCAGGAGGGAGTCCACGGTGGAGGGGGCGTGCCGGTCCCAGAAAGGCGACGCGACCGCCCAGTTGCCGAGCGCGAACAGGACGGGTTCCAGGGACCGGCCCCATTCGGTCAGCTCGTACACCGGGCCGCTCACCGGGGCACCGGCGCGGTACTTGCGCAACACACCGATCTCTTCCAGGTCGCGCAGCCGCATCGTGAGGATGTTGGAACTGGCGCCGCTGAGAGCGTCTTTGAGATCACGGAAGCGCTTCGGCCCGAGCAAAAGCTCGCGCACCACCAGAAGGGCCCACCGCTCCCCCACCAGGTCCAGCGCGTGGGAGACGGGGCACCCTTCGCCGTAAGTGCGCTTCTTGTTCATTCCTTTACCATAATCCGTTCCGGATTCGATCCCAGCCCCGCGACGGGAATCCGCGTCGGCAGCGGCCTTCCCCGTTTCCCCTGGCACCGCGGTGAGGCCCGCATCTCAGCGGCCCGATCCACTCGCGGCGCCGACCACCTCGGCGAGGTAGACGGCGGCCTTGTCCGGGTCCGTGAACCATTCGAGGAAGTCGTTGGGATCGTCGAAGGCCTCGGTGTACCGGTGTGCGATCGCGGGGAACTGGCCGGCGGCGCCCAGGAGTTCGAGCATGTGCGGGGGCGGCGGCTGCAGCATGATGTTCGTCCATTCGGTGGTCGCGCGCCCGTGCAGCGTCCAGAACGATTCGAAGGCGCGCTCCATGAACGCGGCGTCGAACGGCCGGTCCCCGTGCTGCACGATGGCGTTCAGGTAGACCGCCGCGAACTTGGCGGCCATGTTCGCCCCCTGCCCCGTGATGGGGTCGTTGGCCACGACGACGTCCCCCATACCCAGCACGCGGCCGCCTGAGGGCAGCGTCGCCACTGGATGACGGACCACCGGGGTGAATCCGCCCCGCAGGGTGGCGCCCGCGTCGGTGAGCTCCAGCTTGGTGTACTTTTCGCGCGTCCACGGTACATGCAGCTCAAGCAGTTCGAGGAAGCGCTCCAGATGCTGCTGGGGGGACCGGATGTCGCCGAAAACGTCCAGTGGTCCGCCGGGGACGGCCTCGAAGAACAGGATGTGGCAGGGGCCCGAAACGGTAAGGGCGGGCATCACGATCATCTCGCCCTTGCCCGGCAGCATGTGGAACTCGACTGTATGGTCGCCGGGGCCGGCCGGATCTGGCTGGTACCCGTTGACGTAGACGACCGAGAGCATCCGCTGCGGCGCCGTATAGGGCGATCGGGACGCGTCGCGCTGGAACATTTCGGCCAGTCCGTCTTTGCCTGCGGCGATGATGACGAGGTCATGGGCGCCCGCCATCGTGTCGAGGTCCGCGACGGTGGCGCTCTGAATGATCAGCCGGCCACCGTTCTCCTCGAACAGCCGCAGCCAGCGCGCCATCTTGAGCCGTTGGTCGACATCCGCACCCGGCTTCTTCAGCGGGCTGACCCAGTCGACGACCGGGGTGGGGCCCTCGGCGCCCACCATGAAGCGGGTGAAGGGGGTATGGGGCGCCTGCCCCTCCCAGAAGTAGATTCCGAGATCGCGCTCGAACCTGAGCGTGCTGTCGAATTGGAACTGCGACGACATGATGGTCCCGTTCTCGATCTCGTCGGCGGTGCGCGCTGACATCACGGTGACGTCGTAGCCGTGCTGTTGCAGCCCGAGTGCGAGTTGCAGCCCAGCCTGCCCGGCGCCGACGATCAGGACTTTGAGCATTCCGAGCCACCCTCTCTTTTCATGGTGCCGCGAGGATTTCTTGTAGGCGTTCTCAACTTCGTCTCAAGTGTCCTTGCGCCGGGGGCTGCCGCCTTCTTTCGTTTTGCCCAGCAGAGCTGCGGCGCGCGCATCCACATGTGCGGCCCGGGCCCCTCACGGCGTCGGGAAGAACGTGCGGACGAACTTCTCCCAGGCCCGCTCTCCGAAGAACACGCGCTGGGGCCGCAGCAGTCGCACCGGGATACCGAGGCGATAGCGGATCCGTGGACGACGCACGGTGATCGCCCTTTCTACGAGTGCGGCGACATCGCCCGCGCGCAGCGACAGACGGCCGCGGCCCGTCGGATGCTCGACTTCCCGATAGGCACCGTGCCAGACGACGAACCGCTCCCAGAAATCGCCGTAGGGGTCGTGGTCGGTGGAACCGGGAGCGAGCCCCAGATCACCCACCGTCGTCGGGACGAACGCGCCGAGGATGGGCGAGGGTTCGATGATCACGACCTTGATGCCGAAGCGCTGCACCTCAAGCCGGAGCGAGTCGCCGATCGCTTCGAGTGCGTGCTTGGTGGCTTCGTAGTAGCCGCGCCCCGGGGTCGCGAAAAGCCCGAAGATCGACGACATGATGACGATGCGGCCCGCCCCCTGTTTCCGCATGCCGGGCAGGACCAGTTGCGTCATGCGGGAGAGCCCGAAGACGTTGGTCTCGAACTGGCGGCGGACCTCGTCCATGGGCGTCTGCTCGATCGTGCCGTTGAGACTGTACGCAGCGTTGTTGATCAGCACCCCGACCGCACCGTGCTCGGCGGTGATCCGGTCGACCGCCGCAGCCATCGACTCTTCGTCGGTCACGTCGACCCGCAGGGTGGTGATGCCCTCCTGCTTCAAGTCCTTGAGCCCCTCCAGGCTGCGGCCGCTCGCGTAGACCGGCCATCCTGCGCGGTGCAGCCGGAGGGCGAGGGCTCTGCCGGTTCCCGACGAGAGGCCGCTCAGGGAGGAGACACCGGTGATCAGAATCGCGCGGGAGGCAGTCATGACCGGACCCTTCTCAATCCGCCGCCGCGGCCGCTGACGGTCCGGGATCGTCCGGCACCTCCTGCTGCGAAATGCGGCTCCTGGTCACCGTGGTGCCGAGCCCGAGGCCGTCCACGAGGCGGGTGATGAAGTTGAACAGCGCCGCGCAGAAGAACGCCTCCAGCAGGTCGTCGGCGGTCCAGCCGGCGTCCAACGCCGTCTCCCAGTCGTCATCCGTGATCCGGTAGGCGCTGCGGCTGAGCTTGGTCAGCAGGCGCAGCAGCACGCGGGTGCGCTCGTCCACCGGAAGGTCGTCGGGCGAATCCGCGGCGTCGATCGCGCGGGCCAGTTCCTCGCTGCCGCCGAAGACCTGCAGGAAGAAGTTGTGCGTGCCGACACAGTACGGGCACTGGTTCACCTTCGACGTCCAGGAGGAGATCAGTTCCCTGGTCTGCCGGGGCAGCTTTCCGTGGTTGAAGACACCGTCGTAGCCGGCGAGCATCGTTTCGAGCAGTTCCGGCCGGGACGAGACCAGCCGGAACATGTCAGGCACGAAGTCCAGCGAGGTGACTTTCTTCGCCCGCTCATAGAGCTCGGCCACGCGTCCGGTCGCGTCGGCCTCGTCAATCAGCGGAACACGAACTCCCGCATTCCCATCCATGTGCACACCTTTCTCCTTGTGGACCGACCAAACCTCATGAACCGACCGAAACGCGTGGCATGTTCCTGCGGCGGAGTACGGGCATCGCCGCCGCCTGGAAGTCGAGTTCAGGGTCAAGCCCCTGCACGATTCCCTCGACCACCAGGAGCGACAGCAACGGAAACGCAAACTCGGGCACCGGATACACGCCGAAACGCCGTTGGATATCGAAGAGCCGTCCGGCGAATTTGGCCAGGCTGAATTCCTTGGAAACGACTCCGGCCGTCTCCGTGACGAGGCCGGCAAGCTCCGCGCGAAATCCGCCGAGATCGCAGCCGTCGGCGATACTCGCCGCGCTCTCGATGATGATCTCGGCGCAGAGCGGACCGTTCCCCATGGCCATGTTGATGAAGAAGTCCCCGAAGGTGGCGCGCACCGGATCCGACAGCTTGATCACGAAGCCGGCATCGAGGATGACCAGGGAACCGTTGCCTTCGATGTAGAGGTTGCCCGGGTGCAGGTCGCAGTGGACGAGTCCGTCCACGAAGAGCATCTCGTAGACGGCCGACATCACCCTGCGCGAGGCGGCCCGGCGCGCGTCGGCGCAGAACGATTCCGGCGCGGTGCGGGCCAGTCCCTCCACGTACTCCATCACCAGTACGTCCTCGGCGCACAGGTCGGGCAGGGGTGCCGGAATCCGTATCCAGGGGAACTCCCGCAGGTTCGCGTGGAGGCTGCCCAGGGCCGTGCGCTCCGCCGTGAAGTCAAGCTGGCGCAGGATCGCGCCGCCCACCTGCGCGTGCATGACCGTGAAGGGCATGGACCGCAGACGCGGCAGCCGCTGTAAGGCGCCCATGGCCAGCGCGACCAGCCGGAAGTCGCGTCGCATCACGCGGCTGATGCCTGGCCTCCGCACCTTCACCGCCACCCGTCGGCCGTCGAGGGTGACGGCGAAGTGGACGGTCGAGATGCTCCCGGTGGCCACCGGCGTCCAGCCGAACTCAGCGAACGGCCACGTGTGCCCCCGGTACGCGCCGCGCACGGCGCGCTCCAGGACGGCGCGTCGGGGCGGGGGCGTGGCGTCAGCCAGTCGGCCCAGCTCCGCGCAGACGCGTTCGGGCAGGAGATCCCGCCGCGTGCTCAGCAGCTGGCCGATCTTGATGTAGGAGGGTCCCAGCGACGTCAGCAACGCCGTCAGACACGCGCCGGCGCGCTCCCACGGCCGCCGCCGCAGCCGTGCACCGAGCGCGCCAGGGCCAAACGCCACGGCATAGCCGAGCACGGTGCCGCAGACCCGAACAATGCGAAGGGCCGTGCCGGGCAGTTCCGTCAGAGGAGCACCCGCCGCTCTCGCCATGTCCGTCCTTCCCCCAGCGCAATGGACCACGTACGCCGCGCACAACAGCGCGCAAAGTCACCGTCAGCGGCTGAGAGAATCGTCGGCGGGGGGCGAGGTGACCGGCTACTTCGAGCGTGCCCTGCCCCGCTCGCCCCTCTGTTGCCCGGCCACGCGGCCGGACACAGCGCCGGCTGCCCGTGGGCGGCTGCGGCATACACGGCAGCCGCCACCCAGCCGGGGCACACATGGCAGCGGCACGATCGAAGAAGCACCGCACATGCCGCCCCGCCACACTGGAGCGCACAACTGACAAGCACCACAGGGCCGGAGGGCGAGCGGATGGCGCGATCGCGGTATCGGGCACACCGGGCCATCGGGGAAACAAGGATCACGTCCAACAAGTGGGACGCCGCACGTGACGCGGTCACGGATGTCTCCGAGCGCTTCGGCGCCTTGGTCGCGTGCGCGGATCCACGGGCCATGGCGACGGCCGACTGGAGCGTGGCGGACGCAGCGGCCCACGTCGCCGCCATAGCTTGGCTCAACGCCTCCAGGTTGTCGCCCGGTGACACACCGTTTCCGATGCCGGCCGTACACGAGCAGGTCGCCGCAGCCACGGTCGACACCATGCACACCGGTTTGAACCCGGCGCTCCTCAAGGCCTACCCGGAGCGCGATCCCGGCGAGGTCGTGGGCCGACTGCGTTCCTCGATCGAGGAGATGCTCCGGCTGACCGCCACAGAGGACCCCACCACAACCCTTGAGTGGCTCGGCGGATCGCGGATCCCGCTGGCCGGCCTGGTGGCCCACCTGACCAACGAACTGCTCGTGCACGGTCGCGACATCGCGCGCGCCGTCGACGCACCCTGGCACATACCGCATGAGTACGCGGCACAGTTCTTCGAGCTCTTTCTGGTCGAGATCGCCCGCAATGGTCCCGGACACCTCCTGGACCGCGACGGGCCGGTGCGCCGGGGCCGCATCGCGGTGGAATTCCGCTCCGACTACACCTCTCCCGTCACGATGGTCCTGGATACGGGCGACATCTGGATCGAAGAGCCGAGCCGCGACAACGACGTGCGCGTCTTCTTCAAGCCCGCCGCGCTGACCCTCGTGCTCTTCCACCGTGTCCCGCACGCGCGAGCGGCCTTGACGGGCTCACTGCGTGTCTGGGGCCGGCGCCCGTGGCTCCTCGGCCCGTTCCTGCATGAGGTCCGCCTCCCCTGACGCCCCTGGCGTGCCTCATCGCGGTGTGCGGGAGGCCTCTTTGTTCCGGCGTGAGGACTTGTCCTCCAGTGCCAATCGTCTCAGTGCCAGGATCGCGGGCTCCAGCAGGACGGCCACCACAGCGGCCCGCTCGGCCTGCGGCGAGGCGCCGGCCGCGCCGTGAATCTGGCGGCTGTCCAACGCGGAGATGTCGTCCGCGAGTTGGGCATAGGGCAGCAGAGTCTGCCACTCGATGTCGACGCCCAGAGCCGACAGGGCTTCCAGGACGCCACCGAGTTCCCGTACGGCTGGTGCCGTGGCAGGCACGCACCACCCCATCTCCTCGATGAGGCTCCGGGCGTCCGTGAAGCCGTTCGCGTCCCGCTTCGCCGGTGTCACGGTGCCCTGCGCCGACTTGCGTTCCACGAAGGCCGAACCAGAGTCGAGCACCTTCACGAGGGCCTGTCCGGGGTCGTCCTGTGCGGCTGTGATCGCGCCCACGATCTCCTTGGTGACGCTGACGGGGAGACGCCTGATGTCGATGAGCGCGCGGATCAACCGGAGTCGGTGCAGATGGTGTTCGCCGTAGTCGACCTCGGTGGCCGTGACCCGTTCACCGGAAGGGAGCAGCCCGCTGCGCACGTAGTACTTGATGCTCGCGATGGACACCGCGCTTCGCCGACTGAGCTCGGCCAACCTCATGCTCTCCTCCCCATTCCTTACGGGCGCCGACTGCCGGGTCAGCCACGTTCGGCGTTGGAGATTCAAGGAGATGTGCGACCCACGGGCAGGGCCTTTTCGCTCGACGATCGTAGCTGTCGCCTCGGGGTACGGCTTCTTCGCAATTGCCGTCTCCTTGATCATGCCGAAACGCTCGCGCCCCTCAAAGGGGCACCTCCCGCTGCAGTGTTGTGCGCTGATCGACTTTCCGGAACGCCCCTGCGGCTCACGCACGCCCATCGTCGCGACCCGCCTCAAGTGGCGCCCGCAGGTGGCAAGGCGGGAGAAGGCAACGAGACAGACGGTTGTCATCATGCAGAGGCAGCCAGTCGGGGATCTCGTCCGTGTGTGAGGCAGGGGAATCATGACCGTTACACAGGATCGGTCCGGCGCCGGTGCGCGCCGGGAGTTGAGGTACTCGCCGACACCGGGCGCGTCGATGAGCGGCCGGGCGAGGCAGGCGTGGTCCGCGCTCGGTTCGACGAAGAGGTGATCGGCGGTGCTGGTCTGCGTAACCGGCGGGACGGGCTTCGTCGGTGCCCATTCCGTCGCTGCCCTCGCCCGGTCCGGCGCACGGGTGCGGCTGCTGGTCCGCGACCCGTCCCGAGTGGACCGGGCGCTGCGTCCGCTGGGTGTGGAGCCGGCCAGTCTGGAGCTGGTGGTCGGCGACGTCACCGACCGGCCCGCTGTCGCCAAGGCAGTGAACGGGGTTCACGCAGTGCTGCACGCGGCCTCGGTGTACTCCTTCGACAGCAGGCGGCGTGCCGAGATGCGAGCGACCAATGTGCGTGGCACGCAGCTGGTGCTGGCATCCGCCGTGCGGGCCGGGGTGGATCCGATCGTCCATGTGTCCACCGTCGGTGCGATGTTCCCCGCCGCAAGCGGTGTGATCGGGGCGCAGTCCCCGCCGGGCATGCCACGTGAGGCCTACCTGGCCAGCAAGTCGGTGGCCGAGGCAGTCGCCCGCCTGCACCAACAGGAGGGGGCGCCGGTGGTGATCACCTACCCGCCGGCGTTGCTCGGCCCGTACGACCCGCACCTGGGCGACCAGAGCGCCCGGCTGCGCAACGCCCTGCGCGGCTTGCTTCCCGTCTGGCCGGGCGGCGGCTTTCCTGTGGGCGACGTCCGGGACACCGCCGAACTTCATGCCGCCCTGCTCACCAAACCGGCCCGGAGACGGGAGCGACACTTCGGTCCGGGCCGCTACGTGACGACCCGTCAGTATGTTCAAGCCCTTCGGCTGGCCACCGGGCGCGCGCTCCCCACCATGTTCCTGCCGGTGCGCCCCATGCTGCCGTTGGGGATGCTCACCGACGTGCTGCAGCGCGTCTGGCCCTGGCACATCCCCGCCGAGTACGGGGCCCTCTACACGTGTCTGCACGCGGCGCCCGTCGAGGCGAGTGCCTCCACGTACGGCATTCTCCCCCGACCGATCTCCGACACCATGGCCGACAGCGTTCGCTGGCTGCACGAGGCGGGGCACGTGTCGGCCCACCAAGCCGGCCGGGCGGCCAGCGTCTTTGCGGAGTCCTCGGCATGACGGCGGATCAGGGGCCCGAGCCCTTTTGGGGCCTCGCCTATTGCACGTGCCGCGACAACATCGCTCAGTTGGCGCGCGCGCATCCGGGAACGTGGGCGTGGCCGGTACCCGCGTGTCCGGGCCGCAGCGTGCGGGACGTCGTCGCGCATCTGGTGGAGGTCTGCCAGACGGCCGTCGCGGAGGCGCCCCATGGCATCGGCCGGCCTCCGGCGCTTCCGCCGGACGCTCCGCTGCCCCATCTGCTCACCGCCTGGGAGGAGTTGGGCGGGGTGCTGTCGGAGGTACTGGAGCGTACTCCCTGGCTGCGCCGCGGCATGATGCTGCTCGATGTCTTCACTCACGAGCTCGACATCCGCGGCGCTCTGGGCATACCCGCACCTCAGGGGCATCCCGCCTTCGCCGACACGCTGGAACTGGCGACGATGGGCTTCACGATGTCGGTGAACGCACATCATTTGCCGGCGCTGCGCATCGAGACGGCCGGCCACGCATGGACGGCCGGCGAAGGTGGTCCCGGCGCCACGGTGCGCGGAGCGAGCCTGGAGGTGTTCCGCTCCCTCACCGGAAGGCGCACCCTGGCGCAGATCCGCGGCCTTTCCTGGAGCGCGGCTCCGGAACCTTGGCTTCCCGCCTTCACCTGGGGCCCCTTCGCTCCGCCGTCTCAACACGTCGAGGACAGTGCGGAAGGGGCGGCGCGGCGGCTGTGGTTCCTGCCGGCATCCTTGAGTTCGGGAGTCGTTGCCTAGTGCTGGGTTCCTCAAGCGGTGTACACATATCGGCGTCGTAGTCGGCGGGTTGGCGGTGCGGGCCTCCCCCAGACCCAGGGGTTGGCACGGGAGTTGAGCTGCCTGGCTGCCAGGGTGGTGGCGTGTTCGATGTCGTCGCGGTTGGCGAATGACCGGCCGGCGAGGCCGGCTCTGCGGAAGATGCGCCACCAGCCTTCCTGCAGGTTGAGCCGGCACGCGTCGACGGGGATGAATGCGTGGTGGATGCGGGGATGGTCCTCGAGCCAGGTAGGGTGGACAGGCTGTTGTGACTGGACAGGTTGTCGGTGACGATCCAGATCTCGCTGGTCGGGCTGGCGTCCTCGATCTGTTGCAGGAACTGCTGGTAGAAGACGCTGTTGCGGGAGGAGGCGGCCATGATGATCTGCTGGCCGTCCCGGACGCCCCGACCAGCTGAGCTCGATCATCCGAGCCCGCATCACAGCATCCCGCGGCGCCTTCCGCGCCCGAGACAACCGGCGAACGACTGGACTCCCGGTAGTTCCGCGTCATGTAGTGCCCGTACGTCTTGACCACACCGTAGGGGCTGCGCGGGTGGAACGAGGTGGTCTCGCTCTGCGGCGTCTGCGTCACCATGCCGAACATCTCGGACGAGGAGGCCTGGTAGAAGCGGATCTGCCCGTCGACAACACCGCTTGTGGACGGCTTGCTCAGGCCGCTGACGATCCGGATGGCCTCCAGCATCCGCAGGACTCCGGTTCCGTTCACTTCGGTGACCAGCTCCGGTTGCTGCCATGGCATCGGAACGAAGGAGATCGCCCCCAAGGTGTAGACCTCGTCCGGCTGTACCGCGTTGACCGCGGAGACCAGGCTGCCCTGGTCCATCAGATCGCCGTCCACGAATGCGGGATCGGGGACCGGCCGACTGACGCGGTCCTTGCGCGGATTCGCCTGCCCCCTCGTCAGCCCCCAGACCCGGTACCCCAAGGAGAGCAGGTGCTCCGCCAGATACGACCCCTCCTGTCCGGGGACACCGGTGATCAGCGCGCGCTTGGCCATCCCAAGGCCTTTCGTTTCACGAAGGACCAGCGAAGCAGCAACAGGCCTAAGGAATTTGCGAGACTTCGCCCGACCCTCGTGTGAGCGGGCACGTCTCTTCCGCCTCACTCACAACCCGGCGCAGGCGCCACAGCGAAGTGACCTCGCCGGCGCGCGCCGAATGAAGCGCGTCCGTACGGTCCGAGGCCCTCGGGTGGCGCGGGCGTGTGGCCAGTTGGTCCACCACCCGCAGTCCGGCCGCCGCAAAGGCCTCGTCCAGCTCGCCGCGCAGGCGCAGCCCAAGGCGTTCGGCCAGGTCGGAGAGGATCAGCCAGGCTTCGCCCGAGGGCGTGAGGTGGTGGTCGAGGCCCCGGAGGAAGCCCAGGAGCATCCGGTTGCCCGGGTCGTAGACGGCGTGGTCGAGCGGGGTGCGCGGGCGGCCGGGGAGCCAGGGCGGGTTGCAGACGATGAGCGGGGCACGGCCTTGGGGGAAGAGGTCCGTGTGCTGGACGTAGGTGCGCTCGGCGTAGCCGAGGCGGTCCAGGTTGTCGCGGGCGCATTCCACGGCGCGTTCGTCCTGATCGGTACCGACGACGAACCGCACTCCCCGCCGGGTGCGGGTTCACCGGCTCCCCGACGATCCTGATCGATGGCCGCGACCCGTTCGCCGAGCCCGGACGCCCGCCGGGGCTGGCCTGCCGGGTGTATCGCACCGCGAGCGGCCTGTCAGGGGCCCCCGATGTGGAACAGCTCCGGCAGACCCTCGCCGCAGCGCCACGCACCGACAGTTGACGGGCGTCTGACTCCATAGGCGTCGCCGTCAGGTTCGGGCGGCGGGCGCGTGCAGCTCCAGGCGAGCAGGGTGCTTGCGAAGTCCTCGGCGCGGGAGAGCTGGACCCGGAGCTTTTCCACTTGTGCGGTGGCGGCCTGCTGGTAGGTACGGACGCGCTCCAGGAGGGTCCAGCGTTCCTGAGCGTCGAGGGTGCTGCCATCGTCGAGACGGTCGCCTGCGTCATCCTGGCCGGCGTCTTCCACATCGTCCTGGGCGCGCTCGGCGTGGCGAAGCTGATGCGGTTCGTGCCACGCAGCGTGACGGTCGGATTCGTCAACTCCCTCGCCATCCTCATCTTCCCTCGTTCAAGACCCGCGATTCCATCGGCCAAGGCATCGCCAACATCGTCACCGGCTTCTTCGGCGGCATGGGCGGCATGGGCCATGATCGGCGGGCCAGTGCCTCGGACCGTCTCCCGCTGAGCAGCCCCTGGCTTGTTCACGGAGTTCCGACGGCGGTCGTACGCCTCGTGGGCTGGGGTGTTGGGGCCGGGCTCGCGGCGACACGGTGTGGATCTAGGCTGGCCTCACGGCGGCCCGTCCAGTGCCGGGCGGGCGGTGAGAAGGGCGTCAACATGTCGGAGTCTGAGCGGGATATGTCGGAGTCTGAACACGATCTGGCCGAGGTCCAGCGTGAGCACTGGCAGCAGGTCTACGGCGAGCATCCTGGCATGTACGGCGTCAAGCCGTCCGAGCCGGCCGTCCACGCAACCGCGGTCTTCCGGGCCACCGGTGCCCGCACCGTGCTGGAGCTGGGTGCCGGCCATGGCCGTGATGCGCTCTCCTTCGCCCGAGACGGTTTTACCGTGCTGGCCACCGACTTCAGCCCGGTGGGCCTGGAGCAGCTGAACGAGGCCGCTCGCGCCGAAGGAGTGGCCGAGCGGGTCACCACGGCGGTCCACGACGTCCGCGAGCCGCTGCCGCTCGCGGACGCTTCGGTGGACGCCGTATTCGCGCACATGCTGCTGTGCATGGCGCTGTCCACGAAGGAGATCCACGCCCTGGTCGGCGAAGTCCGCCGAGTGCTGAGACCGGGCGGCGCCTTCGTCTACACCGTCCGCCACACCGGAGATGCGCACTACCGGGTCGGCACCGGGCACGGCGACGACATCTGGGAGCACAGCGGTTTCGCCGTCCACTTCTTCTCCCGTGATCTGGTCGACGCCCTTGCAGAAGGCTGGAGCCTCAACGAGGTCCATGCTGTGGAGGAAGGTGGTCTCCCGCGGAGGCTGTGGCGTGTCACCCAGACCGTGCCTGAGTGAGCGCAGCCCGATGGCTCGGTGCTGTTGAGTCTCATGAACATTCCAGGCCCGCCGCGACGGTTGGGGTGCCGCCTGTACGTGTGTCGAAGTGCTGCCCGTTCTCGTGGACATGATCAAGCCCCCGTACGCGAGAGTGTCCGGCTCAGCTTCGCGGGCCGGGGAACGCCCGGACAGCCCGGCGGTTGAGGCCGCCGCGGCGTCATGATGGGCTCGGCACCGTGCTGGCCCCGGCCGTCGGAGGTCTGGTCGCCACCCACCTGAGATGGCGTCGGGTCTTCTACATCAACATCACGCTGGGCATCGCGGCGTTCATCACGTCGCTCACCCTGCTCAGGCTCCCGGTGATCCCGGTCAAGAGCGGCATCGACTTCCTGGGCGCCGCTCGTTCCACCTCGATCAGTGGGAGGTTCCGTACCCACTGATCCGCGAACCGTGAGGGTTGCTCGCCCGTCGAGCCATCGGCGCAGGGCGGCAATGGAGGGGCGAGGCCGATGGTGGGTCGGCAGTGGCCCCGGCTGCTACTCCGCAGAGCCCCTGCCGTCGCCCTCGGTTCAGCGGCCGGCCAGCAAGCTGTGCAGGCCGGCGGCCAAGTGCTCGTACTCCTGCGGCCTGTTGTAGATCTGTCCGCAGATCCGGATGCCGCCGCCGCCCGGCCAGGGCCAGATCAGCACCCGGCAGCCCAGCCGGGCGGCGATCTCCTCGCGCAGCGCGGTGGCCTCGTCATGGGTGCGTGCCACTCCTGGTGGCAGCCGCAGCGCGCGCATGGCGAGTGAGTCATCGCCCGGCAACGGGGTCAGTCCCGTGATGCGGGCGAGCAGTTCGGCGCCGTAAGCGGCCAGGGCGCTGTTGTGGGCCCGCACCTGTTGAGCGCCGAGGCAGGCGAGCAGGTCAAGCCCTTCGGGGGCGGCGAGCCAGCCGGTGTAGTCGGTGGTGGCTCGGTACTCCACCGCGCGCGGGAAGCCCCGGTGGTCCTCCCAGGAGGGTACGGGCGCAGGCACAGCGGCCCGGTGAGCGGCAGCCACCGCCAGCACGGCGCTGCCGGGCGGTGCGTATCCCCACTTGTGGAGATTGCCGAACCAGAAGTCGGGCCGGCCGGCCAATGGGTCGGCCAGCATGCCGGGCGCGTGAGCGCCGTCGACGACCGTGGTCACCCCGCGCTCGGCTAGGTCGGCCAGCAGTCTGGGGGTGGCGATCGGCCGTGCGGTGGGCGAACTGATCTGGTCGAGCAGCGCCACCGTGGTACGGGGGGTCACAGCGGCGAGCACCGTCTGGTGCACCGCGTCCTCGTCGGGCAGTGCCGGGTCGAGGGCGACGGTGTTCAGGCGGGCCCGGGAGGCTGCCGCGCTGACGACGGTCCCGTAGCCGTGGTCGGTGACCAGGATCTCGTCGTCCTGCCGCAGGCGCAGCGTGTCCATCACCAGGTTGGCGGCCTCGGTGGCGTTGGTGACGAAGGCGATCCCCTCCCGGTCGGCACCCAGGTGGTCGGCGACGCGGCCCCTGGCCGTGGCGAGGCGGTCCGGGGCGGCCAGGAAGAAGGCATCGGGGTCGGCGTCCGCTTCCGTCAACAGGCGTCGCCGGGCTCGGGCCACCGGGCCGGGTACGGCGCCGAAGGACCCGTGGTTGAGGTGGGCCACCCGCGGGCTGAGCCCGAACAGTCGCGCACCGCCGGGGAACTCGGCAAGTGCTGTGGGTGTGGTGGGCATGGTGGGCATGGTCATCTGAAGGAGCCCTCCGGGTTGTCGCCGGGTGCCCCGGCGGGAGTTGACGTGCTGCTGTCCCTCTGGTCGTTGATGCGCCCGCGAGGCCGCCAGGTGGATCACCACGGTCCCGGACCGGCAGCCGCCAGCTGGATCACCACGGTCCCGGACCGGCAACGCCAGGTGGATCACCACGGTGGTCTTGCCTCGGGGTGGGATGCCGAGTCCATGGGATGCCGAGTCCGCGTGGTGCCGAGTCCGCGTGGTGCCGAGTCCGCGTGGTGCCGAGTCCGTGGGATGCCGAGTCCGCGTGGTTGCCGTGGTGACCTGCGGGGCGGCCCGATGGGGTACCGGGCCGCCCGGTCGGCCGTTGTGCGCGACAGCGGCCTCAGGACATCAGGGTCCAGCTCTGGCCGGGTGCTGCCGCATCGGGTTGGTTGAGGACGACGGGCGAGGTGGGCGCGGGCTGCGGGGCGCCCAGCGCCAGGCCGGTCGCCTCGTTGGTGACGGTCAGTTGGCCGGTGGTGGTGTTCTGGACCACGCGCCATTTCTGGTACGGGCTGTTCGGGTCGTAGCCGTTCAGTACCCAGGCTCGTCCGCCCGCTGAAGTCGGCCCGGTCAGCGTGCCGTGGACCTGTGTGCTGGTGGAGCAGTTGTCGGTGATGTGCACGGTGCCGTCGGGGTTGGGGTCGAACCGCCACTGCTCCGAAGTGTGCGAGCTCCACCAGGTGTTGATGTCGACGGTCGAGCCGTCGGAGGCGCTGCAGGTGCCCTGGACCTCAAGGACCTGGCCGCCGGTGCCGCCGGCGCTGATGCCGTGGTACCGGCCGTCCCCAATGGCAGCCGCCGGGACAGTGGCCGGCAGCGGCCTGAGGCGGTAGAGGGCGACGCCGTGCGGGGCGACCGGAGCGCTGATCGTCCCGGTGACGTTGCCGGTGGCTCCGGTCCACAGATCCTTGGAGGAGTATCCGGGGCCGGTGAGTCCGAGCGCGCTCACGTTGGTCGAGATGGTCTGGGAGTTGGACGGGTCCTGGTTGACCAGCAGCACGGCGGTGTCGCCGTTGGCCAGGGGCCGCTTGAGGACGAGCGGTGCGGTGCTGCTGTCCGGCGGATTGCCCACCAGTGTGGCGGGCTTGGCGGCGTCCTGGTCGACGGCGATGACGTCGGAGTTCTTGTAGATCGCCAAGGCGGAGTCGCTGATGCCGGTGGACCAGGTGACGCCGTTGTACGTGTGCTGGGAGTCGGCCGGGGTGCGCAGGTCCGCGCCGGTGATGAGTGGGGAGGCCATCATCGCCAGGACCGACATCTCACTGCGCGATTCGGTGTCGGTCATGGGCTTGTGGCAGGTGCAGGTGTCGGTGACGCCGTAGAGCCCGTAGGGGCTCTGCCAGCCAGCGAACATCATGTCCATGTCATTCCAGCTGCCCGGTCTGACATTGCCCGGGTAACGCAGGGCTGTCTGCAACTGACCGTTGTACAGCACGCCTTCGAGGTCGGGGCCGCGGTCGCCGCCGATCCGGCACAGGTTCGCCACCTGTCCACACCAGACTCCGGTCGGGGAGTACCCCGGGGCCTGGCGCGCGGGCGTGCCCGCGGCGGTGATGACGGGGTCGGTACGGGCCGGGTCGTTCTGCGCCAGCAGGTAGGGCACGCCGGTGTGCACCGGCTGCGCCGAGACGCTGAGCGCCACCCGCGGGCGCCCCTGGGCGGCGGACGCGCCATCGAGGGCTCGCTGGAAGTCCTGGACCCGGGCATACATGGACCGGGTCAGCTCCCTGCCCTCGCCCTGGGTGTAGTAGTTGTAGCCGTCGGGGCCGACGATTTGGGGGCCGTAGGGGCAGTCGTCGTATTTGACGTAGTCCACGCCCCAGGAGACGAAGTCGGCGGCGTCGGCCGACTCGTGCCCGAGGCTTCCCGGGTGCCCCTGGCAGGTGGTGTACGTGTCGGTGGCGTAGAGGCCGAACTTCATGCCCTTGCTGTGGGCGTACCAGCTCAGGTACTCGATGCCATTGAGAGTCTTCCCGTTGACGACGTGGGACGGGAAGTGGTTCGGATCCGGGATCAGGTGCCCCGTGGTCAGGTCGAATCCGGTTCCGTCGGTGCCACTCGTGGGGTTGCGGTTGGCGTCGTAGAGCTGCATCGCCCCATAGGAGTTCTTGACCAGGTCGGTGCTCTGGCCGTCGCGGTGGCTGAGCGACCAGCCGTCGTCGATGGTGACGGTGTTGTAGCCGGCCGCCGCCAAGCCGTGCGAGACCATGAAGTCGACCGTCTGGACGACCTGTTCCTGGGTGACAGCGGTGCCCAGCGTGTTCCAGGAGTTCCACCCCATCGGAGGGGTGAGGGCAAGTCCGTTGTCCAGGGCCATCGCCGGTGCGGACCCGGCGACGACGGCAGTGAAGCCTGATACCGCGAGCGACAGCGCCGTGAGGGCGCGAAGCGCGGCACGAGGTAGGGGTAGACGCATGGAGACACTCCAGGTGCGCAGCAGAGGGGAGGGTGACCTGTTGGATTCTGTTGAATCCATCTCCAGAAGTCGACGGCTGGAGGAATCTTCAAACAGAAAGCAACGCATGATAGCCAGCCGAGGAAGCAGCACTCAAGGCTCGTGCACACACCTCTTGCACAACGACGACGACAGGCCCGCCTCTGGAGCGGGGCGCAAACCCACCCCAAGTACCCAGACGTGATAGCGATATTGACGATCCGTCAGTTTTGAAGTCGTCCTCCGTGGCGCACGCCGGGAGAGAGCCTCGACACCCACCTCAGGGGCCGAGGAACGGGAGCCCAGGGGCCACCCCCACCCCTCTGCGACACCCTGCGCCAAATCCGGTAATGCGGCGGCAAGTCGAGGACAGCCGCAGGGAAGAAGGGGACAACTCGCCAGGAGGGCGCCCAACTCACCCCGCCGCCCTCACCGCAGAAGGCCACAGGGGAAAATGTGTCGCCAACCCCCTTGACACCTCTATGCAATAGCACTGTGATATGTCACATCACTATCGACCTTGTTGGTTTCTGAGGGTTTGACGGGCTCTCAGATGCCGCAGGGGGAGCATCCGAAAGGAGCGCCTCTCGTGTTCCGAACGACCAACAGCCGCGCCGGGGTTCTCCTGATGTGAGCCGGGCCGGCCCAAGCCGCCGAAGGCGCGAGCCCACACACCGACTCCCGACGTCGGCGCGATTCTCTGGATCGCCCGAGCGCTGGGCTCCGGGGCCCGCACTGCGCAATGACTTCAGTCGAAGCTCTATACAGTGCAGTTACCTACAGGTAACTTTCCTCGGGTCGATTCTGTGACTCATTTCACGATCCGCGGGGGGAGTTATGTTCAGACACAGCAAGCGGGTGCTGGCGACCGCAGTTGTCACGGCGCTGGCCACCAGCGCTGTTCCGGCGGCCACGGCTGTTGCCGCCACGCCGTCGACGGCTGGGACGAGCGACTCGTTCTACACCTACGACGGCAGCAAGCCGTTGTCCTCGTATACACCGGGCAGCGTGCTGAAGAAGCGGACGCTGCAGTACCACATCGAGGGGTTGCCCACGCCGGTCAAGGCAATCCAGTTGCTCTACCGCACCAATGACGCCCAGGGCCGCCCGGCCGCCAATGTGACCACCGTGGTGCGCAGCATCACGGGTGACGGCAGCAAGGCGGTGTCCTACCAGTCGTTCTACGACTCTCTCAACTCCCAGGACGGGCCGTCCCGCGCCATCGCCGGTAACGTCACCCTGGGCGGAGTCCTCGCGAACGCCGAGAACCTGTTCCTGCTGCCGCTGCTGGCAAAGGGCTACAACGTCGTCATCCCCGACACCGAAGGGCAGACCGCCGACTTCGCGGCCGGACCGGAGTACGCGACCAACACACTGGACTCGATCCGGGCCGCGACAGACCCCGGAACCGGGACCGGCATGAACGCCGATACCAAGGTCGGCCTGATGGGCTACTCCGGCGGCGCCATCGCGACCAACTGGGCGGCGGCGCTCGCACCGAAGTACGCGCCCGACGTCAACAAGAGGCTGGTGGGCTTCGCCGAGGGCGGCCTGCTCGTGGATCCGGCGCACAACCTCAAGTACGTGAACGGCGCCCTCGTGTGGTCCGGCGTCATCCCCATGGCGATCATCGGGGTCGCCCGGTCCTACGGCATCGACCTGAAGCAGTACATGAACAGCTACGGGCTGCAGGTGTACCAGAAGCTGGAGCACGGCTCGCTCCTCGACGCACTTGGCCACTACCCCGGGTTGACCTGGAAGAAGCTGGCGAAACCGCAGTACGCCGACCCGAACTCGGTGACCGAGTTCGTCAAGGCGGTGAACAAGATCAACCTCGGTTCGGCCGCCACCCCGACCGTCCCTGGATTCATCGCGCAGGGCGACGGGGGAATCGTCGAGGGAACCTTCGGCAACCCGCCGGGCATCGGAACCGGCGACGGGGTCATGGTCGCCGGGGACGTTCGCGCCCTCGCCCGGCAGTACTGCGCCACGGGCAACAACTCGATCGCCTTCCACCAGTACAACCTGCTCAGCCACGTCCCCGTGGCCGCGGCATGGGCGCCCGGAGCGATCGGCTGGCTCGGAGACCGGTTCGCGGGCAAGACGGCTCCGTCCGACTGCGGGCACATCCCGTCGGGCAACTCGCTGGCGCCGGAGCAGCCGACATCGGTGTCCTGACGCCGAGAACCCGACCTTACGGACCGTCGTCTCGCTCGCCGGGGACACCCACGCGGCGGCCCGGATGCCTCAGTGCCCCAGCATCCGGGCGGCCGCGGCCGTCCACAGCCGCCGCAGCCACCATGGCGCGAGGCCGAGTTGCCTTGCGCCCCAGCCATTCCCCCTGGTCAGCGGCGCCCATTTGGTCTTTCTGCTGATGGAATTCAGCGTCCATGGTTGGGAACGCGCATTGTCTATAGGGGGTGTTGACAGATTGGATTGCCAAGGTCAAGAGGGCGGGGTCGCTCACCTGCGTTGAGAAGGGGAGCGATATCGGATCGCATGGTGACATTGACCTGAATGAGCACCGGCCGGCCCGACTGCCGGCGGGAGCCCGGCTCTTCCACGAGGTCGCCGTCGTGCTGGACCGGTCCTCAACTGGTACAGAAGGACTGGTAAGGAAGCGTATGACACCCATGCTCGACGGCTGCACGCCTTGGCCCGAGGAGTTCGTCGACCGCTACTGGGCGGCCGGGCACTGGCGTGGCAATACGCTGGACAACCTGCTGCGCGACTGGGCCCTGCAGTACGGACCTCGTACCGCGCTCGTGCACGGCGGCACCCGCATCACGTACGCGAACCTGAACCGGCGCGTGGACCGCATGGCTGCCGGATTCCGACTGCGCGGCCTCCGGCCCGGGCAACGGGTCGTCGTCCAGCTGCCGAACGTTCCCGAGTTCGTCATCACCGTGTTCGCGCTCATGCGCATCGGTGCGGTCCCCGCGTTCTGCCCGGTTTCGCACCGTGCGTCCGAGGTGTCCCACCTCGCGCGGGTCACCCAGGCCGTCGGCTACGTCGGTCCCTCGACGTACCAGGGCTTCGACCACACGGCGATGGCCGCGGACATCGCGGCCCAAGGGCCCTTCCTGCGGCGGGTGTTCACCTTCGAGGCGCCGGGCACCTCGTCCCCGTACGGCGGCATGACGACCGACCCGTCGGGCTGCCACTACTTCCCGCTGGGCTCCATCGACGCCCCGCCCGGGCCGGCGCTCGCGCAGAGCGCCGACCAGGTGGCGTTCCTCCTGCTCTCCGGCGGTACCACCGCGGCACCCAAGCTCGTTCCACGCACCCACAACGACTACACCTACCAGGCGCGGGCCGCCGCCGAGCTGGTGTCGCTCACCGAGAACGACGTGTATCTCGCGGCGCTGCCCGCCGAGTTCAACGTCACCTTCGGCTGCCCCGGCATCGTCGGCACCCTCTCCGTCGGCGGCACCGTCGTCCTGGTCGAGAACCCGGGACCCGCAGAATGCCTTCCGGTCATCGAACGAGAGCGGGTCACCATCACGTCTGTGACGCCCGCCGTCGCCCAGCTCTGGCTCGACGCACTTCCCACGGTCCAGGCCGACTTGAGCAGTCTGCGTCTCGTACAGATCGGCGGCGCGCCCTTCGACCGGGCGACCACCGAACGGATGGGCCCCGAATTGGGCTGCCGCCCGCAGCAGGTCTTCGGCATGGCTGAGGGGCCGATCACTCTCACCCGCCCCGCCGACCCGGACGTCACGGTGTTCACCACGCAGGGACGCCCGCTCTCGCCCGACGACGAGATCCGCATTGTCGACGCCGACGGGAAGGACGTGCCCGACGGGGAGCCCGGCGAACTCCTCGCCCGCGGCCCGTACACCCCCCGAGGCTATTACCGGGCGCCCGACGACAACGCACGCTCCTTCACCACCGACGGCTACTTCCGCACCGGCGCCCTCGCGCGGCGCACCCCGGACGGCAACCTGGTGGTGACCGGCCGCATCGAGGACGTCCCGCGGCGGGCCGACCACGAAGATCCTGCTGGCCTGTGACGACAGGGCCGGCCGCCGGCCTTCACGATCACCTCTGGGAACGTCAACGACCGCACCCGGTTCGAGCAGGTCATGCCCCGCATCAGCGTCAGCCGATGCGGGCCCGAGCCGCCCAGGTGCCGACCCGGGCAGGTTCGCGCTTCCTCGTTCGCCTGTCTCGCCATCGCCGTGGTGAGCACGCCGAGCACCACCCGCGCGGGATCGCCTGATGCATCGGCGGTGTGCCGGGCGACGACGCCGTCCGGCCGGACGAGGCTCGGGCCCGACGCGCCGATCCGGCGGACCACCCCGCCCGCACCGCGCCACCGCAAGTGCCTGAGCGACCGCGACGACCTGCCCTTGACCGGCGCACCCTCCAACAGCCGCCAGGCGCACAGCGCCGCGGCTACTGACAAGTAGTGATCATCGGCCAGTCGAGGGCGGCTTGATCCCCTCCCCCGGCCGCACGCCCGCCGGCGTTCCGGACCCGCTGCCTTCTTGATCAACCGCCGGTAACCCCTGGGCTCCACCCGCCGAAAGTGGCCTGTCCACACCGGTCACGCCACCCCCCAAGTCGGCGCGAAACAGGGGTTTCTTGGGCATTCCCCCGGGGAGTCATGCCTTCGTTTCCAAGATTCTTCTGCCGGAGACACCCGCACAACAGCGCCTCATCACCACCCGAACAGGAGCCATCGCATGCTGCCCGCCATGCCGCACGACGAACGCGAACACTTCCTGGCCGCCCCGCGCATCGGCGTCCTGGGCGTCACCGATCCCCGGGGCGGCGACCGCGCGCCCCTGGTGGTGCCGGTCTGGTACGCCTACGAACCCGGGGGCGAGATCGTCGTCGAGACCGGCCGGGAGTCGGTCAAGGCCCAATTGCTGTGCGCCGCAGGGCGGTTCAGCCTCTGCGTGCAGGACGAGCGGCGGCCGTACCGCTACGTCAGCGTCGAGGGGCCGGTCACCGCGATCGAGGACCCCCTCGACCCGGCCGTCCGCGAGGCCCTGGCCCAGCGCTATCTGGAGCCCGAGGAGGCCCGCGACTACCTGGCGAGCACTGTGCACCAGCTCAAGGACGACATCGCCTTCCGCATGCGCCCGCAGCGCTGGCGCACCGCCGACTTCGCCGCCTTCGCGGCCGACTTCGCCAACACCGCGGCGAACGCCGGAGCCGACGCCGGCTGACCGCACGGAGTCAACAAGCCGCACACCGCACGCAGCCCGAAATCAGAAGGACCTGATGACCGACATGGACGTTTCGTTACGCCCGCTCCCGTGCCCCGTGATCCCGGCGGAAGCCACCCCCGCGCCCGGTTACCCGCGGGAGGGGCGAATACCCGAGCTGTTCGCGGCGCAGGCGGCCGCCCGGCCGGCCGCCCTCGCGGCCCGGCACGCGGAGCGCACCCTGACCTACGGACAACTCGACGCCCGCTCCGATGCCCTGGCGGCGCGCCTGCACGCGCGGGGCGTCAAGCCGGGCGAGCTGGTGGGCGTGTGCGGCAGCCGCTCGTTGGACGCGCTGGTCGCGCTGCTTGGCATCCTCAAGGCCGGCTGCGCGTACGTACCGCTCGACGAGGACCTGCCGCCGGCCCGGCTGCGGGCCATGGCGGAGGACGCCGGGCTGCGGGCCGCCGTCACCCTGCCGGGCAGCACTCGCCCGGTGCGCGGGCTGCGCGTGAACATCGGCCTTGACGACGAGGGCAGCGGTTCCCCGGCGCGGCCCGCCGCCGCGACCCCCACCCCCTCCGCGACCGACCGCGCCTACGTGGTGTTCACCTCCGGCACCACCGGCCGCCCCAAGCCTGTGGCGTTACCGCACCGGGGTGTGGTCCGCCTCGTGCTGTCCGATCCGGAACTGCCGCCGCCGGGACCGGGCGACCGGGTCCTGCACGCCTACGGGCTGTCCTCCGACGCCTCGACCATCGAGATCTGGGGCGCGCTGCTCACCGGTGCGTGCCTGGTCATCGCCGACCGGGAGGAGCTGCTCTCGCCCACCGCCCTGGAGGAACTGCTGCGCGCCCGGGACGTGACGGTCGCGTACCTGACGACGAGCGTGTTCCACCTCGTCGCCCGCACCCACCCCGGGGCGCTGTCCGGGCTGCGGTTCGTCTCGGCCGGCGGCGAGGCGATGGACCCACGGCTGGCGAACGCCGTCCTCGCTGCCTGCCCGGGCACCACGGTGGTCAACTTCTACGGCCCGACCGAGAATTCGGTGGTCTCCACCGCCCATGTGCTGCGCCCGCTGCCCGAGGACGCCGAAGCCGTCCCCCTGGGCCGCCCCTTCGGCGCCTCCACCTGCCACGTCCTGCGGGCCGACGGCTCGGTCGCGGCGCCCGGCGAGGAGGGCGAACTGTACGTCGGCGGGGACGGGTTGGCCCTGGGCTACTTCGGTGACCCGCGACTGACCGCCGAACGGTTCGTCTCGCTGCCCGCGGTGGAACCCGGCGGACTGCTGTACCGGACCGGCGACCGCGCGATACGCACGGCCGACGGCCTGCTGGAGTACCGCGGCCGGCTGGACCGCCAGGTGAAGCTGCGCGGCGCACGTATCGAACTGGACGAGGTGGAGGCCCGGTTGCGGTCCCACCCGGCAGTCGGCGAGGCCGTCGTCGAGGCCGAGGAGGCGGCGCTGACCGCGTACGTCACCGCCGCCGAGCCCGGCCGGGCCCTGCGGCTGCCGGAGCTGCGCGCGTACTGCGCCCAGTGGCTGCCGCCGCAGGCCGTCCCGGTGCTCGTACCGATGGACCACTTCCCGGTGACCAGCGGCGGCAAGGTGGACCGCACGCGGCTCAAAGCCGCGGCCCCGGCCCCCGTTGGAGAGGGGACCAAGGCGGAGGGCCTGCTCGGCGTTCTCGCCGAGGTCTGGCAGCGGGTGCTGCGCGTCCGGCCCGCGCCGCAGGACGACTTCTTCCACCTCGGCGGCGACTCCCTGCTCGCCTCCGAGGCCGTCACCCGCACTCTCGCCGTCCTGAGCCTGGACGCCGCGTTGGGATCGGGCCTGATCAGGGCGCTGCTGGCCGCGCCCACGCTGGAGGGCTTCGCGGCGGCCGTGCGCTCGGCGCGAAGCGGCGGCGTGGAGGCGGTAGAGCCGGACGTCGACTTCGTCAAGGAGGCCGAACTCGGCTTCGATCTCCCGCCCGCCGAGGGCCCGGCCCCGCATCCGCGGGAGCCGCGGCACGTCCTTCTCACGGGCGCCTCGGGGTTCGTCGGCGCCTTCCTCCTGGACCGGCTGCTGCGCGAGACGCGGGCGCGCGTCCACTGCCCGGTGCGGGCGGCGAACCGGGCGCACGCCGAGCGGCGGGTGCGCACCGCGCTCTCCCGTTACGGGCTCCGTCCGGACGAGGCCGCGTGGCGGCGGGTGGAGTGCTTCCCCGGCGACCTGACCGAACCCGCGCTTGGGCTGTCGACCGGCCACGCCGCCGAACTGTCCCGCACCCTGGACCTCGCCCTCCACAACGGCGCCCGGGTCAACTTCCTTTATCCGTATGGGGAGTTGCGTGCGGCGAACGTGGACGGCACCCGGGAGGTCGTCCGGATCGCCGCACCGCGCCGGGTCCCGGTGCACTTCGTCTCGACCGTCGCCGTCGTCGCCGGGCTGGGCGCGGCCGGGGTGCGCGAGGTGGACGAGGACCGGCCGCTCGCCCACGCCGACGGGCTCACCATGGGGTACGCGGAGAGCAAGTGGGTCGCCGAGGGGGTGCTGCGGCAGGCGGCGGAGCAGGGCCTGCCGGTGGCGGTGTACCGGCCGTACGAGGTGACGGGTGACCGGACGCACGGCACGTGCAACACGGAGACGGCCATCTGCTCCCTGTTCAAGACGATCGCCGAGACCGGCCTTGCCCCCGACATCGAGCTGCCGATGGACTTCGTCCCCGTGGACCACCTCGCCGCCTCGATCGTCCACATCGCCACCCGCCAACAGGCCGACGGCCGCACCTACCACCTCACCAACCCGCGCCCGGCGATGCTGTCGGACGTCCTGGACCGGATGCGCGCGGCGGGCTTCGCCCTGCGGACGCTGCCGTACGCGCAGTGGGTCGGCGAGCTGGTGCGCCACGTCGCCCGGCATCCGACGAGCGCCACGGCACCGTTCGTGTCGCTCTGCGTGGACCGCAGCCGCACGGCGGACATGTCCGTCAAGGAGATGTACCTCAAGGACACGTTCCCGGTGCTTGGCCGACGCAACGCCGAGGCGGCGCTGGCCGGCAGCGGTCTTGACTGCCCGCCGGTCGACTCCGCCCTGCTTGACCGCTACCTGGAGTACTTCTTCACCTCCGGCTACCTCCCCCGTCCCGCTGCCGGCCCCTCGGAGGCGACCGCATGAGCGACCTCGAAACCGTCATCCAGGTCCCGGCCGTGGCGCCCGGCACCGCCGGACCGCCCTGCGCCTACGCCCGGCTGCGCGCCGAACAGCCCGTCGCCGAGGCGCAGTTGCCCAACGGCGAGAGTGCCTGGCTGCTCAGCCGGTACGAGGACGCGCGGGCCGCGTTCGCCGATCCCCGCCTTGAGCGGCCGCTGCTGTCGGCCTGGCCGCCCCAGGAGGGTCAGGACGCGCCGCCACCGTGTCTGCCGACGTTCCTGGAGATGACCGGGGCGCACCACGAGCGGGTGCGCCGCGCCGTCCTGCCGCTGTTCGGCCGGGGGCGGCTGGAGTTCATGGCTCCCCGGATCCGGGCCACGGCTCACGAGCTGATCGACGCCATGGTGGCCGGGGCGCGGGACGGCACGGCGGACCTCGTGGCCGCGTACGTCGAGCCGCTGCCGCTGCGGGTGCTGTGCGAGACCGTCGGGCTGCCGCACGAGGACCGCGACGTCTACCTGCCGCACACCCTCGCCCTGCTCGGCGCCGCGGGGCTGACGATGGAGGAGGTGCTGGCGTCTCTGTACGCGCTGCAGGACTACGCCTCGGAGCTCGTCTCCCGCAAGGAGCGGGACGGCGAGGGCGGCGCCGACTACGTTCACCTGCTGCTGGCGGAGAGCCGTCGGCCGGGGAGCGGGCTGACCCGGGACGACGTCGTCAGCTTCATCGTCACCATGCTCATGGCCGGCTACAAGACCAACATGCAGCACACCGGCAATGCCTTCCTCGCCCTGCTCACCCACCCCGGTCAGCTGCGGCTGCTGCGGGACGAACCGGCGGGGATCGGCACCGCGGTGGAGGAGCTGCTGCGCTACGTGCCGCTGATGAACGCCATCAACATCCTTGTGGCCACGGAGGATTTCACGCTGCACGGGCAGCACATCCGGGCCGGTGACGCGGTCGTCCCGGTACCGGCGTCGGCCAACCGCGACCCGGCGGCGTTCGCAGATCCGGACCGGCTCGACCTGACCCGGTCGCCCAACGCGCACGTGGCGTTCGGACACGGCCCGCACGCCTGCACCGGCGGGCACCTGACCCGGCTGCAGCTCGCCACCGCGATCGAGGTGCTCCTTGAGCGGCTGCCCGGCATCGAGCTCGCGGTGCCGGCCGATTCGGTCCCCTGGGACGAGTCGACGCCGCTGCGCGCCCCGGCACGGCTGCCCGTGCGCTGGTGACCAGGCCGTTCCGCCGTCGTACCGCACCCGGCTTCAGAAGAGAGGACCGCACCCCGTGACCGCACCACAGGCGCCCCTGACCGACGACGCCCCGCGCGAGGAGCCGCTTCCGCACTACCCGTTCAGCACCGAGGGCGACCGGCTCGCCCCTGAGCTCGCCGAACTGCGCTGCCGCTGTCCCGTGGCCCGGGTCAGCACCAACTCCGGCGACGCGGCGTGGCTGGTCACCGGCTACGAGCTGGCCCAGCACGTGCTGCGGGACCGGGCGTTCGCCCGCTCCGTCCTTGGCGAATCCGACAGCCCCGCGCAGGATGCCCCGATCCTGGCGCCGGAGCTGATGGACGCCATGAACCACCTGCACAAGGCCGGGCTGCGCGACGAGGTGCTCCAGGCTCTCGGCCGCAATCAGCCGGAGCTGCCGGAGGAATGGGTCGCCGAGGCCACCGTGGAGGGCCTGGACGCGATGGTCCGGGAGGGCGCACCGGGCGACCTCCAGCGCTACTTCGCGGAGTGGGTCGCCGCCAAGTGCATGTGCCGACTGCTTGGCCTGCCCTTCGCGGACCGGGCCTGGCTGACCCATCGGGCCGACGTCGACCTGACGATGGTCACGTACTCACCGGAGGAACTCGCCCGCAACTGGGAGGAGATCCGCCTGTACATGCAGAAGTACATGGCCGCCCGCCGCCCCGGCGAACCGCGCGGCCTGGCCGACCGGCTCGCCGACCTCAACGAGCGCCACCAGGGGCTGACGGTACGGCAGTTGTCGAACATCGTCGCCGTCCTCTTCGTCAGCGGCTACGAGGACTTCGCGAGCTTCCTGGGGGTGGCGGCGTTCAACCTCCTCCAGAAGCCGGAGGTGATGAGCGCGGTGCGGGGCCGTCCGGAGACGATGCCGCAGTGCGTGGAGGAGTTGCTGCGGTGCAGCGTCGTGCTGGGCAACGCGATTCCGCGCTACGTCACCCGGGACGCGGAGCTCGGTCCGGCGTCCGTCAAGGAGGGCGAGATGGTGCTGCTGTCGCTGGACGCGGCCAACTTCGATCCGGCGGCGTTCTCGGACCCCGAGGCGTTCGACCCCGCCCGCTCCCCCAATCCGCATCTGCGGTTCGGGTACGGCCGTCACCACTGCCCCGGTGCGCATCTGGTGCGCCGCCAGTCCGACACCGCTTTCCGGGTCCTGCTCGACCGGCTGCCCGGCATCCGGCTCGCGGTGCCGGCGGCGGAGGTGCCCTGGCACCCCCACCGGATGGCGATCATGCCTGCGGGGATTCCCGTCACCTGGTGACAAGCGGGCAACCGGGGCCCGGCGCCCCCTCATCGGCGCGCCGGGCCCCGGTCGCGCGGGCCGTTCGTCCGGGGAGTTGATCGCGGGCGCAGGCGCGAACGTTGTCGCGGGCCCGGTCACACCACCGCTCCCGCGGCCCGCAAACCGGCGCCGCGACATGGGCGGTCGACACCCGTACGGCACCTTCGCGTGGTCCGGATCCCCGCGAAAGCACCGGACGGGTTGCCGCCTGGGCCCTGCGACGATCCTGACCGAGTCTCCACCCTCAAGTCAATCCTGGGGATTCCTCGCCAACTTCCAAGGTATAGCTTGGAGTTGTGACTCTGGATGACCTGCGCGTGTTCGTAGCCGTGTGCCGGGCCGGGAGCCTCAGCGCGGTAGCCCGGGACCTGAACTGCACCCAGTCGGCGGTGAGCCAGCATGTGAAGCGGCTGGAGCGGGAGACCGGTGTGAGCCTGTTGGAGCGTCAACCGCGCGGGGTCGTGCCCACCGCGGCGGGGCGTGTCCTGTGTGACGCCGCCGCCGACGGAATCGCGGGACTCGATCTCGCGCTGCGCCGTCTTGAGGACCTCGCGAAAGGGGAAGGCGGCTCCGTACGGATCAGAACCGGCGGGACGACCGTACGGCACTTCATGGCCGAGGCGATCGTCGCCTTCCGCCGCCGCTACCCCAAGGTGAGCCTGGAGCTCCAGACCGAGACCTCCAAACGCGGCTGCTTCGAAGCCCTCCTGGCGGGCAGCCTCGACCTGGCCTGGATCACCATCGGCGGCCCGGTGCCCGGCATCGAGCAGCGGGCCGTCATCGATCTGCCCTGGGTCCTCGCCATACAGGCCGACGACCCGCTCGCGGCCCGGGGGCACGTCGACGCCGCCGATCTCACCGACATCCGTCTCGTCCGGCTGCCGCCGAACTCCACCTCCGGCGGCAGGCTGGACGCGGCCCTCAGCGACCTGGGCATCCGGGTCGGACCGCACACCGGCGTGGCCGACTGGGACACCGCCTTGCTGCTTGCCGAACTGGGCCTGGGACACGCCGTCGTACCCGCCATGCCGGGTCTCCCGCAGCCCGGCGCCGACGGGCCGTTGCGCCTCGTACCCATTGACGGGATAGCACCGCTGCCGGTCGGCTGGGCCGTCCGCCGCTGGGACGCACTCACCCCTCTCGCCCGCGCCTTCGCCGATGCCGTGGCCCATAGCTGTACGCAGTAGCCCCACAGCGCGGGCCGCCGGTGTGCTCCTCGTCATCGCCACGCGTTGGGGCCACTTCGGGTGGCTGCCGGCACCTCAGCCGGTCCAGATGCCCGTGATGTCAGAGGAGTTGGCGGCCTCGCCCGCGTGGGAGAGGCCGTACATGTCCTCCAGGGTGCGCAGCAGGTTGTAGTGATTGACCGTGGTCGAGTACGACGAGCCCGGTGTCACCTGCTGGCCGTAGAAGACGGTCGGGATCTTGTTTCCGCTGAGCCGGTTGTCCTCGTCGAAGGTGATGACGAGCAGGCTGTTGTGGTCCTTGGCCCAGCTCGCGTATGCGCCCAGGTTGTTCTGCAGCCAGGTGTCTCCCGTGGCGACCGAGCAGTCGTGCATGTCGCTGCACAGGTTCGGCACGACGTACGACACCTGGGGCAGCGTGCTGTAGTCGGCCGGGAACTGGTCGAAGGTGTAGGCCGAGTCGGTCGGCACATTGGAGAAGCCGAACCACGGGTTGTGCTTCTGCGCGTAGTCGCCGCTGCTGCAGTCGGTGGCTCCTTGAGCGGGCAGCGACTCGTTGTAGCTCGCCCATGTCTTGCCCGCGGCGAGCAGTTCGGAGGCGAGGTTGGGGGCGGACGAGAAGCCGGGCGTGACGCAGCTGTCGTCGGTGATCCCCTGGGTGGACCCGGAGAACATCGCGTAGTAGTTGGGCTGGCTCGGGTGCGTCTCGGCGTACGAGTCGGTCAAGTTGGCGCCGCCGGTGGCCAGGGAGTTGATGTACGGCGCGCTGGAACTGCCGATGACCTGGTTGTACGCGTGGTTCTCCAAGACCACGACGACGACGTGGTCGGGGGTGGGAACCCCGGTCGCGGCATGAGAGGTGCCGGCGAGGCCGAGCCAGAGGCCGGTGGACGTGACGGCCAGGCCCAGAGCGGACAGGAACGCGGTGCGGGTGCGGCGTTTGGATGCGCCGAGCATGACTACCTCCGGTTGGGGGACAGAGGGGTGCAACAGGAGGGTAGGAGTGTCCATGTCAAGTGCGAAGGCTGCGGTCGGTTAAGACGCGGCAAACGTCTGGTGCGAGCCGGACATCTCTTCACGCGCCGGGGAGGCGCCCGCCGGGTCGTTCGCCGCGAATCGACGACACACAACACTGCCTGAACGGGCCCTCGCCGCATACGAGTTGACCGTCGAGATCAGGACGACTGCGCTCGCCCCAGTCCCTGCAGGAGCAGGTCGACCAATCGGCGGGGGTCATAGCGGGGATCGCTGTCACGTCCGATGCAGAGGTTGCCGATGCCCCGCATCAGTTCGTAGGCCTGCGTACCGGGCCTGACTTCGCCCGCGTCGACCGCGGCATCGAGCAACTGCGCGCAGACAGGCACCAAGCGGTCGAGGAAGTAGGCGTGCAGCGCGTCGAAGCCGCTGCTGTCCGACTGCATCGCGTCAGCGAGTCCGTGCTTCGTGACCAGGAAGTCAACGAAGAGGTCGACCCACTGACGGAGCGCCGCGAGCGGCGAGTCGACACCGCCCAGCAAGCTCGGGCCGGCCTCGGCGCACGCCTCGACCTGGTGGCGGTAGACGGCCACGACGAGATCCGCCCGAGTCGGGAAGTGGCGGTAGATCGTCCCCATCCCGACACCCGCTCTGGCCGCGATCTCACGGATCGGCGCATCGACGCCGGAGGTGACGAACACCGCGGCGGCGGCATCGAGCAGCTTCTGCTCGTTGCGCACGGCGTCGACCCGCTTGCTTCGGGCCGGCACCTCCCCGGACTGGCTTGCAGCGGGCACCACGCCCTCCTTCCACGGCCGTTGACAAAACGGAACAGCGCTCCGTATATTAAACGGAACAACGCTCCGCTTCTATCGTAACTGAAGCCGGACGCTCCCGAACGCCTCACCCGCCGCCAGCCGTACGAGACCGTACGCGACGGGCAACAGAGGCCATCGAAGGGAAAACGCCATCATGAGTGCATCGACTTGCCCGGCCGGCACCGTCAGCCCGCCCACTCCCGTCCTCTCGGTCGGTCCGGTAGTACTGCCCGCCCCCGGCCGTGCCGTGGATCTGGAGGTACGGGTATCCGCGCCCACGACCGGAGGCGATCTGCCGGTCATCCTCCTCTCGCACGGCCAGGGCTACTCGAACAACCTCTCCTCGCTGAACGGCTACGCCCCGCTCGCCAACTTCTGGGCGGCGCACGGCTTCGTCGTGATCCAGCCCACCCATCTCAGCTCGACGACGCTGAACCTGGATCCCGATACCCCGGGGGCGCCTCTGCACTGGCGATCGCGGGCCGAGGACATGCACCGCGTCCTCGACCGGTTCGACGTGATCGAGGCGGCGGTCCCGCAGCTCCTCGGGCGCCTGGACCGGAGCAGGGTCGCCGTGGCCGGGCACTCGATGGGCGGGCACACCGCGAGCCTGCTGCTCGGGGCCCGGCTCACCGATCCGCACGACGGAACGGAAGTGAACCTGGCCGATCCCCGGATCAAGGCGGGTGTACTGCTTGCCGCGCCCGGCAGAGGCGGCGATTCCCTCACCGAGTCCGTGGCCGAGAATTTCCCGTTCTTCTCGACCACGGACTTTTCCGGGATGACGACGCCCACGCTCGTGGTCGCCGGCGACAAAGACGCCTCTGCCCACCTGACGGTCCGGGGCCCGGACTGGCACACCGACCCGTACTTCCTCTCCCCCGGCCCCAAATCCCTGCTCACCCTGTTCGACGCCGAGCACGGACTCGGCGGGATCTCCGGATACGACGTCGCCGAGACCACGGACGAGAACCCCGAGCGGGTGTCCGCGGTCCAGCGGCTCACCTGGGCCTACCTCCGCACCGAGCTCTACCCCGGGGATTCCGCCTGGCAGGCGGAGTGCGACGCGCTGACGGCCGGCCCCGACCCGCTCGGACGGGTCGAATCGAAGTAGGCCGAAGCGGTCGCCTCCTGCTGGTGGAGCAGATGGCCGAGTTGTACGCGGTTGCGGGCGCCGAGGCGGTTCATGATTTCGGTGATGTGGCGCTGGCAGGTGCGGATGGACATGCCCACGCGCCGGGCCACGGCCTTGTCCTCGTCGCCCGCCGTGAGCAGCCGGACGATGTCGGCCTTGATGTTCTCGGAGGCGGCGATGGCCTGGGCCCGGCCGTGCGCGGTGGGGAACGGGACGGCGGCGGCCCAGGCCCGCTCGAAGGCCGCGACGATGAAGTCGACGGCGTGCGGATCGCGGATCAGCGCCGCACCCAGGGGGTTGCCGCGCAGCTGGATCACCGCCACCTCGCGGTCGAAGACGATGAGCTGGTTGAAGCCGTCGCCCAGGGTGCGGATCTCGGCACCCAGCGGGACGAGTTGGTCGAGCTGGTCCCGCAGCCGGTCGGCGTCCGCCTGGAGCAGCGAGATCTGCTGGAGCATCGGCCGGGTGACCTGTTCCCGGGCGCTCTCCGGGGACACCGTGGTGAGCAGATCCGGATGTGCGGTGCTGCGGCGCAGCAGCCGCAGCGCGGTCAGACGCCGCAGCACCGACTCCACCTCGGCCTCGGGCAAGCCCGTCTCGGCGGCGAGGTCCGCGACGGAGAACCTCAGGAAGCGGGCCGCACATTTATACACGCGGAGCTGAGCGGCGGTGCGGCGTGTCGGCGGAGTCCTCGTACACGAACTGGGCATCGCGGAGAGCAGGCAGTTGGAGAATCTGGTCGAGGACCTGCTCGACAACTGGCTGGACCCGGCCCGCAGTGCGCTCTACGCGCATTCCTGGGAGTTGGTCGCCCGGGTCCCCGCCGGGCTGCGCAAGGCACTGTACGAATTCCGCACCGCCGAGCCCGGGGCCGTCCAACTGGTGCGCGGGACGCACGTGGACGACGCGTCGCTCGGCGCCCCGCCCACCGCCCTGGAGGAGCCGGGCCCCGGATGTCGCACCCGGCGCGAGGAGTTGCTGCTCGCCCTGGTGGCGATGTGCCTGGGCGAACCCTTCGCCCGCGCCGGGGAGCAGCAGGGCCGGATGGTGCGGAACGTGCTCGCACCCGCCGGGCCGGACGAGCCGCGCTGGCGCACCGCCGATGGGCCCGGCCCCGACCGCGACGACTATCTGGGGCTGTTCGCCCTGCGCTGCCCGGACGGCACCCGCGTTCCGCTGGCCGAGGTCAGGGACGTACCCCTGGCGGCGGAGCACGCGGAGGTGTTGAGGCAGGGGCGGTTCAGCGCGGGCGGACGCACCGGTCCCGTCCTGCGCGGCGCCACGGACGACCCGTACCTGCTGCTCGATCCGTTCCGTGCCGGAGCCGACGACGCGGTGGCGGAGGCGGCCCTGGCGGCCCTGCGTGACGGCCTCGGGGCGGTCCGCCACGAGCTCGTGCTCGAGCCGGGAAGTGTGCTGGTCATCGACAACTTCCGGGCGGTGCACGCCTGCCCCGGCCGGCCCGGCCACTGGCTGAAACAGATCCTCGTCGCCCGTGACCTGCGCACCCTGCGCGGACAGCGGGCTCCCGGAACCCGAGTGCTGGACAGTGATGAACGACCATAGGACACCAGTCCGGGTGGGGCTCAACCTCACCCTGCAGTATCCGCCCGGCGAGGACGCCGGGCGGGCCTGGCCGTCGTCACGGAACTGGTCTGCGCCCTGGCCACCGTGCTGCTCCTGGCGGCCGCCTCCCCGTGGCTGCTCGCACTCTGCCTCGCGGTACGGTAGTTGGCGACCAGCGGCAACACCGCGGCCCGTGCCACGCTGATGGGGAAGCTGGTACCGCCCGAGGGCCGCACCGCCCTGCGCGCCTACCAGCGGTCCGTCTCCAACATCGGCTTCTCCGTCGGCGCCCTGCTCTTCGCGCTCGCCGTGTCCACCGGTACGACCACGGCGCTGTACGCACTCCTCGCGCTGGACGCCGCCACGTTCTGCGTCGGCGCCCTCACCACCTCCCGGCTCCCGGCGACCGGCCGCGGCGCCGCGGGCAGGGGCCTCGGGCGGGATGCCATGGGCGACAGCGGCTACGTGACGGTGAGCCTGCTCAACGCGGTGCACGCACTGAACCGTGCCGTCGTCTCCATCGGTGTGCCGCTGTGGATCGTGTACGGATCGGACCTGCCGCCCTGGACCACCTCGGCGGCGATGATCCTCAACACGGTGGTGGTGGTCGCCCTGCAGGCCCGGCTGAGCCGCCCGGCGAAGGACGTCGCCGGGGCGCGCCGCGCCCTGCTCGCGGCCGGAACTCTGACGGCCGTGGGCTGCGCGGCGCTGGCGGCGGCCGAACGGGCGGTGTGGCCCCTGTTCGTGACGGCGTGTCTGGCCTTGGCCCTGGGCGAGATCCTGGGTGCCGCCGCGGGCTGGACCCTGTCCTACGACTCGGCCCCCGACCACCTCCTGGGCCAGTACCAGGGAATGTGGCAGCTCATCGCGGACGGCTCGGCGAAGGCGGCCGGCCCGGCGGTCATCGGCTGGACGGTCGCCGCGGGCCCGGCGGGCTGGGCCCTGCTGGCGGCCTGCTTCGCGGGCGTGGCGGCAGCGAGCCCGCCGGTGGTGACGTGGGCGTCCGCCTGCACGCGCCGCCCCGCCCAAATGGGCTGACCCCGACGGGCGGCCCGAGCCCGGGTCGCCCCACGGACTACTGGCCCGGCCCCCTTGGGCCCGCCGAGTCAGTGCACCGCCACGCCTTTGCCGCTGCCACGACGTCCAACTGGCTTGCTTTCCAAGGGATTTCCGGGGAATTGGCCCTCTCTTGCAGAGATGTGGCGACCTTCACCGAACCGCCGCATGACGGACCCATGACAGACCCACGAGCGGTCTATGCGCGTAAACCAAGCGCTGCCAGACTCCCCGGTGCACTCGCTGCACCGACGTCTCCGGCACCTCTGACGCCTCCGGCACAGAGGTTCCCCCGCTCCTCCCGCACCCCGTTTCCGACCCCGGGAGATCCCCGCCATGCGCACTTCCCTCATACGTCGCGCCGCACTCGCCGCCGCCTGCGGCACCGCACTGGCGACCGCACTCGCCGCCGCCCCGGCCCACGCGGCCGGTACGTACTCGCTGCTGGTCTTCCCCGACCAGAGCCACACCAGCGTCTACGACTTCATCAACTCCGCGTCGAAGTCCATCGACTTGACCATGTACGAGCTGCGGGACACGACCGCCGTGACGGACCTCATCAACCGGCAGAAGGCGGGCGTCACGGTCCGGGTGATCCTCGACGCCAAGCACACCTCGGTCAACGGCTCCGCGTACTCGAAGCTCAAGGCCGCGGGCGTCGGTGTCACGTACTCCTCGTCGTCCTTCGTCTACACCCACCAGAAGACGCTCACGGTGGACGGCACCACGTCGCTGATCCTGACGGGCAACCTGGACTCCACGTACTACTCCTCCAGCCGGGACTACGGGGTCTTCGACTCCGACGCGGCCGATGTCACGGCGATCGAGGACGTCTTCGCCGCCGACTACGCGAAGACCTCGATCACTCCGGCCGACGGCGACAACCTGGTCTGGTCGCCGACCGACTCGCAGGACCGGCTGCTCGCGCTGATCAACGGCGCCCAGCACTCGCTCGACGTCGAGCAGTTGGAGTTCGGCGACGCGGCACTGGTCGACGCCATCGTGGCGGCCGAGCAGCGCGGGGTGACGGTGCGGGTCGTCGGGATGAACCCGAGCAGCTACGGCACCCAGTTCCAGAGCGTCGTCGACGCGGGCGGCAAGGTCGTGACGTACAGCAGCACGACCGGTCTGTACATCCACGCCAAGGCGATCGTGGCGGACGCCGGCACCGCCACCGCGAAGGTTTTCGCGGGCTCGGAGAACTTCTCCGACAACTCCCTCAACAACAACAGGGAGTTGGGACTGATCACGGACGACTCCGGAGTGCTGGGCGGCATCGAGTCGACGTTCGGCACCGACTTCACCAACGGCACGCCGTACGGGGCCTGAGCCCCCGGGTGCCGACGGCCCACACCGGGCCGCCGGCATCCGAAGGCCATGGCTCACACCAGTGCGGGTTGCGGTTCCGGTTGCTGCGCCGGTGCGGGCTTCGGCTCCCACGACTTGGTGGTCCGCATGTATTGGTGGACCACTGAGGCCATCGCCAGAATGAGGAGCGGTCCAGACAGCCACGGATATTCGGCCATCTTCATCGGCAGATAGCGATACGACACCAAGAGCGCGGCGAAGACCGTTGCGCCGTAGGCGACCAGCCGGATTCCCGACCGTTCCCAGCCTCGGTCGAGCGAGCGCAGCGCTGCCTCGATCGTGAACGCGAACACCACTCCGGCAATGATGTCCGCGCCGTAGTGGTAGCCGAATCCCAGCGTTGCGCCGAGCGTGGCGGTCAGCCAGAACGCGCCTGCGTATCGCAGAATCCGGGGGCCCTGGCGGGAATGGATGAAGATCGCGGTGGCCCACGCGGTGTGCAGGCTGGGCATGCAGTTACGAGGGGTGATCTCGTCGTACGTCATGTGGTGCGGGGCAGTGAGCGGCGGCGGCGTGTGCGGCCACAGGTTGGCCACCGCCCAGTGCTCGCCGCCGGTACCGAAGGCTCCGGTGCCGTAGGCGAAGACCGGTCCGACCACCGGGAAGATCATGTAGATGGCCGGCCCGAGCAGGCCGATGACCAGAAAGGTGCGCACCAGATGATGGACCGGGAAGCGGCGTTCGGCCGCCACGTTGCGCAGCTGGTACATCGCGAAGACGACTGCGGCCACCGCGAGTTGGACGTAGACGTAGTCGAGGACATGGGCGCCGATCGAGCCGGTGGCCTGCACGATCCGGCCTGCCAGCCACGACGGGTTGTCCAGCGCGTGATCGGCGGTTGCCACGTACTGGTCGAGCACCGCCGGGCGCGTCTTGGAGGTGATGAGCAGCCAGGTGTCGCCGGTCTTGCGGCCGGCCACCAGCAGGAGGCCCAGCCCGACGCCCTTCAGCAGCAGGACACGTTCCCGGCCGGTGCGGCGTGTGACGGCGATGACCGCACAGCCCAGCATCACCCACAACGCGCCGTTGCCGAAGTTCATCCTGGCGTCGACCGCCCACCGCACCAGCGCGAAGGCGGCGTCGATGCCGATCGCGGCACCAGCCGCGATGAGCCGTTGCCGCCAGGTGAGCACCACCATCATCAACGCCATACCGTCGTACAGCAGCGGCCCTGATTTGGGGGCGAATATCACCTCTTGCGCCTGGTTGGTGATCGGCCCCGGCAGACCGTAGTGCCGCGCGGCGATCTCCAGCGCGACGAAGAATCCGAGGGCCGCCACAGCCACCGCGCCCCACAGGATCGCCCGTGGTCGACGCCATGCGGCGAACGTAATTCCGCCCTTTATCCGGGAAAATATTCGCGATGCTATAGATATCAATTGTCTGGCCGATGTGTGAGTTCGATCACGCTGACGGAGCGGTGCGGGTGGGCTTCGCCGGTCACGGACGGCGCGAAGGCCGGTCGATCCCGCGCTCGACGGTCCAGCCTCCCGGGGATGATCATGCAACTCCCGACGCCCGGCGGACGGTGATCGGCTCGCGCCTCCGGTCGGGTCACCGGGCGCCGGCCCACGCCAACGGCCGGGTCACTTGACGGCTCGATCACACACAGGTGTCGTAGAGGTTGAATCACCGTGCGGATCTTACTTGTCATGGCTGTTCCGGGCCGAGTCGCCTTACGTCGGGCTCGCCGGCGCGGTGGGCCCACGCCCCGGAGGGGTCCCCAACTCCCCATGGGTTACAGCTCGATAACGTCCGGTCGGTACTCTAGCTGTAACATTGCACATGTCACATCATCCATCTCATGAGAAAACTGATAGCCCTGCTCTCGGCAGCCGCGGCCGTCGCGGCCGCCCTCGGTGGAACGTCCGCCAGTGCCGCTCCCAAGGCCGCCACCCCCGAGGACACCGGGCAGGGGAAGCTCGTCTGGAGCTCCTGCAACGACGCCACCACGCCCGCGCTCCAGTGCGCGATGCTCGATGTGCCGGTCGACTACGCCGCCCCGCACGGCCGCAAGATCAAGATCAAGGTGAACCGGCTCCCCGCCACCGCGCCCAAGAACAAGCAGCAGGGCCCGATCCTGCTCAACCCCGGCGGCCCCGGGGACTCCGGACTCTGGATGCCCGCCTACATCTCCGGCCAGCTCCCCAAGGACGTCGCCTCGACCTACGACTGGATCGGCTTCGACCCGCGCGGCACCAACGGCAGCGACCCCCATGTCATCTGCGACGCCCACTACTTCGACGGCCTGCGGCCCGACTACCAGGTGAGCCAGGGCACTTCAAAAGCCTGGCTGACGAAGGCGGCCGGGTACGCCGCCGACTGCGCGGCCGACTGGTCCTGGCTCATGCCGCACATGACCACCGTCGACAACGCGCGCGACATGGACAGCATCCGGCGGGCGCTCGGCGCTCCGAAGATCAACTTCTACGGCGGCTCCTGGGGCACCTCGCTGGGCTCCACCTACGGCCAGCTCTTCCCCTCGCACGTCCGGCGCATGGTGCTGGACAGCATCGTCGGCCCCACCATCAGCTGGTACGACCACAACATCCTGCAGGACAAGGAGCACCAGCGCCGCTTCGACGCCTTCGCGGCCTGGACCGCCAAGGCCGACTCGGTCTACCACCTGGGTACGGACGCCGCGGCGGTCGAGAAGGCGTACCAGCAGGTCGAGGCGGACCTGCGGACCAACCCGGTGGCCGCCGCTCCGGCGCCCGGCAAGATCGGCCCGGCCGAGTTCGAGGACACCTTCTACGGCGGTGGTTACAACTTCCTGCGCTGGCCCCGGATGGCCACCGCCCTCTCGGCCTATCTCACCCATCACGACACCCAGCCGCTGAGCATCGCCTACAACCGCTACGCGGCGCCGGGCGCCGACGACGGCGCCTTCCCGGCGTACAACGCGGCGCAGTGCACCGAGAACGCCTGGCCGCGTGACTGGGAGTTCTGGAAGAAGGACCAGGCCAAGGTCAACGCCTCCGCGCCCTTCTACGCCTACAACAACATGTGGTACAACGCCGCCTGCATGTTCTGGCCCTACCAGGGCAACCAGGCGGGCCGTATGAAGATCACCGGCAAGGGTCTGCCGCCCGTCCTGCTCTTCCAGGCCACCGAGGACGCCGCCACCCCGTACCAGGGCGGGCTCGCCATGCACGACGCGCTGCCCGGTTCGAAGCTGGTCGTCCAGAACGGCGGCAGCTTCCACGAGATCCTCTTCCACGGCAACGCCTGCCTGGACGACACCTTCACCGACTACCTCCGCGACGGCAGCCTCCCCAAGGGAACCGGCCGCATCGCCAAGACCTGCGCCCCGGAGGCCGACCCCGCCCCGGTCTACGTGACCCCCTCGCCGGCCCTCACCGCCAAGACCGCCGCCACTCCCCTGTCGCCCACCGACCCCGAGGCCGTCCGCGGCGTCCTGCGGTAATCAGCGGATCAACCAGCCACAGCCCGGCGGCCGTTGGCACTCAGCCGACGGCGACCTGCCCGCCCCCCGGGTCCTCAGGGGATCGGGCAGGTCACAGCTGAGCCGACTGCAGGGTTACCGGCCGGCCAGTGCGGCGAGGCTGCCCGGGTAGAGGTACTTCTTCGCGGGGATCGTCGTCCCGTGGGCCCACGCGTCGAAGAAGCCCTTGAGGTCCTTGCCCGACACCTTCGCCGCCAGCGCCTCGAACTGCGGGAACGAGGCGTTGCCGTAGGCGTGGTCGCCGGTCCAGCGCCGGAGGGTGGCGAAGAAGGCGTCGTCACCGACGGTGCGCCGCAGCGCGTGGAGCATCAGGGAGCCCTTGAAGTACAGGGCGGGGTCGAGTTCCTTGCCCACCCCCGGGTCGTAGAGCTTCGTGGACCAGTACGCCGGGTTGTCCTTGTTCGCGTCGACCACCCGGGCGTAGAAGCCGGTGTCGAGGTTGGCGCCCTTGTGCTCCTCCCACAGTTGGTTGGCGTACTGGGCGAAGCACTCGGCGATGCAGCCGTCGCGCCAGTCGGTGAACGAGACGCTGTCGCCGAACCACTGGTGGGTGTTCTCGTGGACCACCGGGGCGTCGAAGAGGGCGCCGGTGTAGGTGGGCCGGCTCTGCGTCTCCAGGGCCAGCGGGCGGTTGCCGGACTCCTTGGGCCGGCCGACGACGACGGCGCCCGCCGAGGAGAACGGGTACGGGCCGAACTTCGAGGCCAGGAAGGCGAGGATGTCCCGCTGCTGGGCCTCCGTCGCCGCGTCGACCGGGACGTCCGGGCTGTACGCGGTGATGACCGGCGTACCGCCGGGCAGCTCCGACCGGTGGACGGTGAACCTGTCGATGGCGACCGTACTGAGATACGTGGCCATCGGCCTGTCCTCGTGCCAGCGGAAGGTCGTCGTGCCGCCCTGGGCGGTGGTCGGCCCGGGCAGGCCGTTGCCGATGGCGGTCCAACCGTCGGGAACGGTCGCGATGAGGGCGAAGGTGGCTTTGTCGGACGGGTGGTCGTTGGACGGGTACCAGGAGGTGGCTGAGTGCGGTTCGCCCGTCGCGTTCGCGCCGCCGTCCGCCAGGGTGTGCCAGCCCTCCGCGTCGGGCTTGCCCGCGTACCTCACCCGGACCGCGAACGTGGCGCCCCTGGCCACTCGGTGGGCCGGTTCGACGGCCAGCTTGTGCGCGCCGGAACGCGAGAACGACTTCGCCGGGGTGCCGTTCACGGTGACCGAGGCGACCTCGAAACCCTTCAGGTCCAGATCGAAGCGGTCCAGTGCCTGGTTGGCGCGGGCGGTGACGGTCGTGTCACCGTCCAGGTGGTCGGTGCGCGCCGGGTCGTAGGCGATCCGGACGTCGTAATGTGCCACGTCATAGCCGGAGTTGCCGTCGTCGGGGAAGTACGGGTCCTTCACCGTCGCGCCCGCCGCGGGGACGGCCGTCAGGGCGACGCCGAGGGCGGCCACGACCGCCGGCACGGCGGTGCTCCCACGGCGCCGGCTCAGTAATCTGCGCATCTCTGTCTCCTCTGGTCGGGCGGTCAGGGCCGGTGGGTGGTGGGGACGGTGGCGGCGAGCTGCCACACCACACCGATCAGGGCGTTGGTACTGGTCGTCTGCGTCGCGGGGTCGACGTTGGCGAGGGTGTCGCACGCATTGTGGATGCAGTCCGAGATGCCGGTGCTGAAGCCGGACGACGGGATGCCGGCCTTCCCGAACGACTCGTGATCCGAACCGCCCACGCCGATGTCGAAGGTGGCGATGCCGCGGGCGGTGAACCATGCCTCGAACGCCCGGAAGGCGGTGCTCTCACCGTGCTGCGCGTCGTTCACCACCAGCCACTGCTTGGTGTTCTTGCTGCCTGCCTGGTCGAGGTTGAGATACAGGTCGATCGCGTTGCGGTCGGCGGCGGACAGGCCCCGGACATAGTCCGCCGAACCGACCAGCCCCGCCTCCTCGGCTCCCCACCAGGCAAAACGCAGGTGCCGAGCGGGGTTCAGACCGGCCTCGGCCACCTGAAGGGCCGTGGTCAGGACCGCCGCCGCACCAGAACCGTTGTCGTTGATCCCCGGGCCCGCCGCGACGCTGTCCAGATGGGCGCCGGAGAGCAGCACGTGGTTCGGGTCGCCACCCGGCCAGTCGGCGATCAGGTTGCAGCCGTCCGCGCCGCCGTACGAGAAGTGGCGGAGCTCCGTGTGGAAGCCGGCCCGGTCCAGCGCGTGGCGCATGTACGCCACCGACTGCGCGTACCCCCGGGTGCCGTGCGCGCGGTTGCCGCCGTTGCGGTCGGCGATCCGCTGGAGTGCCTGCAGGTGCGGCATCACATCCGCCGCCGAGACGGTCGGCGCGGCGGGGGCTCGCACGTTCTCGACTGCCTCCGCCTCCGTGGCGGCGGGGACCGTGCGGGCCGGTGGTACGAGGAACGCGTGATCGCCCAAGTCGTACCGTACCGACGCGACTTCATGAACTCCCGCAAGGGACAGGGGACTTGGCGATGTCGGTGGTGTTGTGGTGTAGAGGTCTGCTGCCAGCACTGCTGCCGGTATCGGTGCCACACACAAGGCCAGGACCGCCACCATGGCGGCTGTCCGTGCCCCCTGGCCACGCCGTGCCAAGGAGGGGAAAGGGAATTTCAGCAACTAAGACCTCCGGGGGCTACTGATGCGAGTGATGCTTGATCCGAGTGACGCTTGATCGGAGTGACTCTGTCCGGACGCAGGCCTACGCCCTTTGCCCCATACGACGCGCGGCCCCCCGTGAGGTTGCGCCTTTCCGCAGAAATCTCCGCCGGGTCGTGGGTGCCCCGGCTCCGGTTGCCCACCTTCCGGCCCTGCTCATGACCGGATCGGTCCGCTGCCGGACCCGATGCGGCCTGTCGCCGCCGCACCCGTACGACTCAGGCTTGGGGACATGACCCGAGCACTGATCGTCATCGATGTCCAGGAGTCCTTCCGCGCCCGTCCGCTGTGGGAAACCACGTCCGACCTGAAGATCGCCGACCAGGTGAACCGCCTGGTCCGGCTCGCCCGCCAGGCCGGGGACCTGGTGGTGTGGGTACTGCACTCCGAGCCCGGCACCGGCGATGTCTTCGACCCGGCCCTCGGCCATGTCCGGCTGATGGAGGAACTGGCGCGCGCGGATGGGGAGCCGTTGATCCACAAGACCTCGCACAACGCCTTCACCACCACCAACCTGCAGCAACTCCTCACCGAGCGCGGCATCCGCGAGCTGACCGTCTGCGGCATCCGCACCGAGCAGTGCGTGGAGACGACCACCCGCGTCGCGAGCGACCTCGGCTACCAGGTCACCTTCGTCATCGATGCGACGGCGACCAATCCCATCCCGCACCGCACCGCTCCCGCCGACCGGAGCGTCGCCGAGCTGCTGGCCGACCCCCGCACGCTGCCTGCCGAGGAGGTCATCAGGCGCACCGAGTACGCCCTCGCCGGACGCTTCGCCACCATCGCGACGGTCGACCAGCTGGAGGCAGCGGCAGAACTTCAGGCATGATGACCGAATCGTGAGCCTCATCGTCTTCTTCCTGGTGCCCGGAGTCCACTTGCTGGACCTGGCCGGACCCGCGCAGGTCTTCTCCACGGCCGCGGACTTCGGGCACCCCTACACGCTCGCCTACGTCGCCGAGCAGCCGCTGGTCTCCTCCGCCCAGGGGCTGCCGCTGGTGGCCGGGCTCGACTGGCCCGAGCTCGGGCCCGAGGATCTGATCGTGGTGCCCGGCTGGCGGACCGTCGCCCTGACCGACGTCCCCGCCATCGGCGCCGCCTCCCTGCAGGTCCTCCGGGACCATCACAGCGGGGGCGGGACGGTGGCCAGCGTCTGCGCCGGAGCCGAGGCGCTCGGCCAGGCGGGCCTGCTCGACGGCCGCCGCTGCACCACCCACCACGACGTGCAGGACGAACTGGCCCTGCGCCACCCCGAGGCGGTGGTCGTCCGCGATGTCCTGTTCACCGCCGACGACCGGGTGATCACCTCGGCCGGCATCGCCAGCGGCATCGATCTGGCCCTGCACCTGGTCGCGACCCGGCACGGCCCGGCCGTCGCCGCCCAAGTCGCCCGGGACATGGTTGTCTACGCCCGCCGCAACGGCCATGAGCCGCAGTCCAGCGCGATGCTCCGGCACCGGTCGCACCTCGACGACACCGTGCACCGCGCCCAGGACCTCATCGACGCCCGCTTCGACCAACCACTGCCCCTCCCCGCCCTGGCCTCGGCCGTCGGCGTGAGCGAACGCACCCTCACCCGCCTCTTCAGCCGCGCCACCGGGCTCACCCCCCTGCGCTACCAGCAGACCCTCCGCCTCGAACGCGCCCAGCACTTCATCAGCCACGGCGCGACGATCGACGCGGCCGCCCGCTCGGTCGGCTTCGAGGACCCGCGCATGCTGCGCCGCCTCCGCGCCCGGACGGCCTGACTGCGTCACCCGGGTGTTGAGGCACGGCTTGAACGGCTCCGACACGCCGAGCCGCGACCGTTCCGCTGACCGCCGCAGTGGTCGTCGGCCGCCGCTTCACCGTGCGCGGTCAGCGGGTGTCCGGCGGGTCAGGGTCGGGCCTCGGCCGTGTCCTTCAGCTCCTTCAGCCACTCCTCAAGGCCTCCTCCGAGGTACTTGACGGAGGTGGGCACGTCGGCTTCGACCTGGGCACCGGTCCAGGTCTCCTCGGTCTGTACGAGGACACCGCCCCGCACCTTGGTGAAGGTCCAGACGTGGACACCCCTGTCGATGCGCAGCCCGTCGCCGATGGCGGGCCCGGTCCAGCGGACGCACGTGCCGGGCTTGAGCTGCTGGACGGTCGAGGTGATGGTCAAGGTGGTGGCGGGCGTCGTGGCGGTGGCGGGCACCGGGGTGGTCCACCGGAACCGCGCACCCTTCCGCAGCGGCCCCGCGTCGAGACGTTTCATGCTGGTGACGGGCGGCTGCCAGGACGGCCAGCGCTCCACGTCGGTCTGCAGATTCCAGACGGTGCGCACCGGCGCGTGGATGACGGTCGCGGTCCGGTACCCGATCTTGGCGGCGGGGTCGACGCGATTCCCCCCGCAGGTCAGCGAGGCACCCACGCGGTCGGCGTGGTCGGTCTGATCAAGCGCGGCGGCCTGGCTGGGCATGGCAGCCTGGCCGGGTGCGGCGGCGCCGAGGATGCCTGCGACAGCCAGCGGGACCGTCAGCAGGGCGGCGCGCAGCCGGGGACCTCGGCTGATCCTGAGCGGGGCATGCCCTGGGCTTGGCCGTCTCGTCTTCCTCTGTCCCCGCGCCTCAGCCGGAGTCGGTGCGGAAGGGAGTGCAGGAAGTCGGCGCGCGGCCTCCGTGGGTGCCGAGGAAGGTGAGGAGATCGCAGATGGACTGGCCGAGGACCTGGTCGTGGCCCGCGCCGGGATATGTGCGGGGAATGATCGCGGGCGAGCCGAGGCCGCGCAGGTTCTGTACCACGGCAGCGGTCCACGCGGGCGGCACGTCGTGGTCTTCCTGGCCTTGGACGACCAGGACCGGGGTGGGGATGGCGGTGCGGTCGGGGTCCCCGTAGTCGCCCATCTGTTGTCCGATCCGGGCCAGCTGACCGGTGCTCAGCGGCAGGGCCTCCTCGGTGTTGACGTGTCTCAGCACCGGGTAGCCGGCCGCCTGGCATTGCGCGAGGACGCGGAAGGCGAGCTCCGCCGCCGGGGTCCCGAGCAGCGATGGCAAGGTACGGGAGGGGTCAGTGGCGCTCAGACCGGCCAGCGCGTAGAACGCGAAGGACAGTTCGCTGGGCACGTGCGAGGCCTTGACGCCCGGCAGCATCGCTTCCAGGTGGCTGGCCGGGGCAATGGCGACCGTACCGGCCAGCCGGGCCGCCCCTGCTCGGCTGGGAGCCTGGGCGGCGAACAGCACGGCCTGCCCGCCCTGGGAGTGCCCGACCGCGAACCAGAGGTTTCCCAGGCCGGGCAGGAGGTGGTGGGCAGCGGTGACGATGTCCACGACCGCGTTGCCCTCGTCCGCGCCCACCAGGTAGGTGTGCATGCCGGGGGTGCCAAGGCCCGGATAGTCCGTGGCAGTCACCGCGTAGCCGGCCTGCAGCAGTGCGCGCAGTTCCTTGGCGTAGGCGTCGGACCCCAGGTCGGACATCTGCGAGGGTGCGCAGGAGTCGGCGACGCCAGTGGTGCCGTGTGCCCAGGACACCACCGGCCACCCGCCGCGAGGCGGTGCGCCCGGCGGGAGGAGGACCGTGCCGCTGACGGGGACGTCGACTCCATGGGCGTTCACCGAGTGGTAGAGCACGGTCCAGTGCCGGGCACCACCGAACCGGGTGTCGGTTCCGTGGTCGGTTGCGGCGATGAGCGTGCCCGGGGGACGGTCCGGCAGCGGCTGCGGCACCCGGTAGGTGTGATCGGCCATGGAGACCTGTGGCAGGGCGGGGCTGTCTGCCGCGTTCGCGGGCCCGGCCGGTTCCCCGGCGCAGCCGCCCGCCGCCATGACCATCACGACCGTGACCGCCACCGCGAGAAGCCACCTCGCGAGGTACACCGTTCTCGCGAGTGAGCGACGCGTTGAGCGGTGGAGGTTGCTCGGCGTCCTCACGGCGACCGTCCCTTCACAGCGACTGACTGTGTTCACCGTCGCATCCGCGGCATCGGGGTGCACTCGGGACGCCGCCGTCGGACTTACCAGGCATCCGGGGCCCCGGTGCCGGGATCCCTCACAGCTCGGTGGCCCGTTCGTGGCGAGGCTCGTACATGCCCACCTCACCACCGCCCGGCAGACGGAACCTGGTCAGGCGGCCCCAGCGTGCGTCCGTGACCGGCTGCGTGAACTCCACACCCTTCGCAGCCAGGTTCCGCACGGTCGCATCGACGTCGTCGCACATCAGATACAGCTCCTGCGACTCCGGGCCCTCAGTGGGATGTACGGCGATCTCGGCGGGCGGAAGCTTGAAGATCAGCCAGCCGCCTCCCGCGTCGACGTGCGGGTGGTCCAGCACATCCCTGAAGAAGGCCCGGTCCGCTTCCGCGTCGCGGCTGTAGATGATGACGTGCGCGCCATTGATCATGCGGCCAGGGTAGGTTCCGGCACTGACAGGGCGGCTCTGCGACGCTCGGCATCGGACCGACCCGCTGCGGATCACTGCCTGGACGGCCATCCGCGGATGCCGCCTCACACCCCTCGCCCGGGCCCATTCCAGGTTGGGGCGGGTCAGGGCGTGGCCAGGTCCTGGCGGCGGGCAAGGGCGTCGGAGGTTTTGACCGTGATGTAGAGCGACGCCACGAGAGTGAGGACCAGTGCGGCGCCCGCGGCGAAGATGCTGCCGCTCATGGCGGGCTGCGGACTGCCGGCCTCGGAGCGGGCGGAGCCGCTGAGGAACGGGACGACGGCCAGGACGGCGATTCCGAGGCCGACCTCGGCCCAGACGACCGCCGGGAAGTGCCGCAGCGTCAGGTGCACAAGTGAGGCGGTGGAGTCGGCGCGGCGGGCCTGGGCGATGCGGGGCATCAGCCAGAACTGGTTGAAGCCGCCGGCTACGACCATGGCGAGGACCAGCGCGATCTTGATGAGCAGGAAGAATCCGTAACTCGTCGTCCACAGCTGCCCGATGCTGCCGACGTGCTTCCAGCTCATCCACAGTCCGGAGGTGAGCACCGCACCGACGCAGACCAGGGCGACGAAGCTGAAGCGGCGCCAGAGGTCCGCCCACAACGCTCCGGCGCTCTCGCCGAGTCGGCCGCGAGCTCTCGCGAGGGTGGCGAGCAGGGCCAGACCGCCGATCCAGACCGTGCCGCTGATGATGTGGACCTGGTCGAACAGCAGGTCGAGCACCTTGTCGGCGTCCGTCGGCGCGGTGGCCGGTATCGCCGCGATCAGTGACACTGCGACGGTAAGGGGCAGGGCGGTCAGCGCGATGGTGTCGAGGTGTCGTCGCGCCTGGGAAAAGAGCAGGGCGACCAGGGCGGCCGACACCAGGACCAGAACGACGTTCTGGACCAGATAGATCGTCCCCTGCGCCACCCAGGCCCCCTTCGCCGCGGGTGCGCGCAGGAAGTCCCAGATCCGCCCCGGCGCGAGAGCGTCGCCGAACGGCATGCCCTTGCCGGCCCGGGACACGCGGGCAGCGAGCTGGAAGTAGCCGGCCACGAGCAGTACGACCCCGGACCAGGCCAGGTACATCGCCGTCCGCCGACGCAGAGCGTCGATGTCACCGCGCTCGTTCTCCGGCGAGCGGAGCGCCGGGCGAACTGCTGCCGCGTACGTCACCGTGGCGCCGATGGCCCCGGACAGCCCGAGGAAATAGCTGGACTTGGTGAGGATTCGCCAGAGTGGAGGCGTGGTGTAGCCGGCCGAGGCGGCCAGGTGAATGAGGCTCATGAGAGGTTAGGCTAACCTAAATAAATAGATCGTAAGTCTGTGACGCCCGTCTCCCGGCTGCGGTCACCTTCGAGAGGGCACTACGCGAAGGTGGCCACGAAGCGTCGCTGCCACGGTGTTTCGACGGCGCGGTGCGCATAGTGCTTCCGTACGTAGGCGACCGCATCGGCGTTGGGTACGCCGTCCAGAACGGCCAGGCAGGCGAGGGCCGTGCCCGTACGTCCGAACCCGCCTCCGCAGGCGACTTCCACGCGCTCGTTCTCGGCACGGGCCAGAAGTCCGCGCAGTGCGTTCGCGAAACCCGCCCGATCGGACGGCAGCCAGAAGTCCGGCCAGCGCAACCACCGGCTCTCCCAGTCGACCGGCGCCGGCCGGCGGCCGCGCAGGTGGAGCGCGAATTCGGGCCGGGGCCCTGGAGAAAGGGGCTTCCTCAGGCCCCGGCCGCGCACCAGCAGACCCGACGGCAGTTGCATGACGCCTTCGGCCGCAGGTTCCCAAGTGGTGTTCATGGGGTGAACGTGGCTCCTTCCGAAATGCCCGCGGTCACTCGGCGATGGACCGGGTGAGGATGACCACGGCGACAAATCTGCGGTACAGGCGGATCGGGTCCGCGTCGGTGAGGTGCACGGTCAAGTCGTCGTCGCGCACCGCCCCGTTGATCCACGTCGCCATCTCGGCCAGGTCCGCGTTGCGGAACCGGACGGTGAGTGTGGCGGGGAGTTCGATCGCGGGCACTGTGGCCTGCGGCAGGTGCCGGACCGCCTCGTGGGCGGCCTCCCGGATCACCTCGCGGGCCTGCGCCGGGTGCATGCTGTCGGCGGCGAAACGCGACACCGAGGTCTTGACCACAGCGGCACGAATACCGGGACAGAACGGCTCGACCTCCTCGGCCGTGATCCGGTCACCCGTGATCAGTACCACCGGCACCCCGTGCCCGAGTGCCACCAGCGCATTGATGCCACTCTCCCCCGCGGGTACGCCATTGAGCCGGACGTCGGCGATCGCCTTCGGGTTGTAGGTGTGCGACAGCGTGGAGGCCGGACCGGACATCGACCCGTGGTAGGAGACGAAGAAAACGCCGTCGAACGAGGCGTCGAGGCCCTGCATCATGTACAGCGGCTTGTGGCGGCCAGACAGGTAGCGAGCGCGGCAAGCGAGCTCGTCCGGGCGGAGGTTGGCCATCGCCGAGTGCGAGTCGTTGACGAGGAACTCACTCGCGCCACCGGCCTGCGCGCCCTCGATGGCAGCGTTCACCTCTCCTTGGAGCAGGCCGCGGAAATAGCCGTACTGGGTGCCCGAAGGCCTGCACTGGTCCCAGTCGACGACCCCCGCGGTGCCCTCCATGTCGGAGGAGATGAAGATCCTCACCGCACGCCCCTTCAACTTGACGTGCAGACCACCGGGTTGAACTGCGAGTGGGCCGCTCCGCCGCTACGAGCCAACCACGGAAGACGGCCGCGCGGCCCACGTCTTCAGCCCAACTGGCACAATATTCACGGCACTTATCAGCCAGCGCGTCAGCGGCTCGCGGAATCCCATCTCCCGCGTAGTCGGCCGCCGGGCCCTCAGCCGCGGGGGCCGTATCGGACGGGCAGTTCGGCCAGGCCCCGGATCAGGCCGGGGCGCCAGGGCAGTTGGGCTGGGTCCGTGGCGAGGGTGAGGTCGGGGAAACGGTCGAGCAGCGCGGTGAAGGCGACCGTGGCCTCCAGGCGGGCGAGCGGGGCGCCCAGGCAGTAGTGGATGCCGTGTCCGAAAGCGAGGTGCCCCACACCGCCGGTGCCCGCACGGGGGCGGCGGATGTCGAAGCCGTCCGGGTCGGGGAAGCGGCGGGGGTCCCGGGAAGCGGATCCCAGCAGGATCAGGACGGCCTCGCCGGCCGGGATGGTCACCCCATCGATCTCCACGTCCTCGGTGGCCCAGCGGTACGCCGAGGACGTCACCGGCCCCTCGTACCGCAGCATTTCCTCGATGGCTCCATCGAGCAGGGACCGGTCGGCGCGCAGCGCGGTGAGCTGCTCGGGGTGGGTCAGTAGGGCGTAAGTCCCGTTGGAGAGGAGGTTGACGGTGGTCTCGTGGCCCGCGACGAGCAGCACGAACGCCATGCCGAGCAGTTCCTCCGGCCCGAGCCGGGCACCTTCCGCGTCGCGGGCCCGGACCAGCGCGCTGAGGAGGTCGTCGCCCGGGGAGCGGTCTTTGGCCCGGAGCAAGTCGGTGAGGTAGTCGGTCATCGACTTGGCCGCTGCCAGGGCAACCTGAGGGGTGGGCGGGAAGACCATGTCGTGGGACCACACACGGAAGGGCTCCTGGTCCGTGGCCGGCACACCGAGGAGCTCGCAGATGACGGCTATGGGCAGGGGTCGCGCGAGCGACTCCACGAGATCGGCGCCGGCCAACGGGGCGATGGCGTCGAGGAGTTCATCGGTCAGCTGCTGGATGCGCGGGCGCAGCGACTCGATCCTGCGGGCGGTGAACTCCCCCGCGACCAGCTTGCGCAGCCGGGTGTGCTGGGGCGCGTCGGTCTGGAGCATGTTGCGGCCGATGGCATGACCGCCGTCGTCCACCCAGCGGGAGGAGTGGCGCACATCGTTGCTCAACCGGACGTCTGTGAGGGCGTTCCGCACCTCCTCGTGCCCCAGGACCACCCAGATGTCACCGGCTTCCCCGGTGGGCACGCGGTGTACCGGACCCTGCTCGCGCAGGTGGGCGTAGACGGGATAGGGGTCGGCGGTGAAGTCTGTGCCGGCCGGTGCGAGAGTCTCGAACTCGGGCATCGTGCTCACGGATTGTCGTCCCTTCGTCGTCGGGCCATGACCTCGGGCAGGCCCCTCGGGAAGGCCATGGCCCGTCAAGTGGGGAGTTGCCCCCACTTCGCGATCCGACCCTAGCAGCGAACCGGGGAGCGGTCCACGGTTTGTTGCTAGGGTGCAGTCCGCGACAGTGGTACGAGCACCGGTGCACGGCGGGAGTGGTGAGGGACTGTGAGCGCTACGCGAAAGCGCGGGGCATCGGCCGAGGACAGCGGCCGGGCCCCGTTGCGGCGGGACGCCCTGCGCAACCGCGAGCTGCTCATCGCCGCCGCCCGCGAGATCTACGCCGAGCAGGGCGTGGACGCGCCGCTCGACGACATCGCCCGCCGCGCCGGCGTCGGCAACGCCACCCTCTACCGGCGCTTCCCATCCCGGGGCGCACTCATCGAGGCGGTCTTCGGCGAGTCGCTCAACGACACCCTCCGGCGCGGCGAGGACGCCAGGAAGGCCGAGGACGCCTGGGACGGTCTGGTCCGCTATCTGGAGCACATCTTCGAAGGCCTGGCCGCCGACCGGGGTGCCAACGACCTGATGACCACGGGGACCCAGGGCATTCCGTCCCTGGACGCCCTCAAAGCCCACCACCACGAGACGGTCTCCCTGCTGATCGGCCGCGCCCAGGAGCAGGGCGCCATGCGCGACGACGTCACCGTCGAGGACCTCCTCTTCATGCTGGCCGCCCTCGGACGCGTCGTCCCGGCCTCGATGACCGCCGCCCCCGGCACCTGGCTGCGCCAACTCCACCTGCTCCTCGCCGGACTGCGAGCCGAGGCCGCCGCCCCCCTGCCCGCCCCACCGCTCACCACCGACCAGCTCACCCGGGCGCTCCAGACCCTCGCCGCCCCGAAACAGCAGGGCTGACAGCCGCGCCCGCCACGTCGGACACGGGCGAACTCACCTTCCACAACCGGCTGGTTGCATCGGAGAGCCGGATGCGTCCAGCCTGCGCGCCCGAGATCCACTCGCCCCACCGGGCAGCCCGCCCATGCAACGCAGGGACAACCCCCGGGGCGATTTCCACTTCGCCGCCTCCCCGGTCGGTCAGTCGCTCAAGTTCCGACCGAGGGAGCATCAACTCCCGTCTCTCACCGGCTGATCGGTTGCCATACTCCGACCTGGCCCAGCGAGGAGGGACGGTAGGCATGTCGACATCATCCAGTATCGAAACGTCCGAGCGGATGGAGGTGCCGCAGCTCGACATCCCCGAGTTGGCGGCTCCGGGCGGCTCCATGGAAACCGAGCGGGAGCATCGCAAACGGCAACTCGCGGTGACCTTGCGCCTCTTCGGCCGGTACGGCTTTGACGAGGGGATCGCCGGGCATGTGACGGCCCGCGACCCTGAGTTCCCCGACCGGTTCTGGGTGAACCCCTACGCGGTGCACTTCTCCCGTATGCGGGTGAGCGATCTGCTGCTCATCGACGAGGACGGGCACATACTCGAAGGGCAGCGGCGCACCAACAAGGCCGCCTTCTGGATTCATTCCTCGATCCACCGTGCCCGCCCCGACGTTGTGGCGGTGGCCCATGCCCACACCATTCACGGACGGGCGTTCGCGTCCCTGGACAAGCACCTTGCCCCGATCGTCCAGGAGTCCTGCGCCTTCCACGACGACCACGTGCTCTTCGACGAGTACAAGGGACTGGTGCTGGAGAGCACGGAGGGCGAACGGATCGCCGCCCGCCTGGGCCATCGGCGGGCCGCGATCCTGCGCCATCACGGCCTGCTGGCTGTGGGCGGTTCGGTGGCGGAGGCGGCCTGGTGGTTCATCGCCATGGACCGCGCCTGCCAGATGCAGCTCCTCGCGGACGCCGCCGGCAGCCCCCGCCACATGAGCGACGACGAAGTCCGCCTCGCCCACCGCCAGTTCAGCAACGCCAACATGGCCCGGCACAACTTCCAGATCCTCAGCGACCTCGTATGCGAGCAGGAGCCGGACGTACTGGACTGAGATGGGTGCGGCTCAGCCGGACCCGATGGCCGATGCGGCGGTGGGCGCGACCGGGGCGGGCGGTCGCACGACGGTGCGGGCCCCAGCACATAAGGCGGGGCCCCACTACCTGGGCCGGACGAGCCGGGTTTCGTAGGCGAACACCACGGCCTGGACCCGGTCGCGGAGCTCCAGCTTGACCAGGATGCGGTTCAGATGGGTCTTCACCGTCGCCTCGGCCAGGTGCAGCGCGGCGGCGATCTCCGCGTTGGAGAGACCCCGCCCGACCTCCGTGAGTACCTCGCGTTCACGGGCGGTGAGCCTGCCGAGCCGATCGTCGTCGCCCCGGCCGGTGCCGGACGGGAGTTGGTGGGCGAAGTTCTCCAGGAGCAGCCGCGTGATGCGCGGTGCGACGACCGCGTCGCCGGCCGCGACGGAGCGGATCGCGGCGAGCAGTTCCTCGGGGAGCGCGTTCTTGAGCAGGAAGCCCGAGGCGCCGGCCCGCAGCCCGGCGAAGGCGTACTCGTCGAGGTCGAACGTGGTCAGGATGAGGACCTTCGACTCCGGGGACTCGGCGACGATGCGCTCCGTCGCCTCGATGCCGTCGGTGCCGGGCATCCGTACATCCATCAGTACGACGTCGGGCCGCAGCTCGCGGGCGAGCCGGACGGCCTCCGAGCCGTCGCCGGCCTCGCCGACCGGCGCCATGTCGGCCTGTGCGTCGAGCACCATGGTGAAGGCCATGCGCAGCAGCGGTTCGTCGTCGACGAGAAGGACACGAATGGTCATGCGGTCACGCTTCGATTCCGTTGAGGGCGAGCACGACACGGACCTGCCAGCCGCCGCCGGGTCGCGGCCCGGCCGTCAGCTCACCGCCGTAGGCCGCGGCCCGCTCCCGCATTCCGTGCAGACCGTGACCGGTCGTGGTGGTGGGGAACTCGGCGGCGGGGCCGTCGTCGGTGACGTCGACGGTGATCTCCTGGGGGCCGCAGCTGACCCGCACGGCGGCCCGGGTGCCCGGCGGTGCGTGCTTGAGGGTGTTGGTGAGGGCTTCCTGGACCAGGCGGTAGACGGTCAACTGCGCGGCGGCGGGCGCGGCCGACGCATCCCCGGCGACTTCCAGGAGGGTGGGCAGTCCGGCGGCGCGCACCTGGTCCGCCAGCGGTTCCAACTGGGCGATGGCGGGCATGGGGTGACGCAGGGCGTCCGGCTCGTCGGCCCGCAGTACGCCGAGGAAGCGCCGCATGTCGGTGATCGCCTGGCGTCCGGTGGTGGAGACCTGGCGCATGGCCGTGGTGGCCCGCTCGGGAGCTCGGTCCTGCGCGAAGACCGCGCCGTCGGCGAGCGCCACCATGACCGACAGGTTGTGCGTGACGATGTCGTGCATCTCGCGGGCGATCCTGGAGCGCTCTCCGGCGACGGCGAGCTGCGCCTGCTGGTCCCGCTCGCGTTCGAGGCGCAGCGCCCGCTCTTCGAGGAACGCCATCTGGGCGCGCCGGCCGCGCATGTTGATGCCGATGACCGAGGCGGCGACGACCATCGCGGAGAGCCCGATGAACGTCTCGGCGGCCCTGTCCTCGGGCGCCCAGCGGACCGCGGCCAGGAGCACCCCGCCTTCGAGCACGCCGATGGCCAGCCAGGTGCGCTGCCTGCTCGCGTACGCGGCGACCGTGTACAGGCCGATGAGCAGTGCGATGTCCGCCGGGAGCCGCAGGTCGGCGAGCCACTGGGCGAACGCGACGGCCGACATCGTCAGGAACATCGCGAACGGCGCCCGCCTGCGCCACACGAGCGGCAGCACCATCGGGGCGGTGCAGCCCACGATGGCCCAGGGGTGATCGTGCAGCGGCCGGCGTGCCATGCCCGTGAGGGCGATGAAGACGGCGGCCGCGAAGAGCGCGTCCACCGCGAGCGGCGAAAGCCGGGCACGTGCCCGCAGCCGGGCGCGCACCGCGAGGGCACGCCACGACTCGGCCCGCTGTCGCACGGCGGCCACGTGCGCGTACGTCATGATCCGGCCCGGCCGGGCCGGGAAGGACCGGCGGCGCGGCCGCGGCACGGCGTCGGTTCACCCGTGCCGTGACCGGAGCCGGTCGCCGCCGGCCTCATCAGGCGTCCCGCCGCTTGAGCGCCACTCCCGCCCCGGCCAGCGCGACCAGCGCGTACAGGCAGAAGAATGCGAATCCGGTCCATGGGGCCAGCGTATGCGGGGCCTGGTGGATGTGGAGCAGCCCCTGTCCGGCGGTGCTCGGCAGGTAGGGGTTGATGTGCTGGAACCACGACGACGGCAGGGCCTCGGCGAGCACCGGCAGGACGAGCAGGACGCCGAAGACGGTGGCGATGCCACCCGCCGTGTTGCGGATCAGGGCGCCGAACGCCACCCCGAGCAGACCCACCACCGTCAGGTAGAGCCCGGCGCCGAGGACCGCCTGCGGCACTCCGGGCGCGCTCAGGGAGGTCCCGAGGTGGTGCCCGGACATCGCGGCCTGGCCGATCAGGAACGCCACCAGTGAGGCGACCGTCGTCAGCACCCACGCCACCACCCCGTACACCAGCGCCTTGGCCCACAGGACGGGCAGGCGGCGGGGCACCGCGGACAGCGAGGCGCGGATCATGCCGGTCGCGTACTCGCCGCTGACCACGAGGACACCGAGTACGCCGACGGCGAGCTGGGCCAGGTAGAAGCCGCGCAGGCTGACCAGGGTCGGATCGAAGTTGGCCTTCTCGTCGGCGGGCAGATGCGCCCAGCGGTCGGCCGTGAAGTAGCTGAACAGCAGCCCGAGACCGATCATCGCGAGGACGGCGGCGAGCAGCGTGAAGAGCGTGGAGCGCAGCGAACGCAGCTTGATCCACTCGGAGTGGATCACCCGGATCTGGGTGACCTCGCCGCGCGCCGCGGCGGGGATGATGGATGCCGTCGTCATGCCGCACTTCCTTCGCTGCCCGCGGCGACCAGTTCCGGCGCCGGGGCCTGGTACTCCACGGCGTCCCTGGTCAGCTCCATGAACGCCTCTTCGAGCGAGGCCTGCTGCGGGGTGAGCTCGGCCAGCGCGATGGCGTGGTCGGCGGCGATCCGGCCGATCCGGTCACTGCTGAGACCGCTCACTTCGAGGACCCCCGGCTCCTGCGTCCCGACCGTGACGTCGGGACCCGCGAGCAGCCCGCGCAGCTTCTCCGCCTCGTCGGTGCGTACCCGCACCATGTCACCGGCGGCCTGGGCCGTGAACTCCGCCACCGAGGTGTCGGCGATCAGCCGGCCGCGGCCGATCACGATCAAGTGCTCGGCGGTCAGCGCCATTTCGGACATCAGGTGCGAGGACACCAGGACCGTACGGCCCTCGGCGGCGAGCCCCTTGAGCAGATTGCGTATCCACAGGATGCCCTCGGGGTCGAGGCCGTTGACCGGCTCGTCGAGGATCACCGTCGCCGGATCGCCGAGCAGCGCGCTGGCGATGCCGAGCCGCTGGCCCATGCCGAGGGAGAAACCGCCCACCCGCTTCTTCGCCACCGCGCGCAGTCCGACCAGGTCGATCACCTCGTCCACCCGACGGGCCGAAATGCCGGTCGTGGCGGCGAGGGCCAGCAGGTGGTTGTACGCGCTGCGCCCGGTGTGGATCGCCCGTGCCTCCAGCATCGCCCCCACCTCGTGCAGCGGCGCCCGGTGCTCGGCGTAGCTCTTGCCGTTCACGACCGCACGTCCCGAGGTGGGCGCGTCGAGGCCGAGGAGCATCCGCATCGTGGTGGATTTGCCCGCGCCGTTCGGCCCGAGGAATCCGGTGACGATGCCGGGTCGCACGGTGAAGCTGAGGTCCGCGACGGCGGTGCGCTCGCCGTAGCGTTTGGTGAGGGAATGGGCTTCGATCATGGAAAGTCCTAGCGGAAAAGGGCATCGGGGGTCCGAACCGGACGCTGCCCACGCTAGGCCCGGCCCCCCGCCCGCCACGACGCCCCACGGACCGACATTGCGGCGCCGTCCGTGCACCCCGGGATTGAACGCACCTACACCCGGCGATGTACGCGCCCGGCCCGCACCGACCCGCATGCCGGTGCCGCCGCTCGCCCTGCCGCCGTGCCGTCGCCTGACGGCTCGGTCAGCCCCGGGACGTCGGTTTGAGGGCGGTTGCCAGGCCGTTGGCCCACAGGCTGTCCACCTGGGCGCGCTCATTGGTGTCGGGGTAGGCGTTGGTGCAGGACGGACCGGGTCCGTGGCCCGACATCAGTTCACTGCACGGGCCGTTGTAGTCGTCCGGCAGGCCGAGCACGTGTCCGGTCTCGTGGGCCACCACGCGTACCGAGTAGTACACCTGGTTCTGCTGGTAGTCGAGGAAGATGTATCCCTTGCCGTGGCCGTCCGTGGACGCGTACGAGCCGTTCTGCGGGTCGTCGCCCTCGTTGTACGAGAAGTCGGCGCTCGAATCGTTCTGTGCCAGCTGGACGTTGTGCACGGAAGAGTTCCAGATCTGCGCGGCCTGGGATATCTGGGAGCTGAACGTGGGGGCGTTGGCCGCGCTGTAGTAGACGGTGACGGAAGCCGCGCCCGGGTGGGCGGCGCGCTTCTGGGCGACCGACTTCATGACGGCGTCATAGAACGCCTTGCTGTTCGCGGCGTTGTCCTTCGCGCCGGTGAAATGGACTGCGGCGGCGCTTGCCGCGGTCGGCGTCACGGTGGTCGGTGTCGCGCCGCTCGCCGGGATGGCACTGAGGCCGGCGAGAGCCATTCCGAGTGTGGCGGCCAGGACAAGAGCCTTGGGGTGTCTCATGGGGGGACTCCTGGGGATCGCGTGGGGATCGCGTGGGGGGTGTGGCCTGCAACCATGAGTGTGAGCCTCCGCAGGCATCCGAGAACGATGCCGATCCGCGATAACTCCCATGTATCAGGGGGGATTTGGCCATCCACGACGGCCCGCCCCATGCGGTCTGTCAGTCGACGGACGGACACGACCGTCGGTGACCGGATCCGCGGACCGGATACCGCCACCACGGCGCAAGCTGCGCGACGCCGAATGTCACTTCGACGGCGAAGAACAGCCAGAGCAACCGCAAGGCCCCGTGGGTCAGCGCGTACGCCTGCCACGCCGCGAACAGCGTGCGTGCGGCGCCGTCGAGGAGTCCGTGCAGCGGCAGGGGCCGGACGATGCGCAGGACGGCCCAGACGACCACGACCGAGCCCATCAGATTCGCGTACATGGTCTGCACCGGGTCGAGTTCGGGCAGGACGCCCGTCCCCAGTGCGTCGCCCAGCGAGGAGAGCGCGTCGTGCACCAGCGTGTACGTCCACGGCGTCGCGAAGCCTGCCGTGACGACGAGGTCGTACCAGGCGCTCGCGCGCACAACGCGAAGGTAGTTGGGGCGTGCGGGGGCGAAGAGAGAGGTCACAGTGAGGCTCCTGCTGTTCTTGGGGGCAGCAACGCCTCACGCTAAACAGTGGAGTACGGTCCAAGGTCAAGCTCATCATCCGACGGAGGGCCATGCGTATCGGGGAGTTGGCCGCACAGACCGGCATGACCAGGGACACCATCCGGTTCTACGAGAAGGCCGGCCTCGTCTCAGGCAGGCGGCTGGCCAACGGTTACCGCGACTTCGCTCCCGAGACGGTGGCCTGGCTGCACTATGTCCGCACCGCGCGGACGCTCGGATTCTCACTGGCGGAGATCGCACGGACCGGCGAGGAACTGCGCGGGCTGCCCGATGCCGCGGAAGCGTTGTCCGCGCTGTTCGAGGAGAAGATCCACGTCCTCGACGCCCGCATGTCCGAACTCGCCGCCCTGCGGACCGAACTCGCCGCGCGCGTCGGCACCGGGTGCCCCTTGCGGCCGGCCGGCCAATCGGGCCAGGACGTGGCCGATGGGGCACGTGACCGGCTTACGGGCTGATCGTCCCGGTCGGCGGGGTGATACATACGGCCACTTGCATGCCCATGCAGAACCATGCATACTCTTCCCATGTCTAAGGTCCTCACCTCCCTGCCCACCGGCGAGCGCGTCGGCATCGCCTTCTCGGGCGGCCTCGACACCTCGGTCGCGGTCGCGTGGATGCGCGACAAGGGTGCCGTCCCGTGCACCTACACCGCCGACATCGGCCAGTACGACGAGCCCGACATCGCCTCGGTGCCCGGCCGCGCCAAGACCTACGGTGCCGAGATCGCGCGCCTGGTCGACTGCCGCGCGGCGCTGGTCGAGGAGGGCCTGGCCGCGCTCACCTGCGGGGCGTTCCACATCCGCTCGGGCGGGCGGGCCTACTTCAACACCACGCCGCTCGGCCGCGCCGTCACGGGCACCCTCCTGGTCCGGGCGATGCTCGATGACAACGTCCAGATCTGGGGTGACGGCTCGACCTTCAAGGGCAATGACATCGAGCGGTTCTACCGCTACGGCCTGCTCGCCAACCCCCACCTGCGGATCTACAAGCCGTGGCTGGACGCGGACTTCGTGACCGAGCTCGGCGGCCGCAAGGAAATGTCGGAGTGGCTGCTCGCGCACGGCCTGCCCTACCGCGACAGCACGGAGAAGGCGTACTCCACCGACGCCAACATCTGGGGCGCCACCCACGAGGCCAAGACCCTGGAGCACCTGGACACCGGGGTGGAGACCGTCGAGCCGATCATGGGCGTGCGGTTCTGGGACCCGTCCGTCGAGATCGCCGCCGAGGACGTGACGATCGGCTTCGACCAGGGCCGCCCGGTGACGATCAACGGCAAGGAGTTCCTCTCCCCCGTCGACCTGGTGATGGAGGCGAACGCCGTCGGCGGCCGCCACGGCATGGGCATGTCGGACCAGATCGAGAACCGGATCATCGAGGCCAAGAGCCGCGGCATCTACGAAGCGCCCGGCATGGCCCTGCTGCACGCGGCGTACGAGCGTCTGGTCAACGCGATCCACAACGAGGACACCGTCACCCAGTACCACAACGAGGGGCGGCGCCTGGGCCGGCTGATGTACGAGGGCCGCTGGCTGGACCCGCAGGCGCTGATGGTGCGCGAGTCGCTGCAGCGCTGGGTCGGCGCGGCCGTCACCGGCGAGGTCACGCTGCGGCTGCGCCGTGGTGAGGACTACTCGATCCTCGACACCACGGGCCCGGCGTTCAGCTACCACCCGGACAAGCTGTCCATGGAACGTACCGAGGACTCCGCGTTCGGCCCCGCGGACCGGATCGGCCAGCTCACCATGCGCAACCTCGACATCGCCGACTCGCGCGCCAAGCTGGAGCAGTACGCCGGGCTCGGCCTGATCGGCACCGACAATCCCGCGATCGGCGCCGCCCAGGCGGCCGCGACCGGGCTGATCGGCACCATGCCGGAGGGCGGCGCCGAGGCCATCGCGTCCCGCGGCGAGGTCTCCGATGACGACGAGATGCTGGACCGCGCCGCGATGGAGTTCGGCACGGACTGACCAGCGCCCGTCGAGCCGACGGTTCGACACCGCGCGGAGCATGCACCACCAAGAAAGGCCGGCTCGACGCCCCCATGGCGATGAGCCGGCCTTCCTTGTTGCCCGGGCCGGACGGAGGGCCGAGTCTGCCGCGTTGCATAGTGGCGGCGTACGCCACGTACGAAGCAGGCGATTGGTGAACCACCCGGATGGCACCCGGATACGACACCGATACGGCATGAATACGGCACGGAGTCCTTTGTGAACGAACACATCCAGTCCGCGACCGTTCGCGTGTTCATCGCCCTCGCGCCGCCCGACGACGCGAAGGAGGAACTGGCGCGGGAGCTGCGCCCCGCCTACGCCGCGCACCCGCGCATGCGGTGGAACCGCATCGAGGACTGGCACATCACCCTGGCGTTCCTCGGCGAGCTTCCGGTCGCGACCCTTGCACTCCTGCGCCCGCCGCTCGCGGACCTCGCGGCCGCGCGCGGACCCGTCGAACTGGCGCTGCGCGGTGGCGGGCACTTCGACGAGCGAGTGCTGTGGAGCGGGATCGACGGGGACCTCGAAGGGCTGCACGGGCTCGCCGCAGAGGTGCGTGCCGTCGTCAAAGAGTGCGGTGTCGCGTTTGAGGACCGGCCGTGGCGCCCCCATCTGACGCTGGCCCGCGCCCGCCGGGGCGCCCCCTCCTGCGCGGTGGAGACCGCCGCCGGGCTCGCCGGATTCGTCGGCCGCCGATGGCGGGCCGAGCGCCTGCACCTGGTCGTCAGCAACGTCGGCCGCGGTCCGGAACCGATCCGCTACCGCGACATCGCGGCCTGGAGCTTCAGCGGCGGAAGTCACGACCACACGGCCAACTGACCGTCTGATCGTTTCGAGGGCCTACGCCGCTGAGGAACAGCGTGTGCGTAGCGCCGAAAAATGCCGTAATGCCTGGTCCGCTGCGCGGCGACGCCAGGGTTCAGATCAGTCGGAGATGTTGCTCCGGAGTCTGTCGAGTACGTCCTCGAACGCGGCCGTCTCCTCCTTGGACAGGCCGCGGCGCAGCCGTTGGTCGAAGGCCGTGGCGGCGCCGCGCATGGATTGGAACGCGGCCTCGCCCTTCTCGGTGAGCTCCACCTGGTGGACGCGACGGTTGGCGGGGTCGCGCCTGCGGGTGACGAGACCCTCTGCCTCCATCGCGTTCAGGTGGTGGGTGAGTGTCGCTCCGCGGATGCCGACGGCATCGGCCAGTTCCCGCTGGTTCCCGAGCCGGTGGGACTTCAGCGAGATCAGGATCAGCCAGTTCGGCATCGACCCGCCGACCTCGGCCAGCGCCTCGTCGAAGGCACGGCCGACGGTCCTCGCGGTACGGGCGAGGTGCAGGCCGATCGGGGGGTGAGCGGGTCGGGGCATGGTTCGACACTAGCAGAACCCATAGATATCGAATTGTTTGACCTGGAATCGTTAGAGACCTAACGTAGCCAGGGAAGGAGGGACGTCATGGAACTGCGGATCGTCAACCCGCGGCCGGAATACGCGCCGCCCCCGTTCACCGAGCCCCCGGCCACGGGGTACCTCCACCTCGCCGCCGCCGTCGAGCCGACGCTCGGGCCCACTCCGTTCCCCCGGGGCGGCCCGCGGAAGGCGGGGCTCCTGGGCCGACTGAAGGTGCTGGCCGCGGAGTTGGAGCGCCAGGGTCCGGTGCGTACGGTCACCGTCTACCGGGCGGTCCTGATGCCGCCGGCACCTCCGGCCGCTGCACACCCGGCCCGCTTCGACGTGGTCGTGCTCGTGGAAGCGGAATCCCCGGACGTTCTCGACGCGGTCCGGTCGTCGGAGCCCTACCAGCGGATGGCCGCCGAGGTCTCGGCAGTCGCGAGCGACGTGCACGAAATGGCGGCCCGCTGCCTGCGCTTCCTGGGCGACGTCGACAAGAGCCGCCAGGGACTGTTCCTGTTCAACTACTTCACCGCCGAGGACGCCGAGGTCGCCACCCGGCTCTGGGAGCACCTCGCCGGGTGGTACGTGACGGAGACGGGACTTGACAACTCCACCCTGCTCGCGCCCATCGGTACGGCCGACTACGTATTCGTCAACCACGCGCGGTGGGACATGAGCCTGCCGGGGTTCGCACTCAAGCAGTTCAGCAAGAGCTCGTTCCGCGGGTACGTACTGGCCAACCTGCGCGCCAACCGGACGACAGCGATGCCGATCCTGTACCGGAAGGCCTGACCATGTCCGAGGCGGACACGTTCCAGGGAAGGGCCGCCCTCGTAGCGGGGGCCAGCCGAGGGATCGGCGCGGAGACGGCGCGGGCCTTCGCCCGCTCGGGGGCCGCCGTGGTGCTCGCGGCCCGGGATCAGACGGCCCTGGAATCCGTCGCGAGCCGGATCCGGGCCGACGGAGGGCGAGCGATCGCCGTGCCCGACGATGTGGTGACGCCAGCTCCGTCGAGCGGCCGACCACGGTATCCGGGTGAACGTCGTGGCACCGGGCCCGATCCTCACCCACCACCTCGAAGCGGCGGGCGAGCAAGCCCAGTCGCTGGCCGCCGAATCGACGCCGATGCGACGCGTCGGGCGCGCCGAGGAGGTGGCCGCGGCCGTTCTGTGGCTCTGCTCCGATGCGGCGTCGTTCATCACCGGGGCGGTACTGCCCGTCGACGGCGGCCAGTACGCCGGAGTGAAACCCCCGCAGATGTACCGGCAGGGCCGCCCCATGGAGCGGCCCTCGACCTGAACGGCCGCACCGCGACACCGAGTCGCGTAGGCGGCGACCGGGACGACGATCGCCGTGCCCCGCCGCCGCACAGAAGGGCCCTGAAGCCCAGCGCGAGGCCCTGGTCTCGACGGCGCGCCGGCTGAGCTCCTGAGCGCGTATCCGAGGCGCGGCGGCGGTTGGTCAGTACGGCGCCGGCTGACGGGGCGCTGATGGCGACTTGTGCTGGGGTGTCGGGGACTTGCTCGTCGCGGGCCCGATGGTGATGCTCACGGCGACCACGGCGTCGGGCTTGGAGGCGCAGGCGAAGTGGATGTCCGCCTTGCCGGGTCGCGCGCCGGAGGCGATCGTGGCGGTTCCGACGAGTGTTCCCCTGGGCCCGGGTTTGAGGTCGGTGGCCCCGATGGGACTTCTCACGGTGGTTCCCTTGCCCGTCACGGCACCCTCGGCACGGCCGCCCTGGCCGGGGTTCTTGCAGTTGCGCAGCGTCAAGGTGACGGTCTGTGCCATCGGTCGCCCTGTCACCGCACACGAAGCGGCGAGCTGGCGAGCAAGCGGGCGAACCAGGAACCTCAACAGTTCACCCGTTTGGCGGTTGCGGACGTACTGACGGGCGCAGCAGAACGTGCGCCCGCGTTGGTCACCCGCGAGCACTCCCGGTAGCTCTCTAGGTAGCTTCCGGATCAAACGCAGCGTGCGCGGGCGCGGCCGCGTCCTTGGTGAAGGAGACCGCGCCCGGCTGCTTCGTGTGATGCTCGGCGCTCGGTGGCGCAACGGCCCCAGCCGGGCTCACCCCGGCACCATGCGCCGCATCGCGAACGTCCGCGGAGACCTCTTCCAGCTCCGGGCGCAGGTCGAAGGCGCTGCGGATCTCGTTCAAGCCGAGGCCGTCGGCGCCATCCAGGACATGCTTGCGCACGAAGGCCTTCGGATGGAGGTCCTCGAACTCGAAGTCCTTGAATTCCGGGCCGAGTTCGGACCTGAGATCCTGCTTGGCATTCTCGGTGAAAGCTCGCACCTTGCGCAGGACTCCGGTGGCGTTCCGGATGAATTCGGGCAGCTTGTCCGGGCCGAAGACGAAGATCGCTACGATGGCGATGGCGAGCAGCTTCATCGGGCTGAGTTCCGTGAACATCCGCTCGCTCCTTGATCCGCTTCTGGGGGCAGAGCTCCATCCTGGAGCCCCGCAGCCTCACATTTTAGGGGTTACGCAAGTATTGCAACCATCGAGGCCGCTCGGACGCCGATCCGCCCAAGATGTGCCGCCTCCGCAACCGGCAGCCGTACGGGACCGGCGGCGCCGGGGTGCGCGTCCGGACTCACCTCCCCAGCTCGGCGAGATGGGCGCTGCGCGATACTTCCTCCTATCCGGCGGGGGGCCATGCCGACACACCGACCCGCCTCGCACGCTTACTATGTTGCGCAATCATGCAAGTGAAGCAAGGGGGGTGAGCGGCTTGCGTACCGCCGTCTCGCATCTGTGGGGGAATCGAGGGCCCGTGCCGAGTATGCCGAACAGCCTTGTGTCGGGGGCCAAGAGCTGGACAGCTCAACGGCGCAACACGGAACTGGCGCTGGTCTCATTCGCCGTTCTCATCTCGGTGTTCGGTCACGCGTCCGTCGGCCTGGCCATGAATGGCTCCCTGCCCTCTGGGATCTGGGGGTACGGCGGGGGCCTGGGCGCTCTCGCGCTCACCGCGCACGTGGCAGTGCGGCGCTTCGCGCGCTATGCCGATCCGCTGATCCTGCCCGCGGCGGTGATGCTGAGCGGCCTGGGGCTGGTGATCATCGACCGGCTCGACGCCTCGTACAAGCTTCACTACCACGCGACGGCGTCGGCCCCCGGGCAGGTGATGTGGACGGCCATCGGCGTCGGCGTACTGATCGCGATCGTCGTAGCGGTCGAGCACCACCGCCTCCTTCAGCGTTACACCTACGTGTGCATGGCGCTGGCGCTGCTCCTGTTGATGGCACCCGCGTTCTTCCCCGGCGACACCTACGGCGCCAAACGCTGGATCTACCTGGGTCCGGTGTCGTTCCAGCCGGGCGAGTTCGTGAAGATCATCATCGTGATCTTCTTCGCGGGATACCTGACGGCCAACCGGGACGCCCTCGCCCTGGTCGGGCGCAAAGTCTGGGGCGTCAGCCTGCCGCGCGGCCGCAATGCCGGCCCGGTCATCGCCGTATGGATGCTCAGCCTGCTGGTGCTGGTCTTCGAGCGCGACCTGGGCACCTCGCTGATCTTCTTCGGGGTCTTCGTCCTCATGCTGTACACGGCCACCGAGCGCACCAGTTGGGTCATCTTCGGACTGGTGATGGCAGCCGTGGGCGCGTTCATCGTCGGATCTCTGGAGCCCCACGTCCACGGCCGCGTGGTGGCCTGGCTGCACCCCTTCGACATCTACTTGCCAGCCTCCCAGCGCCCCGCGGGCCTGATCTCCGATCAGGCCGCACAGGCCCTCTTCAGCTTCGGCAACGGCGGCCTCACCGGAACGGGACTCGGGCAGGGACAGCCCTGGCTGATCGGCTTCGCCGGACGCAGCGACTTCATTCTCACCACCATCGGCGAGGAACTCGGCGCAGTCGGCGTGATGCTCGTCCTCATGTTGTACGTCCTGCTCATCGAACGCGGCCTGCGCACCGCGCTCGCGGCCACCGATCCGTTCGGCAAACTCCTGGCCACCGGCCTGGCCACGACCATCGCGCTCCAGGTCTTCGTCGTCGCCGGCGGCGTGACCGGCCTGATTCCGCTGACCGGCAAGGCCCTGCCCTTCCTCGCCCAGGGCGGTTCGTCATCGGTCGCCAACTGGATCCTCGTGGCCCTGCTGATCAAGGTGAGCGACGGCGCCGGGCGCGCCGCCACCCAGCCGGAAGGAAACGCCACCATCCTCACCCCGGCCGTCGGCGCGGCGTCCTAGGAGGTCCGGCGGAGCGGGACCGGCGCACCGCTTCCCTGTGGCTTTCACCATAGACACTTGCTGACTTGCGCCAGTGTGCAACTAATAGGGTCCGCGGCCCGTCTCACTGAGCACAGAGCACGGGCCAACGAGCCAGGGCAAGTGCTGGCCGACCGGCCGGACCGACGGGTGAGAGCGGGCGCATGCAAGAACAGCGGGCACAAGCAGCGGGCAACCAACTGAGAGGGCAGGGCCAGAGTGCCGGGCACCGGCACCAGGAGGCACCGCTGCCCCCTGCGCTGCGGCGCGCTCCCTCGACGGCCGGGCGGCCCGGGCCCGGCGCGGTGGCCCTGGCTCTGCTGGTGCCGCCGCTCCTGGGCGCAGGCCTGGACGCCGTCTTCGCGCACGGCCCGAGCTGGGGACTGACAGCCGGAGCCGCCGCAGGATCGGCGATCGCGGCTTTTCTGGCGGCCCGGCGCGGTGCGTTGTGGTGGGTGGTGCCACTGCCGGTACTCGTGGTGGCCGCGATCACCGCCGGTGCCGGGATGCTCTCGGGCTCCGGCGGCAAGTCACTCGCCACGGAGCTGCTGCGGTGGGCCGTGGCCGGGTTCCCGGCGATGGCGGCCGCCGAGTGCGCCGTACTCGCCGTGCTCGCGGTACGGGGCGTACGGTCCCTGCGAAGCCGGAGGCGTTCTGATGTCTGACAGCCGGCGCTCCGACTCCCGGCGGTCTCGCCGACATGCTGCCAATGCCCCTGGTACACCGGTCACCGGCCGCACCCGCCCGCGCGGATGGCTGCTGGCGCTGCGCGCGGTGGTGTGGGTGACCTCGGCGGCAGTGCTGATCACCTGCGGCGTGACGTGGTTCGCATACCGCTCACTCACGCATGGCCTGACCACCTCCGACGCGCTCGATGCCGTCAAGAAGAACGCGCCCAAGCATCTGGACAGTTCGGTGAACCTGCTGCTGATCGGTCTGGATTCGCGCAAGGACATGAACGGCAACGACCTGCCCAAGCAGTTCGTCCAGGACCAACTGCACGCCGGGTCCAGCGACATCGGCTACTACAACACCAACACCCTGATCCTGATGCACATCCCGGCGGACGGCGGCAAGGTCAGCGCGTTCTCCATCCCCCGCGACGACTACGTGGAGACCCTCAACGGCGACGGCTCCTCCCAGGGCGAGCACAAGATAAAGGAGGCATACGCCAACGCCTACACCGGCGCCAGCGAACGCCTCGCCAAACAGGGCATCAAAGGCCCCGACCTGGAGGGCAAGAGCCGCGAAGCCGGACGCGAGGCCACCCTGGCCACCGTCCAGCAGTTCACCGGCGTACCCATCGACCACTTCGCCGAAGTCAACCTGCTCGGCTTCTACGACATCGCCAAAGTCCTCCAGCCCATCACCGTCTGCCTCAAACACCCCGTCAAGGACCGCTACTCCGGCGCCGACTTCCCGGCCGGAGAACAGAAGGTCAACGCCAAACAGGCCCTCGCCTTCGTCCGCCAGCGCCACGGCCTCGACAACGGCGACCTCGACCGCACCCGCCGCCAGCAGGCCTTCATCTCCAGCATCACCCACCAGCTCAAGAACGAAGGCATCTTCGGCGACCTCGGCAAACTCCAGGGACTGTTCGGCGTCATCAAGAAGGACCTGGTCCTCGACAGCGCCTGGAACGTCCTGGACTTCGCCCAGCAGGCGCCCAACTTGACGGGCGGCAACGTCGTGTTCCATACGCTGCCCATCACCGGATTCGCCATGCGCAAGGGCGAGGACGTCAACCTCGTCGACCCCGCCAAGGTCAAAGCCATGGTTCAGCAGACCTTCGCTCCCAGCCCCGCCTCGCCCGCCTCCGACGGCGGCGACTCCAAGCCCGGCGCGAAAGCCGCGCCCGCCACCGTCGACATCCGCAACGGCAACGGAACCGGCGGCCTCGCCGACACCGAACTCACAGCCCTGGCCGCGCTCGGCTACACCGCGGGCGACACCGGCAACGCACCAGCCCAGGCCCACACCACCGTGGCCTACGGGGCAGGCGCGCAGCAGGCCGCCCAGCAGATCGCGTCCCGACTCAAGTCCGGTACGGCCACCCAGAGTTCCGCCGTCCCGGCCGGACACGTCCGCGTCACCCTGGGCCACGACTACTCTCCGCCGAGCGACGGAACGCCCTCCACCGGCCCGAGCGGCTCCGCCCCCGCGGCGGACAGCGGCGACGCCGGAGCAACGGTCAAGGCCGGGGGAATCCCCTGCGTCAACTGACGCGACAGCCAGACTGCGTGCTCTGAACCTGTCAGCGCAGGCACTGTAGGAAACGGGTCTGGCCCCGGAGTTGACTCCGGGGCCAGGTCGGGGGTCGTGGCGGCTACCAGTCGCCGCCGCCGAAGCCGCCTCCTGAGTCGCCGCCGAAGTCTCCCCCGTCGAAACTGCCCGCGAAGTCTGACGGGTTGAAGTCGGAGCCGCTGAACTCGCCGCCGCCGGGCAGGCCGTCGAAGCCGGACGCACCTTCGGCGAAGTCAGCGGGTGCGCTGATCAGGCTGCCGAGCACGGTGCCCACGAGGAGACCGCCGAGGACGCCTCCGGCACCCCCGAAGTAGCCGCCCGCCCACTGGACGTCGGCCACCGAGGGGCCGTGGCGGGGATCGAAGAAACACGGCAGCCGACGCTCGGGCAGCAGTCGGCCGCCACGCCGGGCCTCCAGGGTGGCCAGGGCGAACCGGCCGTCGGCAAGCGTCTCGGTCACCGGTTGCACGTCCTGCGGCCTGGTGGCCGCCGCCAGCTGCTCCTTGGCCTTGTCGTAGGCGTCGAGAGCGTGGGTGTAGTCCCCGCGCATCTCGTCCGTGACGCCGGGCCCGGACGGGGAGAAGGCGATGCGGTCCAGTTCTTCGGCGTACGCGGTGATGTCCTCGTCCACCACGGTGCGCAGGGCGTCCAGTTCGGCGCGCTCGCGCTCCTCGCGCTTCTTCTTCGACCGCCTCAGCAGGGCGTATCCGGCGCCGCCGCCCACGACGAGCACTCCGCCGACAGCCAGCCACGCGATGGTCGCCGAGCTGTCCTCGCCCCCGCCTGTCCAGGATGCGGGTGCCTTGCCCTTGGCCCGGACTCTTCTTCAGCGCGTCGGCCACCGCGCCGGTACCGCTCGCCGCGTGTGCCGGCACGGCTGCCCATATGGCGGCCAGGGCGAGCAGCAGCCCGATCAGGACAGTGGCCGGGCGCAGTTGTCCCGCGGCCCGGGGAAGGACGGGCATCAAGAGTTCTCCTCGGAGTGTGAAAGCGGCGGAGCGAGGTGGTTCACTGTCCGATGGAGCTCAGCCGTAGGAAAGGTTGGAGCAGGGGTCGTCGTCGGCCGAGCGGGCGCCGTCGGCAACTCCGGTCGGCACCGCGCCCGGCACCGTTGACGGCGTCGCGGTCGGGTCGGCGGCAAAGGCTTTGCCGAGGATGACCTTGATCCCGGCCGCCGCGGTCGCGCTGACTTCCGCGCCGGGGAAGACCTGGGCGGCCTTCTCGGCCTGGTCCTGCTGGCCGGGCCCGTACTCGATGACCGTCTTGGTCTGGGTGCGCACGATGGCCGTGGCCGTACCGGTGACGGTGAAGCCGTGCTGCCTGAGCGCGTCGGCGGCGCGGGCCGCGAGACCGGTGACGGTGGTGCCGTTGTACACGGCGACGGAGATACCGGTGCCGGAGACCGCCGGGGTGGCGCCCGGCGACGGGGATGCCGCGCCGGCCTGATCGTCGTGATGCCTGCCGGCGTCCTGACCGTCGAGGGTGCGGTCTGCTTTGAGCGCGGCCCACAGGGCCTCCGCGTCCGGGTGGACGACGGCGACCCGGGCACCTTGATAACGCCACGGCAGGGTGACGAACTTGGTGTTGTGCAGGTCGATGTCCTTCAGCGACATCGCGAACGAGATCAGCTTGTCGGCCGAGCCGAGCCCGGGGTCCACGGTCAGGGACTGCGTGGCGGCGTTGGCGAGCGGCAGCAGGCTGGTGGGGTTCAGCCCATCGCTCTTCACCTTCTTCAACAGCGAGGCCACGAAAGCCTGTTGGCGCTTGATGCGGCCCATGTCGGAGCCGTCGCCGATACCATGCCGGATGCGTACGTAGTCCAGGGCCTGCTGGCCCGCGACGGTCTGCGGGCCCTTGGCGAAGATCTGGTCACCGCGGGTGGAACGGTTGGGGTTGAGATCCTTCTGGTAGACGTCCTGGGGCAGACAGACCTGGACACCGCCGACGGCCTCCGTCATCTTCGCGAAGCCCTTGAAGTCGACCACGACCGTGTGATCGACGCGCAGCCCGGTCAGCTTCTCCACCGTGTTCTGGCTGCAGGCGGGGTTGCCCTTGGGCGTCTGGCCCACCGAATAGGCGGCGTTGAACATGGTGTTGCTCTGCCGCGTGGTCCAACTGCCGTCGGGGAGCTTGCACGAGGGGATGTCGACCAGGGTGTCGCGGGGAATGGATACCGCGACGGCGTGCTTCTGATCGGCGTACACATGCAGCAGGAACGCGGTGTCCGAGCGGCCGATGTCACCCTTTTTGCCGCCGCCGAAGCTGATGTTGCCGTCGGTCCGCGCATCCGTGCCGATGACCAGCACATTCGACCCGTTGGCCGAAGCGGGCGGCCGGTCGCCGGAGATCCCGTCCGCGCCGAAAGTCTCGATGTTGCCGTCGAGCTGGATGTACATCCAGCCGGCACCGGCCGTCAACAGCACGAGCAGCGAGACACCCGCGGCGATCCCGAACCGCACTCCGCTGGGCCGGGGCCGCGTAGCGGACCGGCCGCCTTCAGGCCGGCGGCCCGACGCCTTATGACTGCCTGCCATCTGCGCGCCTCTTGTCCGTCCGCGTCACGTAGTCACGTAGAAACAGGAAGGGGCCGCCTGACCCCCACCAACAGTTCCGCAGTTGCGCAATATAGCAACCTTTATGACGGGCGCGGTCCCGGCTCATGCGTCCCATTCGGGCTAGCTTGCTAGCATGCGACCCACAACTGGGGTAAGTCGGCGAAGTTCTTCCAGTCGCTGGGCTACGAGTTGGAGTTCTCGACCGACCACAACTCCGGCCAACTCCGCAACGGCTAGGGCCCGTACGTCTTCATCGCATGACCGTCCGCGACCCCGACGGGCGGCTGTGGAGCCTCCAGGCTCCCGCCAAGAACTGACCGCGGCGAAAGGCGAGCACCATGGCAGACGGACAGACCGAGGCGCCGGACAACACCGCGGTGCGGACCGCGCTCTGGCGGGCGATGCACGTCCTGGTCGACCCGCCACCGCATGTGCTCCACGACGAGATCGGCCTGCGACTGGCGGCCCCCGGCGATGACTGGCGCCGCCGCCCCGACATGGACCCCGACGCCACCAGAGGATTCCGGGCGGCCATCGTGGCCCGCGCTCGTTTCATCGAGGACTTGATCGCCGAGCAGGCCGGCCGCGGCGTCACCCAGTACGTCATCCTGGGAGCCGGACTGGACACCTTCGCCCAGCGCAGGCCGGACGTCGCCGCCCGCCTACGGGTCTTCGAGGTCGACCAGCCCGGACCCCAGGCCTGGAAGCGCCACCGCCTGGTCGAACTCGGCTACGGCATCCCCGACTGGCTGCACCTGGTGCCGGTCGACTTCGAGGCAAGCGAAGACTGGCTGAAGAAGCTGGCCGCCGCCGGTTTCGATTCCAGCCGGCCGGCGGTCATCGTCTCCACCGGCGTCTCCATGTACCTCACCAAGGACGCCACCGCGGCCATCCTGCGCCAGATCACCGGGCTCGCACCCGGCTCGACGCTCGCCATGACCTTCCTGTTGCCGACCGAGCTGGTCGACGACGCCGATCGCCCCGGCCTCCGGACGAGCAAGCAAGGCGCGCAAGCAGCCGGAACGCCGTTCCTCAGCTTCTACACCCCGTCCGAGATCCTGGCGCTGGCCCGAGCAGCCGGCTTCGAAGACGCCCGACACGTGCCGGGACATGCGCTCGCCGAGCGCTACTTCGCCGATCGCACCGACGGCCTCGCCCCCTCGACCGGAGAGGACGTACTACTGGCGGCCACCGCCTGATCCCTCCTCATCGCCCCGCGGCGACGCCTTACGCGATGACGAGCCCTGGCCCAGCTCTCCCACCGAACAGGCAAGCCCTACGTGCTCGGTGGGTGCGGGGCCGGGGCCAGGATCAGGGGGAGGTATACGTCGTCGACGATTTCCGTGATGGCCTCGTCGTCGACAGGGGCACCGAACAGCAGGAACTGGTTGCGCAGCAGGTCGGTGGCCACCGTGGCTCTTCGGGTGGCGATCACCCACGGCTCGATCTCACCGCGTTCGACGGCACGTTCAAGGATGGCGTGGATGGTCGCGGGGCCGCCGGCCGTGTGGATGTGTTCCCGGATCAGTCCGGCGAGCTCGGGGTCGCGTGCCATCTCCGCGAGGAGCCCGCGCAGGATGCCGCCGAGGGGACTGGCCATCTTGGTGGACAACTGCCCCAGCAGGGCGATCACATCGGTGCGGAGCGCACCGGTATCGGGGAGGGTGTCGTGGGGGACACCGCCCAACTTGCAGGCGTCCACGACCAGTTCGGCGCGGCTGGACCAGCGACGGTAGACGGCGGCCTTGCCGGTACGGGCCCGGGCGGCCACCCGTTCCATGGTCAGCGCGGGGTAGCCCACCTCGGCGAGTTCAGCCAGCGTCGCCGCCAAAATGGCGCTTTCCAGTTCCCCACCGCGGCGGCGGGGACCTTTGCGGTGGTCAGCGGCCCGTTCTGCGGACTGCTCGACGTTCGGCGACACCGTGACTCCCCAAGGATTTCTTAGAGACCGTTGCGTTCCCTAAGGGGGCAGCCTAGCCTCTCAGTTAGAGAACTGTCCGTTCTTTAAGCGTCCGAGGTTCGAAGGATTTCGATGACCGAGACTGCCGCAACACTCCAGACGCACGACGCCCCCGCCTTCCCCGCAGACCGCACCTGCCCCTATCAACTCCCCGAGATGTACAGCCGACTTCGGGACGAGCCCGAGGCGCTGCACCCCGTGACCCTCTACGACGGCCGACGGGCCTGGGTCGTGTCCGGACACGAGGCGGCGCGCTCCTTACTCGCCGACCCCAGGCTCTCCTCCGACCGCACCCGCGCCGCATTCCCCTCCGTATCGCCGCTCTTCGAAGCCATCCGGAACCAGCGCCAGGCGTTCATCGGCATGGACCCGCCCGAACACGACACCCAGCGGCGGATGCTGATCAGCGAGTTCACGGTGAAGCGCATCAAGGGCATGCGTACCGACGTCGAGCGCATCGTGCACGGCTTCATCGACGACATGCTCGCCGCGGGCCCGCCCGCCGACCTGGTGAGCCGGCTCGCGCTGCCCGTCCCTTCCCTGGTGATCTGCCAACTCCTCGGTGTTCCCTACGCCGACCACGACTCCTTCCAGGGCGCGAGCAGGCGGCTGGTACAGGCGACGGACTCGGCCGGTGCGGCCGCCGCGCTGGACGAACTCCGGAACTACCTGGACTCCCTGATCACCCGCATGCAGACGCGGCCCGTGCCCGGGGTGCTGAGCACCCTGGTCACCGAACAGTTGGCGAGCGGCGGGATCGACCGCGAGGAGCTCATCTCGACCGCACTGCTGCTGCTCGTCGCCGGACACGAGACGACGGCGTCGATGACGTCGCTCAGCGTGATCACGCTGCTGGAGCACCCCGAACAGCACGCCGCCCTGCGCGCGGACCCGAGCCTGGTCCCCGGGGCGGTCGAGGAACTGCTCCGCTACCTGGCCATCGCCGATATCGCCGGCGGCCGGTTCGCCACGGCCGACATCGAGATCGACGGCCGTGTCATCCGCGCGGGCGAGGGCGTGATCGTCACCAACTCCATTGCCAACCGGGACGGTTCGGTGTTCAAGGATCCGGACACCTTCGACGTGCACCGCTCGGCCCGCCACCACATCTCCTTCGGCTACGGAGTGCACCAGTGCCTCGGCCAGAACCTGGCCCGGCTGGAACTCGAAGTCATCATCGCCACGCTGTTCGAGCGCATCCCGACACTGCGCCTGGCCGTCCCGGTCGACCAGCTGACACTGCGCCCCGGCACCACGATCCAAGGCGTGAACGAACTTCCGGTCACCTGGTGACCGCACCGAAAGGAGGGACCATGACGCCGAAAGGAGACACCATGGAGGTGTCCGCCGACCGGAACGTCTGCATCGGCGCCGGACTGTGCGCGCTGACCGCCCCCGACGTCTTCGACCAGGACGACGACGGTCTCGTCGAGGTGCTCATGCCCGATCCCGGCGTCGGCCATCAGGCCGCCGCCCGCCGAGCGAGCAGTCTGTGCCCGTCCGGCGCGGTCCGGACCGCCGAGTAGCACCCCGCCCGGGACCGGACCCGCTCGCGGGCCCGGTCCCGGCGCGAAGGCTTGGCAGGCAGGGTAGTCAGCGCCGCCTCCAAGTCATCCCGTTTCAGGCGGTGTTGTGGCCGCCGCCGACAGGGGGCGGACCAGGAGGTCGGATCGGGTCAGCGGCCGTGCAGCCAGATCCGCAGCGGACCGATCGGCTCGAAGCCGTGGCTGATGGCGGCCGCCAGGTCGTCGCCATGCTCGTAACCGACCACTGGCAACGTGGGGAACAGCCGGTGCACCGTGTCCAGTACAGCCGACCAGGCCGCGTCAGGGCTACCCTCCAGGGCGAAGACGTTGGAGATTCCGACCACCTGCTCGCTGCGGCTCGCCACCGCTCCGGCGACCACTCGGCCGTCCGCAGACCGTCCGGCGAGCATGAACGTGGCTGGGTCGTCGAGCAGTTCGGCTCGGAAGAGACCCGCATTGCCGTTCCCGCCGTCCCAGGCAAGTGCCCAGGCGCGCACCGTCTCCGGGTCGCCCACCACATCCCAGACGAGGTCCGGCCTGGCGGCGGCGGACACACTCGCCGGGCGGTGGATCCACTGCGCCTCGAACAGCACCTGGAATCCGGCCTCCGTCAAGTCGAGGTCGGCGAAGCTGTCCTTGACGGAGGAACCGGGCGCGATGGTATCGATCCGGGCCACCAGTGCGGTCGGGTCGGCGCGTGGCACCAGCGTCACCGCGTCGGGGTAGAACTGCGGCGCCCGGGCCGGAGCGGCCCAGGCCTGTGCTCCGAACTCCCCCACCAAGCCGTGCGATCGGCTCATCGCTGAACACCACTCGGCATTGTTCCCGGCGGCGGCCCGGACCATAAGCTGCTTCGGCACCGTCACGAGTGCGGATCATGCCGCGTTCGCGTCTGCCCGTCGAACGGTTTTCCGCAGCCCGCAAGTTGAACACTCAAATCGATGGCGGCCCCTGAGCCAGCCCTGGCAAAATTCATTCCCCTCTGGGGCAGCCGGCCGCGCGCATGATCGTGCGTCACGCCCCCCTCACGGGTGAAACAAACAGATAGACGCACCATGTGGTCAATGACCCTGCTGTCCTGGACGCACCCCGTAGCCAAGGGGCGGTACGCGATCCAGGAGGAAGCTCATGCAGCTTTCACGATTCACCAGGCCAGTAACCGTCCACCCCACCGCAACTACCACCGCGCCCGGCCGGTCCCGGAAGGTCGCAGCCGGACTGGGTGTCGCACTGCTGGCACTGTCCGGATCCGTCCTCACCATGCCCGCCGTTGCCGCAGAACAGCGGGCCGCCGCTGTCCCGGCGGGTGACTACTGCGGGCCGACCGAGTCTTTCTACGGCGGAGGCAGCTACACCTACGCTGAGGTGCAGGTGTGCCTGCGCTTCGGCTCCGGCGGCAATCAGGTGATCGTGAAGACCAGCAACGATCAGTACCAGTGGGGCGGTTCCTGGTACAACGCTTCATCGACCTACCCCGCCCAGTGGAATGCCACCGGCTCGGTGAGCATCAGCGGCCAATCGGGAAGCTACGCCACCCCCAACCCCGTCACGCAAGGGTCCTCCAACGGTTCGGCCGACGGCGGCTCACCCGCAGCCCTCAGCGCCTGCGGCACCTACAACGTCACCATGACGTTCCACCAGATCGGCCCGTACTGGACTGACAGCAGCAACGACATCGATTCCGGCCAACGGTCCTACCAGGTAAGCGTGCCCTGTTAGAGGCTGGAGACCAGGAGCGGAGCCAGAGGCGTATGGCAGGCTTCCGTTGTCCCGGCCTGAATCTGTTGGGCACCCCGCAGCTCAGCGGCACGCCGTTGCAACATCCCATGACAGGCCGACAGTTATGCGCGGAACGCCGTCCTATCGTGGTGGGTTACGGCCAACCTCCGACCAGGGACATCGAATGAACGACGATCCGGCACACATCGTTGAGGCGGCATTCCGGTTCTACCGGTCACAGGACCGTGAGGCGGCTCTCCCGCTCTACGCTGATGACTTCACCTTCACCAGCCCACAGGACGACCACATCGACAAAGCGATGTTCTTCGAACGCTGCTTTCCCACCGCCGACCGGTTCAAGGAGCAGCGGACGCTGCGCGTGACCCCCGCAGACCGGGAACTCGTCTTCGTCTACTACGAATACGAGCTCGCAACGGGCGAACGGCATCGCAATGTCGAGGCGATCACGGTGCGCGAGGGACTCATCCGGGAGGTGCAGGTCTTCTTCGGCGGCAAGGTGTGACCCGGGTACGGGACATGATCCCACCCTGCCCGCGTCTCGGCCGCCGCCCTACGTGAGGTCGAAGGGGGCCGGGGCGTGGCCCTCCCAGATGTGGCGGGAGGCGTGTTCCGGGTAGGGCATGGTCGTGGATTCGGCGTCCAGGATGCGGGTGAGGTACTGGCCGGGGTGGTAGGCGGGCCATCCGGGATGGCCGGTGGTGGCGAAGCGGATCCACGCCTGCTGGAGTTCCCGGGACACCGCGATGGCCTCGGGGGCGGGCTGCTCGCCGAAGAGCTGTCTGCCGGTGGGGCTGTCCAGCGTGCCGAACGCCAGGGGAACGTCGAGGCTGTGGCAGGCACCCAGGATCCCTCCCGAGGCCGGGGAGGCCAGTTGCAGCTCGAACAGGTACGAGGTTCCGCCAGCTCCGGCGTTCGCCTGGGCCAACTGCTGTGAGGGGATCCGGAAGAGGGCATCGGAGTACACGGTTTCCACCAGCTCTTCCGGGGTGGCCCGCGGGTGGGCGGCACGGTAGGCGTCCGCGCCGTCCGGTGCCGGGGCGAACAGGTCCAGGGCGGTACGGGCGTCCTGGTCGGTGAAGGTGCCCAGTCGTCCGGTCATGACGCTGAACAGCCGGAATTCATCGCGTGTATGGCCGACGAGGAGTTCCGTGCCGCTCGCGCGGCCATCGCTCAGCGCGGGCCAGGGTGTTTCGGTGAGGACTTCGCCGTCGACGACGGGGCACATGGCGATACCGGCCTGCGCGAGCCGACCCCATCTCTCGCGGTGGCCGGGGAGGTCGACGCTGAGGGCGGTGACCGCTTCGGCCAGGCGCCAGGGGTCGATGGCGGCCAGGGCGGCGGCGGTGGGCGCCGTACCGAGCCGGTCCGCGAGCGCCGCGGCGACCTGTTGGGCCAGTGCCCGGGTGCAGTGCCAGCCCGGCACCGAGTGGGTGATGGCCCGTCGGAACAGGCCACGCTCCGGCTTCATCGTCAGCAAGGCGGCGATCGACCCCGCCCCGGCGGACTGTCCGGCCGCGGTGACATTGTCCGGATCTCCTCCGAAGGAGGCGATGTTCCGCCGTACCCATCGCAAGGCCGCGATCTGGTCGAGGAATCCGCGGTTGGGCGGGGCGCCTTCGAGGAGGGCGAAACCCTCCGCACCGACGCGGTAGTTGATACTCACCACCACGAGCCCCGCCCCGGCCAAGGCCGCCGGGTCGTACATCGGGTCACTCGAATCCGCCGTCATGTAGGCGCCTCCGGGGATCCACACCAGCACCGGCAGCCCCGCCGCGCCCGGATCCGGAGTGCAGACGTTGAGCGTCAGCCAGTCCCTGCCCGCTGCCGAACTCCCGCGAGTCGGCCCGGACTGCGGCGCCGCGGGGCCGAACTCCGCTGCCTGCCGTGTCCCTTCCCAGCGCGGAAGCGGGGCGGGCGCGGCGAAGCGGAGTGCGCCCACCGGCGGTTGGGCGTAGGGGATGCCGCGGAACACCGCGTACCCCTGCCGCAAGCGGCCCTCAACCACACCTTCCACAGTACGCACGATCGGCCGTTCAGACATCCCGGTTCCTTCCTCCGCAGGGGGACTCCAGGGTTATCGGCCATGTGTATTATGTCAACTGTATTGGAAAGAGCCCATGGGGGGCATGGAGAGGCTGACGATGCCGAAACAGGTGGACCACCGCGAACGCCGCGAAGCGATCGCCCGAGCGCTGTGGCGGGTGGTGGAGCAGCGCGGTGTCACACATCTGACGGTGCGTGAGGTCGCACGGGAGGCGGGCATGTCCCACGGGCAGCTGCAGCACTACTTCGCTTCCCGGCAGGCCATGCTCTCCTTCGCCATGGACTTCGCGTCCGAGCAGACGACACACCGCGTCGCCCGCACCCTCCAGCCGTTCGGCGACCGGCCACACCCCCGCGAAGTACTCCGGGCGATGCTCACCGAGACGCTCCCCCTGCATGCCGACGCTCGCGCGACCAGCCGGATGAGCGCCGCCTACGTCCTGGAGGCGCTGCACGACGAGCACGTCCACGCGCGGGCGCGCGACGGCCTCGTCCAAGGGCGCGCTCTCGTCGAGCAGTTGATCCGCGGGGCGATCGCCGGCGGGTTCATCCGGCCGGACCGCGACCCGGTGACGGAAACCAATCTGCTCCTGGCGCTCACGGGCTTCACCACCCTCCTGGAACTGAACGTGATCGCGCCCCAGGACGTACTCACCGCTGTCGATCAGTACCTGGACAGGCTGTTCGAGAACGACCAGAGCGCGTGAGGCGCGCGACGGACTCCGGCCACAGGCAGACGGACCTCACCGTCAGCGCCTGCTGATCCGCACCGTGTCCCCCGCCCTGCCGCCCGCGAGGACGTCGATACGGGCACCCGTGTCGGGATCGGTGAAGGTCTGGCCCGGCTTGTACGCGGCCAGGTCCAGCTGGGTGCAGCCGGTGGGCGGGGTGGCGGTCGGGTTCGCGTTCATGATCCTCAGCGGCCCCTCGCCGGTCTTGGCGGCCGAGTCGACCTTGTAGATGAGGACGCCGGTCGAGCAGGCGGAGCGGTCGTTGCCCTCGGGTCGGCGGGACTCCGCGACGTACGCCGTGGTCTCACCCGTGCGCAGGACGGCGATCTTGGTGCCACCGAGCCGTTCCACCGAGGTCAGCCGTACCGTGCGGTGCCCGGGTGCGGGCAGGCAGGCGACCTGGTTGTCGCGGGTCCAGCCGAGCTTCCAGGACTGCCATCCGAGATACTGCGGGGCGGGTCCCGCGATGTTGCCCATGAGGTCCCAGCCTCCGACGTACTGGTGGGTGGCGCCGGTGAAGGAGTACAGGTCCGGGAGACCGAAGGTGTGGGAGGTCTCGTGGTCGGCGACCTTCGGGCCCCAGTGCCACATGTCCTGGCCGAAGGTGACGGCCCACTTGACCCGGGTGCCGTCGGCGGTGATGCCGGGCGTGGTCGGATCGTAGAGGTACGTCGGCGAGAAGGAGATCGCGGCCGCCGCCTTGGTGGGCACGACATAGACCATGTCGTAGCGGGAGAAGTCCGCGTACGGATCGGCGGCGCTGATCGCGTCCCGTACGTACTTCTCGTGGGCCTCGAAGGTGAGGCCGCGCTGGAAGCCGTACGAGGTGGAGTCGGCGGGCATGCGGACCCAGCGGTGCAGCGAGCTGATGTGGAGCCGGGACCGGCCGTAGCTGGCTTTGGCCATCCAGTCGGCGGCGGGGGCGAGTTGGGCGGCATACGCGTCCGTGGAGGCGGTGGCCTGCGCGTCCGGGAAGTCCACGAACAGTGTCAGTACGCGGTGGGTGCCGGTGGCGGGCTGGAACTGGACGCGGTCGGTGTCGTGCCCCTCGTCGGTCCAGCCGGTCTTGCCGGGAAGCGCGCAATGGGCCGCGGAATCAGGGGAGTTGGAGGACACGGCCGCGTTCGCGGGGGCGGCGAGGCACGGGATCAGGGCGAACGCCGCGGCAAGGGGGCGCAGGTGGGTCGGCAGGGCTGGCATGTGTCTCCCATCGGAGGTGTGTGGGGGCAGGGCAAGGCCTAGGCACGGTCTGCGGCCAGGTCCATGAGGCGGGCGAGCACGCGGCCGCCGGAGGCGGAGACGCCGTCGTGCTCCCACTCGTTGGTGACCCAGGCGCGGGTGGCGCCGACCTCGCGCGCGGTGCGCAAGGAGAGCCCGGCGTCCACGTACATGTCGTCGTGGTAGACGACCGCGGCGAGGGGGACCTCGTTGGCGGCGAGGCGGTCCGGGTCGTAGAGGGGCGGCCAGTCGGTGCGGGCGGCCAGCAGGTCCGCGGCGTCCGCGAAGGGGCGCAGGCCCGCGATCTCCCGGACCATCCAGGGGTACATCATCTCGCCGGTGAGGAGGAGGGGGTCGGCGCCCTCGCCGAACTCGGGGAAGTCGGCGAGCGCCCGGTGGGCCGCCCAGCCGGTGGGACGTCCGGTGCCTTGCGCGAACAGCGACTCCTGCATGACGACGAACAGCGGGTTGTCCACGAAGCCGGTGAGGCCCATCACCTGGTGGAGGAAGGTGGCGCTCAACTCGCCGTCCGCGGCCAGGGCTTCGTCGAGCAGCCAGTGCAGCCGCTCGAAGCCGTCGCCCATTCCGAGGGCGAGGCCGAGGGTGCGCAGGCGGCGGACGGTGAGCCGGTCCCCGTCGGGGAGCCGGACGTCGGTGGCCGCCAGGAGGTCGGCGATCTCGCGCAGCCTGACGGCGTCGTCCGGGTAGCGGGCGTAGAAGTCGAGGACGCGGTCGCGTACGCGGGGGTAGGTGCGCGCGTACACGTCGTCGGCAGTGGCGGTGAGACCGGGCAGGCCGCCGGTCACATAGCAGGCGCGGAGGCCCTCGGGGGCCTGGGACAGATAGGTGAGGGTGATGAAGCCGCCGTAACTCTGGCCGAGCGTCTCCCAGGGTTCGCCGTCGCACAGCTCCCGGCGGATCAGCTCGGCGTCCGCGACGATCGCGTCGGCCCTGAAGTGGCTGAGATAGTCGGCGAGTTGGGACGGTGCGGCGAACCCGGAGGCCGCCCGGGCGGTGACCGGAGTGGAGCGCCCGGTACCGCGCTGGTCGAGGAGGAGAACCCGGTGGGTCTTGAGTGCCTCGGGGAGCCAGCCGGGTGAACCGGCCGACGGGCGGGGCGACTTGCCGCCCGGGCCGCCCTGCAGGTAGAGCAGCCAGGGCAGCCGCTCCCCCTCGCGAACGCGGGCGACGACCTCGCGGGCGAAGACCTGGATGGTCGGGCCGTGCGGCGCCGAGTGGTCGAGCGGGACGGTGAAGACATGGTCGACGGTCGCGTACGCGGGGTTCATGATCACATTGCTTTCGCAGGTGAGAGGGTGTAAGTGCGGCTGGAGGTGTAGAACTCCAGGGCCGCGCGGCCCTGTTCGCGGGGTCCGTGGCTGGACGCCTTGGCACCGCCGAACGGCAGGTGGAAGTCGACGCCGGTGGACGGGGCGTTGATCCGGATCATTCCGGTGTCGATCCGGTCGAGTCCGCCGAGGGCCGCGTCCAGATCCGTGGTGTGCACCGAGGTGACCAGGCCGTACGGCACCGAGTTGGTGATCCGGACCGCATGGGCGAGATCGTCGGCGGGCAGCAGCGCGGCCACCGGACCGAAGACCTCATCGCGCAGCAGCCGGTGTCCCGGGGAGACCTGCTCGACCAGGGTGGGGGCCGCGTACCAGCCGGGCCCGTCGGGCACCGTACCGCCGGCCAGTGCGCGCAGTCCGTGCCAGGCGTCGGCGACCTGATCACGGGCGTGTTCGCTGATGAGCGGTCCGCATACGGTGGCCGGGTCGGCCGGGTCGCCCACCGGGACGGACCGCAGCGCGTCGGTGAGCGCCTCGCGCAGCGGGGCGTGCGCGGCGCCGACCGCGATCACGCGGCTGGTGGCGGTGCACTTCTGGCCCGCGAATCCGGCGATCGAGGCCGCGATGTGGGCCGCGGCCTGGCCGATGTCCGCGTCCGGGAGGACGACGGCCGCGTTCAGGCCGCCCATCTCGGCCTGGGCGGGGACGCCCCGCGCGGTGGCGGCGCGCGCCACCGCCTGGCCGACGGCGGTCGACCCGGTGAAGGAGACGACGTCGGCCTCCGAGACGAGCGCGTTGCCTTCGGTGGCCCCGCCGGGCAGGACCGTGAACACCCCGGCGGGCAGGGCCTGTTGGACGATCTCGGCGAGCCGCTGGGCGCAGGCCGTCGCCTCGGGGGCGGGCTTGAGGACGACCGCGTTGCCCGCGGCGAGCGCCGGGGCGGCCTTCCAGGTCGGGATGGCGAACGGGAAGTTCCAGGGTGTGATGAGCCCCGCCACCCCGTACGGTCGGCGTCGGCTCAGCAACAGGCCCTGGCCTGCGGCGGGTTCGTGGACGTGGCCGGTGGGCTCGTACGGGGCCTGGGCGTAGTAGCGCCAGATCGCGGCGGTCCGCGCGACCTCGGCGCGGGCCTCGGTGACCGGCTTGCCCACCTCGCGCACGGCGAGAGCGGCCAGCTCGGCGGCGGCCGCTTCGACGGCGGCCGCGACCGCGCCGAGCGCCGCCGACCGGGCGGCCGCCCCGCCGTTGAGCCAGCCGGGCTGGGCCGCGCGGGCCCGCTCCACGGCGTCCACCGCGGCGAAGGCCCCGGGAGCCGGGATCGAGACGAGTACGTCGGTGGGGTCCGCCGGGTTACGGGAGATGAGGGAGGAAACGGCGGTGGTCACAGGAGGGAACCTCCGGGTCAGGGGTCGTGCGGGTCGGGGAAGTACGGGGGCCGGGGCGCCGGTGCCGCACGGCGAGCGGTCGGACCGGCCCGGGTGGATCGTCATGGCGTGTCGCGAGTGGCGGACGCCGGAGCCGGGGGCAGCCAGGTGGGAGTGGCTGGCGGCCTCCGGCTCCTCCCGGTTGTTCGGGGCAGGCCGACGGGGTCAGAGGTGGCCGTTGGCGACGGCCTTCTCGGTGGCGGCCCGCACCGCGGCCTCGGTCTCCCCGGTGAGCGGGAAGCGCGGCGGGCGGGTGGGACCGCCCCGGCGGCCGACGATGTCCATCGACAGCTTGATGGACTGCACGAACTCGGTCTTGGAATCCCAGCGCAGCAGCGAGTGCAGGGACTTGTAGAGCGGCAGGGCCAGCTCCAGCTCGCCCGCGACGGCCGCGTGGTAGAGCGCGGCGCAGCTGGCGGGGAAGGCGTTCGGGTACCCGGCGATCCACCCCACCGCCCCGGCCGTCGCGAGCTCCAGGAGCACATCGTCCGCACCGATCAACAGGTCGAGATCCGGGGCCAGTTCGCCGATCTCGTACGCCCTGCGCACATCACCACTGAACTCCTTGACCGCCACGATGCTGCCGTCCTGGTGCAGGCGGGCCAGCAGCGCGGGGGTGAGGTCGACCTTGGTGTCGATGGGATTGTTGTACGCGACGACGGGGACCCCGGCCTTCGCCACCTCCGTGTAGTGGGCGCGGACGGCCGCCTCGTCGGCCCGGTAGGCGTTCGGGGGCAGCAGGAGCACCGAGCCACAGCCGGCCTCACCCGCCTGTTCGGCCCAGCGCGCCGCCTCGGCGCTGCCGTAGGCGGCCACGCCGGGCATCACGCGCGCGCCGTCGCCCGCCGCGTCGACGGCGGTGCTGACCACCCGGGCGCGCTCCTCGTCGGTGAGGGTCTGGTACTCGCCGAGCGAGCCGTTGGGCACGACACCGTCACAGCCGTTGTCGATCAGCCAGCGGACGTGCTCGGCGTACGCGTCGTAGTCGACGGACAGGTCGTCGCGCAGCGGCAGCGCGGTGGCGACCATGATGCCGCGCCAGGGGCGAGTGGGGTTCCAGGTGGTGGCAGTCATGACAGAAAAGACCTCTCTATAATGTGTGACATTTTATTGATGTGCGTGCGGCTCCCACAAGGGAGCGCACAGGTCAGTTGTCGGCCCGGGCTCCGAGATCGGGCCCGGCGTCTCCTTCGGGCGAACCGGACGTACCGAGCGCGGAGAGCGCCGAGAGCGGTACCGGCACGGCGAACGGACGGCGTTCGGCGAGCGGCTGCGCCGCGCCGCTGCCCGCCGCCAGGCAGCTCACGGCCGAGCCGCACATCCGCCCCTGGCACCAGCCCATTCCGGCCCTGGTGAGGAGTTTGACGCTCCGCGCGTCGCGGGCGCCGAACTCGGCGACCGCCTCGCGCACCTGCCCGGCGGTCACCTCCTCGCAGCGGCACACATCGGTGTCGTCGGCCAGCCAGTGCGGCCAGCCGGATCCGGGAGCGTGGGCGGCGCTCATGACGTCGGCGAAGGCCCGCATCCGGTCCCGGCGGCGCCGGAGCACCCGGACGCTGCCGCCGGGGACGGGCCGTGCCCGCAGTCGAGCGGCGATCGCGATTCCCGCCAACTCCCCTTCGATCAGGGCAAGTTGGGAGCCGCCGACGCCGCCGGTCTCGCCTGCCGCCCACAACCCCCGCACCGAGGTCTCCTGAAGGCCGTCCAGGACCAGGGCGGAGGTTCCGTCAAGCAGGGGGCGGGTGGCACACCCGAGCGAGGTGGCCAGTTCGATCTGCGGGACCAGGCCGTGCCCCACGGCGAGCGCGTCGCACTCGATCCGGCGGCCCGCCCCCGGCACAGGGCGCCAGTCGCGGTCCAGCCGGGAGACCGTGACGGCCTCGACCCGGTCGGTGCCGTGCACCTCGGTGACCGCGCTGCGCACCCGCACCGGAACCCGGTGCCGGGCCAGCGCGGCTCCGTGCACGACCGCCTCGACCAGCTTGTGCGGGTTGGCGGCGAGTGCGACGGGGTGGCGGGCGTAGCGGAGATATCCGGACGCCTCGATCACTGCCGGCACCCGGGCCCCGGCGGCGGCCAGCGAGGAGGCGACCGCGAGCAGCAGCGGTCCGCTGCCCGCGACGACCACCCGCTTGCCGGGCAGCACGAGCCCGGACTTGAGCATGGCCTGCGCTCCCCCGGCCCCCACGACCCCGGGCAACGTCCAGCCCGGGAAGGGGAGTTGACGCTCGTACGCGCCGGTCGCGAGCAGGACCGCGCGGGCCCGCAACCGGACCGATCGCCCGTCATGGCCGTCGGCCCCACTGAGGGCGTGCACCGCCCATGGGCCGGCCGCCTCCCCCTCTGGACCGGCGGACTCCTCCGTCGGGCCGGTGTTCTCTCGCGTCACGGTCCAGACGTGGTGCCCGCCGAGATGGGTGATGCCGCTTGCCGCCAGCCGTCGGCGCCACTCGGCGAACGACGACCAGTCGTGGTGCAGGGCCTCGGGCCGCACCGCCCCGACGGCCGGCGCGGGGTGCCGGTAGAACTGCCCACCGGCCTGGGGCGATGAGTCCAACAGGGCGACGGACAGGCCCTGTTCGGCGGCGGTGACCGCGCCCGCGAGACCGGCCGAGCCCGCTCCGATCACCACGAGGTCGTACGGTTCACAAGGGCCGTACAGCTCAGACACCGATGCCGTCATGCCCGTGCCCCTCCTGGGTGGTGATCGCGTCGCCGGGGGTGGCCGGTACCAGGCAGGCCCGGCGGTTGGGCTCCCCGTTGATGGTGGCGAGGCAGTCGTAGCACTGCCCGATGCCGCAGAACGCGCCGCGCGGGCGGCCGCCGCGCCGCGTGGTGCGCCAGGCGAGAATGCCCGCCCCCCACAGCGCGGCCGCGACGGACTGCCCAGGCAGAGCGGACACGGGACGGCCGTCGAAGGTGATCTCGAACGACGCGCCGGGCCGCGCCCCGACCAGGTCGGCGGGTGTACGGGTCACAAGGACCTCCTCTCGTAGCGGGTGGATCGGCTCGAAGGGACGGGGGTCAGACGGCGGGCTCGAAGCGACCGGGGTCGAACGGCCGGATGTCCAGGGGCGGTTCGCCACCGGTCAGGAGCCGCGCGATGATCAGCCCCGTGGCCGGGGCGAGCCCGATCCCCGCACCCTCGTGGCCGCAGGCGTGCAGCAGCCCCGGGACGCGCGCATCGCGGCCGATCGCCGGCAGGTGGTCGGGCAGATAGGGGCGGAACCCCGCGTAGGTGCGCATGGCCCGCACCCCGGCCAGGACCGGGAAGAGCGCGGTGGCCCCGGCCGCGAGACGCCCCAGCGCCTCGGTGGACACCGTACGGTCGAAACCGACCCGTTCGCGGCTCGCGCCGATCAGGACCGGGCCCGCCGGGGTGCCCTCGACCACCACCGAGGTCTGCAGCGCGGCGGAACCGCTCGCCACATCGGTGACGTAGTCGGCGGCGTACACCTTGTGCCGCACCACGCGCGGCAGCGGTTCGGTGACCAGGACGAAGCCCCGGCGCGGCAGGACGGGGAGGTCCACGCCCGCGAGCCGGGCGAGTTCGCCGCCCCAGGGCCCGGCGGCATTGACCACGAACGGGGCGTGGAGTTCACCAGTGCTCGTCCGCACCCCCCGCACCTGTCCATCCCCTCCGGTGAGCAGGCCGGTCACCTCTTCACCGAGTCTCAGGCGTACCCGGTCACCGCCCGCCCGGAGCAGGTGGGCTGCGGCCAGGGCCGGCATGACCTGCGCGTCCTGCGGGTAGTGGAAGCCGCCGGCCAGGCCGGGGGCGAGGTGGGGCTCCAGGTCCCGGAGCCGGTCCGCCGGGATTTCCCGAGCGGTGACGCCCGCCTGCTCCTGGCCCGCCGCGAAGTCGCGCAGGGCCCGCATTCCGTCCTGGCCGGAGGCGACCACCAGGCCGCCCTTCGGCTCGTACTCGATCCGCGAAGGCAGCAGTTCGGCGAGCTCGGCCCACAACGCGGTGGAGTGCAGGGCCAGTTCGAGTTCGGGTCCGGGCTCCTTGTCGGAGACCAGGAGGTTCCCCTCACCCGCGCCCGTGGTCCCGCCCGCGACGGGGCCGCGGTCGATCACGGTGACGGTGAGGCCGGCTCGGGCGGCGTAGTAGGCGCAGGCCGCGCCGACCACGCCCGCCCCGACGACGATGACATCCGGGGTGTTTCTCGTGGGCACGTCAGTAATATTTCACATTGCACTGAGGTTGCCAAGGGCTTCACGCTACCCAGCGTCGCTTCACACCCCATCGGATGTCACAGTGTCCCGCTCATTCGCCCAGGCACGGAATCCCGGGGAACCCCCGTGGGCTTTCGCGCCGGACGCAGGGCGGTCACCAGCAGGACCGCCCCGGAGAGTGCGATCAGCATGGTCCAGACGGCGCTGACGTGCATGGCGTGGATGAACGCGTCATCCACGGCGTGCGCCAGGACGGGCTGGTGGATCGCGGTGGCGGCGCGCCGGGCCCGCTCCGCGGAGACCCGCGCCTGCTCCCGCACCGGGCCGGGCTGACCGTGCAGCCAGACCTCGATCCCGCGCCGGTACACGATCGACATGATCGTGCCGCCCACCGCGATCCCGAGCAGACTGCCGGTCTGGCGCACGGTGTTGGTGACGGCCGACCCGGCACCGGCCCGCTCCAGCGGCAGGGTGCTCATCAGTGCCGCCGTCACCGGGCCGATCACCATGCCGATCGAGAGGCCCTGGACCAGATACGCGATCTCGTTCCAGACGAGGGGGGGTACGCAGCCCGAAGAACATGTTGCAGCCCATGGCCAGGCCCGCCGCGGCCAGCGCCGTGGAGGCAACGGGCCGTAGCGACCAGCGGCGAACCAGCCGGACGCCGAGCGGCACCCCCGCGATCGTGCCGAGCGCCGCCGGGGAAAAGGCCAGGCCCGCCTGCAGCGGCGAGAAGCCGCGGGCTCCTTGCAGGCGCCGACGGCAGCAGCCCGGCCGGGTCCAGCGGACGCGGGGTGGGGCTGCGGAAGTTCGGGACCAGCGTGACGATCCCGGCCAACGCGAGCGCCACGACCGGGATGTTGACGAGGAAGACCGAGCCCCACCAGAAATGGTCGTTCACACCGGAGCAGCGCGCCGCGATCCACGACTGGCTCACAGGCATCTCCGAAGCCTGCCGCTGAGCCTCCGGGCAGGTCGGCGGCATGCTCGGTTCAGGGGGCCGGGGTCCCGCGGCGCGCGGGCCGTGCGGGCACAACACGCAGGAGGGTGTGGAGAGTTCTGTCGATGAGGTCGTGGGAGGGTTCGTCGGCGACGTGGGTCAGCAGCCGTGCGAGGGCGCGGACCAGGGCGGGGGACGACATGACGTGCCGGTTGAGGAGGGGGCGGTAGCCGTAGCGTCCCAGGATCAGGTCGGCAGCGGTGTTGCCGAGCCGGTAGTAGCGGCCCCAGCGCCGGCTGACTTCGCTCGGGTACTGCCGCAGTGCCTGTTCACGCCGCGGGCCGCCGGGCCGGAGCAGGGCGAGCGCGGCGGTCTCGGCGGCGATTTCTCCCGCTTCCATGGCCTGGACGATGCCTTCACCGCTCCAGGGGCTGACCATGCCGGCGCTGTCGCCGGTGAGCAGCAGGCCGCGGCTGTACTGCGGGTGGCGGTTGAAGCCCATCGGAAGGGCTGCGCTTCGAAACGGTGAGTCCGCGTTCTCTTCGCTCAGTCCCCAGTGGTGTGGCAGCCGGGTCAGCCATTGGTCGAGGGTGGCCCTGAGGTCGACGGGGCCGTGGTCGCGGTGGGGCAGGGCGCCGAGGCCGACGTTGACCCGACCGTCGCCGAGGGGAAATATCCACCCGTATCCGGGCAGGTCTCGGCCGGTGCGGGAGCAGCGCAGGTCGGCCCAGAGTTCCAGGTACGGGTCGTGGGTGCGGGCGCTGCTTCGGTAGTAGCGGCGGCCGGCGGTGGCGATGGTCCGCTGGGGGTCGCGTCGCAGTCCCATGGCCAGGGCGGTGCGGGCGGAAGCGCCGTCGGCGGCGATCACGAGCGGGGCGCGGTAGGTCCGGGGCCGTTTGTCCGCTCCGGCGAGGGCGCTGACGCCGACGATGCGCCCGATGCGGTCGGTCAGCGGGCCGGTCGCTCTGACTTCCGTACGCAGTCGGGCACCGGCCGCCCGGGCCTGGCGGGCGAGGATGTCGTCGAAGTCGTGGCGGCTGCGGGTGAGGCCGAAGTCGGGGTAACTGCCCAGCGCCGGCCAGTCGATGGTGACCTCGCGGCCGCCGCACACCCAGCGCATTCCGCGGTTCCGCAGCCACCCGGGCGCGTCGATGTCGACGCCCATCCGGACCAACTGGTGTACGGCTCGTGGGGTGAGGCCGTCACCGCAGACCTTGTCACGGGGGAAGGCGCTCTTCTCAAGGAGCAGGACGTCGACGCCGGCCCGGGCGAGGTACAGGGCGGCGGTCGAGCCCGCCGGTCCCGCGCCCACGACGATCACTTGCGCGTCTTCGTCGCCGTTTCCGTTGCCGTTGCCGTCGCCTCTGCCGTTGCCGCGATCCGGGGGCAGCTCACCTGTCGACGGCACGGTCGGCCTCCTCATGTGCGGTTGCGGGGGTTGCGCCGGTGCTGACTACCCTGGCATTTTCCGGCTGAAACGGCGGCTCGGGCGGTAGCCGACGGTCGTCGACGACCAGAAGTCCGGCCCGACTCGGGGCACACCGCCGAGCTGCGGCGGGTCATGTGAGGGTCATGTGAGGCTTGCGGTCTGTTCCACCGTGTTGTGGGGCGTGTTCCCGCGGCGCGGGAGCAGCAGCGGGGTAGCCAGGAGGAGGACTCCGGCGGCCGCGATCGCGGTGCGGGGGCTGGTGATGGCGGCCAGCAGGCCCCACACGGCGGTCATGGCCGCGATGGCGGCGCTGCTGCTGATCGACCACGCGGCCAGGGTGCGGGCCACCCGGCCGGGGTCGGTGTGGTCGAGCCGGTAGGTGGCCAGCACCGGGTTGAACACCCCGCAGCAGGTCACCAGGCCGAGTTGGACGAAGATGATGAGGACGATCCCGGGTACGCCGGGCCCGACGAACGCCAATCCGACAGGCCAGCACGCACGCAGCGCCCCGGCGGTGAGCATCACCTTGTGCTGCCCGAACCGCGCCGCGAGCCGGCGCGCGAGGCGTGAGCCGACGAGGCCGCCGACGCACGGCGCCGCGAAGGCGAGACCGTACTGCCAGGGAGCAAAGCCGAGTCGGCCAAGCAGGAGTACGGCGAGCAGCGCATCGGAGGCCATGATCAGGCCGTTGACCACGATCGTGTTGAAGAACAGCGGGCGCAGCGTGGGGTGGGTGAGGATGTGGCGCCATCCTTCGAGCAGATCGCCTGCTCGCAGCCGCGCTGCACCGGTCCGCGCCGGGAGCGCTTCCGTCCCGCCGATCGAGCGGATGCCCAGCGCGGAGAGCAGATAGCTGACCGCATCGGCCACCACGGTCGTCACCGGGCCGAACATCGCGATCGCGGCCCCGCCGAGCGGTGGTCCGACCACCGTCGCGGTCCATGTCGTGGACTCGAACCGGCCGTTCGCGACGAGCAGGTCCTCCGGCGGCACGAGCGCCTTCAGATACGCACCGCTGGCCGCGTTGAAGGCGATGTTGGCCGCGGCGACGACGACGGAGACGACGAGGAGTTGGGCGAAGCTGAGCCGGCCGAGCGCGAACGCGGCGGGGATGCTCATCAACGCCGTGAACCGGGCCAGGTCCATCGCCACCATGACCGGCCGCTTACGGCGGAACTCCACCCACGGACCGAGCGGCACCGCGACCACGGCTCCCACTGCCCGCCCGGCGGCGGCCAGCGCCGCCACCTGGGTCGGCCCGGAATGCAGCACGAGGACGGCGATCAGGGGAAAGGCACCGAACCCGAGCCCGGTGCCGTACGCGCTCACCGCGTACGCCGCCCACAACCGCCCGAACCGCCGCCCCAGCACCCGCCTACCCGCCATGCCCATCGCACCTCTCGCCGATCCCGGTGACAACCACACGCTGACCACCGGCATCAAAGCGAGAAACAGATGACGAGATCAAACAACCGACCGCCGGGAAGGCACAACCAATCGTTGTCCGGGCAGCATGACGCCATCGGCCCGCACCGGACGAACCCCGCTCCGCGCGGAGCGCCTAGCGCGGCGGTTCGGAGCGCTGAGCCCATTTCGGCATCCAGGTTTCGCCGTCCGGGTAGCCGGTGTACGTGGACGTGAGGCGGTCGCGCAGCGCGGTGAGGGCGGGGTGCGGGTTGTCGGTGTGCCAGAGCAGTGAGTGCGGGTACACCGGCGTCGGGCCGCGCAGGGGAATCAGCCTCAGGTCGTGGCCGGCGGGCCAGACGAGAGGTGTCCGATCGCTGACGAAGGTGGCCAGCGTCGAGGAGCCCGCGATCGTGTCGAGCAGCGACTCAAAGCCGAAGTTGGGGCCGGTGACCTCGATGGTGAACCCGAACGCGGCGGCGAGTTCGTCGTAGTAGGCGGCCCACTCGGTTCCGGGGATGTTGCCGGGCATCCAGATCCGGCGTCCGGCGAGCTGAGCGGGTGAGACCGCGCGGGCGGCGGCGAGCTCGTGGTCCGGTCCGGTGAAGAGAAACAGGGGCTCGTCGAGGACCGGGGTGGCCTGGATGCCGTCGGGGAGCTGACGCCCGGGCAGGGTGACGGCGCGGAAGGTCGCGTCGATCGTTCCGGACGCGAGAGCGGCGATGGCTGCGTCGGAGTCGAAGAGGGTCACGACATCGAGGTCGACGTCGGGGTGCGCGCGGTGGAACTCGCGCAGCACTCCGGCCAGCGAGAGCCGTCGGCTGATCACGTCGACGCGCAGCGCACGGCGGACCGGCCGTACGGAAGCCGCCGCCCTGTCCTCGGCCTGGAGGAGGGCCCGGGCGTGGGGCAGGAAGGCCTGTCCGTCGATGGTGAGCCGGGCCCCGCGCGCCGTGCGGCTGAACAGCCGCACACCGAGGTCCTTCTCCAGCACGGCGATGCGCTTGGAGACGGCCTGCGGGGTGATCGACAGGTTGATGGCGGCTTCCTGGAACTGTCCCGCGTCCACGGCGGTGACGAAGGTGCGTACGGCAGTGAGGTCCACGTCGGCGATCCTACCGACTCAACCAATCGTTGAGTCGTGGCGGTGAAATCCGCGAGAACCGGGGCATCAGTCTGGCCACCGTGGACCCCCTGGACGACGCCCCCGCCACCGTCGTGATCCCCCTGGACGACGCCAGGACGTACCAAACGCGCACACCAACTACGAGTGGCCCCGCAGGCAGCTCCTTTCGACCGAACGCGAAATGCCGGGCCGGTACGTCTCCGCCCACCCGCTGGACGGCGCTGCTCTCGATGAGCGGGCCGAGCGGGCGGCTCTTCGAAGCCGAGGGGCAGAGCGGCTGGTAGCGGCGGGGCTTCAACAGGGCCTGGCCATCCGGTCATTGCCTCGGGTTTACCCGCAGGCCTCTTCCCAGCACATGTGACATGTGCAATTTTACTAGCCACGAGCTGTGTCCATGCCAATGTGCGCAGCCCGGCCCGCAGGCCATCGGGTCCTGTCCGTGACGTCCCCAGTCACGGGCGGCCCGGACGGTCGAAGGCCTGCGATACCCCCCTCGCCGCGCACCGGAGCGCGGCGTCACACCGCTGGGAGGCGGCACGTGAACACCCAACCGGAACGAAGAAGTCTCACCGGTTTCCTGATACTTGCCCTCACGCTATGTCTGGGCATCGCCCTGCTGGCCCAACCGGGCCGCGCCGCAGCCGCCGACGCCCGGCACGGCACGGGCCGGCAGCCCGCGACCGCGACCCAACCCAAGCCACGAGCAGTGCCGCCGCCGGTCGGCTCGACCGCCGACCTTTCAGACCGCGCCGATGTACAACACCACCCGATCAGCGCCGCTCAACTTCCCCCGCACCGCCCGGTTCCGTCGCAGACCCCGGCGAAGGGCAGAGCGGCGGCCCGCGCCGCCACGGCGTCCTGCACCGCGGACGACTTCGGCAGCCGGACCGGATCCGCGCTGGTGACGTACGTCCAGGCGTCGTCCATGGACTGCATCAACACGCTCTTCTCTCTCACCGGCACCAACGCTTACAACGTGTTCCGCGAAGCGCAGATGGTCACCATCGCCAACGCCTACCAGAACGTGGCGAAGACCTATCCCGGCGACAACTCCACCAACGTGTGGCAGCTCGTGCTGTTCCTGCGCGCCGGATACTTCGTGCAGTCCAACAACGCTTCCGCTGTGGGGCCCTACGGCCAGACCCTGGCCACGGCCAGTGAGAGCGCACTGGACACCTTCGTGGCGTCCCCGCACTTCATGGACGTGAGCGCGGCGAACGGCAGCATCATGGGTGAGGTCCTCATCCTGACGGACAGCGCCAACGAGCAGGCCCGCTACCTGAACACGTACAAGAGTGTGCTCAACGCCTACAACAGCTCCTACGACGCCTACTGGAGCATGGACACGGCCGTCAACGACGTGTTCACCCCGATCTTCCGCGGGCACTGGAACCCGGCGTTCATCACCCAGGTGACCTCCGACCCGAGCATCATCGACACGCTGAGCTCGTTCGTACTGAACCACCGGGACAAGCTGAGCGACAACTGGTTCTACCTGGCCTCCAACGCCGGTACCGAGATGACCCGCTTCCTCGACACGGCCGCGCTCCAGGCCAAGGTGCGGCCGCTGGCGAAGGGCCTGCTCGGCGCCTCGTCGATCACCGGCACGGGCGCACCGCTGTGGGTCGGGGTCGCCGGCATGACCGACACCTACGACAAGGCCCAGTGCTCGTACTACGGCACCTGCGACTTCGTCGCCCAGCTCACCGCCGCCGCCCTGCCGATCACCTACCCCTGCGACGCCGGGCACACCTTCCGCGCCCAGTCCCTGACCAACGACGCCCTGACCGCCGCGTGCACCAGCCTCAAGGGCCAGGACGCCTACTTCCACGGCATCGTCAAGGACAGCGGCCCGGTGGCCGACGACCACAACACGAACATCCAGATCGTGACGTTCGCGAGCCCGAAGGACTACCAGACGTACTCCGGCTGGATCTTCGGCAACAGCACCAACAACGGCGGCGAATACCTGGAGGGCAACCCCTCCGACCCGGCCAACCAAGCCCGGTTCCTCTCCTACGTGAAGAGCGTCAACGACGGCTTCCCCGGGGACATCTGGAACCTGAACCACGAGTACACGCACTACCTCGACGGCCGCTACGACATGTACGGCGACTTCAGCGCCGGGCAGGTCGTCCCGGACATCTGGTGGATCGAAGGTTTCGCGGAGTACGTCTCCTACAGCTACCGGGGCATCCCCGACACCCAGGCCATCACCGAAGCAGGCAAGCACACCTACGCGCTGAGCACGCTGTGGCAGAGCTCGTACGCCAACTCCGACCAGACCCGCACCTACCCGTGGGGCTACCTGGCCACCCGCTACATGATCGAGAAGCACCCCGCCGACGTCCAGAACATGCTGGCCAAGTTCCGCACCGGTGACTACGCGGGCGGTTACGCGGTCTACAACACCGGCATCGGCACCCGCTACGACGCCGACTTCAACACCTGGCTGGACGCCTGCGCCGCCGGCGCCTGCGGCGGGACGAGCAGCGGGCCGACCGCGGCGTTCGACACCGCGGTCTCCGGCCTGTCGGTGAACCTGACCGACAAGTCCACCGACACCGGCAGCAGCATCACCAAGCGCTCGTGGGACTTCGGCGACAGCACCACCTCCACCGACACCAACCCGTCCAAGACCTACACCGCCGCCGGCACGTACACGATCACTCTGACCGTCACGGACGCCAAGGGAGCGACCGCCAAGGCGACCAAGTCCGTCACCGTGACGGGCGCCCTGCCGACCTGCACGAGCACGGACACCCGCGTCATGGGCCAGAACTGCTCCCGCTCCGGCCTGTCGGGCCGGGCGGGCGACCTGGACTACCTGTACCTCTATCTGCCGGCCGGGAACACGACCCTGAACATCACGACCACCGGCGGCACCGGTAACGCCGACCTCTACTACAACCCCGACACCTGGGCGACCAGCACGGCCTACACGGCGCGCTCGACCAACGCCGGGAACACCGAGAGCATCACGGTCAACAACTGCACCGCCGGGTACCGGTACATCAGCGTGTACGGTCAAACGGCCTTCAGCGGCCTGACGATCACCACCCAGTACTGATCTCCCCCACCGCCCTCCCCACCCGGGGAGGGCGGTGACACCTCCCCCGCCCCGCACCCGATCCCCGTACGGTGCGTGTCCGTCACCGGCATGCCAGAATGCCGGTCGGCCGTATCAGCCAGGTATTTGGGGGTAGTTGGTGGAGGCGCTGGACGCGCAGGACCCGCGCAGCGTGAGCGGATACCGCATCCTGGGGCGGCTCGGCGAGGGCGGTATGGGCCGGGTCTACCTGGCCCGCAATCGCGGCGGCCGCTCGGTCGCGCTGAAGCTGATCCACTCCGACATGGCGGCCCTTCCCGGCTTCCGCGACCGCTTCCGGCGCGAGGTGGACGTCGTCCAGCGGGTGGCCGGGGTCGGCACCGTGCCGGTCGTGGACGCCGGGGTCGACGAGCAGCACCCCTGGTACGCCTCGGACTACCTGCCTGGGCCCTCCTTGCAGGACGCCGTGGACCAGTTCGGCCCGCTGCCCGAGGAGGCGCTGTGGCGGTTCGCCGCCGACCTCGCGGAAACGCTGGAGCACGTCCACAGCAAGAGCCTGGTCCACCGCGACCTCAAGCCGTCCAACGTACTGCTGTCCTCCTCGGGGCCCAAGCTCATCGACTTCGGGATCGTGCACGCGGCCCTGGACACCGGTCTGACCATGTCGGGCGCCCGGATCGGTACGCCCGTGTACATGTCGCCGGAGCAGGCGTACGGCGAACGCGTCACCACCGCGAGCGACGTCTACAGCTACGGCCTGACGCTCGCCTTCGCGGCCACCGGGCGCACCCGGCGGCGCGGCAGCCAGGCCCCCGAGCTGCCGGGGGTCGACGACCGGCTGGCACGGCTGATCCTGCACTGCCTGGACCCGGAGCCCGAACGCCGCCCGAGCGCGGCCGAACTCCACGTCCAGACAAGGGCGTTCGACACGACGACGGACACCTGGCTCCCCACGCAGGTGGCTTCGGCCATTGCCCGTACGTCGGAGCAACTGCTCAACCTGGAGGCGCAGGACGATCTCACACGGGCGCGGTCGGACACCGTGACGGACGATCCGGCGCCTCCGGGGGCCGGTTTCCACAGTGCCGCCACGCACGGACCTCCCCCGCCGCGCACCGGCCCATCGGCACCGTCGACGCCCCCACCGCCGCCCGGCGGGGGGTACGGCGCACACCAACCCGGCTACGGCTACGTCCCCCCGCAGGCGGCCCCCGGCTACGGCTACCCGCACCAGCCCACCGCACCGTCCTACGACTACTACCAGTCGACCGGGCCCGGCGGGCCGAACAACGGCGTCCAGTGGCAGGGCCCCCACCTGGGCGGCCCGGACTGGGTGTACGGCGGACTCCTGGGGCGGCCGCTGTTCGGCCTGCTCTGGCTGCTGCCGCTGGGTATCGGCTCGTATCTGGTGGTCTTCGCGCTGCCCACCGCCATGGGCTGGCTCCGGGTGCTCGCCGTACCCGCACTGCTCGGGATGTGCCTCTGGCTCACGGCGGTACGCAAACGCATGCCGGCCGGGAAGTGGTGTGGGTGGAACCAGGCGTTCTGGCTCGTACTGGCCTTCTTCGAGGTGCAGGGCTGGTGGGGCATCAGCTCGTACAGCGTGCTGGACGTCTCCATCGCGAACAAGGGGAAAGTGACGCCCTATCAGAATCTGGTCGCCGGGCTGAACGGCCTGTTCTCGTTCGCCCTCGCGCTCGGCTCGCTCGCTCTGATCTACGTCGTGCCCGCCGCGATCGCCCGGGGGATGCGGCGCCGCAAAGAAGGGTTCTGAGTCATGGGCGACAGCGACGCCCTGGGCGGTGCGGGACATGGGGGTGCGTGAGGCGATCGACATCTCGCGGAAGCAGGGGGGCGGTCGTCAGCCGGAGGGCCGGCCTCAAGGCGTCATCACCGGGCTGGATACTCGTCTGATGGACGTATCGAGAGCTTCCTGGGTCAACACGACGCACGACTGGTCCGGTGTCGTTGACGCGGATCATCTGGCGCGTATCCGAGAGAGTCCCGCGGAGTTCGCTCCGGATGGACCTTGGCACCTCCTCCTTGAGGTACTCGCCTATGCCGCCGACGAAGCGTCGAGCAACGGCGGGGGACGCTGCGCCGTCGTGCTCCACCCCGACGGTTCCCTGTCTGTCCGGGACGACGGACGGGGCACCGACACCCGCGTGGACGAGCACGGCCGGAGCGTGAAGAAGCCGGTCATGGCTACGAAGGATCTCCGCTTCTTCGACTTCCCGCAGGTCGAGGTGCTGCCGGACGGCCGTCCTCGGCGCGGCATGTCCGTGGTCGCGGCGCTCAGCGAGTGGCTCGTCCATACCAACCGCCGCCTCAACGGGGCCTGGACTCAGCGCTACGAACACGGCGTCCCCGTCACCGGACTTGAGCCCGTCGAGGGCGACGGCACGACCGGGACGCTGGTCCATTTCAGGCCGGACGGAGCGTTGGGTCCGGTGACCGTGCCGGCGGCCGACGACCTTGCGCGCCTGGCCACGGCCTGGCCGCAGCTGGCGGTTCAGGTCGATGACCGGCGGATGGAGAACACGGGCAGGTCCGGCGATGCGGAATCGGAGCAACCACCCACCTCTCGCGTGGTGTTGCTGGACGTCCCGGTGCTGCCGATGAAGCCGACCACCCGCGTGGAAGTGCGCAGGATCACCCTGCGTCCTGGGTTTGCCACTGGTCGCCACACGCACAACTGCCCCGTGTTCGGGAGCATCCTGGAAGGCTCTGTGATCTACCAGGTAGACGGAGAGCCGGCATCGGTGCTCAAGCCGGGCGACGTGTTCCACGAGCCGGAGGGCGTACCCGTCCGCTTCGATGCGACCGACGAGGGTGCCACGTTCCTGGCCTACTTCTTGTTGGACGGCGGTCAGGAACCGGAAATCGAGCTGGTTGCGGGATGAGCCGACGCGGCGGGACGGCCCCGGCATTCCGCCGCGCGACTCATGGCAGCCCCCTAGGGAGCGATGGGCAGCTGGCGCTTGTGCTCGGTGCGGCGGTAGCGGCCGGCGATCGTTTCGAAGGCCCGCTCGTCCACCGGCTTGCCCTCCAGGAAGTCATCGATGTCGTCGTAGGTGACCCCGAGCGCGTCCTCGTCGGCCTTGCCCGGGTCGAGGGACTCCAGGTCGGCCGTCGGGGACTTCCACACCAGTTTGGCGGGTGCGCCCAGCACGTCCGCGACGGCGCGCACCCGGCGCTTGGTCAGGCCGGTCAGCGGGACCAGGTCGGCGGCACCGTCTCCGAACTTGGTGAAGAAACCGGAGACGGCCTCGGCGGCGTGGTCGGTGCCGACCACCAGGCCGTCGTGCGCGCCGGCCACCGTGTACTGGGCGATCATGCGCTGCCGGGCCTTGATGTTTCCGTGCACGAAGTCCTGGTGGTGGGCGTCGCGGAAGCCCACACCAGCGGCCAGCGAGGCCTCCAGCGCGGCGTCGCTCGCGGGCCTGATGTCCACGGTCAGCACGTGGTCGGCCCGGATGAAGGAGAGCGCGAGCTGGGCGTCGTGCTCGTCGGCCTGGGTCCCGTACGGCAGCCGCATCGCGTAGAACCGCGCCTCGTGCCCGGCGGCGCGGGCCCGCTCGACGGCGAGCTGGCACAGTCGGCCGGCGGTGGTGGAGTCGACGCCGCCGCTGATGCCGAGCACGAGGGAGCGCAGACCGGTGGAGGTCAGCCGCTCGGCGAGGAAGGCCACCCGGCGTTCGACCTCCCGCTCGGCCTCGAAGGTCTCGGCCACCTGGAGTTCCCGGGCGATCTCCTGCTGCAGGGCGATGGACGCCGGCTCGCTCACGTCTGCTCCTTGTTCCACTTCACGATGCGCTGTCCCGCCCACCCTACTCAGCGCGAGAGACGTGCTGCCCCCGTGGACCTCGTACCCGGCCGCAGCTCAGAGAGTCGAGCCCCCCGCAGCCCCGGTGGCCGCCCCGCGCCTGCTAACGCCGGGCGGCACCCGAGTACAGCTCCGCGAGAGCGTGGAAGGCTTCCTTCGGCTCCCAGGGCGAGCCCGGGTAGGTCCGGGTCGGCTCAGCACCCGGGGCAGCACTGTCCAGCATCGTCACGATGCCGTACGAGCCGAGATCCAGATCGGTCCGCGGATCGGCCCGGTGCGGCAGTTCGAAGCCGGCGAAGCTGAACCAGAAGGTCGTGTCAATGCCCTCCTCCTCGAACAGCGGCAGGAGATCACGCATGTACCGGACCTGCTCGCCTTCGTCGCGCACCGTGCCGGCCCGGACGAGGCCGTCCACCTCGATCACCGTCCATCCGCCGGCGCCGAGGTCGGCCGCGCCCCGGTAGGCGCAACAGCCCGCCTCGGTGACCGCGTCCGGCTTTCCGTGGGCGAAGTGCTGCCGGATCTGCTCCCGGTAGTGGGAGGCGTTGCGGCTGTTGCGGTAGGCATCCACACCGACGATGTCGAACGGCGTCCAGTCGACGTGCTCGATGGGAATCGACGCGTAGGACACCCGGCCGCCGAACCGCGGCCGAACGGCCTCCACCACTTCGCTCAGGAAGGCGTTGAGCCTGCCGGGAATCTCCTTGAGCGCGGCCTCCCGTTCCAGCGGCACCGCACGAAGGGTGTGCATGCGGTCGTTGAAGGTGTCTCCCGGGAGGTAGCCGACGGCGAACAGACTGATCTCGCAACCCGTGACCAACACGACCTCGGCCCCCGAGCGGCGCAACGCCTCGGCCCGGTCCGCGCAGTCCGCGAAGTAGGGCAGCATCTCCTCGTTCGTCATCTCGCAGGGGAACGGCGAGAACCAGACCTCCAGCCCAGCCGCTGCCGCATGCCCGGCGGCGATGCTCAGCCGCTCGGGATCGCCACCGGTGATGCGTACTGCGGTACAGCCCAGATCGTGCGCGATGACCCGCATGTCGCGCGCCACGGCACCGGAATCAAACGCCTTACGGGTGCTGTCCCCACTCGGGAACGTCCCGGTGTCGTACTGCACGCCCTTGCCGCGCATCGCAACTCCTCCACGAATCCATGGGCCCGGCCAATGCCGCAAGCCGCTGCCTCGACTCTGTTCGTTCCAGCGGCTGGAAGGTCAACGAGGTCCGTCCGGCGTCGTGCACCCGTCCGCATCCTGGATCGCGTTCAGGGGCGGATCCGCCTGCGACGAGCCCGAGTTCGCGACGTTGCGCGATGCGTGCCAGGTGTCCGACTCCGTCCTCAGCAAGACCATTTGGTCCCTGGCGGCCGCCGGATATCTCAGCATCCGCAAGGGGTATGCTCGCGGCTGTAGCGCGATATAACGTGAGTTTGTTCATTGGAGACCGGCGGGTCGGATGACGCCGCCCACGGAATGGGGATGATGCGGACATGTCGCGAAATATCTCGTCCACTGGCCAGCCTCACGACCCCGGCATGTCGCCCGCCCTCAGGGCTTCGCACGCCGACCGGGACCGGACCGTGGACGTGCTGCGCCTCGCAGCAGGAGACGGCCGACTGACCGCTGCCGAGCTGGACGAGCGCCTGGATGACGCACTGACCGCACGTACGATCGGCGAGCTGGCCGAGCTCACGACCGACCTGCCGCCCGTAGCGGCGACGCCCAACGGGGGCACGGTGGAGGTCAAGGATGTTCTCCGGATCGTCCAGCAGGGCGGTTCAGTCGGCCGCGACAGCCGCTGGGTGGTTCCGCGACGGATGGAACTCCGGGCGTCCTGGTGCGACGTGACCCTCGACTTCACTGAAGCGGTGATCACACGGGACACCCTGCGCATCGACATGGACATGCGCGGCGGAACCATGCTCCTGGTGACCGGGCCGGGAATCGTGGTGAACACCGACTCCCTCTCGATGAGTTACGGCAAGGTCAAAGGCCTGCGGGCGGCCGATCCCGGGGCGCCGCATACCCTTCAAGTGGAGTTGGTCGGCGGTATCACCTTCGGCCGAGTCGTGGTGAGGTCCCCGCGACGGATGTTCCGGCAGGGACTGCTCCGCACGTCCTCGTGAGTGCGAGCCGGGTCGCTATCCGACGAGCGTCTGGGTGCCCAGGACCTTGAGGAGTTCGAGGCGTTCGGCGTCCTGGCTGCCGGGTTCGGCCGTGTAGATCAGGATGCGCAGTTCGCTCCCCGCGACGCTCAGGACGTCGCAGTCCAGTGTCACGGCGCCCACGTGCGGGTGGTCGATGGTCTTGCGGGACGCCTCGTGGCGGCCCACTGCTCCGGAGTCCCACAGTTCGGCGAACCGGTCGCTGTTCGCGCGCAGTTCGGTGATCAGGTGCCGCAGCCGCCGGTCCGCTGGGTACCGGCGGGCTGCCGCGCGCAGGTCGGCGACCACTGCGGACTCCAATGCGAGCCGGGACTGCGACGTGTGGCGGACGCGGGCGTCCGAGCCGACGAAGGCGCGCCACGCGCCATTGCGGTCACGTCCGTTCCGCTCCCCCATCAGCGCCGTGTACAGCGGGTTGGCAAGCAGCAGCGTCCACGATGCGTCGGAGACCGCGACGGGCGTCCCGCTCAGCCTGTCCAGCATCCGGTGCACGCTCGGCGTGATGTACGCGGGCACCGTGCCCCGGCCCGGCGGTACCAGCCCGGCGGCATGAAAGAGGTGCTCGCGTTCGGCCGGGGACAGCCGCAGCGCCCGCCCGAGGGCCTCGACGACCTGCTCCGACGGGTTGGCCGCCCGGCCTTGTTCGAGCCGGGTCACGTAGTCGACCGAGATCCCGGCGAGCATCGCCAACTCCTCGCGGCGCAGGCCGGCCGCGCGCCGGTGACCGCCCGTGGGCAGCCCCGCCGCCTCCGGGGACACCCGGTCGCGCCAATGCCGTACCGCCCGCCCGAACTCCGTGCTCGCCATGCTCCCCACTGTGCACCGCCACGCACTGATCTTCCTGGTACTGGCAGTCCCAGGAAGACGGGACTCCTGCCTGCCGTCGGTCTTCCGCCGCAGCATGGAGGCATGACCACGACACTGATCACCGGAGCGAACAAGGGGCTCGGCTTCGAGACCGCCCGCCGCCTCGTCGCCGCGGGCCACACCGTCTACATCGGCAGCAGGGACCAGGAGCGCGGCCGCCTGGCCGCCGAACGGCTGGGCGCGCGGACGGTCCGGCTCGACGTCACCGACGACACATCCGTCCAGGCCGCGGCAGAAGCCATCGAGGCGGACGGCGGTCTCGACGTACTGATCAACAACGCGGGCATCGAGGCCCGCGACGCCGGCAACAACGCGATCGGCGCCGAGGACGTGACGGCCGACGTGATGCGGCACGTCTTCGAGACGAACGTCTTCGGCACGGTCCGCGTCACCCACGCCTTCCTCCCGCTGCTGCGGCGCTCCGCCGCCCCGGTCATCGTCAACGTCAGCAGCGGTCTGGCCTCCCTGACCCACGTCGCCGACGCGGGCACACCGGCGTACGCCTACCCGGGCGTCGCATACCCGGCGTCGAAGACCGCGGTCAACATGATCACCGTGCAGTACGCGAAGGCGTTCCCGGCCATGCGGATCAACGCGGTGGAGCCCGGCTTCACCAAGACCGACCTGAACGGCAACACCGGTGTCCAAACCGTCGAGCAGGGAGCCGAGATCATCGTCCGCATGGCCCAGACGGGCCCCGACGGCCCCACCGGCGGCTACTTCGACGCCGCGGGCCCGCTCCCCTGGTAGACCCGGCCGGGCTCCTGGGTTGCTCGCTGGGGAGCCGCCCCCCGGCCCGGGCGATGGCCGACTTCGCATTCGGACAGATCTGGGCAGTCGGACCTCGCTGCTCTCTCAGCCGGCGTGAAGGATCCGAAAGCGATCGGGTGCCGCCGGATCTCGATCAACGACTTGCACTGGCGGCCACGCCCATTGCCAAACGCTGATGCCCGGCGTGCGGGAGAACTGGATCTGCCCGCGGGTGCCTTCGACCGCAACCCTCGGCCAGGATTCGGCAGTGCGCGCCCGGTCCGCGCCGTGAGAGCGCAGCACATCGGCGAGGACGGCGACCGTGTCGTAGCCCTCGAACGCGACGAAGGAGGGCGCTTCGCCCAGCCGCTCGCGCAGCGCCGTCTCGACTCGTGCACCGAGTGGGCCGAGGCGCTCGGGCAGGTAGCGCAGGAACGGGATCGCGGCGCCGTCGTCGCCCAGCAGCGTCACCCATTCGGCGAACTCCGGTTGCCCGGCCGGAGCACCGATCAGGATCTCGGCGAGGCGCTGGTCGCGGCGGACAGACTTGACGATCGGCACAGCCGGCTCAGGGTGGCCGACCAGAAGAAGGAGGGCTGTCGCGCGATTGTCGACGAGTTCGTCGCACACGGCCGTGGGGGTGAGCGCGCGCATGTCGAGTTCGATGACCGTGCCGCCGCGTGGAGCGAGGTACTCCCGCAGAATGCGGGCCCCGGATGCCCAGTAGACACTCGGCTCGGCTGCTACGGCGATTCGGCTGTGGCCCGCGCCGAGGAGGAAGTCCGCGTAGATCTGCCAGCCGTGGGACTGCGCCGGGGCGAGGCGCGCGACCCATTGCGTTGGCTGTTCGGTCAGCGCGTCGATAACCGCTGACGAGCAGAGGAACGGCAGGCCGAGGGCGTCGGCTCTGGCGGCAGCGGCGCGAGCGACGACGCTGTGATACTCCCCCGCCAAGGCGGCCACGCCCAGGCGAGCCAATTCGTCCACGGCCGCCGCGGCCCTCTGCGGATCAGCCGCGGTGTCTCGGACCACCAGCTCAAGTGGTCTTCCGGCGATCCCGCCGGCGTCATTGACTTCGCGAACGGCCAGCTCGAGTCCAGCGAGCAAGTGTTGGCCCGCCTCGACCCAGCCAGGCCGAGTCAGCGGAACGAGAGCGCCGATCTGGACTGATGAACCGTCAGTCCACTCCGCTCCAGATGGCGATGGTGGCGTACTCATGCGTTGGCGCCTCCCCTGTGACGACTCGGTGGCCGTTTGCCCAGATCGCAGAGTGGCAAGGACCCGGAGTACGCGTTCATCTCAGCTCGCCGTGGCGGGCGCATCTGGCTGACCATGCCGGTCATTGCATCCACCAGCATCGCCAACAGGCAACCGATTATTTGTTCGCCGTCGGCCCGGCTTGGGCCAGGGCCGACGGCGATACGGCAACAGCAACGGCGTTGACGTCCGCCTCCGACCAGTCCGGCGGGGCGGCGGCCTCACAGGCAGGGGACTTCGCCGCCGAAGGCGCGCGGGTCGGCGGACCTGTCGGCGGGGTCCCGGCGCATGTCACCGGGCAGGGGGAAGCCTGGCCTCCGCGGCACTTCGGATAATCCCCCTCCGACGAAGGAATCGTTTCCCCTCATTCGGACGGGGTCGCCGCGCGGAGTAGAGCCACGGACACGAGGCTGGCTTCAAGCATCCCATCCCTCTTGGCATGCTTCCGTCAAACCTGCGAGGCTTCCCACAGGTGTCGCCCGACCCCGGGGAGGCACCGCGGAAATCTCCCTCAGCGATCACGCAAGCGATGCGCGCAGCCCGCGACTGCCCGTCGGCCCACCCAGGCCTGCCGGGCGGTCACCGAGCAGGCCGGAACCCCGGCCGTCTCAAAGGAGTCTCGTGTGAGATCCACCCCCCACAAGTCCCTCGCCACGACCGCATGTGCCGTCGCCGCGATGGCCGCCGTCTCCCTCCCCGTCGCCCCGGCGGCGGCCGCGCCGGCCAAGGCCCCCCGCCCCTCCGCCTGCACCCCGGCCCAGGTCGTCGCCAACGGCGGCTTCGAAAACGGCACTTCGCCCTGGAGCCAGTCGTCGCCCGGCGTGATCACCAACCGCGCCGGCCAGAGCGCCCACGGCGGCACCGGCTTCGCCTGGCTGAACGGTGTGGGCAGTACGCACACCGACACGCTCTCCCAGAGGGTCACCATCCCGTCCGGATGCGGCACCGCCACGCTCTCCTTCTGGCTGCACATCGACACCGCCGAGGCGACGTCGTCCACCGCGTACGACACGCTGACGGCGAAGATCGGCAGTACGACGCTGGCCACGTACTCCAACCTCGACAAGAACACCGGCTACGCGCGGAAGTCGTTCGACGTGTCGGGGTTCGCAGGTCAGACCGTGGACCTCGCCTTCACCGGCACGGAGAACTCCAGCCTCCAGACGAGCTTCGTCATCGACGACGTCGCCCTCGACACCTCCGGTGGCTCGACCCCGCCCGGCGATGCCACCCGTACCCCGGCAGCGCCCTCGTACGACGTGCGTCTCAGCAGCGACGCGAGCGGCAGCGCGTGGACCGGCCACGAGACCGCGAACTTCACCAACGCCTCCGCCACCGCGCTCAGCGAGGTGTACCTGAGGCTGTGGGACAACTACCACGGCACCTGCTCCGCCATGCCGATCACGGTCAGCAACCTCACCGGCGGGACCGCGGGCGCCCTCTCGGTCGGCTGCACAGCCCTCAAGATCGACCTGCCGACGCCGCTGGCCCAGGGACAGTCCGCCACCATCGGCTTCGACCTGGGCATCAACGTGCCCAGCGGCGCCGACCGTTTCGGCTCCGACGGGGCCTTCAGCTTCATCGGCAACGCCCTGCCCGTGCTCGCCGTCAGGGACTCGGCGGGCTGGCACCTGGACCCGTACACCAACAATGGTGAGTCGTTCTACTCCCTCGCCGCCGACTTCAAGGTGGCTCTCGACCACCCGAGCACCCTGCTGATACCGGCCACCGGCACCTCGGTCGACACCCCCGGCTCCAGCGGCCGCACCATCACCACCGCCACCGCCGCCAAGGTCCGCGACTTCGCCTGGGCGGCCGGCCCCTTCAGCAAGATCTCCGGCACCTCCGCCGGCGGCACCCCGGTCAACGTCTATTCCGTCTCGGACATCGGCTCGGCCGACGCCCAGTCGATGCTCACCACCGCGGAAACCGCCGTGGATGCCCACGCGGCCCGGTTCGGCGCCTACCCGTACGGCAAGCTGGACGCGGTGCTCGACAACAACTTCTGGTTCGGCGGCATGGAGTACCCCGGATTCGTGCTCGACCTGGTCAGCACCACCGCGCTCACCCACGAGATCGGGCACCAGTGGTGGTACGGCATCGTCGGCGACGACCAGTACAACAGCCCGTGGCTGGATGAGGCGTTCACCGACTACGCCACCGATCTGGCGCTGAACAACACCGGCACCAACTGTTGGAGCGGCGTCTGGTGGGCCTCGGCCGACGAGAAGATCACCAACTCGATGGCCTACTGGGACGCCCACTCCTCCCGGTACTCCACCGTCGTCTACGGCCACGGCAAGTGCGCCCTGCACGACCTGCGGCGCGTCCTCGGCGACGGCGTCATGGCCACACTGCTGAAGGACTACGCCACTTCCCACTGGTACGGAGTCTCCACCACGGCCGAGTTCAAGGCAGCCGCTCAGGCGGTCACGGCCACGGACCTGACCTCGTTCTGGACCCAGCACCGCATCGACGGCTGACACGGCACCGGTTTCGCCACGGCGGACGCCGTCCCGGCACGTCTACCGCGGCGAACCGATGACCTGCCCCGCAGCAGGCACTGCTGCGGGGCACGGTCCGCCCCCTGCGCATGGCGGCGCCGAGCCGTCCCCACAGCACCGCATTGTCCCCATTCGCGTCTACAGCGCTGTAGACGCTACGCTCTCGGGACGAGAGAGGGGCGGAAGGCATGCGGCAGCGGATCCTGGTCGTAGAAGACGATCACGCGCTGCGCGATGTCCTGCGCCGCGGGCTTGCCGACGAGGGCTTCGAGACGGTGCCGGCCCAGGACGGTGCGAGCGCGCTGCGGCTCGCCACCGACGCGGTCGACGCGGTCGTCCTCGATGTCGGGCTGCCCGACGCGGACGGCCGCGACGTGTGCCAGGCCATACGCGCGAACGGGTTCCGCTCCCCCGTCATCTTCCTCACCGCCCACCACCGGCTCACCGATCGCCTCACCGGATTCTCGGCAGGCGGCGACGACTACCTGCCGAAGCCGTTCCACCTCACGGAACTCGCCGCCCGCCTGCGGGCGGTCCTCAAACGCTCGGCACCGCTCAAGGCGGCCACGGCCGGAGATCTGGTCCTCGACGCGGTGCGGCACAGCTTCACCGTCCACGGCGCCCAGGTCGATCTGACACCGACCGAGTTCCGGCTGCTGGCCCCGCTCATGGCGGCGGGCGGCGAGATCGTGGGCCGCCGCGCGCTGATCCGGGCCGGCTGGCCCGAGGGCGCACAGGTCAGCGACAACACCCTGGATCAGTACCTGACCCGGCTGCGGCGCAAGCTCCGCGACGCGGGCAGCGCCCTTTCGATCACCACGGCCCGGGGCGTCGGCCACCGGCTGTCATGAGGGCCGTACTGCTGCGGTGGTGGCCGCGCACCCTGCGCGGCCGGCTCTCGCTGGTCGCGGTCGCCACCCTCGCGTTCCTCATGGTGGTGCTCACGGTCGTGTTCAACACGGTCGTCCAGCAACGCCTCCAGCATCAGGCCGACGACCACCTGCGCACCCGTGCGGCGGCCGTCGCGGCGACGGTCGACACGAGCGGCACCGCGGTGCGGGTGCTGGAGACCCCCAACGACGAACTCCTCGACACCAATGTCTGGATCTTCGCGGGCCCCGCGCTCCTGGAGCACCCGTCCACCGCGGCCCCGGCCGGCCCCAGCACGCGCGCGGCCGCCGACCTCGCCTCCCACGGCACTCAGCGCTGCACCACCTTGCAGCACCCGACGCCGGTCCGGCTGTGCGCGCAGCCGGTACCGGCCGGGAGCCGATCGCCGGGGCGGGCCGCCGTGGTCACCGCCGTGGACCTGGGTCCGTACCGGAGCACCGCGGACACGGTGCTCTTCGCGTCGATCGCCCTGGACGCGGCGATGCTCGCCTGCACCTACGGCCTGACCCGCCTCGCGGTGGGACGCGCCCTGCGTCCGGTGCACACCATGACCGCCCAGGCGGCCCAGTGGAGCGCGGCCGCCTCCGACGAGCGCTTCGGCGGCACGGCACGGCCGACCGAGCTGGCCCAGCTGGGCTCCTCCCTTGACGCCCTGCTCGACCGCATCCGGGCTGTCCTGCGGCACGAGCAGCAGCTGACCGGCGAGCTCTCCCACGAGCTGCGCAACCCGCTCGCGCGGATCATCGCCGAGCTCGACTGGTGGCAGGCCCATCCGCGCTCGGCCGCACAGACCCGGGCCTCGCACACAGCCATCGCGGATGCGGCCGAGTCCATGCGGACGATCTGCGACACCCTGCTCGACGACGCCCGGGACCGCGCCGGTACGACTCCGGGCACCGCCGAGGTGCTGCCCGCCCTGCACCGGCTCGTGGGACGGCTGACCGTCCCACGAGGGGTGTCGGTCACCGTCCGCGGCAAGGAGGCGGACCTGGCGGCCGGGGTCTCGCCCGCACTCCTCGACCGCATCGTCGGCCCGCTCGTCGACAACGCCCTGCGTTACGCACGCACGAGCGTCGGTGTTCTGGCGTACCGCCAGGACGGCGGCGTACGGATCTCGGTGACCGATGACGGATCCGGAGTCCCCGCCGCCTTCGCCGAGGAGCTGTTTCACCCGGGCCGCCGCGCTGACCCCGACGACGGCCACGGCGGAGCGGGCCTCGGGCTGCCGCTCGCGCGGCGCCTGGCCCGCTCCGCCGGAGGGGATGTGCACTACGCCCGGCAGCAGGCACCGGGCGCGGAGTTCACCGTCAGCCTGCCGTCCGGCTGAGCTGCCGCTCGGTCGCGTCCCTGCGCGACACCGTCAGGTACACCACCAAGGCCAGGATCACCGCCAGGAACAGCACACTGGTGATCACGGTGCCGAGGCCAAGACCGCCGTCGTCGCTCGACTGGGACAGGTAGTCGCCCATGGAAGCGCCGAGCGGCCTCGTCAGTACGTACGCGATCCAGAAGCTCCACACGGCGTCGAGCCCGAGAGCGAAGTGGGCCACCGCGACCGCGGCGATGGCGAGTGCGAACAGAAGCGCGGCGACCCAGTACCCGAGGGAGAGCCGCTCCGAGACGAGGTCGCCGGCGGCCGTGCCCAGGGCGAAGGTGAACAGGACGGCCAGCCAGTAGAACGTCTCGCGGCGCGCGGTGTGGATGCTGTGGATGGACAGCGTGCGCTCGGACCGGTACCAGGCGACGAACACCACGGCCAGAACCACGGCGAAGACGGCGGTGGTGGTTTCCAGCGGTACGCCCAGGTTGTCCGTCAGGTTGTCGCTGATCAGCGTGCCCACGACGCTGATCAGCACCACGACCAGCCAGTAGACGCCCGGCCGGTAGCCCTTGGTCCGGAACTGCACGACCAGGGCCGCCGCCAGGAGCGCGCTCATCACCAGGGAGGTACCGGTGAGGCCCATACCCAGCTGGGAGTTGAGGAAGTCCGCCGCGGTCTCGCCGACCGTCGTGCACAGCACCTTGATCACCCAGAAGTAGAAGGTGACCTCCGGAACCTTGTTCCAACGCGGGCCGCGGCCGGTGCCGGCGGTGCCGACCGGGCTGTATGTCTCGGATGTCATGGACCCAGACGGTGCCAGCCGGAACCTGAACGCATCCTGATAGCGGTGATCGCATGCGGCAGCCCCCGAGAGGTCAGGTCCCGGCGCGGTAGCGGTGCTCGGGGCGGCCCGTCGCCCCGTACTTCAGCTCCAGCTGTACGAGGCCCTCCTTCACCAGATAGGAGAGGTAGCGCTGGGCGGTCGCCCGGGAGACTCCGGTCGCCCGGGCCACCTCGGCGGACGACAGGTCGCGGCGGGCGGCGCGCACCGCGTCGCGGACCAGGGTCAGAGTGGGAGCGGAGTGCCCCTTCGCCGGGACGGGCGGCAGCAGCGCGGGCCGGGTGGCGCTGAACAGGGCGTCCACGTCGGCCTGTTCGGCCTCCGCCTCCGGCGGCAGCGACGCCAGTCTGCGCCGCAGGTCCTGATAGGCCGTCAGGCGCTCGTCGAGGGCGGCGTAGCCGAACGGTTTGACGATGTAGCCCACCACTCCGAGGGCCATCGCGGACCGTACGGACGCGATGTCCCGGGCGGCCGTGATCATGATGGCGTCGGGCCGCGGGGTGTCCGGGGCCAGGTGCTCGGTGAGGCGCCGCAGGATGCTCAGCCCGCTGCCGTCGGGCAAGTAGACGTCCAGGAGCAGGAGTTCGGGGCGCTGCTCGCGGACCGCCGACAGCGCCTCGGCGACGCTGCCCGCTTGGCCGACCACATCGAAACCGCCGTTGCGGGCGAGATAGGCGGCGTGGATGCCGCTCACCCGGAAGTCGTCGTCCACGACCAGGGTCCTGATCAAAGCCGTCCTCCGTTCGGGGGCTCGCCCGCGGCGACCGGGATCGCGGGGCTGACGGTGAACACGGCGCCCTGCGCCACCGGTGCGGTGTCCGGCACGGGCAGCCGGACCTCGAAGACCGCTCCGGGTCCCTCGCTGACCGTGATCCGCCCGCCATGGCGCTGCACGAGCCGGTGGACCAGGGCCAGGCCGAGTCCCCGGCGTGCGGTGCCCCGGTCGGGCCGGGTCGACCAGCCATCCTCGAAGATCGCCTCGGCGGTGCCGGGGGGAATCCCGGGACCGCTGTCCTCGACGCGGACCCGGACCTCGTCGTCGCACTCGGTGAGGGCGAGCAGCACCCGGCGGCCAGCGTCGGGCGCGGGACCGGTGACGGCGGCGTCCACGGCGTTGTCGAGGAGGTTCCCGATGATGGTCAACAACCGGTGCAAATGGGGTGGTTGTTCGCCGAGCCGGGTGTCCTCGCCGAGTTCGAGCCGTACGCCGCGTTCGGCGGCCACCGTCGTCTTGGCGACGACCAGGCCGATCATGAGCGGGTTGCCGATCCCCTCCCGTACCGACTCCGCCAGGGCGGGGCCGGTGCCACCCGACTCCACGAGGAAGTCGAGGGCCGCTTCGTACTCGCCGAGTTCGAGCAGCCCGGTGAGCGTGTGCAGCCGGTTGGTGAACTCGTGCTGCTGGGCACGGAGTGCGTCGGTCAGCCCCCGCACGGAGTCGAGCTCCCTCAGCAGGCCGACGAGTTCGGTCCGGTCCCGTACGGTGACGACGGCGCCGAGCTCGTGGCCCCGCAGCACCACCGGCATCCGGTTGACAGCGAGGCAGTGCTCGTCGGTGAGGACGGTGAGGTCCGACCCGGTGGGTTCGGCGACTTCGAGCGTGCCGCTCAGGGCCCGGCGCAGCCGCCCGTCCGGCATCAGCTCCTCCAGACGCGAGCCCAGTGCGGTGCCCAGGCCGAGGAGCCGGCGCGCCTCGTCGTTGACGACGGTGATCCTGCCCTGCGGGTCGAAGGCGACGACACCCTCCCGGATGCCGTGCAGCATCGCCTCGCGGTCCTGCAGCAGCCCCGCGATCTCTTCGAGTTCCAGCCCGAAGGTGGAGCGTTTGAGGCCGCGGGCCAGCACATAGGAGGCGATCGCGCCGAGGACCAGGGCGGTGCCGGCGTACAGGCCGAAGGTGGGTATCTCGCGGAAGAGTTCCGCCAGCACGTCCTGGTCCGGCATGCCGACGGACACTTCCCCCACGAGCGCGCCCGTGGGGCCGTAGAGCGGGGCCTTGCCGTTCGCCGAGCGGCCCGTCGCTCCCTGGTCGATGCCGACGTGCTCTCGGCCGTCGAGGGCGACCAGGCGTTCGGTCACCCTCGCCCCGATCTCGGAGGTGATCGGATGCGAGTGCCGGATGCCGCCGCGGTCGATGACGACGACGTACGAGGCGTGTGCGGCACGGCGGATGCGTTCGGCCACCGTCTGCACGACGTCGCCGCCGCCCCCGTACTCCATCGCCTGCTGGATCTGCGGCTCGGCGGCGGTGGTGTCCGCGATGGCGAGCGCGCGCTGCTCATAGTCGCGGTCGAGAAGGGCGCGCTGCGCGAAGCCGAACAGGACGAATCCGATGGCGCCGGTGACTCCGAGGATCGCCAGCTGGCCGAGCAGGATCCGGGTGGAGAGCTTGCGGCTGTGCCCGGGGCCGCGCCGCTGGGCGAACGATGGCATCGGCGGCAACTCCTCCCTCACGATCCCGCTCGGCGCGGAGCCGGGTGCGTGGGGCAGGCGGAAGCCGCACCGGGGCGCCGGTGTCTTCCCGGGTCCGCGGTCGTCGGCGATTGTGCCTTCCGGAACCTCGTTTTGCCCACCCCTTCTGACCAGCGGATCTGCCATGAGCACAACGAGCAGAACGTCGATCAGCGCGGTGAAGCCGGGCAATGTGCGCAAGGCTCGCCGCCCGGCACGGCCGGTTCTACGGTCTCGGCATTCGCAACATCCGCGAAACATCACATGACATTTCGCGGAACGCGCCCGGCCCGTACCACCCGTTCCGTACTTCCAAGGCGGTGCCCTTGATGGCAGCGACACCCCCCGAGAACAACCCTGCTCCCGACCCGGTTGCGGCGATCGAACTGCGCGGCGCGACCAAACGCTTCCGCACCCCCTCCGGGGGCGTCTACACCGCGCTGCGCGACCTGGACATGACGGTCGCGCCCGGGGAGTTCTGCGCCGTGGTCGGCCCGACCGGCTGCGGCAAGTCCACCACCCTCTCGCTCGTCTCCGGCCTGGAGCGGACCAGCGTCGGCGCCACGCTGCTGCACGGCGAGCCGGTCACCGGCATCGACCCGCGCGTCGGCTTCATGTTCCAGACCGACGCCGTCTTCCCCTGGAAGTCGGTGCTCGACAACGTCGCCGCGGGGCCGCAGTTCCGCGGCACCCCCCGGCGCGAGGCGGTCGACAAGGCCCGCGACTGGCTGCGCAGGGTCGGTCTCACCGGCTTCGAGGACCGGCTGCCCCACCAGTTGTCCGGTGGCATGCGCAAGCGCGTCGCACTCGCCCAGACGCTGATCAACGAGCCCGAGATCCTGCTGATGGACGAGCCGTTCTCGGCCCTTGACGTACAGACCCGGCAGATCGTCTCGGACGAGCTGCTCGCGCTGTGGGAACTCACCCGCCCCGCCGTCGTGTTCGTCACCCACGACCTGGAGGAGGCCATCGCCCTCGCCGACAAGGTCGTCGTCCTCACCGTGGGCCCCGGCACCGTCAAGGACACCTTCACCATCGATCTCCCCCGGCCCCGCAAGGTCCAGGAGATCCGCTTCCATCCGCGCTTCGTCGAGCTGTACGAGCAGATCTGGTCGTGCCTGCGCGACGAGGTGCAGGCCGCCTACGCCCGTACGGCAGGTACGGCGCAGATCGGGGCGAGCGCATGAGCACCCGGCTGGCGCCCGACGCGGCATCCTCCGCCCCCGACCGGAGCACTCCCATGACCACTCCCCTCCCGTCCCAGCTGTCCGAGCCGGACGAGGCCGCACTGATCAGCGCGGCCCGGCGCCGGACGCGGCGGCGCCGCCTGCTCATCGGCGTCGCCCAGGTCCTGCTCGTCGCCGTCGTGATCCTCGGCTGGCAGCTCGGAGCCGACAACGGGGCCCTCGACCCGTTCACCTACGGATCGCCGTCCGGCGCGGCGGACCAGCTGAGGACCTGGTTCACCGACGGCACTGCCAGCGGTTCGGTCTGGCACAACATCTCCGTCACCATGCAGGAGACCGTCTTCGGCTTCCTCATCGGCACTCTGGCGGGCGTGGTCATGGGCATCGCGCTCGGCCGGGTCCGGGTGCTCGCCGACATCCTGGCCCCGTTCATCAAGGCCGCCAACTCGATTCCGCGCATCGTGCTCGGCGCCATGTTCACCCTCTGGTTCGGCCTCGGGGTGTCCGGCAAGGTCGCGCTCGCCGTCGTGCTGGTCTTCTTCTCGGTCTTCTTCAACGCCTTCCAGGGCACCCGTGAGGTGGACCGCAACCTGATCGCCAACGCCCGGGTGCTCGGCGCCTCGGAGTGGCGGGTGACCACCCAGGTGGTGCTGCCGTCCGCGATGACGTGGATCGTCGCCTCGCTGCACGCGGCGTTCGGGTTCGCGCTCATCGGCGCCATCGTCGGCGAAATGCTGGGCGCTCAGGCCGGACTCGGGATGCTGATCCGCACGGCACAGGAGAACTTCAACCCGAACGGCGTGTACGCGGGCATCTTCATCATCGCCGTCCTCGCCCTGGTCGCCGAATTCCTCGTCACACGGTTCGAGATGCGTGTACTGCGCTGGCGCCCCACCCAGCTGTCCGGCGACAACGCCGGTCTCTGACCCTCCGCCAACTCCCCCTCCCCGCACACCCGTTAAGGACTCCACACATGATCCCGGTCAAGAAGTCCCTCGCCGTCGCCGTCACATGCAGTGCCCTGGCGCTCTCGCTCACCGCCTGCGGCGGCGGCTCCCCGAAGACGGCCACGAAGAACGCCTCCGGCGAGATCACCGTCAGAATCATGGTCGGCGGTCTGGACAAGCAGATCTACCTGCCGGTGATGCTGGCCAAGAACCTCGGCTACTTCAAGGCGCAGGGCATCAACGCGGTGCTCTCCGACGAGCCCGCCGGGGTCGACGCCGAGACGGACATGCTGGCCGGCCAGCAGGACGCCGTGGTCGGCTTCTACGACCACAACATCGACCTGCAGTCCAAGGGCAAGTCCACCCAGTCGGTGGTGCAACTGCTCCAGGCGCCGGGTGAAGTGGAGATGATCCGCAGCGACGAGTCAGACTCCGTCAAGACGCCCGCGGACTTCAAGGGCAAGAAGCTCGGCGTGACCGGCCTCGGCTCTTCCACGAACTTCCTCACCCAGTACCTGGAGGCCAAGAGCGGCCTCAAGCCCGGCGACGCCACGTCCATCGCCGTGGGCGCGGGTTCGACGTTCGTGGCCGCGGTGAAGAACAAGCAGATCGACGGCGGGATGACGACCGAGCCGACCATCTCCATGCTGGAGAAGCAGGGCCTGGCCAAGCCTCTGATCGACATGCGGACCGCGGCCGGGGCCAAGGCGGCGCTCGGCGGCACCTACCCGGCGTCCTGCCTCTACCTGACGCAGGCGTACATCCAGAAGAACCCCGAGGCGGTGCAGAAGCTGGCGAACGTCTTCGTGGAGACACTGAAGTGGATCCAGGGGCACAGCGGCACCGAGATCGCGGACAAGATGCCCGCCGACTACTACGCGGGCGTCGGCAAGGACACCTACGTCAAGGCCCTGGAGAACGAGAAGGGCATGTACTCGCCCGACGGTCTCATGCCGTCCGACGGCCCCCAGACCGTGCTGAACGTGCTGAGCGCCTTCGACCCGACGGTCAAGGGCCACACCGTCGACCTGTCCAAGACCTTCACCAACGAGTACGTACAGAAAGCGAAGTGACGATCCGTCACGATACGGACGCGCGCGGCAGGCCCTCGCCGGAAGCGGGGGCCTGCCGCATGCCTCGGCGGAAAACGCGACGGCTCAGGGGCCCGGTGAGACGAGGCCGGCTTCGTAGGCGATGATGACGAGGTGGACGCGGTCGCGGGCGTCGAGCTTCGCCAACAGCCGTGTCACATACGCCTTCACGGTCGCGCCGCTGATGACCATGGTCTCGGCGATCTCGGTGTTCGACATCCCCCGGCCGATCAGCGTCAGCGCCTCAAGCTCGCGGTCGGTGATCCGCTCCAGTTCCTTGGGCGGCTGCGCGGCGCCCCGTTGCGGACGGTCGGCGAACTCCTCGATCAGACGGCGCGTCACCTTCGGCGCGATCAGCGCGTCCCCGTCGGCGACGACCCGTACCGCCGCGACGATGTCGTCCAGCGCCATGTCCTTGACGAGGAATCCGGAAGCGCCCGCGCGCAAGGAGTTGTAGACGTTGTCGTCATCGTCGAAGGTCGTCAGGACGATGACATGCGGGGCGCCGTCCTCCTTCGTGATCATCCTGGTGGCCTCGATGCCGTCCATACCGGGCATGCGGATGTCCATGACGACGACGTCGGGTTTCAGGTCCCGGACCAGTTGCACGGCCTCGGCGCCGTTCCCGGCCTCCCCGACGACCTCGATGTCCGGGATGTCGGCGATCACCATGACCAGACCGGCGCGGATCAGCGGCTGGTCGTCGGCGAGCACGACACGGACCGGCATCAGACCTCCATCAGGGCGGGGAGACGGGCGCTCACACGGTAGCCGCCCTCGGGGCGCGGACCTGCGGCGAAGTCGCCGTGCAGCAGCTTCACCCGATCGCGCATCCCGGCGATACCGTAACCGGTGCCTGCACCGCCGCCGTGCCCGGACCCGCTGTCCACGATCACGACGGAGAGGCCGCCCGGCTCGAAGACCACCGAGACCCGGCACTGCTGCGTCCTGGAGTGCTTCACCACGTTGGTGACGGACTCCTGGATGATGCGGAACGCGGACAGGTCGACCTCGGGAGGCAGCGGACGCCGCTCGCCACGCCATTCGACGTCCACCCGGACGCCGGCGTTCCTGGCATCCGCCACCAGCTTGTCGACGTCTTCGAGCCCGGCGAGCGGTCTCCCGGCCCCGCCCGACTCGGCGTCATGGAGCGCGCCGAGCATGCGGCGCAGCCCGGCGAGCGTCTCCCGGCTGGTGTCCTCTATGACGCCCAGTGCCGTGCGGGCGCCGTCGGGCTGGGTGTCGATGACACGTCTGGCGGCCCCGGCCTGGAAGGCGACGACGCCGATGCTGTGCGCGACCATGTCGTGCAGCTCGCGGGCGATCCGCAGCCGCTCGGCCGTCACCGCCTGCTCCGCGATCTGGGTACGCAACTCCTGTGCGTGCGCGCGTTCCTGGCGTCGCGAGTTCCCGATCACCCAGGCGACGACGATCGCCATCAGGACGACGGCCTCGACCGACGTGCCGACCCGGAAACCCGCCGCGAAGCGCACGCCGATGTAACCGACGAGCCCGACGAGCGCCAGCCCGGCGGCACACAGCGAAGTCCGCCGGGGCCGGTCGGCCGCGACGAAGCAGACGGCGAGACAGACCGGGAGGTACTGCTCGGGCGCGATGCTGACGGTGTGGAACGGGCCGTTGGTCAGGGCCAGCGCGCTGAGCACCAGCAGGGCGAGCGCCAGCAGCGGTCTGCGCGACAGCAACCAACAGGCGAAGCCCATCATGATCGCCGCGCACAGCAGGAGCGTCTCCTCGCGACCGCGCATGGCGAACGGGTCGGTGCGGCCGCTCTTCTCGCCCCAGGCCGCCCACGCCTCTCCCGGCCAGCGGATCTGGACGGTGAACGAGTACAGCGTGGACAGGCACCAGGCGAGCGCCGTCCACGCGCCGGGCGTCACACGCTGGAGCGGTGTCGGAGGCGATGTCGTGGGCATGCCGTGATCGTAGCCGGGTGATCATTTCCGGCCATCGGCCCCCAGGTGTACACCCTGGGTCGGCATCCGGACCGGTGCAGTGGGGACGGCGCTCCGATGCCGGTGGACCCGGGTGATCGGCAGTGTTCTGCCCATGACGAACTTGGGTGGTTACGAGGAACGGGAAGCCGTCGTCCAACTCGCGGACGTGCGGAAGGACTTCGGGGATTACGCGGCGCTGGACGGCGTCTGTCTGGAGATCGGTGCGGGCGAGTCGGTCGCCGTGATGGGGCCGTCCGGCTCCGGGAAGTCGACGCTGCTGAACATGGTCTCCGGGCTCGACCGGCCGACCGCCGGTTCGGTCGTCGTCGGCGGGGAGGACTTGGCCGCGCTCGACGAGAAGGGCCTGGCGCTGTTCCGGCGCCGCCGGATCGGCATGATCTTCCAGTTCTTCAACCTCCTTGACGACCTGCCCGCCCTGGACAACATCGCCCTGTCCGGACAACTGGCCGGGATGAAGGCGTCCGCGGCGCGCAAGCGCGCCCTGGAGCTCATGGACGAACTCTCCATCGCCGACCGGAAGAACATCTATCCTTCCTCGCTGTCGGGCGGCGAGCGGCAACGGGTCGCCACCGCACGGGCGTTGATGAACCGGCCGTCGCTCCTGCTGGCCGACGAGCCGACCGGCGCCCTGGACAGCCGTTCCGGCGACCAGGTGACGCAATTGCTCATGGATCTCAACCGGCTCGGCCAGACGCTCCTGATCGTCACGCACGACCCCCGGCTCGCCGCGCAGTGTGCCCGCCGGGTTGTCGAGGTCGCGGACGGGCGCATCGCCCGGGACCGTTCGGTGAGCGGCGACGTGGTCACGGAGGTCGCGCGATGAGCGCCGTCTGGCGGGCTTCCCGCGCGGCCGTGAAGCGCCGCAGACTCCAGACCCTCATCCTCGGCGTCGTCGTCATGGTCTCCAGCGCCATGGCCATCGCCACCCTTGGCCTGCTGGCGGCCGTGTCGGGGCCCTTCGACAAGGCCTACAACGCCGCGAACGGAGCGCACGTCATCGCCGAGTTCGACAGCTCGAAGGCGACCGCCGACCAGATCGCCCGGGCCGCGAACGCTCCCGGCGTCGAGGCTGTCGCGGGTCCCTATCCCGAGGCCGTCCTCCACTCGCCCGCGCAGACCGGCGACCATCCGATCGGGCTTGCCGGTTCCTTCACCGTCGTCGGCCGCGACCGGCCGGACACCCCGGTCGACACCCTCGAACTCACCGCCGGCCGCTGGGTGAAGGGCCCCGGCGAGATCGTCCTGAACCAGAATCCGGAACGTGACGGGTCCGAGCACGACGTCGTCACCCCGGACGGCGTACATCTCAAGGTCGTCGGCTACACCAAGTCGGCCGGCCAGTCCGCGGGCGGCTGGGTCACGCCCGACCAGGCCCGCGCCCTGCACGCGTCCTCGCTCCAGATGATGTACCGCTTCAAGAACGCCGGATCCGACTCGGCCCTGAAGACCGGGATGGCCGCCGCCACGCACGGCCTGCCGTCGACCGCGCTGACGGGAACCGGCTCCTACCTGGCCATCAAGGCGAGCCTCGCCAAGGGCCCGAACACCTATGTGCCGTTCCTGACGGTCTTCGGCATCCTGGGCCTGATCGTGTCGGTGCTGATCGTCGGCAACGTCGTCAGCGGGGCGGTCGTCTCGGGCTTCCGCCACATCGGGGTCCTCAAGGCTCTGGGATTCACGCCGAACCAGGTGACGGCGGTCTATCTCGTCATGGTCACGTTCCCGGCCGTGATCGGCTGCGTCCTCGGCTCGGTGATCGGCGGCCTTGTCGCAAAGAAGCTGGTGAACCAGGCCTTCTGGGGCATCTTCGACAACGACCTCGTCATCGGCAAGGCGACCGTCCCGACGTGGGTCTGTCCGGCGGTACTGATCGGCATGCCGTTGCTCGTCGCACTGTCCGCACTCATCCCGGCGATGCGCGCCCGGCGCCTGCCCGCCGCCGTCGCCATCAGCGCGGGCAGCGTCCAGCAGTCCGGACACGGCCTGGCGATCCAGCGCAGGCTCGCCGGATCGCGCCTGCCGCGTCCGGTGAGTCTGGGCCTGGGCTGGCCGTTCGCCCGCCCGGGTCGCACGGCTCTGACGCTGTCGACCGTCGTACTCGGCGTCATGACCGTGACGATGGCTCTCGGCATCTCGGCCTCCGTCGTCAAGTTCGAGCAGCTGCAGAGCCAGCCGGACAAGATCCAGGTCAGCATCGACGTGCACAACCCGAAGTGGCACCCTCCCGGCCCGACACACTCCGACGACCAGCTCTTCTCGCTGCTGCGCTCGCTGCCCGGCACCGCGCACGTGTCCGCGCAGACCCCGCTGGAGACGCGCATGGCAGGTTCGTCGGGAACCCTCCGGGTGGGCGTCGAGAGCGGCGACACGACGGCACTGCACCTGGAACTCGCCCGCGGGCGCTGGATCGAGGGGCCTGACGAGGTGGTGGTGTCATCCGAGTTCTGGCACCGGCACAAGGTGTCCCTCGGCGACACGATCACGCTGGACACGCCCGGTGGACCCCGGCAGCAGAGGATCGTCGGCGAGAGCGTCGGGGGATGGGACGTGACGACCCTGGACTGGAAGCGTTACGTCCCGCTCAGCATGGCCCAGCGCGCCCAGACCTTCTCCGTCCAACTCACCAAAGGCACCGACCCGGGGGCCTACGCCGCAGCGGTCGCGCGTATCGACCCGGGGCTGAAGGCGTCGGTGAACGGCGGCACCGACACCCTCGAAAAGGTCATCATCAGCGTGGTGTCGACGCTCACCGTGATGCTGATCGTCGTATCGAGCCTCGGCGTGTTCAACACGGTGGTCCTCAACACCCTGGAGCGGCGCAGGGACTTGGGGATGCTCAAGTCGATCGGCATGACGCCGCGTCAGGTCAGCGCCATGGTGGTGACCTCCATGACGGCACTCGGAGCGGTCGGCGGACTCCTCGGCGTCCCGCTCGGGCTCCTCGCGCACCGGATCATCATCCCGCTGACCGGGCGCGGCACCGGACTCGACCTGCCGAACTCGCTGATGGACGTGTGGAGTTGGCCGACGCTGGCGCTGCTGATCTTCGCGGGCTCACTCATCGCGGCACTGGGCGCCTACCTCCCCGCCCGCGGCGCCGCGAAGGCCCCGGTGGCGGAAGTGCTGCGGACGGAATAGCGGGACGTGGCCTGCGTAAGGGTGTTGCGCGGGAGCGCGCCGGGCAGGAACGGGCGCGTCCCTACCCTCATGGTCTTGAACGGGCCGAAGGGCGCCCCGCCCCCGCCCTGCCCGTCATCGACTCGGCCAGTCCATTGCACCGCTCACGACACAGCAGTAGCGGCGGAATGCGTATCACCGCAATTCCAGCCACTCACTGCCCTCAATCCAGCCAGCACCATATAAGACGCCGCCCCGAAGAATGCCTTCTCCCTGAGCGATAACGGTGTGAGCAGCGTCGTCAACAACACCGATCGGGACAACATCCTCTTCACGCGGACCAATCAGGGCGGCTCGCAGTTGCCCGTCCCGGCCAACTCCGTGATCGCGGACCTGACGCGGGTCCCGCTCGCCGGGAGCGCCACCAGGACCTGGAACGACCAGGCCCAGTCCGCGCTCGCCTTCAACAAGCCGGTGCCGCTCCCCGCGTTCACCGCCCCCCGGCCCAGCGCACAGACCCAGGACCGCCGACAGGCGATCCAGGGCAACGCGGCCCCCGACGTCCAGCAGGTACTGCTCTACGAAGGGTCCAAGCTGCTGGGCACCTGCCCGCTCAAGGACAGCAAGTGGGAGTACGCCCCGGACGCCGACTGGCCGCTCGGCCAGCACGACCTCGCCGCCATCGCCGTGCGCGACGACGTGCAGTCCGGCAAGACGCCGCTGCGCTTCTACGTCACCCTGCCGACACCCGTCGTGGACATCAGGTCACCCAAGGAGGGCGTCGAGGTGGACAGCGGCGCCACCGTCGACGGCGTCGCGTTCAACGCCGACACGGTGTCGCTCGCCGAGGGCGGCACCCAGCTCGGCACCGCCAAGGTGACCAGCAACGTCTGCTCTCTCTCCCCCCCCGAGGGCGTCCACATCGTCCCCACCAAGGGAAACCTGACCATTCGCGTGCTCGTACTCATCCCGACACAGGACGCGGCGTACCACACGCTCTACGGCCTTTTCGCGAGTCGCTGGCGGAGTAGTGGCCGACTCGGCGAACACGAGGTGCCGGGGGTTTTGGGCGGTACGGCCCGCCAACCCCCGGCGCCCGGGTGTGCGGGCGGAACCGTCAACAGCGTTCTTCAGGCGTCTGCTTGGTGACTCTGTCAGCGGGCGCGCGGCCGCCCCCTCCCCATGAACGACCACGTCGACCGGTGCCCCGTTGGTCTCGCGGTGCCCACCGCACGGGCCGGGCCGTTTCGTCTTCGGCCGCAACCGAGCTCGTCCGATCGCGCCCGGTTCGGGTGACAGCGAGCCCTCGGTATGCGAAGTCCCCGGCAGCAGCACGCCCTCGCCGATCGCCGTCGGCCGAGTTGTCGTACGCACCAGCCCGGCGTACGCGGCGAGCCATCGCTTCACGAGGAGTCGTCCGTCCACAGCGGACGATGGAAGCGGACGGTAGAAGGGGACAAGGAGGAGTACCCACTCCTTTCCACTCTCAACATATAGCGCACGGGAGGCCTTGCGGCAAGGCCCCCCACCTGCCGCAGAATCGTCGGCCTAGGCCAGGACCTGCGGAAATAGGGGAGTCACGAAGTGCGTGTGCTGTTGTCTACGTATGGGTCGCGCGGGGACGTCGAACCGCTGGTGGGACTCGCGGAGCGGCTGCGGGCACTCGGCGCGGAAGCGCGGGTGTGCGCGCCGCCGGACGAGGACTTCGCGCAGCGGTTGGCCGGTGTGGGAGTGCCGCTGGTGCCGGTCGGCCGGTCGGCGCGCGCGCTGACGAAGGCCGCGCCGCCGTCGTCGTCCTTGCCCCAGCGCGCGGCCGAGTTGATCGCCAGCCAGTTCGACGCGGTCACGGCGGCGGCCGAGGGATGCGATGTGGTGGTGGCGACCGGCGTGATGCCGGCCGCGGCCGGAGCTCTGTCGGTGGCCGAGAAGCTGGGCATCCCCTCCGTGTCCGTCACCTTCCAGCAGCTCACCCTGCCATCGCCGCACCACCCGCCGCTGGCGTACCCGGGCCGGCCGTTCCCGGCGGAGGTGACCGACAACCGGACGCTGTGGAGCCTGGACGCCGAGAGCATCAACGCGCTGTTCGGTGCGGCGCTCAACACGAACCGGGCGTCGATCGGCCTGCCACCGGTGGACAACGTCCGCGACTTCGTCATCGGCGACCGGCCGTGGCTGGCGACGGACCCGGTCCTGGACCCGTGGCAGGACACGCCGGACCTCGACGTCGTTCAGACCGGTGCGTGGTTCCTGCCGGACGAGCGCCCGCTACCTGAGGAGTTGCTGGCGTTCCTGGACGCCGGCACACCACCGGTGTATGTCGGCTTCGGCAGCATGCCCATGCACACATCGACGGACGTCGCCCAGGTGACCATCGAGGCGATCCGCGCACACGGCCGCCGCGCACTCCTCGCCCACGGTTGGGCCGACCTGGCCCCGATCGACGACCAGGACGACTGCTTCGCCGTCGGAGAGGTCAACCATCAGGCGCTGTTCGGCCGGGTGGCCGCCGTCGTGCACCACGGTGGCGCGGGTACGACGACGACCGCCACCCGGGCCGGCGCGCCCCAAGTGGTCGTACCCCAGACCGCCGACCAGCCATACTGGGCCGGCCGAGTGGCACAGCTGGGCATCGGCGCGGCACACCACGGTCCGACTCCCACCACCGGGTCGCTGTCGGCCGCGCTCAAGACGGCCCTGGCACCCGGGACCCGCGCACGAGCCGGCGCCGTGGCCGCCACGATCCGCACCGACGGGGCGACGGTGGCCGCACAACTGCTCCTCGACGCGATCAGCAGGGGAAGGCCGCCGGTGTCCGCATGAACCACACGGACCGTCGAGCCAGGACCCAGAACACCAGAAAGGCAGCTGATGCCGTGAATCCCCTGACTGCCAGCGCATTTGACCTTCCCGACCACCTCTCCCCCAAGGCCGACCCGACGCTGATCGCCGCCGACGAGCAGCATTTCGCGGCCATCGAGGAGTGCCTTGAGCAGTCGATAGCCGAGCTGTCCGACCGCCTGGACGCCGAGCGCAGGGCGCCGGGCGGCGTGGGCCGGCAGGCGATGGACCGGGACATGGAGATCCATCGGATGACCACTCGCCTGCGCGCCCTGCGCCGCTTCGGTCTGGACCTGTGCCTCGGGCACATGGTCGGCGCGGACGACCCCGAGCCCGTGTACGTCGGACGATTCGGCCTGACGGACAGCGCGGGCCGTCGGCTGCTGCTCGACTGGCGCTCCCCCGCGGCCGAGCCGTTCTTCGGAGCAACCCACGGCAACCCGATGGGTCTGGCAAGCCGCCGCAGGTATCGCTGGACCCGGGGCCGGATCGGCGACTACTGGGACGAGGTGTTCACCTCGGACGGGTTCGCCGGGCACGCCGCGCTGGACGACCAGTCCGCGTTCATCGCCAGCCTGGGCAGCAACCGTTCGCCCCGGATGCGAGACGTGCTCGGCACCATCCAGGCAGACCAGGACGCCATCATCCGCGCGGGCTCCCGCGGCGCTCTCGTCGTGGACGGCGGTCCGGGTACGGGCAAGACCGTCGTCGCGCTGCACCGCTCCGCCTACCTCCTCTACTCCGACCCCCGCCTCGGTCACCGCCGGGGCGGCGTACTGTTCGTCGGTCCGCACCGGCCCTACCTGGCGTACGTCGCCGACGTCCTGCCCAGCCTCGGCGAGGAGGGCGTGCAGACCTGCACCCTGCGGGACCTCGTCGCCGAAGGAGCCTCAGCGGGAATCGAGGCCGACCCGGACGTTGCCCGCCTGAAGTCGTCCGCGGACCTGGTGAAGGGGATCGAGGCGGCCGTCAGGTTCTACGAGGAGCCGCCGGCCAAGGGGATGACGGTCACGACCCCCTGGTCCGACATCTGGCTGAGCGCCGACGACTGGGCCGTTGCGTTCGACGCGGCACCCGGTACTCCGCACAACGAGGCGCGCGACCAGATCTGGGAGGAGCTGCTCACGATCCTGGTCGACAAGCACGACGGCGACGTCTCGGCCGAGTTGCTCCGCACGTCGCTGCGGCAGAACAGGGAGCTGCTCACGACCTTCAACCGCGCGTGGCCGCTGCTCGAAGCGGCCGACCTCGTCGGAGACCTGTGGTCGGTATCCGCCTACCTGCGGATGTGCGCTCCCTGGCTCGGCCCCGACGACGTACGGAGACTGCGGCGCGCGGACGCCCAGGCCTGGACGGTGTCCGACCTGCCGCTCCTGGACGCGGCACGGCAGCGGCTCGGCGACCCGGAGGCGTCCCGGCGCAAGCGCCGGAACGAGGCCGCTGTCGCCGCCGAACGCGCGCGCAGGGCCGACGTCATCGCCGACCTGCTGCAGAACGTCGAGATCGACGAGAGCGAGGGCGCGTTGGGGATGCTGCGCGGACGGGACCTGCAGGACACCCTGATCGACGAGAGCGGGCTGTCCGGCGCCGAACCGGACCTGCTCGCGGGCCCGTTCGCGCACATCGTCGTGGACGAGGCCCAGGAACTCACTGACGCGGAGTGGCAGATGCTGCTGCTGCGGTGTCCGTCCCGCAGCTTCACCATCGTCGGGGACCGTGCCCAGGCCCGGCACGGGTTCACGGAGTCGTGGCAGGAACGGCTGGAGCGGATCGGGCTCGACCGGATCAACCTGGCCTCCCTGAGCATCAACTACCGGACGCCGGAAGAAATCATGGCGGAGGCCGAGCCGGTCATCCGGGCCGCGCTCCCGGACGCCAACGTGCCGACCTCCATCCGCAGCGGCGACGTCCCCGTCGTCCACGGATCCGCCACTGATCTGGACTCGGTCCTCGACACCTGGCTCGCCGCACACGCCGACGGGATCGCCTGCGTCATCGGCGATCCCACGTTCCGCGCGACGTCCCGCGTCCGGTCGCTGACCCCGGAACTGTCGAAGGGGCTCGAGTTCGACCTGGTCGTCCTCATCGACCCGGAGTCGTTCGGCAAGGGCATCGAAGGAGCGGTCGACCGCTATGTCGCCATGACCCGGGCGACCCAGCAACTCGTCATCCTCACGAGCCCCTGACGCCGGCCCGACGAACGTGGAGTCACCGTGGAAGTTCTCGAACGCGATGAACTGCGCCGCTCCGGGTACGACGTCGCGCCGGCCACCACGGACGCCTTCGTGCCCCTGGTACGCGAGGCCGGGCTGGAATTCCGCCGCCTCCCCGCGGACACACGGGCCCACGCAGGGGTCGGGAGCAAGCGTGAACTGATGCGTGCCGCAGGCGCGTTCATGACCTAGCTGGGCCAGGGATTCACCGACGCGGTGGCCGACGGCACGGATCTGCTCCTGCTGTCGGCCACCACGGCCCCGCTCGGCCGGGCGCTTCTCCCTCCGTATGGCCGACCGCACCGCCGAACAACTGCCCGCGGACCTGGCGGACTTCCTCGCGGCCGGGCCGCCTCCCGTCCTGATCGGCTTCGGGAGCATGGCGGCCGGAGAGAGCGCGCGCCTGAGCGGGATCGCCGTACGCGCCCTGCGGCGGGCCGGGCTGCGTGGCATCCTCCAGACGGCCGCGCACCACATGGCGACAGGGGACGGAGCGAGTCAAGCCCTCAAGGCCATCCAGCGGTTGACCGGGGCATGATGTCTCACCTTCGGTGTGCCGTGTCTCTACGCACGTGCCGCAGCCCCACGTCACGGAGCGCCTCCCGCAAGGACTCCGCTGTGGCGCCGCGCCAGGCCACGAATCCGTCAGGTCTTACCAACACGGCGTCGTCCACGGTGCTGAGTTCGTGGAGCTGCGGATCGATGCCGAGTGAAGCGGCTGTCGCGGGCCATCGGCGGTCGCCGGGTCCGGCGAACAGCGTCCAGCGCCCGCCCGCAGAGCTCTGCACGTGGGCCGCGTCACCGGCGAGGAAGACCCGGCCCTGCTGGAAGGAGGAGGCCATGCCGAGGGTGGCTTCCCAGGCGTTGACGGCGTGCAGTTCGATGGGGATCGTCTCATCGCCGATCGCGGCCCGGAGCAGTTCGAGGGTCTTGTCGTCGGACAGCTCGGTCAGGTCGTCGGGCTTCCCGGGGTAAGTCCATGATGTGCGAGGACCACTGGTCGCGCCCGTTCTTCGACTTCAGTGTGGCGCGCACCCGCTTGTTGCGCACGAAACACAGGTGCGTTCCCCGCTCCCGCAGCGCGGGCCCCAAGTCGGCGCGGAAGAAAGCCGTGTTGAGGCGTGTGATGGCCGCCCGGTCGGGGACGGTGATTCCCAGCTGACCGCGTACGTCACTGTTCGCCCCGTCCGCACCGATGACGTATCCGGCGGTGACTTCCCACTGCGCGCCGGTGGCAGTGTCGACGAGCCGCACGCGCACGTGGTCGGCCTCGGGGGTGAGACCGACCAGCCGCGTACCGAACCGGATGTCGCCACCACGTCGGCGCAGTTCGTCCAGTGCCAGGCGCTGCACCTGGTCATGCGTCAAGGTGAGACGGGGGTCCACCGGGCTACAGGTTTCCAGCAGCCCGGCGAAACGCGCCGGTAGCCCTCCCGGGCGCGAAGTCCCGCCAATTCCACGGCTCTTGAAGACCCACCGCATCGGGGTACCGCCCTCCCAGCCGGCCTCCTCCAGCACCGGCCCGAGGCCCATGGCACGGAACACCTCCAATGTGCGCAGGCTCGTACTCGCCCGCGGCACCGCCGATACGGAGTCCCGCTTCTCTACGACCAGGGGCCGGATCCCCCAGTGGGCGAGGAACATCCCCGTCGACAGCCCGACCGGGCCGCCGCCCACCACCAGCACCGGCACATCCTGCATACGCATGCCTGCCCCCTTCATCGCCCTTCGTCGCCTTTCATCGCCTTTCATCGCCACGGCCGTCCTTTTACGGTTCATGGGTGACCGAGCCTTTTGGACACAGGCTCTTACGGTTCACGGGCGACCGAGGTCCACCCTGCAAGCTCAAGCCGGCTTGAGCGCACCATGGAGTCATGACTGACGAGCGCATGACTGACGAGCGTTACCCGATCAGCCAGATCGCCCGATGCTTCGGTGTGCCGTTATCGACACTGCGGTACTACGACGACCTGGGCCTCCTTCCCGCGGCCGAACGCCGCGGGAACGTGCGCCACTACGGCCGCACCGAACTGCGCCGGCTCGCACTCATCCAGCGTCTGCACCACCGGGGTCCGGTCAGCCTGGCCGACACGGCCCTGCTGATGGCCGAAAGCCCGGCCCCGGACCATCCCTCGGGCCGTGCGGTGGTGACCGCGTCAATCGAGGCGATCAAGGGCCGCATCCACGACCTGCAGACCGCCCAGCAGGTCCTCGAACACCTGCTGACCTGCCCGAGAACCGATCCGGTACGCGAATGCCCCCACCTGCGCACGGAACTCGGCCAGGCCGTCGACCACGCACTCGCCGCACTCGGTCCCCCGGCAGACCGCCGCCGGGCGCACTGAGAGCGCTGCGCTGATGACGTCAGTGACAGCGGCGGCCAGCAATGAATCCGGGGCGGCCAGTTGCGTTCACGGCGTTCATGTCATCGCCTGCCCGCTCGGGCCAGTGCCTCCTCAGCCTGTGCGGCGAGGCTGCCGACGAGATCGGTCGCGGAGGGCACGTCGTTGATGAGGTCGACGGCTTCGCCGGCCCACAGCGGCAGAGCGGGCAACTCGCCCTGTGCCACGCCGTCTTGGTATGCCTGCCTGGCCTGGGGATCGGCGGCGAGTTCGGCTTCCCGGCCCCGCCATTGGTCGAGAAAGGGGTGGCCGAGCGTACGGGCGGTGTATTTCGACGGCCACCGGGAGCCTCGGGCTGTGTCCAGCACGCTGCTGCGCTCGGTGTCCGCCCCGCGTCCCTGGACGATGGCCCTGGCGGTCGAGGCGGGGACCAGGGCCTCGGTCGTGGCCTGGAACCGGGTGCCGATGAGCGCCCCAGCGGCCCCCAGGGCCAGCACCGCGGCCACACCTCGGCCATCGGCGATCCCGCCGGCCGCCAGCACCGGCACCGGTGCCGCCAGGTCCACCACGACCGGCACGAACGGCAACGTGGACCGCCCGTGCCGAGCGCCGTGCCCACCGCTTTCGGTTCCCTGCGCCACGATGACATCGGCGCCCAGGTCCACCGCCCGCCGGGCCTCCTCCAGATCGGTGACCTGAACGATCAGCGCCGCACCTGCCCGACGGATGCGTTCGGCGAACGGGCTCGGGTCCCCGAAGGACAGCAGCACCGCCCCGGGGTTGTGCTCCAGCGCATGTTCAACCGCGCCGACTTCGATCCCCCAGGTCAGGAATCCGATCCCCCACGGCGTTCCGGCGCCCTCGGCAACGATGGGCAACTCGCGGGCCAGCCAGTCCCGATCCCCGGTGCCACCGCCCAGCAGCCCGAGCCCGCCGCCGCGCGAGACAGCCGCCGCCAGCGCACCACCGGCCGAGCCGCCCATCGGCGCCAGCGCGATCGGGTGCCGCACACCGAACAGCTCCGTGAACGCCGTCGACAATGCCATGGCCACCATCATCGGCCCTGGCGGCCTACAGCGGCGTACAGCGGCATCAGACAAGCGAATTGGCCGCCGACGCTTCGGCGGGATCACCTCGACAGAAAATTGCTGCATCGGCAAGCTTGCCCATTCGGCAATTTCTTCTTAGGGTGGCTCACATGACAGAGGAAGACGACACCCGCGTCGGACTGCGGGAGCGCAAGAAGCGGGAGACCCGCGTCGCGCTGAGCCAGGCCACGATCGGCCTGTGCATCCAGCGCGGGTGGGACAACGTGACGGTGGAGGACATCGCCGCCGCGGCGAACGTGTCCGTGCGCACCTTCCGCAACTACTTCTCCAGTAAGGCCGAGGCGATCGCGGCCAGCCATCTGGAACGCATGCTGCGGGTCGCCGACTCACTGCGCACGCGGCCGGCCGCCGAGCCCTTGTGGGACTCGATCGCCCATGCCGTGCAGGCCCAGTTCGTGCCGCAGGGCGACACCGGCGCGAGTTCTCCCCGTGACCGGCGCTGGACGGACGGCCTCCGGCTCATGCTGGCCGAACCGGCCCTGCAGGGTGAGGTCGTCAAGGCGAACGCGGCCGCGCAGGAGGAGCTGGCCAACGCGATCGCCGAACGCACCGGCACCGACGTCACCCGTGATGTGTACCCGAAGCTGGTTGCCGCGGTGATCGGCGCGAGCAGCGCCGTGGCCGTGGAGCACTGCCTGCGCGCGGATCCGCCCGCCCCGCTCGCCCCGGCGCTGCGCGAGGTGTTCGACCGGGTCGCCGCAGGCCTTCCCACTCCTTGACCCGTTCCGCCATCTCTCCATCCATCCATCCATCCACGTAAGACTCCACTCAGGTAAGAGGAGACACGCTGGTGATCACTGATGTCGTCATAGTCGGCGGCGGCCCGAACGGGCTGATGCTGGCCTGCGAACTGGCCCTGGCCGGGATCCATCCGATCGTGCTGGAAAGCCTGCCCACGCCGAGCGAAGAGCCGAAGGCAAACGGACTGCTCGGCCAGGTCGTGAAGATGATCGACCGCCGAGGGCTGTACGAGCGCCTCAGCGGGGTGCCGGGGCCGCCGCAGCCGAACTCGGCCTACTTCATGTTCGCCGCGATGGGTCTGAACCTGAGCCTGCTCCAGGACAGCCCGATCTACGGCCTGCCGGCGCCGCAGCAGCGCATCGTTGAAGTCCTCCAGGCGCGGGCCATCGAACTCGGGGTGGAAATCCGGCGGGGGCACGAGGTCATCGGCCTGTCGCAGGACGACCAGGCAGTGACCGTGGACGTCACGGGGGCGGACGGCGCCTACCGGTTGCGGGTCCCGTACGTCGTCGGGGCGGACGGGGCACGCAGCATCATCCGCAAGCGGTCCGGCATCGGTTTCCCCGGCGTGAGCTATGACCGCAGGACAACCCGGACGGCGCACGCGACGGTCCCGGCGGCATGGGTGGAACCCACGACCGGCGCACTGAACGTGCCCGGCTACGGCCCCGTCCTGCCGTTCCTGCCCCACCGGACCGAGCACGGCGGGTTCTCCTACGCGCCCTTCCCCGGCCACCCGCCGCTGGTCAGCACCACTGAGTGGGACCAGCCCGAGACCGAGGCGCCGATGAGCCTCGACGAGCTCGGGGCGAGCGTCCGCCGCGTGCTCGGCGCCGACCTGCCCCTGAGCCCGCCCGTCGGCGAGGGACCGCACGTGCTGCGCCGCTTGACCGGTGGCAACACCCGAGTCGCCGAACGCTTCCGGGACCGCCGCGTGTTCCTCGTCGGCGACGCGGCACACGTCTACGCCTCAGGGGGCGGCCCCGGACTCAACCTCGGACTGCAGGACGCGGTCAACCTCGGCTGGAAGCTCGCCGCCGCCATCCACGGCAACGCCGGGCCCGAACTGCTCGACAGCTACGAGACCGAGCGGCGGCAAGCCGCCCACCGCATGGTCGTCAACGCCCAGGCACAGTCCGCGCTGACCGCCCCGGGCAGCGATGTCACCGCGCTGCGCGAGCTGTTCACCGAACTCCTCGGCCACCCGGACACCATCCAGCACCTCGCCGACCTCACCGCGGGCACCGACGTCCGCTACGCGATGGGCGGCCCCGACGCGCACCCCCTGGTCGGCCGGTTCGCGCCGGACATGGAACTGCGTACCCCCACCGGGACGGTCCGGTTGGCGGAACTCACCGCCACCGCACGGCCGTTGCTGCTCGACCTGACCGAAGACGGCACGGCCGCGCAGGCGCTCGCCCACTGCCCCGACCAGGTGGACATCGTCACCGCACAGCCCCAGCACCCCGCCCCCGCGGCCACCGCCCTGTTGCTGCGCCCCGACTGCTATGTGGCCTGGGCATCATCCGCACCCCACCCCGACCCGGCCGACCTGGACGCCCTCCGGACCGCCGCCCACCGGTGGTTCGCCCCCACCGAACCCGCCCACGGCGAGTCGGCGCCCCTCGGCACGGGATGAGGGGCGCCCTGCTACGCAATTCCGCTCGTCCCGGTGCGGCGGCCGGTTCGTGGGACACCGCTGTCCAGTCAGAAGTTCTGGGGCGGCGAGCGCGTGCATGCGATCGAGCACGACTGGGTCATGCGTTTCTTGAGCGTCGAACTGTTCGCCTACCGGTTCTCCGCCGCTTCGTTCCGGCCGTTCGGCGACCCAGTGCCGCACGCCTTCGTATCCACCGAACCCGTCAAACCACTTGGCCCGGCCCAGCCCGTCGGCGACCTCCTCCAGCTCCACCGGGACGCTGGTATTCAGCTGCGTGTGCTGGACAGCCTCTGGGACTTCTGGGATGCGGTGACCACCAGCACGCTGGGATTCAGCGGCATCCGCCTGCAGAACGCGACAGGCAACCAGTGCTAGGTGGGCCCGTCGTGGACGCTGGCCCGACCGCACGACCGTGTTCGTCGATCAGTCGGCCGACGCGCCTGACGGTGCGCACAATGATCGCGCTCGACCGTCGCATCGCCCAGGCTCTCGCCGTCCGCATGTGTACGGACGGACTTGACGGAACCGAACCGTCACAGCCTACCGTCTTCACGTGGCAGAGTCCCGGCCCTCGGCCGGTCAGTTCGTGTCGCGGTCTACGAAGCGCGGTGAAGGATGAGGGGTGTGGTGCTGCCATATGGAACGAGCCTCTCTCCCCGTGCAGCGCAAGGTCTTTGGCTGGATTCTGCGGGTCACGGGCTGGATCTTGCGACTGGCGGGCAGCCTGGCCGTCCTCTTCAGCGGGCAACGGGTCAAGACGCTGTCGGCCACCACGAATATGCCCGGCTACCAGGGCCTTCCCTGGTACGTGTTGCTGCTCATCTATCTCGGCGTCATGGTCGGGGGCGTCGCGGTGCTCGTGCTCAGCCTGCTCATGGGCAGGCGCGCCAGAGTCCACACGGCGCGCATCGTCGCTTCCACGTCGAGCCTCCTGCCGGGTTCCTACGTCCTCTACCTGCGCCCTTTCACACAGGACCTGACGTCCTCCGGTATCGCCCCGGCGGCGGAGAACGACAATGCGTTCAACAACCCCGCCCGGACGATCACGCGCTCGGGACGCACGTACGAGGAACGGCTCGGCAGGATGTTCCGACGGTTCGGCCCGCTGATCGCGGTCGGCCGACCCGGTGAGCAGTTGCCCGGCGGATCCGGCGCCCGCAGGACGTACCTTCCTCTCGACGACTGGAAGGACACCGTCGGGGAGTTGATCGACAACGCCCGCCTGGTCATCCTCGGCGCCGGGCCGGGTCCCGGCACGGTGTGGGAGTACGTGGAGATCCTGCGCCGCAGGGACCCGTCCCGGCTCGTCGTCCTGGTCACCGACGAGGCCGAGTACCAGCGCTTCAAGACCTCGACCATCGCCGAGGCCGAGGGCGTGCTGTACGAACTCAAGCACAAGTACGGCGACTTCTGGCAGCCCCCGATCCTGCCGGACCTACCGAGCCCGGTGAATCCGAAGGCGATCAGGGTCTTCTACTTCAAGGCGATGGTCTATTTCACGGCCGGCTGGGAGCCCCACCTGGCCCACTTCGACAGGTCCGCCGTACAGAGCAACAACCCCCGAAGAGTCGCCAAGTACTTCACACAACGGCTGCACCCCGTGCTGACGCACATCAGCCAGGGCACCCAAGCCCCGGCCCGAGGCAACCTGGAGTCCAGGAGCGAGTAACACGGCCAACGGGCCCAGGACGGAGCGAATTTCGCACCGCCGACACGACACTGCGGAGGTCGTCGCGGGCGCCGAGCTCCGTTCCGGCTCCCGGCCGCCGCGCCTCAGCCGGACAGCCTGGACCGCAGCAGGCGCCTGTCCGGCTTGCCCGTCGCCGTCAGCGGGATGGCTCAGCAGCAGGCGCTCCAGCTCCGCCGGATAGACATGGCCCCCCCGACCACGATCATCTCCTTGATCACATAGGGCGAGCGCACCCGCACTTCGCCCCGCTCCCCCGGCGGCAGAGTGGTGCCGTTGGTGTCCCGGATGGCGATCTCCACGCCGGGCGCGGCCCGGCCGACCGTCAGCTGCGCGCCGCGCCCGGTCAACTCGTGGTCCCTGGGGGCCACTTCGGATATGTGCTGGCCTCGGCCTGCCCGTAATAGCCGTAGAGCACGGGCCCCAGGGCCTTGACCGCCTGCCGCAGCCTGGCCAGGCCGACGCCAAGGCCTGCGCCGATCAGTTCCGGGGTGGCGGCGGCTTCGTCGCCCTCGCACACCACCCGGGGCGAGGTCCCCTCACGGGCGAACAGCCGCTCCAGCAGGGCACGTTGCCAATGTCTGGCAGGCGTGCCGACGAAGTCCTCTCCGCCAGCTCGGCCACCGCTTCGCGCTCCCGGGCGGCACGGCCGGCAGCACCTCCTCCCGCACCATTCCAGCGAGCACAACTCGGGCCCGGCCAGCGGCTGGGAGGCGAGCGCGAAGTCCACCTCGGCGGAGCGCAGATGGCGCCGCATCGAGTCGACCGGAGCCTGGAACAGCCGCACCCCCGCCCCGGGGCGGTGCACGCGGAAGGCGGCCAGCACCCGGGCCGGCTGAAGCAGTGCCTCGGCGGCGACGGTGACCCGGCCCGGGCCGGCACCGGCGGCGTCGGCCATCTCCCGCCGGGCGTCGTCGAGTTCGGCCAGCGTCCGCTCGGCCCGGTCCAGGGCGCCGGCCCTGGGTGTCCGGCGGATCTTGTCCGGGGGGCTTTCGAGGTGTGGCGCGGTGTGGCCCGTAGGATGCGTCTCATGCCGGATGTTGCGCCCCGCCCCGAGCCGTTCACCCCGAAGACCCCTCAAGCGGCGGTCGATGACCTCCGCGCGCGGCTGCGCATGACGCGCTGGCCGGATGCGCCCGAGGACGCAGGGTGGTCGCTCGGGACCGACCTCGGCTACCTCCGCGAGCTCGTCGCCTACTGGGCGGACGGGTTCGACTGGCCGGCGCAGGAGGCGGCGCTCGCCCGGCTCCCCCGTTTCCGCGTGCCGCTCGGCGGCCTCGGGATCCACTTCGTACACGCCCGGGCCGTCGCGCCGACGGGGCCCGTGCTGCCGCTGGTCCTCAGCCACGGCTGGCCGGACTCGTTCTGGCGGTACGCGAAGGTCATCGGGCACCTGACCGATCCCGGCGCGCACGGCGGCGATCCCGCGGACGCGTTCGACGTGGTCGTGCCCGACATGCCGGGCTACGGGTACTCAGACCGTCCCACCGGCCCGCCCCTCGACTCCATCGCCGTCGCCGGGCTGTGGGCCGAGCTCATGGACGTCCTCGGCTATCCGCGGTTCGGTGCCGCGGGCGGGGACATGGGCAGCCATGTGAGCCGCTATCTCGGGCTCGACCACCCGGATCGCGTCGTGGCCGTCCACCGCACCGATGCCGGTCTTCCCGTCTTCACCGGTGATCCGGCGGAGCTCACGCCCGAGGAACGCGCCTGGCTCGAAGGCACCGCGGCCTGGGGCGCGACCGAGGGCGCCTACGCCGCCATGCACCGCTCGAAACCGCAGACCGCAGCCTTCGGGCTCACCGACTCACCGGCCGGGCTCGCCGCGTGGATCATCGAGAAGCTCCGGTCGTGGAGCGACTGCGACGGCGACATCGAGCGGCGCTTCACGAAGGACGAGATCCTCACGAACGTCACGCTCTACTGGTTCACGGGGACGATCGGCTCGTCCATGCGCATGTACCGGGCGAACGCCGCGATCCCGCCCGCGCAGCACGCCCGCCGGGTCGAGGTGCCGTCCGGATTCTCGCTCTTCCGCGGCGACGTCGTCCGGCCGCCGCGGGCTTGGCTGGAGCGTACGGCAAACGTCGTGCGGGTGACCGAGCCCCCGCGCGGCGGGCACTTCGCACCGTTCGAGGAGCCCGAGCTCTACGCGGCGGAACTGCGCGAGTTCTTCCGTCCGTACCGGGCGGCGGCGACGGGCTGAGCGGCCCGCCGCGCGCGGGCCCGGCCGGAAGACCTCGCCCAGCCCATACCCCGAGAAACCGATGGCCTGTCGGGAGGGCAACAGCCCTCAGGCGGCGTCCAGTTCGGTGAACTCCGCCTCGGTGAGCGTCAGGTCGGCCGCTGCCGCCGAGTCACGAATGGTCGCCGGGCGGGACGACCCCGGGATCGGGACCACGACCGGGGACTTCGCCAACTCCCAGGCCAGGCACACTTGTTGGGGACTGACCCCACGCTCCTCGGCGATCCGCGCGAACGCGGCGTGCGATGAACCCAGCCCGCCCGCGCGGGAGATGCCGCCCAGCGGGCTGTACGGCAGGAAGGCGATCCCCAGTTCGGTGCACAGCCGCAGCTGCGGCTCACTGTCGCGGGTGGCCGGCGAGAAGCTGTTCTGCACGGACACCAGCCGCTCGCCGAGGATCCGGTGGGCTTCGCGCAGTTGGTCGGAGCTGACATTCGAGATGCCGACCGCGCGGATCCTGCCCGCGTCGTACAGGTCGCGCAGCGCGCCCACCGAGTCGGCGTACGGCACCTTCGGGTCCGGCACATGCAGTTGGTAGAGCCCGATGGCGTCCACGCCCAACCGCTTGAGGGAGCCCTCGCACGCCTCCCGGAGGGTCGCGGGGTCCCCGTTGAAGGACCAGGCCCCGTCGGCTTCGCGCGCCGCCCCGCCCTTCGTCCCGACCAGCACGTGGGAGGTGTCGCCGCCGTATGCCGCGAGTGCCCGGGCGATCAGCGACTCGTTGTGCCCGGTCTCGGAGGAGTTCAGGCAGTACGACATGGCCGTGTCGATGAACGAGATCCCGGCGTCGATTGCGGCGTGGACGGTCGCGATCGCGCGTTCCTCGTCCGGCCGCCCTTCGATGGACAGCGGCATCCCACCGAGCCCGATGGCGCTGACCGCGATGCTGCCAATACGACGGCTGTACATACCCGATCCCCCCTGGGGTGACATGACACAACGCCCGCGACTCTACGCTCGTAGACACCGCAGTACGGCAGATCCGGGAAGGACGGGACTGCCGGCGCCGGCCACAGCCCGGACAGCGCGCCCGCCACGAGCAGCCCTGCCGCGAGCTGAGCCGGCCCGGCCCGGGGGTACTCACCGGGCCCTTTGGGCCCTCCTCCGCAAGAGTGCCGGGCGGTAGCTCTCACGGGGGAGGCGGATGCTCCGCTCGCATGACGTCTCGCCGGCGCGGTCCGGCCAGGATGGAGTCGTGGCGATGAAGCATTCCTTGGACAACTCAGTGCGTCCGGCCCGGAGCCGGGCGCTCCCCCTCCATCTGGGCACGTGGCCCGCGTTCGCCGTTGCCGCATGGGGGGTTCTGTTCGCGGTGCCCAGTTTCGTCTGGGCGTTGGGCGGCACCTTCGGCGCGCAGTCGACGGTGGCTCCGTCGCTGATGAAGCTCGCTCAGGACCGGGTGACGTGGTTCCTGGCCGTCTTGTGGGTGACCGGTTTCCTGAAGCTCTTCGGGGCGTTGGTCGGGATCGGCCTGACACACCGTCGCGGCACATGGACCAGTCGCCTCATGGTGCTCTGTGGCGGCGGCGCGGCAGTGCTGCTCGTCTGGCACGGATGTCTCTTCGTCGTCCACGGGGTGCTGGTTGAGGCCGGGGCGCTCGCTGTCCCGCCGGACCTGGCCGGGTTGACCTGCTGGTACCTCTACCTGTGGGGACCGTGGTTCATCGTCGGCGGCCTGGCCTTCGCCGCGGCCACCACGCACTATGTCCGCCGGCACGATGGCCGACGCGAGATGCGGCGCTACGGCTCAGTGGGGGTGCTGGGTGCATTGCTCTTGTCCTTGGCCTCGACACTCGCCGGGATTGGATGACGGCCGTCACGCAGTTGCCCCGCCGTCGTCCTGCCCGCCCCGAAGTCTCAGCGCCTGACGTAGCGGGTGAGCCGCGAACGGGCGTCGTTCTCGGTCAGTCCCAGCGCCTTCCCGATGTCATCCCAGGTCAGTTCGTCCATGGACTCCTCGGCCAGAATGCTGTGGGCCGCGGCGTTGCCGACGCGTTGTGTGATGCGCTCTGCCGCCGCTACGGCCTTGAGTGCGGCCAGCGGCACTTCGAAGGCCAGGTTGTCGAGCCGTTCGGCCAGCATGTCCAGCAGGTCCTGCAGATCGGCCGGTAAGGGCAGAGACCGTGCCTCTACGTCTTTGATGTGCTGGGCCCAGTCCTGGCGGGGGCCGTCCGTGTCGATGTCCGCCTTGTACAGGGAAACCTCGCCCACGGCGGCCCAGTCGATCGGATAGCGGGACGCGCCGCGCCAGCCGCACGAACACGAGCCGCGCAGCTCAGCAGCGCGTGGCCGGCCCATCCGTCCGTCGTGCACGGTCCATTGCGTGGTCGTGCAACCACCGCCGCCGCTGCCCGCATCGAGGTACACCGGCTTTGCCTCGCTGCCGTCGGCCAGGACGACCCCGACCGAGCCACCGTGGGACGAACCGAATTCCGCCGTCTGCCACTTCATGGCTTCCCCAATCCCTGTAGGCCGCCCACCGGGGACCTCCTGCCGAGGCGCGGCCCGTCGGTGCCTGGTGCACATTCACGGACAACGATCCTCAACCCGGCAGGCCGGTGTCCGGCGAATGGACAAACCCGTCGCGGGGGACCCGCGGCACGAACTCCCGGGCGGTGTCCGGCCATTGGGCGGCGGTCCCTTCGAGCCAGTCCGCGACGTCGTGGTGGATCTGTGTGCCGGGGTCCCCCTCGGTGAAGAGGCCGGACTGCGCTGCCGTGCTGAGCACCCTGTTGCGAGGTCCGACATCCGGATGCCCCGGACGCAACCCGATGACCACCTAGATCACGGGGATGCCCGCCGCGCGAACTGCGTCGCCGCGCGGACCGGCCCGCCGCCAACTGGAGGACGGCTACGTCGCAGACGCTCCGCCCGCCGCCTGACGGGTCGCCGCGTCGACGGTCTGCTCCAGCAGCACCGCGATCGTCATCGGCCCGACCCCGCCGGGTACGGGTGTGAGCAGTCGCGCACGCTCCATCGCTCCCTCGAAGTCGACGTCGCCCACGTTGCCCGGGTTGTATCCGGCGTCGATGACCACCGCACCGGGCTTGATGTCCTGGCCCTTGATGAACTGCGGCCTGCCGACGGCCGCGACGAGGATGTCCGCTGCCGCGGTCACCGCGGGCAGGTCGGCCGTCTTGGAGTGGCAGTAGGTGACCGTCGCGTCGCGGGCCAGCAGCAGCATGCCCATCGGCTTGCCGAGGATCGGGCTGCGCCCGACCACCACCGCGTTCCGGCCGGCGGGCTCGACCCCGTAGGCGTCGAGCAGTCGCATGATTCCGCCCGGGGTGCAGGAAGCGAAGCCCGGGTAGCCGAAGGCCATGGCCGCGAACGACCACATGGTTACGCCGTCGACGTCCTTGGCGGGGTCGATCGCCTCGAACGCGGCCCGCTCGTCGATGTGCGCGGGCACCGGGTGCTGCAGCAGGATGCCGTGCACCGACGGGTCGGCGGACAGAGCCCGGATGGTCGCGACCAGTTCCGCGGTGGTGGTCGCCGACGGCAGCGGTACGTGCCGTGACTCGATGCCCGCCCGGGCACAGCGGTTGCGCTTCATCGCGACGTAGGTGACGGATGCGGGGTCCTCGCCCACGAGGACCGTCGCCAGACACGGCCTCACACCGGTCTCCGCCACCAGGTCCCGCGCCCGCCGAGCGCTGCGGTCGAGGCCGGCTTTCGCCACGTCAGTGCCGGTCATGAGCTGTGCGGTCACGGAAGGCTCCCATCGGTAAGAATGGATCGCCCAGGCGCACGGCTTCAGCTGAAGGCGGATCGCTCCCCGGTGGTACCCCACCCAAGCGCCAGTCACGACCGCCCGGTCATCGTAACGGGGCCGGTGGAACGGGACCAGCGACGGGACGACGGGACCGACGGCACCGCCCCTCTCCCGCGGACGGCACCCCCTCCCCGCTACCAGCCTTTCGACAAGGCGGACGCGGGAGTTGATCGTTTCATCGCGACCATCTGGGTGATGGGGTGCGTGTGCACGTTGCCGCGTGGCCCGACGTGACGTTGCACAGCTTCCAACCAGCCATGCAGAAAAGGGTGATCATGGAACGCCGCATTCTCCGCGCCGCAGCCATCGCCATCGGGGCCGCCGCGCTCATTGGACTCATGGGTCCGTCAGCCAACGCCGCTGGTCTCGGCGGCACCGACGGCACGATTAATTCCGTGCGCGCCTTCGCCGACGGCACGATCGATGCCGTGGGTAACCTCGCCGGCCTGCGTTGAGGGCCAGGGCTGACACCCGTTACTCCCATGTCAGCTCGACCTCGTTCCCGCGCGCGCACTGTGAAGGGACGACACTGGTGGGCCGGCCGCCGTGACTGCCACGGCGCCGGCGGTTGGCCCGCTGGTCCCTCCGTTCTCGGAGGTCATGTCGTTAGGGGTTGTCGGCCGAGGCGTACCAGTCCTCACTGAGGTTTTCTCAACGAAACGATCTCGTGAGGTGACTCGGCCCAGGGGATCCCGCGAGCCTCGATGAGTCCTGCGGCGTCCGGCGGGTCGTACTGTCGAACCCGGTCCCGAGGAGGACTTCTGATGCGCAGCGTGACCTATTCGATGGGCGTCTCACTTGACGGCTACATCGTCGGGCCGGACGGCGACTTCAACTGGACGGCGCCCGACGAGGAGGTCTTTCGCTTCGTCACCGAGGAGATTCGAGAGGTCGGCGTCCACCTGTTGGGACGACGGCTGTACGAGACGATGCTGTACTGGGAGACCGCCGACCAGGATCCATCGCTCGGCGACTCAATGCTCGAGTGGGCCGCCATCTGGAAGCCGCTCCCGAAGGTGGTGTTCTCCACCACGCTGTCGGCGGTGCGGGGCAATGCCCGCCTGGCCTCCGGCAGCCTGGCGGAGGAGATCGAGCGGTTGCGGGCCGAGCCGGGGGAGGGCGACATCGCAATCGGCGGCGCGACTCTCGCCGCCGAGGCGGCCGCGTCGGGTCTGATCGACGAGTACCGGGCCAGGGTCTACCCGGTGCTGGTCGGCGGTGGCATTCCGTTCTTTCCCCAACGCGAGCGCCGGGTGGATCTCGAACTCGTCGAGACCCGCACCTTCAGTTCGAGTGTCGTCTACCTCCGCTACCGCGTGGCGCGCTAGCCGGCTCGACCGCCGAGCCCAGGGGGCGTCCGGCGGATCAGATGACCTCTTTGCCCTTGTGGCTCGTTCAGCAGCAGCACCTTCGCCATCGAACTGGGCACGTTTCAGGTCGAGACCGTGAAGTCCCGTAGCCGGGTGGGCAGTTGGCGGTCGGGGAGGCGGGGCCATCGGTACCCGGCGACCTCCAGGCCGGCGCGCCAGTCGCGGGGCCGCGGTACGACGAGCGGGCTGTAGCCGTGCAGGACGGGCCGGTGACGGCGTTCGCGCTCTCGGCGCTGGGCCCGCAGGCTGCGCGGGGGCAGTCCCAGCCGAGCGGCGCATCTTCCGTGCGGCCGGCGCGTACACGTGGTCCAGAGCCAGGTGCACGCCGTGCCCGGATGCCCTGTTGGCCAGTGCGCCCCCCGGTGCCGCCACCGGTCATCGGCGGAGCGAAGGCGCCTGTCGCGTGGATGGGCTGCAGATTGAGTCCGGCACTCGGCAGCCCGAGCCCGTCGGCGATCGCGTAGCCCAGCGGAGTCACCGAGCCCGCCAGGAGGAGCACGTCGCTGGCCTGCGCGGCCTGGAGGAGGTCGTCCGCCATCTCCCCGGCCAGTGACCTCGCCAGGGACACCACCCGGGCGAGCATTCCCGGACCGGTCCTGCTGTGGTGCAGCACCTGACCGCGAGCCGAGCGCAGTTCGGCGCGGGGGTCGATCGGAAGCGGGTGGAAACCGGCCGGTGAATCGGAAAGCGGGGGCTCGAAGCAGGCGTGCGTCACCACCGTGACGTGATGACCCCCCGCTACCAGCCCGTCCGCGAGGCCGGCGTAAGGAGCCGCATCGCCCCGAGAACCGACCGTCGTGATCGCCACTCGCACGGTCATCAGTATGCCGTCCACGACTCCTTCCGATCCGTACATCGCACCAGCGGGCTGCGGGCCGCCTGCCGGGAATTAACGGATCGTCACCTGTCACTGGCGGCCCCGGGCGCCGATCCCGCGTCCCGCGCCTGCCGCCGGGGGGCGGTACGGGGCGGCCGGGGTTCGGGAGCGGCAGCACGGCTCGGTGCGGGTCCGTCGGCAGGGCGAGCGCATCGCGGCGCTCCACGACGCCCTGGCGATGGACCGCGTTCAGGGCCAGGTGGGTGAATCCGCGCTCCGCGTGCGCAATGCGGCGTGTCGCGGTGGGACGTATCCCCTGGGGTGCTATTGCGGCGCCTGCGGGATCCGCCCGGCCGATGTCCGGCGGGCGCGAAGGGAGCGAGTTGTGATGCGTACTCGGTTGATGTCACTCGTTGCGCTGGCGGGTGCGGCGTCCGCGATATGCGCGGCGCCCGCGGCCGCTGCCGTGAGTGATCAGGACACGATGTTCGTGAGGTCGATTCATGAGGGCAACCTCGCGGAGATCGCCGCCGGGAACGACGCGCAGCAGCACGCGGCGACCACATGTGTGAAGACGGTCGGGTCGGTGCTGGTACGCGACCACAGCAAGCTCGACACCGGCCTGAAGGCCCTCGCCGGCAAGCTGGGCACCGAGTTGTCCGCCACGCCGACCGCGGCGCAGCAGCAGGATCTGGACTCCGTTCGGGCCCGCGCCGGGACCGCGTACGACTCCGCCTGGCTGAAGGTCCAGGACGACGCCCACGTCGGCGCGCTGGCTCTGATCGACAAGGAGATCTCGTCGGGCCGGAACACCGAGGTCAGAGCTGCGGCCAAGGCCGCGCGGCCGGTCGTGGCCATGCACCTGGCCATGGTGCGCGGCGGCACCTGTCATACGAGCAAGGACCCCGGAACGGTCCGGGCCGGCACCGGCGGCTACCTGGCCGCACCCACACCCGACACCGACACGTACCGAACGCTCGGGGCGGTGAGTCTGGCCGTCGGCGGCCTGCTCGCGGCGATCGGGGCCGCGTGCATGGTCCGCAGCCGCCGACGCACGGCGAAGAAACGCTGAACCTCGACCTCGAAGCGGGAGATGACGTGGCGAGGCCGAGAGGCGTGGCACCAGGCCGGACCACCGCCAAGGCCGCGATCGCCCTCGGGGCACTGGCGGCGGCTGCCGGATGGGCCGCACTCAGCCCGGCGGGGCCGGTGCGAGAGCTGGGCGAGGCAGGCGAAGTACCGCCCGTGTCCGCCGCCCTCACGGCACCGGTCGCGGGCGAAGTACCGCCCACGCCCGATACCGGCACGGCACCGGTCGCGGCCCGAGTACCGCCCGCGTCCGCTACCGCCTCAGCGCCCGTCTCGGGCGAAGTATCACGCGCGTCCGCCGCCCTCACGGCGCCGGTCGCCGACGTCGACCCGTCGCCGCCCGTGGAGATCCAAGGGCCGGCGGGCTGGCGCGCTCCGGTCGTCCCCGTCGGCGCCACGGGAGACGGCGCCTTGATCCTTCCGCAGGACGGGCGCGTCGGTGGGTGGTGGGCCCTCGGCGCACCCGTCGGCGCCGCCCGGGGAACCGTGCTCGTCGCAGGGCACGTGGACACACGCGCGGGGCTCGGAGCGTTCGCCACCCTCCACGGGCTGCCCCTGGGGACGAAGATCGGCATCCGCGCCGCCAACGGCCGCACCTACCCGTACGTGATCACCGCCCGCCGCATCTACCCGCAGCGCGGTCTCCCGCCCGACCTGTTCACCCGCGACGGCAGCCACCGCCTGGCCCTGGTCACGTGCGCGGGAAGGTACGACCGCGAGCGCGGCGGGTACGACAGCAACCTCGTGCTGTACGGCACTCCGGCATCCAGAGCCCTTACCCGGTCGGGCTGAAGGGGCGCCCCCGCCGGGCGGCGCCCCTTCAGGTTTCAGGACGGCGACGGCCGTCAGAGGGTGTTATGCGGCGTCGGCCGCCTTGTGGCGGCGCCACCATACGAGACCGGCGCCGGCCGCGAGGAGGGCGAGGGCCGCGGCTGCGATCTCAATGATCTGGGTACCGGTGTTCGCGAGGCCGCCGCCCCCGCCGTTGGCGCTCGGCGGCGCGGTGTGGCCGCCCTGGCCGGTGGGTCCGGGGTTGGGGGTGTGGCTCGACGGGGGTGTGGAGGGCTCACCGGTGTGGGTCGGGGTGGGTGTCGGGGTGGGTGTCGGGGTCGGGCCGCCGCCCGTGCCGGTGTGGCCGGCCGTGTTGCCGCCGAGGGCGAGCAGGGCCTTGTTCTCGGCGTCGTCCGTCATCGCCTTGACGGAGATGTCGGTGGTGCGGGGCAGGTTCTTGTGCTCGGCGGTGAACTTGGCCGGACTGACGTTCTGCTTCGGGGACTTGGAGAAGTCCACGCCGCCCATGACGCAGGTGCCGGGCTGGCCCGCCTTCTGGCACGGGTAGCTGTAGTCGCCCTGGGTGAAGGACTTCACGTAGTCCTTGTACGTCTGCTCCGGGGTCCAGGACGCGTTCTTCCCGCGCAGCGGCCAGTCGGCCACCCGGTTGCCGTTGATGATCGCGTGGTAGTCCGTCGGCGACTTCGCGTCCTGCTGGCGGATCCACTCGGCCGCGACCCGCGCGTTGTAGACGGCGCGCAGGTCGGCGTACTTGGCGTCGGTGTTCACCTTCTTCTCGATGTCCGGGACGATCATCGAGTCCATGAGCTCCTGCACCCGCTTGTGCTGGGCCTCGGTGAGGTTGCACGAGCCGTTGGGGCTGGGGGTCTTGACGTCCTGGGGGACGGAGTTGACCTTCAGCGGGGCGTCGAGGATGTAGAGGCCGCCGTCCTGCTCGCGGACCTCGGCGGGCTTGGGAACGATCCAGTTCCGTACGCCGTGGGTGCAGGGGATGTTCTCCGACTGGAGCTTGTCCCAGAGCTGCTTGCCGACCCCGGTGCGGGGGTCCATGTCCTTGGCGTAGTCGTGCTTCATCTCCAGGTCGGCCTGGAGCAGGACGCGGCCGGCGTCGGTCGTGCCGAACGTCTTGTCCATGATCTTGTCGGGCTGGTCCGGGTTGAGGTTGACCCAGAACTTCTCCGGCGTCAGGGCGAGCCAGGTGAAGAAGCTGTCGGAGATGAGCTCGGCCTTCTGCCGGCCGCCGTAACCGAGGCCGGCGGACTCGTCGACCTTGTTCGCGGAGAACGAGTAGTTCAGGCCCTGGCCCTTGACCGGCTTGCCCACGTAGCGGAGTTCGAGCGTGGAGAAGTCGACACCGCCGGGGCCGGGGACCCGCATGCCTTCGGGGTCGTTCGCGCGGATGATGTCCATCTGCCGCTTCATGTCCGCCGGCGTCGCGGGCGACTGCCGGATGGCCCCCGAGCCGCGGCCGATGCTCTTCAAGGTGTCCTGGGCGGTGTACTGGCCCGGCTCGAACTCCGGTACCGGGGTGGAGACATGCTCGTACGTCGTCACCCGGCCCTCCCCGGCGATCTGCTTGAGCTTGTCGATGTACTTGACCGTGTCGTCCGCTTGCGGCTTGCCGAAGGCGTACCGGAGCTTGTAGTCCTTGAACTGCGGGTCCTTCAGGAACGCCTGGTCCGCCGGGGCCTGCCGGGAGTTGTGAAGACCGCCGGACTTGACCTCGACCGCCTCTTTGGTCCTCCGGTTGAACGCGTCGTAGCGCCGGTCATAGGTATCGCCGGTGTCCGGGTCGGTGACCTTGACGGTCTCCTCGCAGATCCAGTCCGGTCCGGTCAGCCCGAGGTCCTTGACGATTTTGCCGTGGAAGGCATCGCCTCGCGGTTGGCGCCCGTAGACCTCGATGTACGCCTGGCTCAGCCAGTTGGCGAAGCCCCCGTACATGGTGTCCGTTCCGCCGTGACGCGTCAGGTAGTCCTTGTACGTGGCGTAGACCCGGTCGGGCGTGCCCTCCTTGTACTTCTTGTAGGGCTGGTCCAGCTTGCCGAGGATCTTGTCCCGCTCCGCCGGATCGTCCGGCAGGGTGAGGCCGTCCATGGCCTGACGCTGATTCGGGAACCCGTAGGAGTCCCAGTCGGCCTCGGGCCGGACCGCGTCCCCCTTCGCCCACGGCAACTTGCCCGGATCCGTCGGGTTGCCGGTCAGCTTGAACATCTCGTCACAGCGCTGCGCCTTCACCGCTGCGTCTGCCGTGCCCTGGAGCTGTGGCAGGCCGCTGGCGGAGAGGATGCCGACGGTGGCGAGAGCGACCGCGGCACGTGCCCACACATGGTGTCGGCGGTGGGATATCGGAAGGTTCACTCGAACCGGTCTTCCCCGGGAGCCCAGACATGGGCGGAGAGAGCTGCGACACCAGGGGCCCCCGTGCTCAATGGTGTCGCGCAGCACCACACGCTAGCTCCCCGAGCCACAGGAGTCCCACAGTTTTCCCCGTCCGCCGTCTCCCAACTCCCCTTCTCCACAGGACCCTTACGCCTCTCCCGTAGGCTCTGGCCCCATGAGCGAGCAGCAGTGGACGGACCATCCCCGGCTCAGGGCCTGGCTGCGGGAGCAGGAGGCGGCGTTCCCGCGGTGGGCCGCCTCCCATCCTGGCGTCTGGGACTTCTCCGCGGACTCGGTCGACGAACTGGAACGGGTGATCAGGGCGGAGTTCGCCGCCGGGGAGTGGGAGGAAGTGAGAGCCGCCCGGCGCACACCCCAAGTGACCGTGCCCGCCTGGTACTTCGGCGAGGTGTGCGTGCGGGCGGGTGCGGTGTGGAAGGTGAACCCGGCCGCGCCGACCGACCCGGACGCCTGGGACGGCCCCTTCGTCGGCGTCCCAGGCGACCCCATGGAGGACCCGGACCACGAGGACCTCTACGAGGACGACGACTACCTCCCGGCCTCGGTACCCGTGCCCGAACTGCGCGACATGTTCCTGAAGAGCCCGCCGTGGCGCCTTCGCAACGTCGTGGAGGAGTTCGAGGAGTGGCGGCGGGGTGCGGGCGGCAGCGGGTGACCACGGTGGGGCGGGGCGCGCCGACGGCAGCGGGTCCGCGCGTTGATGGGGAGGGGCCACCTCATTGCTCTGAGGACCGAAGCTGACCTATTCGCCTCCTAGTGTCGTCCCGTCGCACACACTGAAGGCGCCACAAGAAAGGGCGTAAGCCGATGAACCGCACTGCACCCGAGGGCTACACCAGCGTCGCGCCGTGGGTGGTCACCGACGACACCGGTGCGCTCCTCGACTTCATCACCGCCGCGTTCGACGGCGAGGAACTCGGACGGGTACGGGTCGAGGACGGCAGCATCGGCCACGCCGAGATCCGGGTCGGTGACACGGTCGTGCTGGCCTTCGACCGACGGCCCGACTGGCCGGTGCTGCCCTCGCTGCTGCGGGTCTACGTCCCGGACGCCGACGCCGCCATGGCCGCCGCTCTCGCACATGGCGCACACGTCATCACCGAGGTCGCCGACAGTGCGTGGGGGGATCGTGGCGGCAGGGTGCGGGACCCGTTCGGCAACGTGTGGTGGGTGATGAGCCGGGTCGAGGAGGTGGCACCGGACGTCGCCTGGCAGCGGCTGTCCGAGCCGAAGTACGCCGAGGCGATGCGCGTGGCCCAGGAGACGCTCGACGTCGCGCTCAGCGGCCGGCAGTCCGGGCAGGCGAGCACCCCGCGGCGCCCGGCCGACTGAGACCCTCTCACCCCGAGCCCCGACGGCGGTCGAGCCCTGTCGAAGCCACACCCCGCAAGGGCCCGCAGTGTCGACCTCACTGGGCAGCGGTTCACACCGGTGAGGACTCCGAGTCCTGCCGGGGGCGAGCCGCCGGGGCGGCCGGTGTGCCTCCGCTGTGTGTGCCTGCGGCCGTGCGGTTCGACGGTCGTACCAGCGTCAGGACGATGAGACCGCCGAGCGCCGCCGCGAGGGCCGCCAGCAGGAATACGCGGTCGAGGCCGGTGGCGTAGGCCTGGTGCACCAAGTGCCGCGCCGCGTCGTGCTGTTGCGCGGGCGCCGCGTCCAGCAGGTGCTGCGCCTGCCCGGCGGCCAGCGCGGCGGCACCCTTGGCGGGGTCCGCGACCGTGCCGGACCCTGCGAGCGCTGCGGCCGTCCGGCTCGTGAAGACCGCGCCCAGGATGGCGATGGCCAAGGTCATGCCCAGTTGGCGAAAGGTGTTGACCGCCCCGCCGGCCATCCCCGCTTGCTGTGGCGGCACCGTGGAGGTAGCGGCGGAGACCAGCACCGGAGTGGCCAGGCCGACGCCGATCCCGGCCACCACAAGCCCCCAGATGAGGGAGGTCCGGCCCGCGTCGGCCGTCATTCCCGTACGCAGCAACAGCATGCCCGCCGCGACCAGCAGGAGTCCCGCGCCGATCGGCAGGCGCGGAGCCAGCCGCTGGATGTGCCGGCCGGCCAGCGCCGCCACGAGGAACGACGACGCGGCCAGCGGGGTCAGGGCGAGGCCCGCCGCGACCGGGCTGAGGCCCAGGATGGACTGAAGCCACAGGGAGACCAGTACCAGACAGCCGAAGGCGCTGCCCTGCAGCAGCAACGCACCCGTCATCAGACCCGCGAACGACGGACGGCGCAGCAGTGCCAGGTCCAGCATCGGGACACCGCCGCGTCGCGCCGTGCGGTGTTCGATCACCACGAAGCATGCGAGCGCCAGCGCGGTGCCGGCGAAGGTCGCCAGGATCTCGGTCGAGGTCCAGCCCGCCTCCCCGCCGCGGATGAGTCCGTAGGTGAGGGTGCCCGCGGCGGCGGTGAAGGCCGCCGCGCCGGGGACGTCGATGCGTCCCGCCGCCTCAAGGGATCGGGTACGGGGCTGGTCGGGGCGCACCACGCGCAGCGTCATGGCGATGGCGACGGCTGCGATCGGCAGATTGACCCAGAAGATCGTCGGCCAGTTGATGTGCTCGGTGAGCAGTCCTCCGAGCAGGGGACCTGCCGCCGCGGCGGCGCCATTGGCCGCGCCCCACACGCCGAAGGCCGTGCCCCGGTCCCTGCCCTGGTAGGAGGTGAGCAGGAGTGCGGGGGCCGTGGCGAACATGGCGGCACCCCCGGCGCCCTGCACCACGCGGGCGGCGATCAGCACGTCCGCGGTGGGGGCCAGGCCGCACACGAGGGAGGCCAGGGCAAAGAGTCCCAGGCCGTAGACGTAGAACCGCCGGTGGCCGAACCGGTCCGCCAGGGAGCCGGAGGCCAGCAGCAGGGCGGCGAGAGCCAGGGCGTATCCGTCGATGACCCATTGCAGCGAGGTGAAGGAGGCGTTGAAGTCGTCGGCCATGCTGGGCAGTGCCACGTTCACGATGGTCACGTCCACCAGCAGGATGAACGCGCCGAGGCAGACTGCCGTCAAGGGCCACCACTTGCGCATGTCAGGTTCTCCGTTTCGGATCGAGAGGGCGGTCCGGGACCGGATACGAGCTCAGGTCCCGCCGTGATCCCTTCGAGCGAGTTTTGGGCACGGCAGGCACATCAATAAGCCAGCGCCCGCTGTGTGCGCGGATCCGACATCATGAATGCTGTGAAGACGTATCTCGACACCCTCGGCCATCCGGATCGCGAACTGTCGGATGAGGACATGGCGCTCGCCCAGGCTCTTCAGATCAACGGGCGGGCCTCGTTCCGGGAGATCGCCGACGCCCTCGCGGTGTCCGACCAGACCGCCGCGCGCCGCTGGTCACGGCTGCGTTCCGCCGGGAAGCTCCGCGTCCTGGGCCTGACCGATCCGCTGCGGCTCGGTGACTCGCTCTGGGTCGTACGCGTGCGGTGCACGCCGGATGCGGCCGCTTCCATCGGGGAGGCGATGGCCAGACGTACGGACACCAGCTGGGTCAATCTCAGCTCCGGCGGGACGGAGATCTACTGCGCGGTGCGGACCCGAGGCCCCGGTCCCGAGGAGTCGCCGCTCCTGCAGAAACTGCCGCGCACCCCCCAGGTGGTGGACGTTTCGGCGCACTGCCTGCTGCACATCTTCTTCGGACAGGACCTCAGCTCGATCAACAAGCGCGGTCCGCTGACGGCCGCGCAGATCAGAGCGCTCGCTCCCCCGGTCGCCCCGCTGCGCGCCCCGGACGCCATGCCTGCGGTGACACTCACCGACGGCGACCGGCACCTGCTCGACATGCTGGCCCGTGACGGCCGGGCGGCGCCCGCCGAACTGGCCGCCGCCACCGGCCTGTCCCCGTCCACCGTGCGCCGCCGCATCACCGAACTCCGAACGTCCGGGGCTCTGTACTTCGACGTCGAGTACCACCCGGACCTCTTGCGGCAGAACTTCCGGGCCGCCCTGTGGCTGGAGATCGACCCGTCCCGCCTCGCCGAGGCAGGCGCGGCACTCGCCGCACACCCCGAGGTGTCCTTCGCCGCCGCCGTGACCGGCACGACCAACCTGTACGCCAGCATCGATGTCGCGACCGCACAGCTCTTCTACCGCTACCTCACCGAGTCGGTGGCCACCCTGCCGGGCCTGCGCCACACGGCGACCGCCCCCGTCCACCGCACCCTGAAAGGCCCCGGCCCCTACCTCCCCACCAGGCCATGACCGGCGCCAGGACGCGGCGGGCGGCGGGGGCTTGATCGACTGGTGACGGCCCGGGCCCGGGCATACGGTCGAAGGGTGGACGGGACCGTCCACCGCCCCTCGTGCGAGGGCAAGGTCCGCCATGACGCGTTCGCAGCCGACACCCACGACCGAGACCGCCGCCCCCGGAAGAGGAAGCGGGGGCAAGGGGATCGCGCTCCTGGTCATCGCCTCGTGCCAGTTGATGGTCGTGCTCGACGTCACCATCGTGAACATCGCGCTTCCGCACATCCAGCGCGCACTCAACTTCTCCACGACGAGCCTCGCCTGGGTGGTCAGCGCGTACACGCTCACCTTCGGCGGGCTGCTGCTGCTCGGCGGCCGGGCCGGGGACATCCTCGGCCGACGCAGGGTGTTCGTCTCCGGGGTGCTGCTCTTCGCGTTCGCCTCGCTGCTCGGTGGACTGTCGCAGAGCTCCGGCCAGTTGCTCGCGGCGCGCGCCCTGCAGGGTGTCGGCGGCGCCATCGCCTCGCCGACCGCGCTGGCGCTGATCACCACGACGTTCACCGAAGGACTCGAACGCAACCGGGCGTTCGGCGTCTTCGCGGCGGTCTCCGCGGGCGGCGGCGCGATCGGTCTGCTCGCGGGCGGCGTCCTCGTCGAATGGCTCGGCTGGCGCTGGGTGCTCTTCGTCAATGTGCCGATCGCCGTGCTGATCGTGCTGGCGACTCCCCGGCACATCAAGGAATCCGAGCGCCATCCGGGCCGCTTCGACCTCGTCGGAGCGCTGACCTCCACCCTCGGCATGGCCTCGCTGGTCTACGGCTTCATCCGGGCTGCCCAGCAGGGCTGGCGCGATCCGTTCACGCTGGGGTCGTTCGGTGCGGCCGCGGTGCTCCTCGCCACGTTCGCCATGGTGGAGCGCCGCTCGCAGCAGCCGATCACTCCGCTGCACATGTTCGCCGACCGCAACCGCGCGGGCACGTACGGGATCATGCTGAGCCTCGCTGCCGCGATCTTCGGCATGTTCTTCTTCCTCACGCTGTTCGTGCAGAACGTGCTCGGCTTCAGTCCGCTGCGGGCCGGTCTCTCCTTCCTGCCCATCAGCGCGATCATCGCGGTCGGTGCGGGAACGGCCTCCCGGCTGCTGCCCAGATTCGGCCCCAAGCCGTTCATGGTGACCGGTGCGATCCTGGCTGCCTCAGGACTGTCCTGGCTTACGTTCACGAACGTCCGCTCCACCTACGCGGGCAGCATTCTGGGCCCGATGCTGGTGTTCGGCCTCGGCATGGGCATGAACTTCGTCTCGTTGACGCTGATGGCCGTCTCCGGCGTCCCCCGGCACGAGACGGGCGCGGCCTCCGGCATGCTCAACGCCAGCCAGCAGGTGGGCGGTTCACTGGGGCTTTCCATTCTGGTGACGGTGTTCGGCACGGCCAGCCGCAACGAGGCGACGGTCCAGGTCCCCAAGTTCCTGGGCCAGGCGGGCGCCGCGCAGCGCGTCATGTTCCAGCGCACGGGAAGGCTCCCGCCTCCGTGGAGCGATCAGGTACTCACCTCCGGGGTCTCCACGGCCTTCGTCATGGCCGCGATCTTCGCGCTGCTCGCCGCGGTGATCGCCCTGCTGGTCATCCAGGTCCGCCCCGCCGACCTCGCACGCTTCCAGGGCGCAGCGCCCCCCGGCGGCTGAGGCCGCCCTCACGGTCCTCATGGCCGCTCTCGATTCCAGCCCCCACCGAACGGGCGTCCCCCTGCCCTGCGGAAATAGCTGTGCGTAACCGTTCGGGATGCGGAGTGACGAGGGCCCTGTTTCGCTGATTGCACCCGCTCTCCCCAGATCTCAGGAGTGATCATGAGCGTTGCAGACGAGTCCGGCCGCGCCCGCCAGATGCGCGAGAAGGCACAGGAGATGCATCAGGCCGCCGAGCGCGCCCAGGACCCCGAGGAGCGTCAGCGGCTCAAGGACAAGGCCCGCCGGCTCGAGGAGCAGAGCAAGCACGAGAAGGACCTGGGCAGCAGCGGCATCGACCCCATGTGACGGTCCGCCCGCACGGACACCGGGCCGGTGGCCTCCCCTGCACCCCTCGTGGCGCGGGAGGCCACCGGCCCGGTGCTGTCGGATACGGCGCCGTACTCGCTGACGGGCGCACGTCAGCGTCCGTCTACTCTTGTGCCGCCAAGTGGTGAAGTGACGGTCGGCCAGGGATGGGAGCATGCGGTGCGAGCGGGGGAAGCGAACGACGGGGAGCTGATCGGCAAGGTACTCGGGGGGCGTTACCGGGTCACCGCGACGATCGGCCGCGGCGGCATGGGCGTGGTCGCCCGGGCCGTGGACGAACTCCTCAACCGAGAGGTCGCCGTCAAGATCCTGCGGGCGTACACCGACGCCTCCGCGCCCGAACTGGCCGATCTGCGCGCCCGGATGCAACGGGAGGCGCAGGCCGCCGCCCGTATCCGGCACAGCGGTGTGGTCACCGTGCACGACGTGACCGAGGAACAGGGCCTGCCGGTCATCGTCATGGAACTCGTCGACGGGCCCTCCCTGGACGAGGTGCTGGCGGAGCGCGGCACGCTGGAACCGCGCGAGGCCGCGGCGATCGGCGCCAAGTTGATGGACGCGCTCGATGCCGCGCACCGGGTCGGCGTACTGCACCGGGACGTGAAGCCGGGGAACGTGCTGCTGGAGCGCGGCGGCCGGGTCGTGCTCACCGACTTCGGCATCGCCACCATGGACGCGTCCGGCGACGAAGCCATGTCCAAGCTGACCCGCAGTGGTGAACTCGTCGGCTCCCTCGACTTCCTGCCTCCGGAGCGCGCGCAGGGCCGGGAGCCCGGCCCCGCTTCCGACATCTGGTCGCTCGGCATGACGTTGTACGCGGCGGTGGAGGGGACCTCGCCGTTCCGCCGGACCTCGGTGTGGTCCACGTTGGCGGCGATCGTCACCGAGCCGCTTCCGGAAGCCCGGCAGGCGGGAGCGCTGACGCCGGTGCTGCGGGCGCTGATGGCGAAGGAGGTGGAGCACCGGCCCACCGCCGACCAGGCGCGCGAGATGCTGGAGCGGGTGGCCGCGGGCAGCACCGTGGACCTCGCGGCGCCGCCCGCCACGCCCGCGCCGGCTTTCGGGCCGCCGCCACCGCCGCTGCCCTCGGCCGGCGCAGCGCCCTACCCCCAGCCGCACTCCCCCTACCCCGCCTCCACGGTCCCGCAGTACGGCGCACCGCCCGTCGGGCCCGCCTCGGGCGGCAGCCCGGCCGCCGACGGCCGCGCGCGGCGACGCAGCCGTACGGTCATCGCGGCGGCGGCCGCCGTCGTGCTCGCCGGAGGCGGGATCACGTACGCCCTGACCAGCAAGCAGGCAGGCGCGGACGGCGGCGGGACCCAGGCGGCAGGGCCCGGAACCGGCGCATCGGCGGGCAGTGACGGGCCGAGCCAAGGCGGACTGATCGACGGCAGCGGCTCCCCCGGCGCCGCCGCGTCGTCCAAGGAGTCCCACAAGGGGAAGCAGTCGGCCGGCCCTTCGCAGCGGCCGGGCCCCACGGCGACGCCGGGCGCCCCGGGCGGCGGCAAGGCAGCGCCGAGCGCGAGCCCCAAGTCCAGCCCGACGTCTACGAGTTGCACCGGCTGGAGCCACCGCGACCCGGCTCCGGGCTCGTACGGCTACATGGCAGGTGACTACCACCTGGAGTCCGGGCCGTACGAGACGTGCCCGCAGGTCACCCTGGCCAAGTCCGGTACGAAGCTCTGGTATCACTGCTACGTCGTCAACGCCTATGGCCACAAGTGGACTTACGCCCGCGTGGCGGGCAGCGACACCTCGGGCTGGATGTCCAACGACAACCTCACCCGCCAGAGCGGCCCGTCGACCCGCTGCTGAGCGCTCTGCCGGGAAGTGCGGTCGGGCGGCTGCGGGCAGCCGAGCCACCATCACGGCCGCGTACGACCTGCTGCGCGAGGGCGGCTACGCGCGCCGTCCGCCGCCGGTCCCGCAGTTCACCGTGCCCTCAAGGGCGCGATACCGCACCGGACTTCGGCACGTACTCACCGCTCGGCACGACTCGCCTGCCTCTCCCGCAGTACGGCCGCGATCCGCAGGCACCAGTCCCGGTGCTCCTGCTCGAAGGCGAGACCGCGCAGACACGTCAGATACGGCCCGATCCGCTCGCCGAGGCGCAGGAACTCCTCCTCGTCCGCGTCGCCGCGCATCTGGCGCAGCAGCTTGCCGAGGAGATCGATCTTGGCTTGGGCGGCGGCGGCCCGCTCTTCGAGCTGACCGATGACCGGCGCGGTGCCGATGCGGTCGGCGGCCTGGACCTTGACGAGGAGATCGTCGCGGATGAACGAGGGCTTGGCGGCAGTGGCGGCGAACTGCTCCAGCTCGGCCCGCCCGGCGTCGGTGACCCGGAACAGGCGTTTGTTGGGGCGGGTCTCCTGAACCACCTGCCGGCCGGCGACCAGGCCTTCCCGCTCCAGCTTGGTCAGTTCGGCGTACAGCTGCTGGGGAAGGGCGTGCCAGAAGTTGGCGACGCCGATGTCGAACGCCTTCGCCAGCTGGTATCCGCTGTACTCGCCGTCCAGCAGTGCCGCGAGCACCGCATGCCGCAGGGCCATGTGGGCCACCCCTTCCCTTTCCTCGTCCGCGGCTGCATCATACTCAAGAAACTGACTAGTCATATTCTTGAGTATGGGGAGCCCGCATGGAGACTGCCGACCGGTTTCGCACCGCCGTGGAGAAGCGCGATCTCGCCGCGCTGGACGACCTGTTCACCGACGACATCCGGCTCTACAGCCCGGTGAAGTTCGTCCCCTTCGAGGGCAAGGAGATGGTGCTCGGGCTGTTCGGCGTCCTGCTGCGCACCTTCGAGGACCTCCGTTACGTCGGACGCTTCGAGGGCGCGGCCGAGACCAGCGCCGACGGCGAGGAAGCCCCGTCGGTGATCCTGCCGTTCCGGGCCCTGGTGAACGGCAAGCAGATCCACGGCATCGACCTGCTCCAGTTCGACGAGTCCGGCCGGGTCAAGGAGTTCACCGTGATGGTGCGCCCCCAGTCCGCCGTCCACGCCCTGGGCCAGGCGGTCCTCGCCGGTCTCGTCGCCGACGGCCTCGCCCCGGCCCCCGCCGACGGCTGACGGACACCCCGCCACCACCCCGGTGCCCCCGGACGGGACCGATGGGACGTACCGTAGACCCGTTAGTTGCGTAATGTCGCAAATTTGCGTGTGTCTATGTGCCTATGAGGAGGGCCACACAAGGAACCGGCTCCTGCCGCCCGCCGTCTTTCGGCGCGTGATCGTCACGTGTGGCGGCGACACGAGGATCCTGGGCCTGTGGCTCTCCAGGGTGGAGGTTTTCTGTGCGGGGACTGACGAACGCGACCCGGTCGCCGTCCGAGGGGTCAGAGGACGACGCCGGGCACACGATGACGTTCGCGGCGCTCGCACACGCGCCCAACCGGCGGCGCACCGAGGCCTGGCTGCTCGGCTTCGTCGTCCTGATCACGGTGGGCGGCTACGCCTTCACTGGTCTGTCGATGGAGGGCCGGCTGCCCTCGGGGCTCACCGGGTTCGCGGTCGCCGTGCTGCTGCTCGCGCTGGTCCCGCACCTGGCGGTGCGGCGCTGGGCGTCCCGGGCCGATCCGCTGCTCCTGCCGCTCGCCCTGCTGCTCACCGGCCTGGGCCTGGTCCTGATGCACCGCCTGGACATCACCTACGCGGCCAAGCCCCATCTGAAGATCTCCCAGGCGGGCAGCGGGCAGCTGATGTGGACGGTCATCGGCGTGGCGGTCTGTGTCGGGCTGCTGCTCGTCCTGCGCGATCACCGATGGCTGCAGCGGTACCTCTACGTGATGATGGCCGTCGCCCTGGTGCTGCTGATGGCGCCCGCCTTCTCCAGCGCCGACCAGTTCGGCGCCAAGCGCTGGATCATGATGGGACCGCTGTCCGTGCAGCCGGGCGAATTCGTGAAGATCATGATCGCGGTGTTCTTCGCGGGCTACCTCACCGTCAACCGCGACGCACTGGCCCTGACCGGCCGCCGCTTCCTCGGCATGCGCCTCCCGCCCGGCCGGCAGATGGCGCCGATCGTGGCGATCTGGGTGCTGAGCCTGCTGGTGCTGATCTTCGAGCGCGACCTCGGCACGTCCCTGATCTTCTTCGGGCTCTTCGTGATCATGCTGTACATGGCCACGGAGCGGACCAGTTGGGTGGTGTGCGGTCTGCTGATGGCCGTGGTCGGCGCGGCGGTGGTCGGTTCGATGGAGCCCCACGTCCACGGCCGGGTGGTGGCCTGGCTGCACCCGATGGACGCCTTCACCCCGGCGGGCCAGAAGGCGGGCATCTCCGAACAGCTGGGCCAGGCTCTGTTCAGCTTCGGCAGCGGCGGCATCACCGGGACGGGCCTGGGCCAGGGCCACCCGGAGCTGATCGGCTTCGCCGGCAACAGCGACTTCATCCTCACCACCGTCGGCGAGGAGCTGGGCCTGGCCGGGGTGATGGCAGTTCTGCTGCTGTACGGACTGCTGGCCCAGCGGGGGTTGAGCATCGGCCTGGTGGCGCGCGATCCGTTCGGCAAACTCCTGGCGGTCGGCCTGGCCAGCGCCCTGCTGCTCCAGGTCTTCGTCGTCACGGGCGGCGTCATGGGCCTGATCCCGCTCACCGGCAAGGCCCTGCCGTTCCTGGCGAAGGGCGGCTCCTCGATGGTGGCCAACTGGCTGATGGTCGGCCTGTTGATCCGCATCAGCGACAAGGCACAACAGCGCCGCGAACCGGCCATGCCGGCGCCGCAGCATTAGTTCCGCTCCCCCGGAGCCGGTCGGCACGTGAACCCGTTCCCGGCCGGAACCATGAGGTGTTCATGTCGCGTCCCCACGGGTGAATCGCGTCGTCAGTCACCCACGGAGGAAACAACACCATGGTCGAACGGGGCAGTACGGTCCCCTCCACCCAGAACCGGAAGCGCGGGGGATGTCTTCCGACCCTGGTGATCCTCGCGGTGATCCTCGGCCTCGGCTACGGAGCGTCCAAGCTGTTCGGCGACGACAGCGGGAAGTCGTCCCACCCCTCCTCCTCCGCTTCCCATGACAGCGGGCAGTGGAACGTGGGCGACTGTGGCGGCCCCGATCCCGCCGACGCCCCGAACGGCTACAAAGCGTTCGGCTGCGGCGACAGCGGCGCGACCTTCAAGGCCCTCGCGGTCGAGAGCGCGAGCATCCTGCCCGACGCCATCCAGTGCCCGGCCGGTACGGATCTGATCATCCAGGTCAGCGTCAGCTACGGCAGCAGCAAGAGCAAGGGCGGCGGCATTCCGACCAAGACCGTGTGCGGGCGCAACCTCTCCGGGAACCACCCCGGGGACCCGGGCGCCGGGGGTGGCCAGCTGGTCAAGGGCGACTGTGTGACCTCGACCGCGAAGGAGGTCCCGTGCGCCTCCTCCGGCGCGGCGGCGTACAAGGTGCTCGACCTGGTGAAGGAGGCCTCCCAGTGTCCCGCGGGCACCACCGAGCCCATGCGTCTGACCATGGCCATCGGCAGGCCCTACGACGTGATCTGCGCCGCGAAGGCGTAGCCGTCCGGGGCTGGTTCAGGCGCGGGGGCACGGAGACCAGGCCGGGCCCCTCGGATTCGGATCGCGCACCACACCGGCTCCCGGATTCAGAACGGGAGCCGCGACGTCGCGGTGCTCAGCCTCGGGACCGGGACCGGGCGCTGCCCGTACCGCCTGACGCTCGCGAGCGAGGGCGGGCTGCATCGGGCGACCGAGGTGATGCGTTCGCGCAGCTGCTCCGCGTACCGGCGCATGTTCTTGTACGCGATCTCCGTGTCCGGGTAGCGCATGGCCAGTTGCAGCCCGCCGTGCAGGCGGGTGAACCACGCACACACCTGGTCGCCGTAGGAGACCCTGAGCAGGGCGTACGCCTTCAGCTCGTCCCACTGCCCGGCCCCCGGGATGCCCCGCGCGTCGACGAAGGAGACGATCGAGTAGAGATCGGGGGACGTCGGACGGAAGTCCGAGCCGAGCAGCCGGAGCACCCGCGCGATCGGCAGGTGTGCCAGTGCCTTGTTGGCCCGCAGCGCGCCGTGCACCATCTTCAGCGCGTCATCGAAACCGAGTGCCTGCGCCACCGGAATCTCGATGGGCGCTCCCCCCACGTACCACCCCACCGAATCGTTCCAGCGGGACTTCGCCCTGGTGTGGAGGGGGACGACCGTGCGGTAGACGGGTTCACCGCCGATGTCGTGCACGATGAGACTGGTGGCCGCCAGGATGCCCACCTGGCTGCCGCCGAAGGGGCGGCAGTACGCCGCGAAGCCGGCGGCGTCCGCGTCGTCCACGAGCATCTCGTGCAGGAGCTTCTGCTCGGGCAGCCCGCCGCCGGGCTCCAGGCCGAGATCCACGGGGAAGGCCGGCAGCCTGCCGTCGCACCGGGTGATGAACTCCCGCCAGCGCGACACGATCGCATGGGTGTCGTCGACCTGGTCCGCGCTGGCCCGCTCGATCTCGCAGAAGTCGACGTAACTGCCGACCGGGGCGGCCTCGTCGGCGCGGCCTTCGGTCCCCGCCGCGTACAGCTCATGGATCTCGGCGGGGATGCGCTGGAGCGAGTACGCGTCGACGTTGCTGTGGTCGAAGGCCATGTAGACGCTGGTGGACTCGTCCCGTACCACCGCCGCGTACAAGAAGTTCGGCCAGCCCAGCGCGTCGGCCGCCACGTCGAACCGGTCCTGGAGGTGCCGGCTCAGTTCCCCGGCCCGCGGGAAGTCGCCCACCACTTCCCGCCGCAGCGCCACGGCTTCGGACGCGGCCGTGAACCGGCGCATGTCGTCGCCGACCCAGCGGAAGCCGCTGCGCAGCGTTTCGTGCCGAAGCGTCCAGGTCCGCAGCGCGGCTTCCAGCACGTCGAGATCGACGGCGCCCGGGATGTCGAAGGCCGCACCCAGCCAGGTCGGGACGAACAGCCCGTCCTCGCGCACCGTGCGCGCCGTGCGGATGTGTGATTCCTGCACATACGCCGGGGGCCGGGTGTCGTCGGGCTGGCTTGTCGCGGCCTCGACCATGAGGGGGTCGAGCGTCCACTCGACCAGCCGCCCGGGACGGACCTCGCAGCCGTGAATGTCGGTAATTCGCACGGGAGTCTTCCATTCACAGACTGTCGGGGGACACAGGCGGGAAGCAGCGCCGGAGCGGCCGGATCCATCCGCGGGAACACCCGGCGGGTCCGGCTTCCGGGGCCATGAGGCGACCGGGGCAGGGCTGCCGTGCGGCCAGGGGCGGACCGGCGCCGTCGGCGGACCGCGCCCCCCTCACGGGCGCGTCAACTCTCGGCCGGCTGCCGCCAGTTCGGGGAGCGGTCGGGGGAAGGGCGGCAGCCGGACACCGCGGCCCACGAAATACGGTCATGCGGTGAACAACGCGCGACGAGCGCCCCCAGGCACGCAAAACCACCACATCGAGTCGCGTCCCCGGCCCCGCGCCCTCGCGCTCCCGCTGGAGCGAGGCCAGGGACGTCTGTCGCTCCCGGCACCCGCGCGATGCGGGGCGCCGCCGCCCGCCGCACACAGGCCCCCGGCTGAGGGCCGCGTTCACCCCATCGGGTCACGCGAGTGTCCCTGAGGCCCGAGCCCGGAGACGCTGCACGTGAGTAACCCTCACATCCAGGAGGAAACACATGCGTATCCGTACCGCAGTCGTCGCCGCCGCTCTGGCCGCCACCGCCGTGGTCGGCGGGGCCGGCGTCGCAGCCGCCGCCGACCCCAAGCCGCCGACTGAGAACTCCCCGGTCGGAGTGGCTGAGAACTCCCCCGGGCTCCTCTCCGGCGACGTCATCCAAGTACCCGTTGATGTCGACGCCAACGTGTGCGGCGACAGCATCGACGTCATCGGGCTGCTCAACCCGGCTTCCGGCAACACCTGCAAGATCAAGTGACCGCCCCACCACGCCGCCCCGCCCCGGACCAGCCTCTGGATTCCGGTGCGGGGCGTCGGGGTGAGTGCCTCTGTTCCGCGAATTTGTTGACCTCAAGCTCGGTAGAGGTCGTACGTTCTGCGCATGAGTATGGAAGCCACCGCGTGGACGCAGCTCCACAACGTCATGACCGCGCAGCAGGACCGACGTCCCTTCAGCCGAGCCACCCTGCGGCGCATCGCCGTTTTCGCCCGTCCGCACCGCCGCCGCATCGCGCTGTTCCTCGTGCTGAGCGTCGCCACGGCTCTGCTGGCAGTGGCCACTCCGCTCCTCGCCGGGCGCGTCGTGAACGCGATCATCGGCGGGAAGGACACCGGGACCGTCACCCGGCTCGCTCTGCTCATCGCCGCGATCGCGGTCGCCGAGGCGGCGCTCGGCATCGTGAGCCGGTGGCTGTCGGCGACGCTCGGCGAGGGGCTGATCCTCGATCTGCGGACCGCCGTCTTCGACCACGTGCAGCGGATGCCGGTCGCGTTCTTCACGCGGACCCGCACCGGCGCGCTCGTCAGCCGCCTCAACAACGACGTCATCGGCGCCCAGCGGGCGTTCAGCAACACCCTGTCCGGTGTGGTCAGCAACCTCGTCACTCTGCTGCTCACGCTCGGCGTGATGCTCAGCCTGTCCTGGCAGATCACCCTGCTCGCGCTGGTGCTGCTGCCCGTGTTCGTGCTGCCCGCGCGGCGGATGGGAACCCGGATGGCACGCCTGCAGCGGGAGGCCGCGGAGCACAACGCCGCGATGGGGACCCGGATGACGGAGCGGTTCTCGGCACCCGGCGCGACCCTGATCAAGCTGTTCGGGCGGCCCGCCGACGAGTCCGCCGAATTCGCCGCCCGGGCGGGCCGGGTGCGGGACATCGGCGTCCGTACGGCGATGGCGCAGTCCGCGTTCATCACCGCCCTCACCCTTGTATCGGCGCTCGCGCTCGCCCTCGTCTACGGCCTCGGCGGCTACTACGCGCTGCACGGCACCCTGGAGGCGGGCGCGGTCGTCTCGCTGGCCCTGCTCCTCACCCGCCTGTACGCGCCGCTCACTTCGCTCGCCGGGGCGCGCGTGGAGGTGATGAGCGCGCTGGTCAGCTTCGAGCGGGTCTTCGAGGTCCTCGACCTGAAGCCGCTCATCGCCGAGAAGCCGCAGGCACGGGCGGTTCCGGGCGGTCCGGTGTCCGTCGAGTTCGACAGCGTGCGGTTCGGCTACCCGCCGGCCGACAAGGTCTCCCTCGCTTCGCTGGAGGAGGTCTCCAGCCTGGACACCCGGGGCGGCACCGAGGTGCTGCACGGCGTCTCCTTCCGCGCCGAGCCCGGCCAGATGGTGGCCCTGGTCGGGTCGTCCGGCGCGGGCAAGTCGACGGTCGCCCAGCTGCTGCCCCGGCTGTACGACGCCGATGAGGGCGCGGTGCGCCTCGGCGGCATCGACGTGCGCGAGCTGACCGCGGACTCGATCCGCGACACGATCGGGATGGTCACCCAGGACGGCCACCTCTTCCACGAGTCGGTCCGTGCCAACCTGCTGCTGGCCCGCCCGGACGCCGAGGAGGAGGACCTGTGGGACGCGCTGCGCAGGTCCCGCCTGGACGGTCTGGTCGCCTCGCTGCCCGACGGGCTCGACACCGTGGTCGGCGAGCGCGGGTACCGCCTGTCCGGCGGCGAGCGCCAGCGCCTGACCATCGCCCGCCTGCTGCTGGCCCGTCAGCGCGTCGTCATCCTCGACGAAGCCACCGCGCACCTCGACAACACCTCCGAGGCGGCGGTCCAGGAGGCCCTCGGCGAGGCGCTGGAGGGCCGCACCGCGGTGGTGATCGCGCACCGGCTCTCCACGGTGCGTTCCGCCGACCTCATCCTGGTGGTGGAGGACGGCCGGATCGTGGAACGCGGCACGCATGACGAACTGCTGGAACTCGGCGGCCGCTACCAGGAGTTGTACCGCACCCAGTTCGAACGCCCCGGCGGCGCACCCGCGGAACTCGGCTGACCGGGGCGTACCCGTCGCAGGCCGGCCGTGGCCCGGCGGACACGTACCGTGCCGTCGCCGGGCCGCCCCGGTCGTACGGCGTTGTCGCCCCCGGGCCGGTCAGTCGCCCGTGCCGCCGAGCAGCCGGTCGACATCGGCGACCGCGCCCAGTGCCCCCCGCCCCGCAGGCCGCCGACGAACGGGAAGCTGCGGCCCGCCCGAACGGGGAGAAAGCACCCCCACGGCGCGCTCGATGTTCTAGGGGGCAGTCCGGCGGCGCCGCCCTGCCTCGTCCAGCCGAAACGCGGGCGACCGCGGTGGAACGGATCCCGCCGGATCCCGGTCTAGTTCCGTGCGCACCCCTCAAGGCGGTGCAGCTGGGCGGCGCGCCCAGGACGTCCTTTTGCAGAGAGTGCTCTTGATCCATGGGGCTGACAAGTACCACCGTGCTGGCATTGGCCGTGCTGTGCACGGCACTGTTGTCGATCGTCGTCATATGGCTGTGGCCACGCCTGGCGGCACAGAGCTGGGGGCCGGTCCTGGGACGGGTGGGTCTGCTCTGCGCGGTTCAGCTGCTGCTCTTCTCCTCGGTGGGGCTGGCGGCGAACAACACGTTCCTCTTCTACGGCTCCTGGGCGGATCTGTTCGGCCAGCAGGAGGGGGTGGGGGTCCTCGACGCGAAGTCGGCCGGCAGTCCGGGAGTGAAGCTCATCGGGAAGCAGAAGGTCGACGTCCCGGGGGCCGGAAAGCCGAGCATAGGCGGCGAGGTAGAGAAGATCGCGGTGCAGGGAGAGCGGTCCAGGATCGTCAGTCCGGCCTATGTCTATCTGCCGCCGGAGTACTTCCAGAAGGGGTACGAGAAGAAGTCCTTCCCCGCCATGGTGGTGCTGACCGGCTTCCCCGGCACCGCCGAAAACCTCCTCAAAGGGCTGAAGTACCCGAAGACGGCCTGGACGCTGGCCAAGCAGAAGAAGACGCAGCCGATGATCCTGGTGATGATGCGGCCCACCGTCGCACCGCCGCGCAACACCCAGTGCATCGACATCCCCGGCGGGCCGCAGACGGAGACGTTCTTCGCCAAGGACCTGCCCCAGGCGATCTCAGGCACGTACCGCGTCGGTACGAAGCCGCGGAACTGGGCTTTCATCGGCGACTCGACGGGCGGCTACTGCGCGTTGAAGATCGCTCTGGAGCACCCGGAGGCGTACGCGGCCGGAGTGGGCCTGTCCGCGGACTACAAACCGGACGTCGACATGGATTCCGGTGACCTGTTCCACGGGAACAAGCACGAGCAGAACCGGTCCGACCTCTTGTGGAGTCTCGACCACCTGCCCCAGGGCAACTCGTCCTTCCTGGTCACCACGTCACAACAGGGCGAGAGCAATATCAAGGAGACGCAGAAGTTCATCGCGAAGGTCAAGAAGCCCGCACACGTCTCCTCGATCACGCTCGACTCCGGCGGGCACAACTTCAACACGTGGCTCAGGGAGATCCCCCCCTCCCTGGAATGGCTCAGCAAGCGGCTCACCGGCTGAGCCGCCGCCGGGCGCCCGCGTGGTGTGGGGCCGGGACATACCCGGCGCCCACCCGGCGCACGGATCAGATCCGCTATGTGTGCTTGATCTGAACGCGTTTGATGTTCACCGGCAGCGTCGGGTAGCCGTCCCCGGGCCCGTTCTGGTCGTCCTCGCCACCCGCCGCGATCTTCTGCAGCACGTCGAGTCCCGCGGTGACCCTGCCGAAGGGCGTGTAGGCGGGCGACAGTTTGGTGTCCTTCCATACGAAGAAGAACTGGCTGCCGTTGGTGTTGGGTCCGGCGTTGGCCATCGCCACCGTCCCGGCCGGATAGGTGGCGCCGGTGAGGTTCTCGTCCGGGAAGGAGTAGCCGGGCCCGCCGCTGCCCGTGCCGGTCGGGTCGCCGCACTGCAGGACGTACAGCCGCGCGGTCGTGAGCCGGTGGCAGTGCGTTCCGTTGAAGTAGCGCTTCTCGGCCAGGAACCGGAAGGAGTTGGTGGTGCACGGCGCCTTGTCGGTCAGCGCCTTGAAGGTGATGGCGCCCTGGCTGGTGCGCAGGGTCGCGCTGTAGGGGCGGGCCGCCTTCACCGGGTCGAAGTCCGGGATCCCCTTGTAGTTGTCGGCGGGGACGGCCGGGGTGTAGGTACAGGCAGCCGCCGGTACCGGAGCCGCTGCGGCAGTGGCCTGCGTCGCCGTGACGAGCGGGAGCAGGAGGGCGGCGGCGAGTAACGCGCCTTGTCTACGGAGCACTTGACGGAATCCTTCCGGAAAGAGCGTGGCATGGCCGCATCATCTCTTCCCCGTCACCCACCCGGCATGCGCCACCGGAGCCACCCCGTTCCCGTCCACCACTCGGGCATCCCGGAACACCGCATTCCCCATCAACTGCCGTACGTATTACGGACGTTCTTCGATCCGAGTGGAACGGATCCGCCTCATCGACTGTCTTACAGGGCGTACATCCCATAGGGAACGAAAGGGGAACAGCGTGTACGTACCTGGCATGCGCAAGGTCGTCGCCGCGGGAGCGGTGGCGGTCCTCGCCGGAACGGGGATCCTGCTCGGCTCGGGCGCGGCTTCGGCGGCGACGCCGACGGCCGTCAGCGTCTCGGCTCAGCAGGTGCACAGTGCCGTCCCGGTGGCCGAGCCCAAGGGCAAGGTCGTCGCCAAGGGCGGCCTGTGGGTCCACCAGGAGGCGAACACCACGTCCAAGCGGCTCAACCTGCTGTCCCAGGGCACGGTCGCCGCACTGCAGTGCAAGAAGGCCGGCCAGGACGTGGACGGCAACAAGCTCTGGTACAAGCTCGGAGCGGGCAAGCCCGGCTGGGTCGCCGCGCGCTATGTGCAGAACCTCGCCCCGGTGCCGTACTGCAAGTGAGCTGATCCGCATCCCGGCGGCTGTCTGACCAGCAGCCGTCAGCACCACCACGGCTGCCCCGCCACACCGTTGGCGGGGCAGCCTCAGTCGTGAGCGGGAGCCGCACCCCGACCGGGGGCCATCGGAAGACGGCCGCTAGGCTTCCGGCCCGGTCCCGCTGAACGGTGGCGGGCGGACGAAGGCCGGGGCCGTGACCGACGAGACAGCCAGCCGTGTGAGTACGGCGCCCGACGCACCCCCGCAGGTGGCTCAGCGCTCCTCACCCAAGCACGCGTCAGCGGTGCTGGGCCGGATCCTGCGGGTCGGCCTCGACGTGTCCGTCGGCGTGCTCGCGCTGGCCCTCATCGCGGGCATCGCCGCCCTGGTCCTGCCCGGTCTCCTGGTACGCCTCGATCAGCCCGCGCTGCAGGCGTGGTGCACGGTGCTGGCCGCCGTGGTGATCCAGGGCGTGCCGTTCCTGCTCCTGGGCACGGTGGTGTCGGCCGCGGTCGCCACCCTGGTTCCGGACCGGGTGCTCGCCCGGCTCCTGCCCCGCAACCCCGTACTGGCCGTCCCGGTCGCGGGCGCCGCCGGGGCGCTGCTTCCCGGGTGCGAGTGCGCGTCCGTGCCGGTCGCGGGGAGCCTGATCCGGCGCGGGGTCGCGCCGGCCGCGGCGCTCACGTTCCTGCTCGCCGCGCCCGCGGTGAACCCGGTCGTGCTGGTGGCCACCTCGATCGCGTTCCCGGGCCGCCCGGAGATGGTCCTGGCCAGGCTGCTCGCCTCGCTCGCCACCTCGATCGCGATGGGCTGGCTGTGGCTCCGGCTCGGTCGCCCCGAGTGGCTGCGGCTGGCCAAGCGGCCCCGGCCGACCGCCGACCGGGGCCGACTCGACGCCTTCACCCGCGCTCTCCAGCACGATTTCCTCCACGCGGGCGGATTCCTCGTGCTCGGCGCGGCGGCCGCGGCGACCTTCAACATCGCGGTACCGCCATCGGTACTGGAGTCCTTCGCCGGCTCACCATGGCTGTCGGTGCTCCTGCTCGGCGTCCTCGCCGTGGTGCTGTCGATCTGCTCGGAGGCGGACGCCTTCGTCGCGGCCTCCCTGTCCGGGTTCTCCCCCACCGCCCAGCTCGCGTTCATGGTGGTCGGACCCATGGTCGACCTCAAACTGATGGCGCTTCAGTCCGGCACCTTCGGCCGCGCCTTCGCCCTGCGGTTCTGCACCGCCACCTTCGCCACAGCCCTGCTGGCCAGCGCTCTGATCGGGGGGTGGCTGCTGTGAGGCGCATGGTTCCCGCCGCACTGCTCGCCCTGACCGGCTGCGCCCTGCTGCGGATCAGCCTGCTCAGCGATCTCTACCTGCGCTATGTGAAGGAGGGGCTGCGGCCGTTGCTGATCGCGTCGGGGGCGATCCTGCTCCTGCTCGGCCTCATCGCGGCCGTCCGTCTGCGGTACCAGGACGGCGAAGAGGGGGCGGCGCACGACCACGAGGAGGGGGCGGGGCACGGTGGCGAGGGGACGGGGCACGGCCACACCCATTCCGCCGCGGGTCCCAAAACCGCGTGGCTGCTCGGCGTGCCCGCGGTCATGCTCCTGCTGTTCGCCCCGCCCGCCCTCGGGTCGTACACCGTCGCGCGGGACGGGTCCGGCGCGGTGGCCAAGCGAACGGCCTTCGCGCCCCTGCCGACGCGGAGTCCGCTGGCACTGTCACTGACCGACTTCACCAGCCGCGCCGTCTGGGACGAGAAGGGTTCCCTGAAGGGCCGTACGGTCCGTCTCACCGGGTTCGTCACCCCGCACAACGGCACCGCCTGGCAGCTCAGCCGGGTCGTCGTGAGCTGCTGCGCGGCGGATGCCCGGGTGCTGAAGGTGGAGGTCTACGGAGTGGCCGCGCCGCCCGCCGACAGCTGGGTCACCGTCACCGGAACGTGGCGGCCCGACAGCAAGGCCCCGGCTCTGGACGCCGCCGGGCTCGAACGGATCCCGGAGCCCAAGAACCCCTACCGCGACATCGCCCGGCCCTGACCGGCCCTCAGCGGCCGTGAACTCCCGTGCGTGGAGCGCCCGCATGTGCAGCACGTCGCCCACCTCACCGGTGAAATCAAGCCCACGCACGGCGACTCGCGGTCGGCCCGCACCGCAATCGCGCCGGCTCGCTCCGAGCGGGACCAGGGAATGACTACCGCAGGTAACCATTCCCTCATCAGCTCCCTATGCGGTGGCCCAGCACACCTTCTCTTGTTTCCCTCAAGTTTCCTCCCGGCACCTGTACATACGACTACCGGCCAGTAGTGTTGCGCCGCGCGGTTACGCCCGGAGGGCGGCCGCGCCCTCAATTGCCGGCATTACCAGGGGGATACCCATGCGCGGGATGAGCCGCCGTCAGTTCGTGTCCAGCATGTCCGCCGCGGCCGCCGGTGCCGCCCTGTGGTCGGCGGCGGCGCAGGACCGGGCCCTGGCGGCCACCGCCGCGCGGGCCGTACGGATCGGCGGGACCACCCTCGAACAGGCCGCGCTGCCGGTCGGTTCCGGGGCGTACAAGCGCCTGGTCGCGGGGCCGGGCTGGCCGCTCGTGGTGCGCGGCGAGCTGGCCGCGGCCGGTGCGGGCCGGGACGACCGCCGGACCGGGCTCGCCTCCTTCGTCCAGTTCACCGACATGCACCTGGCGGACACCGAGTCCCCGGTACGGTTCGAGTACCTGGCCCAGTACAACGACAGCGCGCACCGCCCGCAGGAAGCCCTGACGGTGCGCGGCGCCTCCGCTCTGGTCGAGCGCGTCAACGCGGTGCGCCAAGGCCCGTACACCGGGCTGCCGTTCGGCATGGTGATGGCCACCGGCGACAACACCGACAACCACGAGCTCATCGAGCTGGACTGGTATCTGAGCGTCATGAGCGGCGGCCGGATCACTCCCAGCAGCGGCGACCCCTCGCGCTACGAGGGCGTCCAGAACTCCGGCAGCACGGATTACTGGAATCCCGAATCGTCCCTGCGGGACGCCTACAAGGCCAAGGGGCTCCCGCAGATCCCCGGATTCCTGTCCGGGGCGGGCCGTCCGTTCGACGCGCCGGGCCTGAGCGTGCCCTGGTACACGACGGTCGGCAACCACGACGACAGCATCGAGGGCAGCCTGCCCGACCTCGGCCTGCTGAACGACCTGTACACCGGCGACCGGAAGATCGAGGGCTGCGACGACGCCACCGCCGCGAAGCTCGCGTACGCCCTGCGGCACGACCCGGCCCAAGCCGTGCTCCTGCTGGGGCAGTTGCTCGGCAACGGCGGGGTGATCCGCGAGGTCACCCCCGACGAGCGCCGCCGGCCCTTCACCCCGGCCGAGTTCGCCAAGGCACACCTGAACCCCGCCCACACCGGCGCCGGACCGGTCGGCCACGGCTTCACCTCGGACGCGGCGAGCAGCGGCCACCTCTACTACACCTTCCCGCTCGCGGGCGGTGTCCTCGGCGTCAGCCTGGACACCACCAACCGGGCCGGATTCGCGGACGGTTCACTGGGCACCGCGCAGCTCAAGTGGCTGGAATCGGTCCTCAAGTCGCACAGCGGGCACTGGTACGACACCGACGGGAACGTGGTGCGCGGCGGGTCGAGCGACTCGCTCATCGTGCTGTTCAGCCACCACACCAGCGCCACCATGGGCAACCTGCTCCCCGACCCGTACCACCCCTTCGAGGCACGGCACGACGGCAACGCGCTGGTCTCGCTGCTCCAGCGCTATCCGAACGTGGTGGCCTGGGTCAACGGCCACACCCACGAGAACCGGATCACCCCGCACGGCCACGCCGTTCCCGAGCGCGCCTTCTGGGAGATCAACACCGCGTCGCACGTCGACTATCCGCAGCACGCCCGGATCATCGAGATAGCCGACAACGGCGACGGCACACTCTCGCTGTTCACCACCCTCATCGAGTCCGCCGCGCCCTACACGACGGACTTCGCCGACACGTCCGACCGGGGCCTCGCGGCCCTGTACCGCGAGCTGTCGTACAACGACCCGTACGCCACCCCGGCCGCCAAGCTCGGCTCGTCCGCCGACCACAACACCGAGCTGTTGCTCACTCGGCCGGGCAAGTAGCGTCCCAAGGTCAGCTGTTGGCGGCCCTGCCGCGCGGCTGGCAGGTCATGGCCAGCGGGCCGGGGCCGAGGGTGCCGCGGACCCGGATGCGCAGGGTGGCTCCGGGGTCGGGGTGCACGGTCCAGCGGGTGCAGACGGTGGCCAGCGCCAGGGTCATCTCGACCAGGGCGAACTGGTCGCCGATGCACTTGCGGTTGCCGCCGCCGAAGGGGACCAGTGCACCCCTGGGGAGGCTGTCGCCGCTCTGCTTGAGCCAGCGGTCGGGGTCGAAGCGCTCAGGGTCGGGGAACAGTTCGGGCCGGTGGTGGAGGAGGTAGGCGCTGTAGAGCAGGGCGGTGCCCGCCGGAAGGGCCTGCCCCGCCAGGGTGGTGTCGGTGGTGGTGACACGGGTGAAGAACCAGCCCGCGGGATACAGCCGCAGGACTTCGCTGATGACGCGTTGGGTGTAGGTCAGACCGTCGAGGTCGGCGGGGGTGGCGGTCCGGCCGGCCAGGGTCCGGTCGACCTCGGCGTGCAGCTGTTCCTCGACCTCGGGGTGCTGACTGATCAGCCAGAGGGCGAACGACAGGGAGTTGGCCGTGGTCTCGAACCCCGCGCCGATCATGACCATCAGCTGGTCGCGGACGTCCACTTCGGACATCGGCTCGCCCGTGTCGTCGTCGTGCGCGGCCAGCAGCATGGCGACCAGGTCGTCGCCGGGCGGCGCCGCCCGGCGCGCGGCGATGATGCCGTCGATGGCGCGGTGCAGGCGGTCGCAGGCGCGCCGGTAGCGGCGGTTGCCGGGAGTGGGCAGCCGGTAGAGCGGGCCGAGCGGCAGCATCACCCGCTGGTAGATGCCGTCGATGACGGTGTGCAGGCTCTGCTGCACCTCGGCCACGGCCTCGTCCTCCGCCTCGGCGGCGAGCACGCTGCGGGTGACGATGCGCAGGGTCAGCGTGGTCAGCGCCTCGGTGACGTCCAGCCGCAGGCCGGGCCGCCAGCGGGCGGTCATCCGGTCGACCTCCTCGCCCATGACCACCGCGTACCGCTCGATCCGGTCGGGCTGGAAGGCGGGCTGCATCTGGCGGCGCTGCCAGCGGTGCTCCCGCCAGCCGGCCATGGGCAGACTGCTGCCGAACAGCACCCGGGCCTTGTCGAAGAACGGGCCGCCCTTGTCGAAGGTGCGGGAGTCGGTGAGCATGCGGTGGGCGGCTTCCGGCGCGCATACGACATAGGCCGGCGAGGGCCCCATTCCGATCCGTACGAGGTCTCCGTGCGCCGGGAGCGAGGCCAGGAACTCCAGGGGCCGGGAGTGGAGTTGCCAGGCGTGGCCGAGCAGCGGCCAGGCGCCGGGGGCCACTCCCGTTCGCGGCAGCGGGGCGGTGGTCACAGCGGTATACCTCCGGCGGGAGGAACGGGCCCGGTTCCGGGCTGGTGGCTACGGCACCCCAGCACCTCCCCGTTGACGAGGCCCAGAACCCGGCGCAAAGCAGCACGGAGGGCGCACTGCCGGACGCACCCGGGTTCAGAACAGCGCCCCGGCGCGCTCCCACGTAACCCCCTCGGGCCGAGCAGGGTGACACCGCACTGGTACGTGTTCACCTGGGCGAGGTCGCGGAGACCTCCGGAGTGGGTCAGCCGGCGCCGATGGGTTTGACGTAGCTGCCCGGGTGCGTGGCGCCCTCCTGGTTGAGGATCTCGCCGCCGTAGGGCCACGTGAGCTGAAAGTGCTGCTTCTCGCTGGGCGGCGTGACGATGAGCATGCCCGGTTCTACGCGCTGCGCCGCAGGAGTGCCGCCCTCGGCGGGGAGCAGGGTGAAAAGGAAGCTGGTGTGCGCTCCCGGCTTGAGGGTGACTTCGGTGGCGGCCTTCGAGGAGCGCGGCAGCGACACGGTGTGACCGGCCGTCAGGTTGTCCTGGATGTCGACACCCGGGAAGCCCTGGAGCGTGCAGCTGCGGCTGCGGCTGCCCACGTTCTTGAGCCACACGGCGGCCTGGGTCTGGCTCCCCTTCTTGTCGGGAACGCCTCCGCCGTCGGTTCCTACGGGAATCGGTGTATGTGGCAAACATCTCGTCGCCCGCCGCGAAGGGAAGGCAACCCCGGCGCGACTTCGCCCCTGCGCACCGAGGCGGAAGGCGTACCGGGGAGGTGCGATGGGGCGTGACCAACTGGCCTTCATTCAGGTGGAGTTGGCGCACCGCACATCCTGGATCGCCGTCCGTCACCGTCCAGAATGGACCTGTACACGCCCCCGGCCCGCTGCCATGGTGACCGTATGGCTCCCGGTGGCCGGCCTCAACTGGCAGGGGCAGCCGTCGCGGGAGTTCCGGGCCGCCTCTGCCGCCACCGGGAAGATGCCCGGCGAGTGGGGCCGCAGGTTCCCCGGTACTCCCCCGCCGGGCGAGCCACCCCCACTCGCCGGGCCCACACGCAGCCCCGGGTGCCCGGGCTGCGATAGCAGCCCCCCTCCCCTGCGGAAATTCACGGGCGCGCCGGATCGCCGGCGCGCTATCGTGAGCGGCATGAAGGTCATCACCCGCATCTGCACCGCGACCGCGCGAGCGACCAGCTCGCCGGTTGCCGCCGTCTGACCTCATCTCCCCTCCCTCGGCGACCGGAAACGGCCGCCGGTGGATGTCGGATTCCTTTTCGCGTCCCGTGCTCGCGGTCCCTTTCCGGCTGCCCCGCACCCGCAGCGAAGGATCCGCAGCCATGAACACCGAGTACGTCATCCGCACATTCGTCGAGTACTTCCAGCAGCGGGACCACCGGCGCATCACGGGATCGTCCCTGCTGCCGCCGCCCGGTGACCCCGTGCTGTTCACCACCTCGGGCATGCATCCGCTCACCCCGTATCTGGAGGGCAGACCCCATCCGTTGGGGCGGCGCCTGGTCAACGTCCAGCGCTGTCTGCGCACCACCGATCTGGACAAGGTCGGCGACACCACCCACCTGACCGTCTTCGAGATGCTCGGCACCTGGTCCCTCGGCGACTACGAAGGCCCGCGCAGCCTGGGCTGGGGACACGATCTGCTCGTCAACGGCTTCGGTATCGATCCAGGGTCGCTGCACGCCACGGTGTTCGGCGGCGACGAGCACTGCGGTCCCGACACCGGTTCGCTGCGCACCTGGGAGGAGCTCGGGGTACCGGTCGAGCTGACCACCGACGAGAACTGGTGGTCCAACGGCCCCACTGGTCCGTGCGGCCCCGACTCCGAGATCTTCGTGTGGACCGGGGACACACCGCCGCGGTCCACACCGACCGGCGACGACCGGTGGGTGGAGGTGTGGAATCACGTGATGATGCGCCACCACCGCCGCGACGACGGCACGCTCGACCTGCTGCCCCAGCCGAACGTCGACACCGGGCTCGGCCTGGAACGGCTCACCGCCGTCCTGCAGGGCAAGCGATCGGTCTACGAGACCGACCTGTTCGAACCGTGGCTGCGGTCGGTCCCGCCGCTCTGGCAGCTGGACGAGCAGTCGCTGCGCCTGGTCTGCGACCATCTGCGCTCCAGCGTGGTCGTGATCGGCGACGGCGTCCTGCCGTCCAACACCGGGCGCGGATACGTACTGCGGCGGCTGGCCCGCCGGGTGCTGACCACCCTGTGGCGCGGCGATCCCTCCCGCACCCTGGGCGACCTGCCCGAGGAGCTGATCCAGCACACACTGGACCACTTCCGTCAGCCGGAGCACACCGGCCGGATCCGCGACGTACTCCTCGACGAGGAGCGGCGTTTCACCCGGCTCCTCGAACGCGGCCGCAGCATCCTGTCCCAGCCCCGCTTCGCCACCCCGCTCGCCGAGGACGACTACGCCTACCTCCACGACACCCACGGCTTGCCCCGCGATCTCGTACGCGGCCTCCGGACCGGCACGGTTGGCTGACGCTGTGTCAGCCAACCGCCTGTCTGGGGGAGGACCGGCCGAAGCCGGTCGGCCCTCCTCCGGACAGCCGCCATAAGCAACGTCACAGCCGCATACCAACCATCACAGCCGCCACAACCGTCGCAGCGGTCCGGGCACTGGCCCGGACCTTAGACTCGGCGAATGGCAAAGTACTTCGACGTTCACCCCGAGAATCCCCAGCGGCGCACCATCAGCAGTGTGGCCGACAGCATCCGTTCCGGCGCGCTCGTCGCGTACCCGACGGACTCCTGCTACGCCTTGGGCTGCCAGCTGGGCAGTCGTGACGGGATCAACCGGATCCGATCGATCCGGAACCTGGACGACCGCCACCACTTCACCCTCGTCTGCCAGAACTTCGCGCAGCTGGGTCAGTTCGTGCAGATCGACAACGACGTGTTCCGTGCCATCAAGGCCGCGACGCCCGGCAGGTACACGTTCATCCTGCCCGCGACGAAGGAGGTGCCGCGCCAGTTGCTGCACCCGAAGAAGAAGACGGTCGGGGTCCGGATTCCCGACCATGCCGTCGCTCAGGCCCTGCTCGCCGACCTCGGCGAACCGCTGCTCTCCAGCACCCTGCTCCTGCCCGACGAGGACGAGCCGCTGACCCAGGGCTGGGAGATCAAGGAACGCCTCGATCACGTGGTGGACGCCGTACTCGACTCGGGCGACTGCGGCACCGAGCCGACCACGGTCATCGACTTCTCCAGCGGCGAGCTGGAGATCGTACGCCGAGGTGCGGGCGACACCGCGCGGTTCGAGTAGCCGCTCGGTGATCCTCTCGCGCCCGCAGTGCCCTGAGGCAAACCCCCCAGGCCTGCGGAGGCTCGCCCCGGCGGTCGCCGTCGTCAGTCCCGGCGGGGGCCGATCACCCGGCTGCCGTCGGACACCGTGATCGCCTGGGCCGGGCAGGCGTCGGCGATGTCGAGGATCCGCTCGTCCGGTTCGATCCCGTCGTCGAGCACCCGGGCATGCTCGCCGTGCAGCGCGAACACCTCGGGGGCCGCCCCGGCGCACATGCCCGACGCCAGGCAGAGCTGTGGATCCACGCGTACGGTCCAGGTCATGGCGCTCACCACGCGACCGGCATGACGCGCGGTCCGCGGACCAGCATCTCCGACTTCCAGGTCACATCGCCGGCCGGTTTCAGCCCGGGGAAGCGGGTGATGAGCGCGCTCAGCGCCTCCTGGAGCTCCAGCCGGGCCAGCGGGGCACCCAGGCAGTGGTGGACTCCGTGGCCGAAGCCGAGGTGCTGATTGCCTTCGCGGGCGATGTCGAGCACGCCGGGGCCGGTGAACCGCAGCGCGTCGCGGTTGGCGGCGCCGGTCGCGACCAGAACCGGGGTACCGGCCCGTACCAGGGTGCCGCCGACCTCGACGTCCTCGGTGGCGTACCGCGGCTGGCCGGCCCCGCTGCCCAGCGGGACGAAGCGCAGCAGTTCCTCCACAGCGTTCGCGATGAGCTCCGGCCGGGACCTGAGCCGGGCCAACTGGTCGGGGTGGTCGAGCAGGGTGAGGGTGAAATTGGGGATCTGGGAGGCGGTGGTCTCGTGCCCGGCCACCAGGACGGCCACGCAGAGATCGACCAGTTCGAGTTCGGAGAGCCGGTCTCGGCCGTCGCGGGCCTCGATGAGCGCGGTCATCAAGTCGTCCTGCGGGTCCTGCCGGTGACGGTCGATCAACTCGCCCATGTAGGCGCGCAGTTCGTCGCGGTTGGCGTCGAACTCGGCGGCGGTGAGAGAGCTGGTCGACAGGGCGGCGTCGCTCCATACGCGAAAGCGGGGGCGGTCGGCTTCGGGCACGCCGAGCAGTCGGCAGATCACCGCCACGGGAAGCGGCAACGCGTAGCGGTCCACGAGGTCGGCGGGTGGCCCCTCGGACTCCATGCCGTCCAGCAGTTTGGCGGTGAGTTCGCGGACCTGGGGCCGGAGCTTCTCGACCTGGCGGACGGTGAACGCCCTGGCCACCAAGGAGCGCAGCCGGGTGTGGTCCGGCGGATCCATGCTGAGGATCCCGCTGTCGCGCCGCCCCTCCGACTGCCGCGGCTCGTCGTGCAGGACGCCCACGGCCCGGCTGAAACGCGGGTCGCCGAGGACCAGCCGCGCGTCGGCATAGCGGGTGACGAGCCAGGCGGGCTCACCGTACGGCAGCTGGACCCGTAACAGGCCCGGCAGTTCGCGTACACGCTCGTACTCGTCGGCGAGCTGGAGCCCGTCGGAGGTGTTGAAGGGATAGGCGACGGGGGTGAAGTCAGCTGTCGTCACTGCGGCCTCCCGGATGTAAGCAGCTGCTTACAACCGTAGGACCGGTCGCTGGGGCGGTCAACGGCGCATTGTGGCCGTTATCCTGACGGGCCGTCTGAGAGGACCGTCCACATGGAAGAAGCCCCCGACTCGCAGGCCGGCGAGCGCCGCCGGGACGCCGGAGCCACCCGTCAGCGACTGCTTGAAGCCGCCCGTGACCTGTTCGCGGAACGGGGCTACGAAAAGGCGACGGTCCGCGACATCGCCGAACGGGCGGGGGCCAACCAGGCGCTGCTGTTCCGCTACTTCGGGTCCAAGCAGGGCCTGCTCACCGAGGTCGTCGCGCGGGGTGGCCTGGAACAGCTGCGCGCGACGCCGCCCGAGGAGCTCTTCGAGACCGCGCTGCGCTCGATGCTGACGAGCAGCGCCACGGGTACGGCCGACCGTTCCCTGGAGGTCTATCTGCGCTCCATCGGCCGGGGCGACGAGGCGGCCGGGACCCTGCGGGAGCTGGGCGGGCAGTATCAGAGCGCCCTGGCCGCGCTCTCCGGAGCCAAGGACGGCGCCCTGCGTGCGGATCTGGCCATGGCCTGGCTGCTGGGCATCGGCCTGATGCGCACGGTCGTCGCCCGCGAGCCCCTGGCGAGCGCGGACCCGGACACGGTCTGCCGCCTCGTGCTCGACACCCTCGACCATCTGTGGTCGGCGCCGGAGAGCGGGACGGAGTAGGAGCCGGCCCCGCTCTCCGCGCCGGGCGGGCCCACTCGCCACGGGACTGGGCCCGCTCGAAGGGGCGTACAGTCGCTGCATGGGGCGTACACGTGGTGAGAGGCAGGGGTGGCAGCGGGCCACCCATGTGCCGGGCCCACACGCTCCGCGTTCAGCCTGTGTGTGCCGTGCGGACGCGGCTGCTGTCCAGGCGCCCGAGACGGGCCGCTTGGCGCTGCACGGCCACGGTTAGCGATTCTCGACCGTCCCTGCCCGGGACCGGGTTTCCCGCCCGGTGCTCGTTGCAGAGCACCGCAGGTCTTCTTCAGGACTGAGCCCTCACGTCCGGCTCCCCCTCACGCGTGTCCGCGACACCTGCTCCACATCATCACCGCAGCTTCCGGCGCACCGTCGGCGCTGCCGCCTGGCGACGGCCGCACGACCGGGTCGAGCCACCTCGAAGGGATCATTGTGAAGCTGAGCGAGCTGCTCGCAGGCCAGGAGTACCAGGTCCTCCGGGGTGACCCGGACAAGACACTGATCACCGCGGCCATGACCTTCGACGCCCACCGGGTGACCCCGGGTTCGCTGTTCATCGCCGTGCCCGGCCACCGTGAAGGCGGCCCGGACGCCGTGGCACCGGCCCTCGCACGAGGCGCCGCGGCCGTACTCGTCGACGGCGGTGCACCGATGATTCCCGAATCGGTGTGGGCGGCCTCGGGGGCGTGTGCCGTGCGGGTGCCGGACACCAGGAAGGCAGCGGCGGTCGTGGCCGCCCGCTACTTCGGCGAACCGGGACGGGGCATGGACATGGTGGCCATCACGGGCACCAACGGGAAGACATCGGTGTCGTACATGGTCGAGTCCGCGCTGCGGCTGTCCGAGGGCGCGCGGGTGGGCGTCATCGGGACGGCCGGCAACCGGATCGGTGACGAGCCGATCCCGATGCCGCGATCGGTGCTGACCACGCCGGAGTCACCGGACCTCCAGTACCTGCTGGGCCGCATGCGCGACCGGGGAGCCGACAGTGTGGTGCTGGAGGCCACCTCCATGGCCCTGCTGACACACCGGGTGGACGCCACGTTCATCGACGTCGGGGTCTTCACCAATCTGACGCAGGATCACCTGGACGACCACGGAACCATGGCGAGCTACCGGGACGCCAAACTCCGCCTGTTCCAAGGGCTTTGCCGGCACGCCGTGGTCAACACCGACGACCCCGTGGGCAGCAGGATCCAGGCGTTGATGCCGGGCAAGGTGACCACGTACGCCCTTGACGTCCCGGCCGACTACCGGGCCACCGACCTCAGTGTGGACGCACGCGGCACCCGGTTCACCCTGCACCACGACGGGCGCAAGTATCCGGCCGCGATCCCCGTGCCGGGCCGGTATTCGGTGGCCAACGCGCTGGCCACCATGGCGGCTTGCCACGTCCTGGGGCACGAACTGGGCCCGCTGGTCGACGCGTTGGACCGGATGCCTCCCGTCCCGGGCCGCTTCGAGCGGTTCCGGACCCCGCGCGGCACCTCGGTGATCGTGGACTACGCCCACTCACCCGACTCCCTGAACAAGGTCCTCACCACCATTCGCGGTTTCGCGCGCGGACGGGTCATCACCGTCTTCGGCTGTGGTGGAGACCGGGACACCACCAAGCGTGCCGACATGGGGACCATCGCCGGAACCCACTCCGATCTGTGTGTCCTCACCTCGGACAACCCCCGCAACGAAGACCCGGGGGCCATCCTGGACCAGATCACGCCGGGCTTGGCGGCGACCGGCACGCCGTACGAACGATTCGCCGACCGCCGCGAGGCCATCGGCTTCGCCCTGTCCGCCGCGGGCCCCGACGACACGGTGCTCATCGCCGGCAAGGGCAGCGAGCCCCACCAGATCGTCGGCGAGGAACTGATCCCCTTCAGCGACATGGCGACCGTGCACGAACTGGCGGGGTCATAGCGGCCACCTCGCGGGCGCGGTTCTTCGACTCCGGCCGGCACCCCTACAGACCAGGGCGGCGGCTGGGACACCAGCTGATGCCGGCGCACCCGAACCGGGCAGTGTGGGCCGGTCCCAGCGGACCGGCCCACACACCTGCGGCCGCGCCCTCCCCGGCAACGCGGGTCGACGTCATGAGGAGGGCCACCGCAGCGCTGCTAAAGCCGGTCGATGATCTGGTTCATCTTCTCGATCTCGGCGGTCTGTGCCGTGATGACATCGCCTGCGAGCTTCTTGGCGTCGGTGTTGGCGCCGCTGCGCTGCTCGTTCCTGGCCATGGCGACCGCGCCCTGGTGGTGGCCGATCATGAGCTGGGCGAACTTCTTGTCGAAGTCCTTGCCCGTGACCGCCTTCAGGTCGCTCATGTCCCGGTCGGACATCATCCCGGCGGTGCCGGACGAGCCGGACGAGCCGTGGTTCATCCCGGGCATGGCCCCCATCGGAGCCGACGGGAGCGGCTTGCCCCAGGACTTCAGCCAGCCCTTCATCGTGGTGATCTCAGGGTCCTGGGCCCGCTCGATCGCGGTGGCCAGGTCCTTGACCTCCGGGTCGGCGGCGCGGCCGTCGGCGAGCTTCGCCATCTCGATGGCCTGCTGGTGGTGCGGGATCATCTGCTGCGCGAACGCCACGTCCGCGTTGTTGAAGGTGCCGCCGGAGGCCGGGGTGCCGGTCGAGCCGTGGTTCATGCCGGACATGGCCGCGCCGTCGGACTTGGCGTTGTCGGAGGAACCGCAGGCCGCCAGCGTCAGGGCGAGCGCGGCGACGGTGCCGGCGGCCGCGAGCCTGCGGTGGCGGGCAGCGGAGGACAGAGAAGCGTGAGCTGCGGACATCAAAGGTTCTTTCCAGGTGGACACGCCACGTCTGCGGCGCGCGAATGGGCAGGCCGTTTCGTCCGGTCCGGCCGGGCGGCCGAACCGGATGGGTGCCTGTCACGTCCGCGCGATGCACACCTGAAGGAGCAGACCTCGGCCGCCGAGCGGGGGTCCGCGTCGGCCCGGCCCACACAGGCTCGTACGACACCCGGCGAGCCATCGCACGACCAGGACCAGCCCACCGAGCGCCGCGAGCAGACCCGTTGCGGCGAACGGCAGCCGGTCCCGGGCGGGGGTGGACACACATAGCTCCCCACCCGTCCCGGTGAGGACAGCGGTGGCGGTGGTGGCGGCGCCCATGCGCTCGCCCCACATGGCCGCATCGCCCACATCCAGGGGTGCGGTGATGGGCATCGCCATCTCGCCATGACAACCCGCGGCGGGATTCGTCGGAGCCCCGTGCATGGAGAACAGCCCGAACAGCAGGGCGCAGAGCACGAGCAGCCGGGCCGGCCCCGTCCTGTGCGTCCGCCTGCGGTCCACGGCTGGCTCGGCCCTCTCTCGATCCTGTACGAGTCATGCGCTCTGTGCGCTCGTGTACGGGTCCTGCGCTTCAGGGGCCGACCATACCCCCACCGGGTTTACCTCGGCCGCAGCGCCACGTGTTCCGGACCGCCCATGGTCTCCGAACCTGGTGCCCGCCATGCCGAGCCGTACCTCCTGCTGACCCGCCGTCAGCAGTGCGTCGGCGGCGCGTCGGCGGATCCGCCGAAGCCAACTGATCCCCTGTCAGGCATCAGCGCCGCACGCCGGAAGTGTCCAGGTCAATGGTGGAATCCGGGCCGGACCGCCACGAGGGTGAGCTATGTTTTGAGCACACATGGCATGAGAAGGAGGCCCGCCGGTGTCATCGGGGCAGCAGGCACGCGCCCAGGCGGCTGCGATCACGCCGAGCGGGCGACCCTCGGACCAGGGGCGCGCCCCGGCGGACCGGGTCCGTGCACTGTTCGACGGCCACCGCCTCTCCCCGGGACAGCGGCGCATCGCCCAGTACCTCATCGATCACCTCACCGAGGCCGCCTTCCTCTCGATCACCGAACTCGCGGAACGGGTCGGTGTGAGCCAGCCGTCCGTGACCCGGTTCGCCGCCTCCCTCGGCTTCAGCGGCTACCCCGCCCTGCGGGACGCACTGCAACCCATCGCCCTGAGCGCCGTCGCCCGCTCCCCCGGGAGCCGCGAGGAGAGCCGCCACAACGAGCTCCAGGCGGCGGTGGACGCCGAGATCGAGAACCTGGAGAACGTGCGCCGGCTGGTCGCCAACACCACCCGGGTCCTGGAGATCGGCCGCGAGCTGGCCGGCTCGGTGCCGCTGACCGTCCTCGGGCTGCGGATCTCGGTGTCGCTCGCGGAGTACTTCGCGTACGCCGCCCGGCGCATCCACCCCGATGTGCGGCTGGTGACGCGCGGCGGCAGCGTCGCCTATGACGCGCTGCTCCAGTCCCGTTCGGCGGGCGGGACCTGGGTGCTGGCCTTCGCCATGCCCCGGCACGCCAAGGAGACACTGGCGGCGCTGCGGGCGGCCCGCAGCGCCGGGCTGCGCATCGCTCTGATCACGGACACCACCCTCGGCCCGCTCGTCGACGAGGCCGATGTGGCCCTCACCGCCGGTACCGGCTCACGGCTGGTGTTCGACTCGTACGCGGCGCCGGGAGTACTCGCCGCGGCCCTCCTCCAGGCGATGGCCGACGCCGACCCGGAGCGGACGCAGGCCCGGCTCGAAGAGTACGAGCAGGCCGCCGACCAGCACGGTTTCTTCCTCTAGGCCCGATTCGCCGGGCCCGCTCCGCAGGATCTTCACACCCTGGGCGCGCATGAATTTTTTCATACCCTTGTTTACTCAACGGTATATATGTTTACTGAATGACGGCGACCACCGATCCCCCCACGCCAAGGAGAGCGACCCCAGTCCCTCTGAGAACGAACAGCCAGCGTGACGCCCCTCCTCCTCACGTCGCGCTGGATGTCCGATCCAGGCTGTCGGATCCGGTGGATGCCCATGGCGGCCTCGGCTAACCCCTGAGCCGAGGCCGCCCCCCTCTCTCGATCAGAGTTCGTCATCATCGGAAGCGACGAGAATGCCCTCTACGGCCCCCGCCCCCACGCTCAGCCCGGACTGGCCCTGCCAGGTCAAATCGCCCGGGACTCGCGACTGGGAACGCACCGCCACCCGCTGGCTGCGCGACCTGCTGCCGGCCCGCTACGCCGGCTACTCGCCGCTCACCCGCCACCACGTCCTCCTCGCCCGGCACGCCCAGCTCCAGCTCCAGCACGAGATCCGTGCCGTACGCGTGGCCCTCCAGACCAGCCGCGCCGAACTGCCCACCCTGGGCGTGGCCGAGTCCGTCATCGAGAACACCATCAGGATGTACGCGCTGGAACTGGAGCAACTGGGCCGCCTCGCCCGCGGAGTCCGGCTCGTCATGGAGGCGCTCATGGACGACAGCGCCTCGCAGCGCAGGATGTACGCACAGCGGCGGTGACTTCGGGCCCCCGGCCATCCGGTCAGCGCTTCAACTCCCTTGCCAGACCGGGCAGTTCACGTACGCATCGCACGGCATCCATCGCTCAGGCCGGCAACGCTCCCCGCTCCCCGGCCGACAGGTCGAGCCGGGTGCGGTGGTCAGGGTGAGTGCGCGCGGGAAGCTGCCACCGGAGGTCCACCGGCGGGCATTCGGCACCCACTGACGCCACCGACATCCGGCCCTGGTCGTGGGCCCGGCCCTGCTCCTGGCCAACATGCGATCTTCGTACGTACGTGCGAGGTTGGTAGTGGCCCGGCACACCCTCCGACGTGCCCGACAGGAGGCCACCACCATGGGCAAGAAGCAGACCCGCCAGAACCGGGGAGCACGCACCGGCGGCCATGAACGCATCGCCACCTCCGAAGTGAAGGAGCAGGCGAAGCCCCCCACCGTGCACGAACCCGAGCGCCCGACGCCAGAGGTCTCCCACAAGCAACCGCGGAAGTTCGGCCACAACTAGCGATTCGGCGACCGGCTGATCGGTCGCTGCCGCGGGCGGCAGTCCCTACGGTCCCTCGTGCCCGGCGCCTGCCACGCTCATGGTGGTGGGCGGCGCGGCCGCATGCATGATGGTCACTGCGGCCTGGACCCACGATGCCAAGAAGCTCGCGTGGCCCGAACCGCAGTGAGGGCCCCGCCCGAGCGCGGCGCGGAGGTTACCCCCGCGTCGAACCCACGGCCGCCTGCCAGTTGGTGGTGCGGAGCACCTCCGCGGTCTCGGGGTCGGCCGGGAAGAAGGATTCGATGGCGAGCTCGGCGACGGTGATGTCGAGCGGCGTGCCGAAGGTGGCCATCGTGCTGAAGAAGGCGAGTTCCCGGCCCTCGTACCGCAGCCGGAGCGGGACCGCGATCTCACCGGGGCCGGGCAGTTCGACTCGGGGCTCCGGCTGGTCGCAGGGGTAGCGGATCAACTCGTCGTAGAGTCTGGCCAGTTCGGGGTCGGCCGTCATCGTGACCTGCTGGCGCAGTCGGCTCAGCAGGTGGGCGCGCCACTCGCCGAGGTTGGCGATCCGGGGCGCCATGCCCTCGGGGTGCAGGCTCACCCGCAGCAGGTTGACCGGCTCCTCCAGCAGCCTCGGAGCGACGCCCAGTCCGAACAACCAGGCCGGGTCGTTCGCGTCCACCCGGTTCCAGTAGCGGTCGAGGACGACGGCCGGATACGGTTCGTGGGCGGCCAGCACCTGGCGCACCATGTCCCGTACGGCCGACATGTGGGGCGCCTCCAGGCCGGTCTCCCGGTAGACCGGGGCGTACCCGGCGGCCAGGAGCAGCGGGTTGCGTTCCCGCAGTTCCAGGCCGAGGGCCTCGGCCAGCCGCAGTACGGTGTCACGGCTCGGCGCCGAGCGGCCGTTCTCGATGAAGCTCAGGTGGCGCGGGGAGATCTCCGCCCGGGTGGCCAGGTCGAGCTGGCTGAGCAGGCGGTGCTTGCGCCACTGCCGCAGTAGATCACCGAGGGACCGCACAAGCGGCGGGGCCGTCGTCGTCACCGTCATCTGCTCCTCACCTCGGTCTTCCAACGGACGTCCAGGCGTTCACCCGGGGCCATTCTGCGTCAACTGGCCCCGTACGACCGCATGTTCACGGAGCCGGCCGATACGTCAGCCCGGCCGACCGCGCACAGCCGGGCGGGATCGGCCCCGCCCGGCTGCCTCGGGACAACTGGTCCGCCGGGCCCCGGCGGACCCGATCAGACGTCGAGGCCGACGTGGACCAGTTCCTCCATGCCGGTGGGCGCCTTGTCGATGAATTGATGGTCGTTGGCCATGCGGCCGTTCTCGTCGAGAACGACCACCTGGGTGCCGACCGCCTCCGGCTCCGACGCACCGGGGAGCGTCATCTCCCAGGTGTAGCGCACGGCGTCCTGGCTGGTGTCCAGCTTGACCACCTTGAACGTGTAGCCCTTGGTGACGAAGAGGTCGTACGCCTGCGTCACCGCGGCTTCGACGCCATCGCGACCGCGGAATTCCACGAAGGGATTCTTGTAGATCGCGTCCTCTGCCCAGAGCTCCGAAATAACCTGGCGGCGCAGTTCGGCATTCGGCTCCTCCCAGCTCGCGACGTACTTTTCCACGGTCGCTTCGATGTCACTCATGACGCTCTCCTCGCGCGAAGGGGGTGGGATGTTCCGGCCGACGCAATCAACTGGCCCGATGGCTTGAGAGTGTCATCGGAGAGAGACGCCCGTCGATTACCTCGGAGGTCATAAAACTCAGAACTCGGAGTTCGCGAACCAGTGTGTGAGCAGCTTGTCGTCCCCAGTGGTCTCGAAGGCTTCCGCGCTGCGGTCGAGGCGCCCGTACATGAGGAGCAGCAGATCGGCGGCGGCGCCCTGGACGGTGGCGTCCGCCGGATGTGTCGCCTCCGTATCCGCGGCCGTGCCGTTCTCGACGAGCCCGAAGCCGTCGGGGCGCAGGCGGACCAGCCAGTCGCCGGCCCTGTCGGTGCAGCGGAACCGAATGGTTTCGCCGTGGCCGCGCAAGTCGGCGGTCTTGGGGGCGAAGGACGCGGCGAACGGCAGGTTGGCCAGGAACTCGTCCACCCCGTCGGCCGCGAGAGCGGGGTCGATCACCGGTCGCAGGCCGACGGCGATGTCCGCGTCGGCTCGGTGCACCAGCGTTTCGAACAGCATCCGGCGGATCCAGAACCTGGCGTGGGGATCGGCGCCCCACACCCACATCGGGGCGTCCGGGTCGGTGGCGGCGAACGCCTCGGCCGCCACCGCCGAGCTCGCCTCCAGCCAGCCGGGGTAGCCGTCTTCGCTCGGCGGCAGGGCCAGCTCCACGTCGCGGCTACGGGGCCGTTCCTGGACGCGCTGAAGCAGCAGAGTGGAGAACCAGCGCTGCACACTTCCCGTATGCCTGACCAGGTCGAGCAGGGTCCAGCCGGGGCAGCTGGGCACGGGGGTCGCCAGGCTCGCCCCCTTGACGGCCGCCACGAACCTGGCGGTCTCCGTCAGCACGGCGTCGCGGTGGATCGCGGGGGTGGACACCCAGCGGGAGTCATGTGACCTGTCCATATGGCTTGCTCTCCGTGTTCGCTTGGTCGGCCGACTGGCCCGGATGGGCCCGCGCTTCAACCGGTGCCGGTGTTCGCAGTGTGTGCCGAGCACACACTCTTCCGCGCGCTCGGTCCTCTGCGTGATCAGTCTCCCCCCTGGTCAGTCGCTCCCGTGCTACGGGGTTCGGTCCGTTGGATGGCGATCGACATACGGTGGTGAGCGGCGTACGGGGGTTCGGCCGGTCGGTCGTGATCGACGGACCGCAGCCCGCATCGATGCCCCTCTCCATCCACGCGGGTGGCTGCACGGGCGCCGCGGTTTCCCGGTCGGCCAGGCGTGGCCGGTGCGGAAGGCAACGCGGTGTATGCAGGAGCGATGGATCTTCAGCCACGGCGCGCCGGTCGCCACAGCTCGCGGACACCGCGTCATGCACTGCTGGCGGTACCGCTCGCGCTCATCGCACTCGTCACGGTGGCCGACATGCTCGCACCGCCCGCTGTGCACCTCGGCCCGTTGCTGTCGGCCGCTCCTGCCGTCACCGCCTCCTTCGCCGGGCCCCGCGTCACGGGGGGCATGGGCGCCGTCGCCGTTCTGGCCCAGGTGGTCGTCGCGATGGTGCGCGGCAGCGTCACGGATCTCAACCACGCCTCCCAGATCATCGCGCTGATCCTGATCTCGGTGTTCGTGACGCTCTTCGCCCATCTTCGCGAGGTGCACGAGAAGGAACTGGTACAGCTGCGGTGGGTCGCCGAGGCCGCTCAGCAGGTGGTGCTGCGACCGCTGCGCGAACGGATCGGCCCGCTGCGCGTCGCCAGCGTGTACCTGGCCGCCGAGGCCGGCGCGCAGATCGGCGGCGACCTGTACGCGGCCGCCCGGACCCCCCACGGGACCCGGCTCATCATCGGTGACGTACGGGGGAAAGGCCTTGAGGCCGTTGGGGACGCGGCCCTCGTCCTCGGCGCCTTTCGGGCCGCCGCCCATCAGGAGGCCAACCTTCCGCAGCTGGTCAGCTACCTGGAGCGGGCGGTCGCGCCGGACCTGGAGGACGCCCACGCCGCCGGCAACGAATCCGAGGGCGAGGCGTTCATCACCGCCGCCCTGCTCGAGGTGCCCGACCACGGGCGGGAGCTCCACCTCGTCAGCTGCGGCCATCCCCCGCCCCTGCTGCTGCGCGGCAACCGCGCGACTCCCCTCGCGGTGGACCAGCCGGCGCCGCCGCTGGGTCTCGCGGATCTCACCGAGCACCGGCTCTCCGCGCAGCGCTTCCCCTTCGAGCCGGGTGACATCGTGCTCCTCTACACCGACGGCGTTCTCGAAGCTCGCGACGAGGCGGGCAGGTTCTACCCGCTGGCCGACCGTGCCGCCGCGTGGGACGGCACCGGTCCCGATGACCTGCTGCGCCACCTCCGCGAGGACCTCCTCGCCCACACCGCGACCCGCACATTGGGCGACGACGCCGCCATGGTGGCCATCGAAAGGCTCTCTCCCGCACCGCCTCCGTCACAGGGTCACTGACCCGGCCCGGCAGCTGCCCCTATGGACGCGCCACACACAGCGCATGGTGGCGTGCGCGCCGCGCGGGTGGAGCCGATGATGGACAACGTGTGCCGCGTACGCATCCGAGAGACGGGACCACGCGATGCCGAAGGACCAAGCGGGCGAGCGGTCGGCTTCGCGCCCGGGCCCGGCCTGGTCCGGGCGCGAGGGCGCGGAAGCGTTCGCATCGTTGGAGGCCACGACCGACTGGCTGCTTGGTTATCCGTTCGTCTTCCGGGCGCTGGCCGAGAAGAGCCCACCGGACGGTGCGCTGCTGGATTTCGGCTGCGGGCCGGGGCACGTCGCCGACCACGCCGCCCGGCGGCTCGGCATGCGGATCATCGGCGTGGACGCCTCCCCCGAGATGCTCGCCCTGGCCCGCCGACAGGCCACGCCCGGTGCCGAGTACCACCTGGTCACCGACGGCCGGGCCGGTGAGCTGTCCGATGCCTGCGCGGACGCGGCCATGTGCAACCACGTCCTTGCCTCGTTGCCCGACGAGCAGGTCGTCCTCGGCGTGTTCGGTGAGATCCACCGGCTGCTGCGGCCGGGCGCCCCGCTGGTCCTGCTGACCACGGACCCGGCCTGCGGCGGCATCGAGTACACCTCGCTGCGGGTCGGCGAGCCCGGTGTCGCCTACCGGCCGGGCCAGCCCCTGGTCGTACGCCTGCGCCGCACCGACGGGACCTGGGAGACCGTGCGGAACCACGCATGGCCGCCCGCCACGATCCGCGCCCTCCTGGAGCGCGCCGGGTTCACGCCGGTGGCGCAGCACCACCCGACACCGGACGAGGCGGAGGACATCGCCGACCCGGACCATGTGCGCGGCCACGACTGGGCCGCCGAACGGCTGTGCCCGCCGCTCGTGGTGACCGTGGCGACCAAGGCCTGACTCCAGCCGTCATGCACCGGGCTGCCCGGTCGCGGACGGTTCGGAGGTTGCTGTCGCCGACGGCTCAGAGGTGGGTGTCCAGGAAGTGTTTCACCGCGGTCCGGTCCATGGGGCCGGTCTCGGCCGCTGTCACTTCGTCCCGCTCGATCAGGACAAGGGAGGGTGCGGCGGTGACTCCGTACCGCTGGACGGGGCCCGGGCAGCGGGTCATGTCGGCCTTGACGGCCGTCAGACGCCCCGCGTACTCCTGCGCGATGTCGCTCACGACCGGATCCATCTCCTTGCACGCCTTGACCGCTTTCGGCCAGGTCCCGCAGAAGTACGCGAGGACGGGGCCGTCGGTCATCGCAAGGATGAAGTCGAACTCTTCGTTCTCCAACGGCTGGTGGACCCCGCGAGCCATGGCACTCCTCATGTTCCGATCGTTGCAGCGGCTCCCATCATGACCGTACGGGCCCCACCTGCGGCAAGCGGGAGGTCCCACATACGTATCAGCACGTCCCACATACGTATGGGGCAGGTCATGGAACGGTTACGAGCCTGGCGGTACCCCGCGTTCCTGCACTAAGAAGTGTGATCACAGAGATCGCTTGACGGTCCACAGTCACACATGGGGGAGAACAGTGAGCAGTTTCGGCATGCGGCGGACCGCATACGGCGCCATCGGTCTGGCGGTCACCGGGGTGTTGGCCCTGAGTGGCTGCCAGAACGGCGACGACAAGGGCGGGGGCGGCACTGCGTCCAACCCGCCCGCCAGCGGTTCCGCCCAGCCCGCGCAGCCCAGCGCGTCCGCCCCCGCCGCAGACGGCGGCACGGCGAAGGCGGGGCAGAGCTTCAAGATCGGTCAGCCCGCGCAGATCCCGTTCAGTTCCGGCAAGACCAAGGGCACGATAGCCCTCACCGTCACCTCGATCGATCAGGGTCAGGCGAGTGATCTGGCCCAGTTCAAGCTGGGTGACCAGGCGAAGGGGAAGGTCCCCTACTACGTCCGCTACTCGGTCAAGAACGTCGGCACCACCGACCTGTCGTTCGCGTCGGTGGGCCACATGAAGGGTCTGCTCGGGGACGGCACCGAGGCTCAGGACCTGATGTTCATCAGCAAGTTCGACAAGTGCCCCACCAACACGCTGCCGAGTGGCTTCACCAACGGCCGGACGCAGACGAGCTGCGCCGTCGCCCTGGCGCCTTCGTCCGCGACGCAGGTCACGTCCGCCGAGTACTGGGGTGACCCCTTCACCCTCGGCCAGGGCATCTACTGGAAGTAGGGCCCGGCTCCGGTTCATCGACTGGAAGAAGCACTCGGCCACACCCGTCATCCAAGCCCCCGCACCGGACCTCCGGCGCGGGGGCTCCCACATGTCGAGCCTCGGACGCTGGGGGCTGCCCCATGTGTGTCAGGGGCGAGACGGGTCCGCGCGTACGGATCCGGGCAGGGCCCGGCGGGGTTCACCGCCGGGCGGGGGTGTGGGGCGGATACTGGCGGCGTTCCGTACGCCCCCGCGTCCGAGGAGCCTGCCATGGCCCTGCCTCCCCCGCTCCGCCAGCACCCGCCCGGGCCTCTCGCACGCCGTTCGCTGCTGCTGGGCACGGCGGCGTGGTGTATGTGTGCCGCCGGCTGCTCGAACGAAGCGAAGTCGTCGTCGCCCGCGGGCACTTCCTCTTCTCCCGGCTCACATACGACAGCGGTCGCCGCGTCGAGCCCTGGTCCGGAACTGCCGGCGGCGGTGGTGTGGCAGCCGGGGCCGGGCGAGATCGAGCCCGCGGCCAAGCTGGCCGCCGTCCGGCTCGTGGAGGCGCTCGGCACCTGGCCGGCCGGGCAGGGAGGCGGGCGAGCGGCGGCGGCGCGGGGCGCCGCGCTGGGCATCCCTTCCACGCTGGCCTCCCAATTGGCGGGCCAGGCAGGCTCGTTGATGCCGACGGCGGAGGCGGCGGTCGTCCGCGTGATCGACGCCCAGTACGGCGGGATCCTGTCCGACACCGCGAGCGTCCTGGTGGTGTGCGACCAGCCCACCCGGACCGGCAGGACCGTCCGGCCCGGCGGTACCACCGTCGACGTACGGCTCAGCCGCACCTCGTCGGGCTGGGGCGTCACCGCGCTGCACCTCGCGTCTCCCGGCCCGCCCGGCGCGCTGGACGAGGCGGCTCGGGAGGTGTTCGCGCAGTCGCGGATCGAGCTGCCGCCCGCCTCCGCCGCCGACATCCGCAGCGGGGCCGTGCACGACAGCGTGCTGCACGCGATGCTCCAACTGGCGGGCACCTACCGGCTGTCGGTGAGCGTCGTACGCTCCGGACACCCGCTGGACGTGTTCGGCACCAACCGCCCCAGCGACCATCCGCTCGGCAGGGCCTTCGACGTGTGGCGCATCGACGGCCATCCCGTGGTGGACCCGGCGACCTCCCGCACGCTGATCACCGAATTCATGCGGGCCGCCGCCACGGCCGGTTCGTACAACGTCGGCGGCCCGGTACAGCTCGCGGGCGGCGCGACGGCGAACCAGTTCTTCTCCGACGACACCCACCACGACCACGTGCACATCGGATTCACCATGTGACATGCGCGCGAGCAACCGTCGGTGCCGCGCGTCCGGGGCACCACGGACCCGCCGTGGTGCCCCGGACGCGCGACCATCAGACAGCACTTCCGCGCCGGGCGGGGAAACCGTGGGTGCGGGCGGCCAGGACCACCGCCAGGACCGGGGCCAGCAGGACCAGGATGCTCCAGGGGAAGGAGGCGGACCCCAGGGCGCCGAGGAGGACACCGCCCACGATGCCGCCGCCCGCCATCGCCACGTTCCACAAGGTCACCAGCATGGCCTGCGCGGCATCCAGGTGCTCGTCGCCGCCCGCGTCCCCCACCGCGGTCTGCAGCAGCGTTGGGGCACCGCCCCAGCCCAGCCCCCAGAGTGTGACGGCCGCATAGACCATGGCGGGACTGTCGGACAGCACGGCCAGGAGAGCGGCCGCCGCCGCGATCAGCAGGATGCCGGCAATGGTCAGGGTGCGCAGTCGGCGGCTGATGTGGGCACCCACCGTCCAGATACTCAGGAGCGAGGCCGCGCCGAACACGAGGAGCACCAGGTCGGTGGAGCCGCCCATGCCGAGTCCGTCGAGGAATGTCGCGATGAAGGTGTAGAGGATGGTGTGGGCGAGGACGAATACGAGGGTGACGAACAGGACCGGAGCGACTCCGGGGACGCGCAGCGCCCTGAGCATCGGGGTCCTGTCGCCCTGACGCCGGCCGGGGTAGTCCGGGACGGCGGCGCCGATCCAGCCGAGGAGGGCGAGGGTGAGTCCGGTCATGACCAGGAAGGCGGCCTGCCAGCTGAGGGCCTTGCCCAGGAAGGTGCCCGCCGGCACGCCCAGCGACAGGGCGACCGGAATACCGGACATGGCTATCGCGATCGCCCTGCCCTGGAGGTGCGCGGGGGCCAGTCGGCGGGCGTACCCGGCGAGCAGCGCCCAGGCCAGCCCCGCGGCCACGCCGGCGACGAACCGCGCCGCCATCGTCAGAGGGTAGTTGCCCGAAAGGGCGGTGACCGTGTTGGCGACGGCGAACCCTGCCATCGAGGCCAGCAGCAGCCGCTTGCGCCGCCACCGCGCGGTCGCCGCGGTCAGCGGGATGGCAGTCAGCGCGGTACCGATCGCATAGACGGTGACGGTCTGCCCGGTCGCGGACTCGCTGACCCGCAGGTCGGCGCTCATCGCGGGCAGCAGTCCGGCGGGGAGGGTCTCGGTCAGGCTGGTGATGAACACGGCCATGGCCAGCGCGAGAAGAGAAAGAAGAGGCAGCTTCTGTGTCTGCTTCTGCGTCTGCTTCTGCGTCTGCTTCTGCGTCTCCGCTCGCTGACTCTTGACGGCGCTCCGAGGATCAACTGCGGTCTGTGCTTCGCTTATCGACATGAGGCAATCCTCAAACCCTCACACTGATGTGAGGGTCAACGAGGGTCGATGTGACGCCAGTCACATGGGTGCCGCCGTGCCGGAGCTGTCCGCGCGCACTGTCAATAGAGGGCGATGGGTGCGGCCGCGTGGCTGACGGGCACGGTGTGGGTGGCCCACATGGTTCCCGTATGGAGATGGAGGAGGAACGAGGTGGGTTCCGCGAGGTAGTTGGGAACTTCGTTACGCAGGGCGAGGCCGCTCTGGAGGTAGGTGCTGGGAGCGATGGCCAGGGTGCTGCCCGCGAAGGCGGCGGTGACGGATCGATGGGCATGTCCGGCCAGGACGCGCGCCACACGCGGATGACGGCCGACCACATCTGCCAGGCGATCGCCGTCGGTCAGTCGCATCCCGTCCAGGAAGGGGATCCCGATCGGAATCGGCGGGTGGTGCAGGCACACAAGCGCCGGAACGTCGGGCCGGTGAGCAAGTTCCTTGTCGAGCCAGGCCAGTTGGGCCGCCCCCAGACGCCCGCCGGGCGAGCCGGGCACCTTCGAGTCCAGCACGATGACGGTGACGGCGGGGTGGTCCACCACATAGTGCGTGTCTTCCGTACCACCCAGGAGGTCGGTGCCACCGAAGGCGTCCACCAGAGCCCGGGGATCGTCGTGGTTGCCCGCGACCAGATTCAGCGGCAACGGGAATCCGCCGATCACTTCACGCAGCGCCGCATACTCCTCGGGACGGCCCCGGTCGGCGAGATCGCCCGTGATGACCACAGCGTCCGGCAACGGATCAAGAGCGAGAACACCGCCGAGCGCGCGGCTCAGGCCTGCCGCCGGGGCGCCGGCCAGTGCGCCGGTGGTGAGGTGCGGGTCGCTGAGATGGGCTATGGACAGGGTCATACTCGTACGCTTCACCATCGGGATCCCCGGTACACCGATCACGCTCAGGGCGAAAGCGGCCACATGGTTCCGCGGTGAAACCCGGCCGCCTCCCATCGGCTGCGTCAGCAGGCTCATCGGGCTCAACTGGCTTGCGTACGCGCCGAGTTCCGCCGGGCCTGCTGGAGGGTGATCCTGCTGGGCGGCGAAGAGCGACCGCAGGTGCTTGCCGTTGACGATCGCGGCCACCGCGCTCAGAACGAGTCCGCACACCGCCTGTTCGGCCTTCAGCTGGTCTTCTCCGGACGGCCGTTCCAGGGTCCTCCGTGCGCGCCCCGCGCTCATCGCCCGCGCGAACGAGACGTGCCGGGCCGGCCTCAGGGGCCTGTCAGGGGCCGCCCCGTAATGGAGTCAGGCCTGCCGCGGACCCGACCTGGCCTCGGCGAACCGGGGCCGGCCGGGAGCGGTATGACTGTTCCCTCTTGGGGGTGACCCGGCGTCCATTCCTTCCGATGGGTGATGCGTACACCGTTATAAAAGGCCCGTCCTGTTGATCAACAGATGGGCTCCACCATGTTGAAGGCAGCTCTGCGCGTCCTGGCCGCCGCCACCCTCGCCTCCGCTTCCCTGACTGTCGCCGCCCCTGCTGACGCGACCGTCCACCGCACGGTCACGGCGAAGGCACCGGCCCCCGACACCGGTCCCTGCGGGCCGGCCGGCTGGTTCCGTTCCTGGGACTGGTGGCGCACCACGACCTCCCCGGCCATCGCTCCGGCCGTCTGGCAGGCCGCGGCAAAGGAGAACTGGCAGTGGCGCGACGATGCCAACACGCTGTGGCGGGGCGACACCCGGGACAACGTGCAGCAGCTCTTCGACGACGGGTTCACCCCGCGAGGCGAATCGCTCACCCCGCTCGCCGAGTACATCGTCAAGGGCGGCGGCCAGAACACCGCGCATGTCAGCACCAGTTGCGAGAAGTGGGTGGCGGAGAAGTTCGCCACTTACGGTGCGGCGAAGACCGGGTGGGTGTACGAGATCGAGGCCCCCGGCGGCATCGACGTGAACGCGACCGCCCACCTCAACGGGTACCAGTCGCCGTACCTCTGGAACAAGGAGATCGACTTCCCCGGCGGCATCAGCGGCGAACACATCAAGGGAGCCTGCAAGTACCGGCTCGTGAAGACCGACCCGGCGACCAAGGTCAACACCTACGAGAACCTCGGCTGCCAGACCAACCACCACTTCCAGCCCGTACTGACCGCGACGCACTGAACCCACGCGGACAGCGCCGGGGGCGGGCGCTCGTGGTAGCCGTGGTGGCGGGCGGACAGTCCGCCACCACGGTGGCCGCCCCGCATCACGACTCGACAGCCGGGTCAGGCCGGACCGGGCCGGGACATCGCCACCGTCAGCAGGAAGGCCGAGTCTTCGAGCGCCTCGACGGTGTGTGCCGTGGCGGGCACGACCAGCAGATCGCCGTCCCGGCCCTCCCAGGTGTCCGCGCCGGCGGCCAGCCGGATCCGGCCCGACCACACCAGCAGGGTCGCCTCGCCCCCGAGCCCGTGTTCACCGTGCGTGCTGCCCGCGGTCAGGGCCATCACCGTCTGACGCAGTACGCGCTCGTGCCCACCGACCACGGTGGAGGCACCGCGCCCCGACGCCGCGCCCCGGGCGGCCGTCAGCTGCGCTCGGGCGATTGCTTCCAGCGAGAACTTCTCCATGCCGTGCTCTCACTTCCTTGTGCGAGGGGTGCCGTTCGATGGCGCCACGCGGGTATGCGGCACCAGGCCGACCCTGACAGAACCGGGCATCAGCAGCACGCCAGGACGCGCCGGGAGGCTGCCGGGGAACGTATGCGATCCTCAGCTCCTCGTTGCGTATGAGGGGGACCGGATAGTTGATGGGCGGCGCGATGGGCTGGGCTGCCCTCGTCGTCAGGGGGTCCGCACGCCGAGGCCGCGCACCAGGGCCTTCGCGGTGGCGGCGATGGCCGCGTTGTCGGCCTTGGCGTCGGCGGTCGTGTGGTTGGTGTAGATCGCGATGATCACGGGGTGGCCCGACGGCGGCCAGGCGATGGCGATGTCGTTGGCGGCTCCGTAGGAATCGCTGGTGCCGGTCTTGTCGCCGACGGTCCAGTCCTTGGGCAGCCCGGCCCGGATGCGCTCACCGCCGGTGACGGTGGCGCGGAGCCAGCAGTTCAACTGGGCCCGGTCCTTGGGCACCAGGCCGTTTCCGAGGGAGACCTTGCCGAGGTCGCGCCCCATGGCCGCGGGGGTCGTGGTGTCGCGCTGTTCGCCCGGCTTCCAGTAGTTCAACTCGGGTTCCCGGCGGTCCAGTCGGGAGACCGGATCACCGAGGGAGCGGTAGTAGCGGGTCAGGCCCCGCGGGCCGCCGATCTGGTCGAGCAGCAGATTGCCCGCCGTATTGTCGCTCCGGGTGATGGCCGCATGGCAGAGTTGGGCCACTGTCATCCCCTTCTCGCCCTGCCCCTCGGTGACCGGCGAAGTGGGCACCTCGTCGCTCTGCTTCCAGTGGACCACCTTCTTCAGCAGCCCCGGCTCCGAGCGCCGCCCTCTGTCGAGAACAGCGGCGCAAACCATCGCCTTGAAGGTGGACAGGGAGGGGAACTTCTCGTCGCCGCGGTACGTGAGGGTCCGCCCGGTAACCGTGTCGAGGGCGTACGCCCCGATCCGTACCTGATGCGTCGCCTCAAGGCGCTTCAGTTCGCCGTTCACACCGCGCGCGTCGAACGGGCCCCGCACCGACGGGGTTACGAGGGTGCCGCCCGGACCCCGGTCCGCGGCCTCGGCCGCCTGCACCGTGGACGCGGTGCCGGTCGTGAGGACCGCGAGGGCGAGCAGCGCGGCGGGCCACTTCGTACGGGAACGGCGCGGGAAGGCAAGGCGTGTCATGTTGTCTCGCATGGCCCCAGCACAACAGGCTCGGGCCGCCGCCGTCCAAGAGCCTTCGGGTGAACGCGGCCATAGCGATCTGCCTATGCCGCCTGCTGAGGGTGGTCGCGAGCTGACATCGGGGCCCGAAAACATAGCGGATTCGACCGTGCCAAGAGGGCCGAACGGGACAGCCAGGGTGCCGTATTGGACATTTACCACTCGGATACATCAATGATCCGTTGCGTTCGCTGACAAGGTGGCGAACGTTCACCCTCCGGCCTCTTAGAGTCTGGGTTCTCTTCCGGCACACGCACAGGGAGCGAAGCCATGGACTCGTTACGTCACCTCGCCACCCATCTGGGGCTCGACCTCAGCGCCATCTGCCTGCTCACGTTCGCGATCTACTACCCGCGGCACCGGCGCCGCGATCTGGTGCCGGCGTATCTCGCCCTGAACGTCGCCCTGTTCACCATCGTCGCGGCACTCGCCGAGGTGGGCGGCAAGGGCGGTATGGCGCTGGGCTTCGGCCTCTTCGGAGTGCTGTCGATCATCCGGCTCCGCTCCGACGCCGTCCAACACGAGGAAGTCGCCTACTACTTCACCACGCTCGTCCTCGGCCTCATCTGCGGTCTGCCGCGCCTCGGACTCGCCATGGCCGCCACGTTGAGCGCCGTACTGCTGCTTGTGGTCTACGCGGCCGACCACCCCCGGCTGTTCGCCCGGGCCCGGCGCACCGTCATCACGCTCGACACCGTCCACAGCAACCCCGCCGCCCTGCGGGCAGACCTCGCGCGGCGCCTGGGCGAGCCCCTGCACTGGACCGTCATGGAGATCGACTTCGTACGCGACCTGATGGTCGTGGACGTCCGCTACCGCGAACCCGAACCGAGGCCGGGCGTCGAACAGGCCGACACCGCCGAGGCGCTGCGCCCGGTCACGCCCGCGCTGGACGCCGCATGACCACTCGGACGACCACTCGGACAACCGGCCCGTCGGACCGCGGGGCATCGGCCGCCTCGTGCACCGCGCAACCGACCGCTCAGACGGCGCCGCCGGTCCCGCAAGCCGTACGAGCCGTCGGCGGGGCGGCGCACGCGGCCGACCCCATCTCGCTCACCGAGCTCAATGAGCGTTCCTCCCTGCTCACCCGCTTCGACCGCAGCTATCTGGTGCCCGCGCCCACCTTCCTGCGGGTGATCGGCCGGCTCACCGACGCCCAGCACCCCGGCGGGCCCTTCCGGGCCCTGGCCATCGACGGGCGCCGCGCCTTCCGCTACCACTCGGTGTACTACGACACCCCGGGGCTGCGCTCCTTCCACGACCACCGCCAGGGCCGACGGCTCCGTTTCAAGATCCGCGAACGTGTCTACGAGGACAGCGGCGAGCGGCAGTTCGAGATCAAGCTCAAGGGCGGCCGCGGCGACACGGTCAAACACCGCCGGGCGCTGACCGGCACGGACAGCCCGCTCGGCGCCGCGCATCGGGCCTTCCTCGCCGACACCCTGCACCGCGCCTACGCGATCGAGGCACCCACGTCGCTGCGTCCTTCCCTCGCCACGGACTACCTCCGCACGACGTTCGTGGCCGACGGGCAGCGCATCACCTGCGATGCCGGTCTGGTCTGCGTCGACCTGCGCAGCGGCAGCACCGTGCGCAGCCGCACCGGGCTCGTCCTGGTGGAGACGAAGTCCGCCGAGCACCTCACCGTGGCGGACCGGCTGCTGCACGCCCATCAGGTGCGGCCCGCCGTGTTCACCAAGTACTGCGGCGCGCTGGCCGTGCTGCGCCCCGGCCTCCCCGCCAACCGGTGGCGGCGCGCCGCACACCAGGCCTTCGGGCCGCACCACACCGACGACTTGGCACGGTGACCCCGGTCCGGTCGGCTCGTTCCGGTCGGTGGGACCACCCCGTCACCACATCGCCGGCCTCCGGCCACGCGCGGCACTTCTGCCCGCAACCGGGCCACCCGTATGGTGAGCCGTCATGTGTGTCCGGCCAGAGGGGAACTGATGGTGCGTAGAACCATGATCATCCGACCTGCCGCGACGTTCGCGGCCGCCCTGCTGCTCGGCGCCGGGCTCGCCCCGGCGGCCTTCGCCGACGGAACCCCGGCAGCGCCGAACCCGGTCGCGGCCGAGCTCGGCGCCTACTGGACCGCGGCCCGGATGACGGCCGCGCTGCCCGGCGATCCGGGCCGGGGCGCCGGTGCCGGGGCCCATGCCGCCTCCCCCGCCGTGGACGGGCCCCGGCCCGGCGAGCACATCCCACCGAGCCGCAGCTTCGACGGCATCCCGCAGGCCGGCACGTTCTTCTGGACCGACGCCTCCGGTACGGGACGCACGTGCAGCGGCTCCGTGGTGCGCAGCCCGGGCCACAACCTGGTGCTCAGCGCCGGACACTGCCTCAAGGGGTACTCCGGCACCTCCCCCAAGCGGCATCTGGGCTTCGTGCCGCAGTACCACGACGGGCTCAAGCCCTTCGGCATCTTCCCCATCAAGAGCAACGGCGTGTACGTCTCGCAGCGGTACTACGACCTGGGCGAGCACGCGGGAGCCGAGTACGACTTCGGGTTCGCCGTCACCGAGCCCAACCAGAACGGCACCCGGCTCCAGGACGCGACCGGCGGGGTGCAACTGCTCACTGGCACAGGGTACTTGCACGCCCCGGTGCGGATGATCGGGTACCCGGGCGGTGCGCAGAAGCCGCTGGAGTGCTGGAGCTTCACCACCAAGTGGGCCAGCGACGACCCGGCCGACCCGGGCACCTTCCCGCGCATCGCCTGCGACGCCTTCGTGGGCGGCACCAGCGGCGGGCCCATGCTGGTGCCGTGGCCGGACGGCTGGGCGGTGATCGGGGTCATCGGCGGCTACCACACCGGCGGCAACACCCCGCAGATCTCCTACAGCGCCTACTTCGGCGCCGCGACCGAAGCCCTGTACGACGCGGCGACCACGGGCGCCCCGCCCGCGCGACCCGCCTCCTGAACCTTCACCTGAAAGGGCGGGGCCGGGGCCGGATCCATAGGTGATTCAGAGGAAACTCAGAGGGCCCCGGTCGCCCGTGGGCGGGGCGCCCGGGGGATGCTGTGGGCACCATGGAAAACCCATCATCACCTCCCGTGCTGCGCAGGTCCGACGGCAGCCCCGTACGGATCCTCGTCGTGGACGACGAGCCCGACCTGACCGAGGTGCTGTCCGGCGCCCTGCGCTCCGAGGGCTGGGACGTCCGCTCGGCCGCCGACGGGGCGAGCGCGCTGAGCACGGCGTACGCCTTCCGTCCCGACGCGGTGGTCCTGGACTGGATGCTGCCCGACATGGACGGTCTGCGCCTGCTGCGCGAGATGCGGGCCGACCTGCCGGGCGTCTGCGTCCTGTTCCTGACCGCGCGCGATTCCGTCGAGGACCGCATCGCGGGCATCACCGCGGGCGGCGACGACTACGTCACGAAGCCGTTCAGCCTGGAGGAGGTGCTGGCCCGGCTGCGCGGGCTGCTGCGCCGGGCGGGCATGGCGCGCGAGCCCGGCGGGAACCGGCTCGTAGTCGGTGATCTCGTGATGGACGAGGACGCGATGGAGGTCAGCCGGGCGGGCCGGTTCGTGGACCTGTCCCGGACCGAGTTCGAGCTGCTGCGCTTCCTGATGCGCAATCCGCGCCGCGTGCTGTCCAAGGACCAGATCCTGGACCGGGTCTGGTCGTACGACTTCGGCGGCCGCGCGCACATCGTCGAGCTGTACATCAGCTACCTCCGCAAGAAGATCGACGCGGGCCGGACACCGCTGATCCACACGGTGCGCGGGGCCGGCTACGTACTGAAGCCTGACCCTTCGTGAAGCGGCGGGCCCTCCCCCGCACCCTGCGGGCCCGGCTCACCGCGGGCCTGGTCCTGCTCCTGGCGCTGGCCTGCCTGGCCGTCGGGGTGACGACCGTGCTCGCCCTCGAAGGCTTCCTCGTCAGCCGCCTGGACCAGCAACTCAGCGCGTCCGGCGGCCGGTTCGCGGCCAGCCTCGAACGCGGCGAGAAGCCGGACGCCGACAACCAGCCGGACACCCGTGGGCAGTCGAACGGCACGTTCGGCGCGCGGCTGCTGCGCGGCGAGACCACCCAGGCGGCCGTGGTGCACGACCAGGCCGACGCCGCGGTGCCGCTCACCGCCGCGGACCGCGCGTCCCTGGCGGCGGTGCCGGTGGACGGGCGGGGCCACGACATCCGGCTGTCGACGCTGCGCCACTACCGGGTGCTGGCGGTCCCGGGCGACGACCGCGACGTACTTATCACCGGTCTGCCGCTGGAGCCGGTGGAAGAGACCGTGCACCGTCTTGAGATCGTCGAGGCCGTCGTGTTCGGCGCGACCCTCGCCGCCACCGGCATCGCGGGTGCGTTGTGGGTACGCCTCTCACTGCGGCCGCTGCGAAAGATGGCGGCCACCGCGACCGAGGTCACCCGGCTGCCGCTGGCCAGCGGCGAGATCGCCATGCCCGCCCCGGTCCCCGACACCGATCCGGGTACCGAGGTCGGCCAGGTCGGCGCCGCGCTCAACCACATGCTGGGCCACGTCGGGGACGCGCTCGCCCAGCGGCAGGCGGGCGAGGAGCGGCTGCGCCACTTCGCCGCCGACGCCAGCCATGAACTGCGCACCCCCGTCGCCACCGTCCGCGCCCACGCCGAACTGGCGCTGCGGCACGGCGGGCCCGTCCCGGGCGAGGTGCGGCACGCGCTGGAACGCATCCAGTCCGAGACGCAGCGCATGACCGTTCTCGTCGACGACCTGCTCCTGCTCGCCCGCCTGGACGCCGGCCGGCCGCTCGCGCGGGAATCCGTCGACCTCACGCGGATCGTGCTGGACGCGGTCAGCGACGCGCAGGCCGCGGCCGCAGGTCACCGCTGGCTGCTCGACCTGCCGGAGGAGCCCGTCACGGTGACCGGCGACGAACACCGACTGCACCAGGTCGTCGCCAACCTCCTCGCCAATGCCCGCACGCACACCCCGACCGGCACCGAGGTCACCCTCAGCCTTGGCGAAAACGCCACCGGAGCACCGGAGTTGAGCGTGACGGACACCGGCCCCGGCATCCCCGAAGACCTCCTGCCCAAGGTCTTCCAGCGCTTCACCCGGGCCGGCCACAACCGCGCCAGGGCGGCGGGCGGTACCGGTCTCGGCCTGGCCATCGTCTTCGCGGTCGTCCACGCCCACGACGGAACCGTCGACGTCGTCAGCCGCCCCGGCCGCACCGCCTTCCGCGTGACGCTGCCCCGCTGATGCCGTTCCCGTGGCGGACCCGGTCCGGCCGATCCCCCCGAGGGCCGGGCCCGGTGCCTACACTGAGGGCGCGCCCGAGCACGATAGGTGACCGGGCCGGGACGGGAGGGCGGTCGGCATGGCAGCGGACAGCGGCGAGTTCACCGACCCGTCCGCCGAGGTCCTCAGGGACGCCGCCGCGACGTTCGGCCTGCTGGCCTCGCCCGCACGCCTGCACATCGTGTGGGCGCTCGCGCAGGGCGAGAGCGATGTGTCGGGCCTCGCGGAGCGGCTCGGCGGCGCGCTCCCCTCGACGAGCCAGCACCTGGCGAAGCTGAGACTCGCCGGCCTCGTACGGTCGCGGCGCGAGGGCCGTCGCCAGGTCTACTACGTGGACGACCAGGACATGGTCGCCGTCGTGCAGTTGATGGTGCGACAGTTGGACCGCGCCGCCGACCGGTTCCCCGAGCAGCGGCTGCGGCCCGTGGGAGCCTGAGGCCGCCCGTGGGACCTTGAGGCCGGGGGCCGTCACTCGACGGCGGTTCTCCTCAGGGGTGCGTGGGGCGGCTGGTGCCCGTACTCAGCTCGTACTCAGCGGGCTCGTGCTCAGCCGTACGAGAGGTTGGAGCACGGGTCGTCGTCGGCGGAGCGGGCGTCACCGGCCACACTGGTGGGCAGTGCGCTGGGCGCGGCCGAGGTGGTGGGTGCCGTCGACGCCCCGGGCTGGGGGGCGTCGGCGTACGTCTGGCCGAGGATGACGTTGATTCCGGCCGCCGCGGTCGCGGTGACTTCCGCGCCGGGGAAGACCTGGGCGGCCTTCTCGGCCTGGTCCTGCTGGCCGGGCCCGTACTCGATGACCGTCTTGGTCTGGGTGCGGACGATGGCCGTGGCGGTGCTGGTGACGGTGAAGCCGTGCTGCTTGAGCGCGTCGGCGGCGCGGGCGGGGAGCTCGGTGACGGTGGTGCCGTTGTACACGGCGACGGAGATGCCGGTACCGATGACCGGCACGGCGCCGCTCGGTGCGGGGGATGCCGCGTCCGCCTGCTCGTCGTGGTGGCTGCCCGCGTCCTGGCCGTCGAGGGTGCGGTCGGCCTTCAGCGCGGCCCACAGCGCTTCGGCGTCCGGGTGGACGATGGCCACACGTGCGCCCTGGTAGCGCCACGGCAGCGTGACGAACTTGGTGTTGTGCAGGTCGATGTCCTTCAGCGACATGGCGAACGAGATCAGTTTGTCGGCCGAGCCGAGACCGGGGTCCACGGTCAGGGACTGGGTGGCCGCGTCCGCGAGGGGGAAGAGGTTGGTGGGGGTCAGCCCGTCGCTCTTGACCTTCTTCATGAGGGAGGCGACGAAGGCCTGCTGCCGTTTGATGCGCCCTATGTCGGAGCCGTCGCCCAGACCATGCCGGATGCGCACGTAGTCCAGGGCCTGCTGGCCGGAGACGGTCTGCGGGCCCTTGGCGAAGATCTGGTCACCGCGGGTGGAACGGTTGGGGTTGAGGTTGTTCTGGTAGACGTCCTGGGGCAGGCAGACCTGGACGCCGCCGACGGCCTCCGTCATCTTCGCGAAGCCCTTGAAGTCGACCACGACCGTGTGATCGACGCGCAGCCCGGTCAGCTTCTCCACGGTGTTCTGGGTGCAGGCCGGGTTGCCCTTGGCGCTCTCGCCCACCGAATAGGCCGAGTTGAACATGGCCTTGGTCTGCGGCTCGGTCCAACTGCCGTCGGGGAGTTTGCACGACGGTATGTCGACCAGGGTGTCGCGCGGTATGGACACGGCGACGGCGTGCTTGTGGTCGGCGTATATGTGCATGAGAAAGGCGGTGTCGGAGCGCCCTATGTCGTTCTTGTCCCCGCCGCCCAGGTCGCTGTTGCCGTCGATGCGGGCGTCCGTGCCGATGACCAGGACGTTGGAGCCCTTGGTCGAGACCGGCGGACGGTCGCCGGAGATGCCGTCCGCCGTGAACGTGTCGATGTTCGCGTTGAGCCGCAGATAGGCCCAGCCCACACCCGCCGTCGTCAGCACGAGCACGGTGAGCCCGACGCCCATGCCGAGCCGGACACCGCTGCGCATGCGGCGCCGCCCGCGCACGGCGGAGTCGCCGTCACGGCCTTCGCCCACCTCTTCTTGACCGCCTGTCATCCGCACGCTCCCAGTCCGTCGGTACCTACCAAAAGAGACGGCCGGCCCCGCTCGATAGTTGTAATGGTTGCGCAATCTAGCAACCTTTTCAGAGAGCGCATCCTGGTCGGCGCCGCCCGACAACCCGGCCCGGCCCGGCGGGAGACGGCCCGGCCGGAGACGATCCCGGCGGAGCGGTCAGGCTCTCAGGGGCTGGCGATGTCGAATCCGTACCGCAAAGGCTCCTCGCGGCTGCGGTGGTCGCGGCGGTAGACGTACAGCGCCTCGGCACGGACGCCCGGCACCGGCGCCTCCAGCTCGCAGGGGTACGTCACCTGAACCACCGGCGGTCGGCCCTCGACATAGATCCGCAGTCCGTCCGCGGGGCCGCCCGACAGCACCGCGACTTCCTTGTGCGCCTCAATCTCCGTATCCACGCTGTCACTTTAAAGGTTGCGCAATAATTGAACTATGGTGAGGTCCATCACCCGCGCCGCACGGAACCTCCACCGGCCCTGGCCGTCTCACATCCGTACACATGTGGGCACAACACACACCGAGGGAGACATGAACCGTTCCGACGGGCTGCGTACGCAAGACGCGGAGGAGTTCGCACGTCTCCTCCAACTCGCCCTGGAATCACGGGAGATCAGGCGACTCCTGCGGCCGGTGGCCGCAGTGATCGACGCCGAACAGCTGCGCGTCCGGGCCCTGCGGGAACTCGGCTCCATCGCGGCAGCGGCTGCCGCGGAACACCGGGCCTTCCTCCGCGCGGCCACCACCGCCCAGGCGCGGACCGAGGTGCACCCGGGCCCGGATGACGCATCGGCGGATCCCGAGCCGGAGCGCGGCGGCCTGCTCGCCGTACTGGCCGTTCTCACCCCGGTCCTGGCCGCCATGGCCGCCGTCCTGTTCCTGCTCATCGGGTGCGCCCTGCAACTGGTGGGCTTCCACCCGCACCTGGCGCGGGCGCTGCGGAACTCGGGCTGGATGTTCACGGGCCTCGCCGCCCTCAGCGCGCTGCCCGGCCTGGCCGCGCTGCTGATCACCGCGGCCCGCAACCGCCCTGCGGCCCAGGCCGGGCCCGCCCCGGATCCGGAGGCTGCGCGAGCCTACGACCTGTGGCGCCGGGCCCTGCTGGAACGCGGCATCCTGCCCCATCTCCGCGAGCACATAGCGGCGGCACGGCACACATCCGACCCGGAACCCCCGCCGACGACCACAGGGTGAGCCACGATCCAACACTTCAGGGATTGCGCAACCGGGGAACCATAGTGTCCTGCCGGGCGTTCTCAACGAACGACGGATCCCGACCGCACCATCACGGAGGAAGAACATGGGCGTGAGCCTGGCCAAGGGCGGCAATGTCTCGCTGAGCAAGGAAGCCCCCGGGCTGACGGCCGTCACGGTCGGCCTGGGCTGGGACGTGCGGACGACGACCGGCACGGACCACGACCTCGACGCCAGCGCGCTGCTGTGCGGCGCGAGCGGCAAGGTGCTCTCCGACAGCCACTTCGTCTTCTACAACAACCTGACCAGCCCGGACGGTTCCGTCCAGCACACCGGTGACAACCTCACCGGCGAGGGCGAGGGCGACGACGAGACGATCAACATCGACCTCACCACCGTCCCCGGCCAGGTGGCGAAGATCGTCTTCCCGGTCTCCATCCACGACGCCCATGCCCGTGGCCAGAGCTTCGGCCAGGTGAGCAACGCCTACATCCGCGTGATCAATCAGGCGGGCGGCAGCGAACTGGCCCGCTACGACCTCAGCGAGGACGCGTCCACGGAGACCGCGATGGTCTTCGGCGAGCTCTACCGGCACGGCGCCGAATGGAAGTTCCGCGCCGTCGGCCAGGGTTACGCGTCCGGACTCGCCGGTATCGCCTCCGACTACGGCGTCAACGTCTGACCGGCCGCACACTCCCGCCGCCCACGCACCTCCCCGCACCGGGCGGCGGGCCCACTGGCCGAGCGGATGCCTCAGAGCCTGTGTCCCAACCCGCCCGGGTCCGCGGGTCAGACACGGGCTCTCAGTCCTTCAGGTCCCTCACGTCCCGGCCCGCCCGATCGAGAAGGTGGCTCCGGGCGCCGCGTGGTCGACCGGCCCGCCGTAGCGGGCCGAGGCACGCGCAACGGCTTCCCGCGGTGTGAGGAAGCGGCCGACGTGCGTGACGATCAGCCGGCTCGCCCGAGCGGCGCCGGCCGTGTCGCCGGTGTCCTCGGGGGTGTGGTGCACCTGCTCCCCCTCGGCCGGCCGCTGCGCGCTCTCGGCCTCGCACAGCAGCGCGTCACAGCCCTCGGCCAGTCGCGTGAGAGCGGCGCAGGGGGCCGTGTCCCCCGAGTACACCAGCGACCCGGCGGCCGCTTCGATCCGTACCGCGAAGGCCGGTATGCCGTGCGCCACCGCCCGGCTGGTCAGCGTGAGCGCACCGACCCGCGCACTGTGCCCGTCGTGCAGTTCATGGACGGCGAAGGCCGATTCGACCGGGCTCCGGCTCGGGCCGTTGGTGAGGAAGTGCGCCAGCCTGTCGGCGATGCCCGGCGGCCCGAACAGCGGGAGCGGCGTGGCTCTGCGCACATCGGCGAAGAGCAGCCCGTAGTAGGCGGTGAGCAGGTCGGCGCTGTGATCCGCGTGCAGATGCGAGATCCAGACGGCGTCCAAGTCGCCCAGGGAGACGTGCTGTTGCAGCTGCGCCAGGGTCCCAGTGCCCGCGTCCACCCATAGCTGGGTGGCGCCGCAGGACACCAGATAGCCGGAGCAGGGATTGTCCGTGCTCGGGTACGGCGTCGCGGACCCGAGCACGGTGAGCAGAAGAGGATCGATGGTCATCCGCGGAGTCTAGATCGCGCGATGCGGCCGCACCCGGGGCCCGGTCGTCGCCCGCTCCTGACTCGATGACGACCGTGCGCGGTCCCCACTCCTCCGATGATCACGGTTCTGGCGCGAGCGGGTGAAGGGCCCGTCGGCCGACTCGACTTGGCCCCTCGATACCCACTACGAAGATGACGCCAACCTTGCCGGTGCCCCCGACGGCGAGCGAGGACGGGAACGGGCCGCACCGACCCGGGCCTCCCCCGACCGCCCGCTGTGACCAGGAGGTTCCCCGCCGTGGAGTGGTTCTCGTCGTCGGCGTACTGGCTGAGCCGACTGGTGTTGCAACGGTCCCTGGCCGCCGTCTACCTGGTGGCCTTCCTCGCGGCGGCCCTCCAGTTCCGGGCCCTGATCGGTGAGGGTGGGATGCTGCCGGTGCCCGAGTTCGTCCGTCGGGTGCCGTTCCGCGACGCGCCCAGCCTCTTTCAGCTGCGCTACTCGGACCGGCTCTTCGCGTCCTGCGCCTGGTCGGGCGCCGTGCTGGCCGGGGCCGTCGTGGCGGGGGCGGCGGACGCCGTGCCGCTGTGGGCGGCGATGCTGTTCTGGGCGCTGCTCTGGGCGCTGTATCTGTCCATCGTCAACGTGGGTCAGACGTGGTACGGATTCGGCTGGGAGTCGCTTCTCCTGGAGGCCGGTTTCCTCGCGGTCTTCCTCGGCAACGACGAGGTCGCCCCGCCGGTGCTGCTGCTGTGGCTGCTGCGCTGGGTGCTGTTCCGCGTCGAGTTCGGCGCCGGCCTGATCAAGCTGCGCGGCGATCCGTGCTGGCGCGATCTGACCTGTCTGTACTACCACCACGAGACCCAGCCGATGCCCGGACCGCTGAGCTGGTTCTTCCACCACCTCCCCAAGCCGCTGCACCGCGTGGAAGTCGCGGCGAACCACTTCGTCCAACTCGTCGTCCCCATCGCCCTGTTCACCCCGCAGCCGGTGGCGAGCGTCGCGGGCTCCCTCGTCATCTGCACTCAGCTGTGGCTGGTGCTCTCCGGCAATTTCGCCTGGCTGAACTGGCTGACGATCGTCCTCGCCGTCTCTTCCCTGGACAGCTCGCTCGTCACCGGTCCGCGTTCGCTGCCCGGCCCTCCGCTCTGGTATGAAGTCCTGGTCCTGGCGGTCACCCTCCTCGTGCTGGTGCTCAGCATCCGCCCGGCCCGCAATCTCCTCTCCCACCACCAGCGCATGAACACGACGTACGAGTCCCTGCATCTGGTGAATTCCTACGGGGCCTTCGGCAGCGTCACGCGCGTCCGCCGCGAGGTGGTCATCGAAGGAACGGCGGACGAGGAGATCACCCCTGAAACGGTCTGGCTGGAATACGAATTCCATGGGAAGCCGGGTGATGTGCGGCGGCTGCCGCGCCAGTTCGCGCCCTATCATCTGCGGCTCGATTGGCTGCTGTGGTTCGTGGCGCTTTCACCGGCGTACGGATTCTCCTGGTTCGGCGCTTTCGTCGAACGGCTGCTGGTCAACGACCGCGACACACTGCGCCTGCTGCGGCACAATCCGTTTCCCGACACCCCGCCGGTATTCGTCCGTGCCCGCATCTGGCGCTACCGCTTCACCACCTGGCAGGAGCTCCGCAGGACGGGAGCGTGGTGGCACCGTGAAGCGCCTCGCGAATTCCTTCCTCCGACAACGCTGCGCTGAGGCGAAGCCGATGGGGCCGGGCGTCCCCCGGACCCGGCCCCTCCCGCTGCTACGCGGCGGGCTCGATGTTCTGGTTGGCGTGGAACAGGTTCTTCGGGTCGTAGACCCGCTTGATCGCGGCGAGGCGGTCGTAGTGGTCGCGGTAGGTGGCCCTGACGCGGTCCTGGCCCTCCCCCGCGCCGATGAAGTTCACGTACCCACCGCCCATGGAGTGCGGGTGCAGCTCGCCCCAGTAGTCGACACACCACTGGCGGACGGTTTCGGCGTTGGCCGGATCGGGGTCGACGCCGCCGATGATTCCGGACCAGACGGCGTCCCGGTAGGCCCAGGCCGTGTCCTTCTGGTGGACGCGGTGCGCGGCGCCGTCGACCGGGTAGAGGTGCATCGTCGACAGGCCGGTGGGGATGGCTTCCGCGTACTTGGCGTGCACGTCGATGGCAGCGTCCGTGATCCGGTCGAAGAAGTCCCCTCGCCAGTACCACTGCAGGCCGGCGGGGATCAGGTCGTCGAACATGGCCTGCAGCATGGGGTAGGGCATCGGTGTCGCGAAGTGGAAGGCCGGCGGGCCCGGTTCGTTGACCGGCTCGAAGGTCTTGTCGGCGGCGTTCGGATCGCCCGTCCAGCACCATACGATGCCGCACATCTTGTGCCCGTGGATCTCGTCGGGGAACGGCGGCTCGGGCGGAACGACCAGCTCGGCGAAGAAGCCGTTCAGGTCGTTGGGCGCCTGTGGCAGGAAGTCGCGGTACCACCGCAGGACGTCACCGAGGCGGTCCAGGGTCCACAGGGTCACCCCGAGCACCACGGTGTGCACGGGGTGCAGCCGGAAGGTGAAGGAGGTGACGACGCCGAAGTTCCCTCCGCCGCCGCGCAACGCCCAGAACAGGTCGGGGTTGTCCCGCTCGCTCGCGGTGACGAAGCTGCCATTGGCGAGCACCACGTCCGCGGCCAGCAGGTTGTCCACGCTCAGGCCGTACTTGCGGGTGAGGTGGCCGTGTCCACCGCCGAGCGTGAGACCTGCGACGCCCGTCGTCGACATGATGCCGGCGGGGGTGGCGAGGCCGAAGCCGTGGGCGGCGTGGTCGAGGTCGCTGAGCAGGCTTCCGCCACCGACCTGGGCGGTTTCGGTCACGGGGTCGACGCGTGCCCAGCGCATCGGCGACAGGTCGAGGGTGACGCCGTCGTCCACCAGGCACAGACCGGCGCCGCTGTGCCCGCCGCCCCGTACCGCGAGTTCGAGACCGTGATCCCTGACGAAGTCGACCGCGTCGATGACATCGGCGGCGTCCGTGCACCGCACGACAGCGCCCGGTTTCCGATCGATCATCGCGTTGTAGATCGTGCGGGCCCGGTCGTACTCCGGGTCCTGCGGGCCGATGACCGGGCCGCGCAGCACGGTCCGCATCGCCTCCAGCGTCGTGCCGTCCATGGCGATCTCCTTGCAGAGGGCACGGTACGGTCCGTATCCCGCCCGGCACTTCCCCTGCTGGGCCGCCGGTGGTCACGCGCGCGCCGGTACCCCGGCACCGTCATGGGCCGCAAGCGCAATCGGATGCCACAGGGCTGACCCTTCAAGCGTCCCGCCGCACCTGTGGGCGCGCAATCGCTGACCGGTCCCGACCCGTACCGACCGGTCCCTGGCGGTGAAGTGCGGGGATCCGGCGCCGGCGGGACCATGGGGTCATGGACCGTCGCATCGGTGACATCAGTCCACCGGGGCGTCTCGCCGAGCCCGCCGAGGGCATCAGCCCCGAGGAACTGGCGCTCGCGACCCGCAATCACGGGCTGCCCCTGGAGTGTCTGCGCCACGACATCACCCCTGCGGGACTGCACTACGTACTCGTCCACTACGACATCCCGGCCACGGACGCCACCACATGGGCGCTCACCCTGTGTGGCCGGGTGAGTACCCCGCTGACACTCGACATGGCGGCACTGCGGTCCTTCCCGGCCGTCACCCACCGGGTGACGATGGAATGCGCGGGCAACGGCCGGGCCCGGCTCACACCGAGGCCGGTGAGCCAGCCCTGGCTCGTCGAGGCGGTCGGCACCGCCGAGTGGACGGGCGTACCGCTGCGCACCCTCCTCGCCGAGAGCGGCGTGGCGCCGGACGCCGTCGAGGTGGTCTGCACCGGCGCCGACCACGGCCTGGAACGCGGCGTCGAACAGGACTACCGGCGAAGCCTGCCGCTGGAGGTGGCCACCGGCAGCGATCCCGAGGTCCTCGTGGCCTATGCGATGAACGGCGCTCCGCTGCCGCCGCAGCACGGCCACCCGCTGCGGCTCGTGGTCCCCGGGTGGTACGGCATGGCACACGTGAAGTGGCTGCGCGAAATCGCCGTCATCGACTCCCGGTTCACGGGTTTCCAGCAGCAAGTGGCCTACCGTTACCGGCAGTTGGCGCAGGAACCGGGCGAGCCGGTGACCCGGATCGCCCCTCGGGCGCTGATGATCCCGCCCGGCTTCCCGGACTTCATGTCCCGCACCCGTGTCGTACGGCCCGGACCGCAGCGCCTGGAGGGCCGGGCCTGGTCCGGCTGGGCCCCCATCGCCCGGGTCGAGGTGAGCACGGACGACGGGCACGACTGGTACGAGGCCGAACTCGCCGCACCGGACGGCCACGACTGGGCCTGGCGGCACTGGCAGGCACCCTGGACGGCGACGCCCGGCGCCCATGTCCTGAGCGTCCGGGCCACCGACGCCGAGGGCAACTCCCAGCCTCTGACCCAGCGTTGGAACCGCGGCGGCTTCGGCAACAACCTCGTACAGCGGGTGGAGGTGCTGTGCGCGGACGCGACCGCATCCGACGACGGCGCCCCGGACGCGGGTTGACGGCGTCGGCCGCGTCCGGGGCACGAGTCAGCGGACTATCTGGTCGCCGTCCGGGACGTCCTGGACCGTCACGATGTGCCGCGCACGACCGAGCCCGTCGGCCACCGCCCGCGCGAGCCCCTCGAAGTCCCGGCCGTTCGGGACCGGCACCGCTTCCCCGTCGCCATAGCTCTCGATGGCCTTCGTGAAGTAGCCCGGATGCCAGGCGCCGACCGCCCCCTTGACCTCGATCGCGCTCACCGGCCGACCGCCGACCAGAGACTTCAGGGCGGGCAGTATCTCGTCGGAGCGTAGCTCGCCGGGGACTTGGAACAGGCTGGCGTGCGCGCCGGCCAGACCTCCGTCGCGCAGGCGCACGGTCACGGTGAGACAGCTGGTCACACTCGGGTAGGTGATGACGCCGCCGGGAGCGACCTCCCTGACCTGCCCCTCGGTGACGGTGGCCGCGAGGGGCGCCTTCGGGCCGTGCGCGGCGGGCTGGGCGGCGGCGGTGTGCCCGCCCCGTACCGCGGCAGGCGTCCGCGCCTGAACGGGCGAGCCGACGGCGATCTGCAGCGCGAGCAGCACCACCGGGAGCGCCAGCGCCCCAGCCGCGGTGACCGTGCGCCTCATGGGGATGTGCGTATGGGGCTGCTGCGTTGAGGACACGGGAACTCCTGGCTGCTGAATGAGGGCCGGCCGCACGGGGCTGCCGACCAGTGGTCGGCCGACCACTGTACGCACGCCGCGCACGACCGCGTTCCGTGGCCGAATTCGCCCTGCTGATCCCTCCGTGTCACCCGGCTAACGTCACGTACGGGATCTCCGCGCGGGCGGATTCCGATACGGGCGAACGAACGAGCAGGGGCAGCAGCAATGAGCCATGAGAGCACGGCCGGTGCCGCCGAGGCGGCGCGACGCTACTACGACACGAGTGACGTCGACGGTTTCTACGCCGCGGTCTGGGGCGGCGAGGACATCCACACCGGGATCTACGCCCACGAGCGTGAGCCGGTCGCCGACGCCTCCCGGCGCACCGTGGAAACGGCGGCGGCGAAGATCGCCGAACGGCTCGGCCCGGACTCCACCGTGCTGGATCTGGGGTCCGGATACGGCGGTCCCGCCCGCCATCTGGCCGGCGAGTTCGGCTGCCGGGTCGTCGCGCTCAACATCAGTGACGGGCAGAACGACCGGCACCGCAAGACCAACGCCGAGCGCGGTCTGGACGGGCTCATCGAGGTCGTCACCGGCTCCTTCCAGGACATTCCCTACCCTGCCGAGCAGTTCGACGTGGTGTGGTCTCAGGAGGCGTTCTGCCACAGCGGCGACCGTAAGCGCCTGCTCAGCGAAGCCGTTCGCGTCCTCAAGCCGCAGGGCGCGCTCGTCTTCACCGATCTCATGGCGGCCGATGCCACACCACCCGAGGCGCTGCGGCCGGTGGTGGCCCGGCTGGGCGTGGAGGCGTTCGCCACTCCGTCCTTCTACCGTCGGGAGCTGGCCGAACTCGGGCTGAGCCACGTCGAGTTCGATGATTTCAGCGATCAGCTGCTCACCCATTACCTCCGGCTCACCGAGGAGACCCGGCGACGGGCCACGGAACTCCGTGACCTCATCAGCCCGGCCTATCTGGAGAGCCTGCTGGAGAATCTGCCCCGGTGGGTGGAAGCCTGCCGCCGGGATCAGCTCCGCTGGGGCATCTTCACCTGCCGTCGATAGTCAACTCGCCTAAAGGACAACCGAGTTGAGCAGCTCCAGCAGCGGCTCGTGCACCATCTCCACATGAGTCAGGGGCGGAGTGTGGCCCGCGCCGGGGACCGGCACGAAGGTCGCTGCGGGGAGGGCCGCCGCCAGTGCCCGGCCCGCGGCGGGCGGTATGGGCCGGTCGTCCGTGCCGTGCACGACCAGCGCCGGGGCCCGGACTTCGCCGAGGCGGGCGGTGAGGTCGTCCACGGCCATCAGCACGCCGACCGCGTCCGCCAGTCGTCCGTTCGGCTGACGCCGCCACTTCGCGAGCCACTCCGGGTACAACTCGGGTACTCCCAGGAGCAGTTCGAGCAGTGCGGGGCCGACGGTGTCCGGGCCGTGTGTGCGCAACCCGTCCCGTACGGCGGCCATGTCGGCGAGTGCCTCGGGCGGCCAGCGCACGGCGGCCGTGTCGATCAGGGTGAGCGAGGCGACGCGTGTGGGGGCGAGCAGTGCGGCGCGCAGCGAGGTGAAGCCGCCTTGGGAGTGGCCGACGAGGTGGGCGCGTTCGATGCGCAGCTCATCGAGCAGGGCGAGCAGGTCGGCTGCCGATTCCCAGTAGGTGTACGGGGCCCCGTCGTCCTGGGTCCGGCCGTGCAGCCGCGCGTCCCAGGCGACACACCGGTACGCGGGGGCGAGCCGCTTGATGTGTGGTTGCCACATGTCGGCGTCCATCAGGTTGCCGTGGCTGAAGACCACGGCCGGGCCGTCGCCTCCGGTGTCCGCATGGTGGATCAGACTGGTGCCGATCTTCGCCTTGGACATGGCCGTCCTCCTGGAGAGCTGGTCGACTTCCGCCTCCCGCCCGTGAGATGGGGCCTCACGTGGATCCAGGTCGGCGGCTGTATGAAGCCTCGCCGAGTGCACGTACGGCGGCCAGGTACGCTCGGGACCTGTCATGGTGAAAAACGGACAGCCTCGCCCGACACCGCAGCGGGCCCAGCCCATTCGCAGCGTCGCCTACCGCAGCCCGCAGGACGGGCCGCTGGGCGTGGAAGTGATGTCGTTCGCGCGGCTGAGGGCACTGGGGCCGGCGTCACGCAGGGCGGCACCGCAGCGCCCCGAGTTCCATGTGCTGGCGATGGTGCGGGGTGGCTGCGGCCATCACACCGTGGACTTCACCCGCCACCCGCTCGGTCCGGGCAGTGTGTTCTGGATTCGCCCCGGCCTGGTGCACCAACTCGACGGTGTCGAGGAACTCACCGGCCAACTGGTGTTGTTCCAGCCGGACTTCCTTTCACCCGGCACTCTCGCCCACACGGCCGCCGAGGACGTCTTCGGCCCGGTGTGCTGGACACCCGGGCGGCCCCGGCTCGCGGAGCGGGCGCTGGATCACCTGGGTGCGGAGTTCACCGACGGTGCGGACGCGCCCGCCGGAGCGCGCGCCGAGGTGCTCCGGCAGCTGCTCGCCGTCCTGGTGACCCGGCTGCTGCCGGTGGACGATCGCGCCGGGCTTCCGACGACGGACACCGTGTTCGCCCGGTTCCGGGCGGCGGTGGAGCGCGACTTCGTCCGGCTGCGCCAGGTCTCCGACTATGCCCGCGCGCTCGGCTACGCGCCGCGCACCCTGGCCCGGGTCACCCTCGCCGCGACGGGCATCGGGGCGAAGGAGTTCATCGACCGGCGCGTCGCCCTGGAGGCCAAGCGCCTCCTGGTCCACGGAGAGCTGCCCGCCGCGCGCTGCGCCGCACGCCTCGGTTTCGACGACGCGGCGAACTTCACCAAGTTCTTCCGGCGGTGCACGGGTATGACGCCGGGCGAGTTCCGCGCTGCCGCCCGGCCCCGTGGCCCGGGCGGCAGCCGCTGAGGTGCGGGGTTGCGCGGTTCAACCCCGCGTGCGGATGAGCTGCGGGAGTTCTGCCAGGCGGGCCCTGCCGTGCCAGGCGACGGCGAGCAGCGGCACCATGAGGATCAGCGGTGTGGCGGCGTTCTGGCCGTCCATGACGAGGATCTGGGTGACGAACGCGCCCGCCATGAGCGCGACCAGGGACAGGGCGGCCAGGCTGGACAGCGCGGGGATCAACAGCGCTACGGCGCCCGCGAGTTCCAGCGCGCCGATGGCATACATCCCGGCACTGCCCCAGCCCATCCGGTCGAAGACCGAAGTGGCCGCGGACAGGGCGAGCAGCTTCGGCAGGGCGCTGGCGATGCCGTAGAACAGCGCGAGCACGATCCGTACGGTCGCCATCGCCACGGTGGCACGGCGGTTCCGGGGAACGGCTGCGGTGTCCGCATACGTGGGTGCGACAGTCGTGGTGGCCTCGGACATGGTGGGCTCCTCCGTGAAGGGGGTGAGGCCGCCAGTCGGCCTTCAGGAGGAGAGACCGGGGCCGGTCCCGAAACTCATCGGCGGGGACGGACCGGATGTGCCCGCAAGGTCTGCGGACGCATCCGGCGGCGTACACGACTCAGTACCCGGGTACGGACCTGGTGCCCGGGTGCTCAGGAACCCTCAGGCGTGATCATCGCCGCGAGTACCGCGTGCAGGTCCTCGCCCGGCCGGGGGCGCAGGGCCGCGGACAGGCGGTCCGCGCGGTAGTGCCAGCGGTGGTTCAGGTCCGGGTGCACCGCGTCGTCCAGCGTGACGGTGCTGTCGCTGCGGAGCAGGGCCAGCAGCTCCGTTGTCAGGTCGGGCCAGGCCACATGTCCGCTGACCGCGTTGGCCACGCCGTGGACCGGTGCGTCGAGGCAGCTGGTCACGGCGCGGGCCAGGGCGGCGGCGTGCACCCAGGGCGCGCCGTACCAGTCGTGGCCGCCGGTACCGGGGGCCGGGAGGCTGATGGGCCTGCCGTTCAGGGCGGCCTGGTAGAGCAACCCCGTCGCGCCCCAGCGCAGTTGGTCGCGCAGCCGGTCGTGGGCGCCCCACACGATGGGCGAGCGTACGGCGCTGGCGCCGCCCCGCCCCCCGGTGCGGGCCGCCCGCAGCAGGAGCCGCTCGCAGTCGAGCTTGGCCTGGCCGTACGCGCTCAACGGCTGCTGGGACGGCGCCTCCTCGGCGACCCGCGCGGTCGACGGGTGGCCGTATGCGTCGACACTGCTGACGAAGACGAAGGGGCCGCCGCGCCAGGCGTCGACCATCGCCTCCATCGCCGCGATGTCCACCTCGGGGCGGGTGAAGGTGCAGGCGGCATGGATCACCGCGTCGGCGTTCTCGACCGCCGCGCGCAGGCTGTCCGGGTCGCTCAGGTCGCCCTCGATGACCTCGATGCCGTCGGCGGCCACCAGGTGGGCCGACTCCGGGCGGGCCAGCGCGAGCACCGGCCGTCCCCGGGCGGCCAGTTCGCGCAGCACGAACGCGCCGACGCCGCCGGTGCCGCCGGTCACCAGGACCGTGCCCGCACGGGCCCGGCGCGGACGTGCGACCGGCGGCGGTGCCGCGGCGACGGCCGCCGACCGCTCTGCCTCGCGCGCGTCCAGGAGGGCCGCGACGGCTCGTGGTGTACGGGACTGCAGGATGTCAAGGCCGGTCATCGGCACCTTGTGTGCGGTCCGCAGGCGTTCGGCGAGTTGGACGGCGGCCAGCGAGTGTCCGCCGAGCGCGAAGAAGTCGTCGTCCGGGGCGGGGCTCCGGCCGAGGAGACCCGCGAAGGCCGCCGTGACCGCTTCGATGCGGCGGCTCCTGGGCGGCGTGGGAACCGGCGCCCCGGGCAGGCGGGCGGCGTCCACCGTTCCGTCGGCGGTGCGCGGCATCGCGTCGAGCAGGGTGACGGCGGCTGGGACCAGTTCACGCACCAGCGTCTTGCGCAGCTGGGCGCGGAGCCGGGCCGGCGACGGGCCGCCGGTCCGGCGCAGCACGGCGTAGGCGAGCAGAGGCCCCTCGCCCAGGTCCGGCACATGTGCGTCGGCCACATCGGGGTGGGCCCGGAGGTGGGCTTCGGCCGGGTGTGCCGCGTCGTGCGCCGGTCGCGACGCCTCGCCGGGCAGCCGGGACAGCCGGATCGCGGGGTCGGCCGCGACGGCGGTCAGCAGCTCGGCGAAGCTCGCCCCGAGGCTCCGGCCGGTCTCGTCGGCCAGGGCCGTACGCCCGTACTGGACCAGGCTCGCGGGAGCATCCGTATCCATCAGGGCGAAGGTCAGGTCGAACTTGGCCTCGCCGACGCCCACTTCGACCGGGCGCGCCCGCAGGCCGGGCAGCCGCAGCGCGGTCGGCTCCCCCAGGACGTCCGAGGTGACGCGGACCAGGGCCGTGCCATCGTCGCCCCGGGCGGTGGCGCCGAGGCGTTCCAGGATCAGGTCGAACGGCACCTCTCGGTGCTGCTGCGCGTCCAGGAGCGCATCGCGGACGCGCTCCACGAGGGTGGCGAACGCGGGGTCGCCGGACAGGTCCACGCGCACGGGAAGGGTGTTGACGCACAGCCCGACCAGGCCGCGCATGGCCTGTCCCTCGCGGTGGGTGGCAGCGCAGCCGATGACGAGGTCGTCCTCGCCGGTGAGCCGGTGCAGCGCGGCGAACGCGGCGGCGAGCGCGACGGTGAACACCGTCGCGCGGTGCTGCCGTCCCAGCTCGCGCAGCGCGGGCAGCACCTGCGCACCAAGCGGGGCCGTGCGGGTGGCCGCCGGGTGCTCGGCCGCGTCGACGGGTACGGCGGCGGGCCGGGGCAGTCGCGGCGGGGTGGCTCCGGCGAGGCGGCGGGTCCAGTGGGCGAGGCCCTCATCGAGGCGGCCCGCGTCCGTGTGCTCGCGGCGCGCGAAGTCGGCGTACTGCGGCGGCTCCGGCTGGACACAGGGGCGGCCGTCCGCGGCGGCCCCGTACAGTTCGGCGAGTTCCTCGGCGACGGTCTCCAACGAGCCGCCGTCGATGGCTATGTGATGGAACGTCAGCAATACGGTGTGGTCCTGCGGTCCATGCCGCAGCACGAGGGCGCGCGGGACGGTGCCCGCCGCGAGGTCGAACGGCCGACGGGCCTCCTCGGTCAGAAGGTCGGCGCCGTCACCCTGGGTCTCGACCACCTTCACGGCGATCGTCTCCGGTGCGGGCACGGGCTCCTGGTACGGCTCTTCGCCGTGCCGGCCGTAGCGAGTGCGCAGGATCTCGTGGCGGCGTACCAGCGCGGTGAGCGCCGTGCCGAGGGCGGACACGTCGAGCGGGCCGTGCAGCCGGGTGGCGAACGGCACGCTGTACTGGGCGCTGCTCCGGCCGAGCCGTTCCATGAGCCACATGCGGCGCTGGGCGTGCGAGAGCGGGGCGGGGCCGAGGTCGCGGGCCGGGGCGGGCACCGGGGTGGCCGTTCGTCCGGCGGCTCGGGCTCGGGCTCTGCGCAGCAGTTCTTCCTGGAGGGCGGCGGTGTCAGTGGCCATTGGTGTCCTCGGGCGCGTCGGGACGCAGATCGGTGTGGGCGGCGAGCAGGGCGCGCTCGACCAGTGCGGCGTGTCCGGCCACCGTGGGGGCGGTGAAGAAGTCGGCGAGGGACAGTTCGACGCCGAGGTCCTCGCGCAGCTCTTCGGTGACGACGAGGGCGAGCAGGGAGTGGCCGCCGAGTTCGAGGAAGTCGGCGTCGGGCCGGGCCACTTCACAGCCAAGGGAGCGGCTCCACACGTCGGCGACGGCCTGCTGGAGCGGGGTGAGCGGCTCGGCGGCGCCGGATGCGGCCGCGGCGCCGAGGTCGGCGAGCGCCCGGCGGTCCACCTTGCCGGACGGGGTGAGCGGGAGGCGGTCGACAAGGGTCAGCTCGTCCGGGACGAGCTGTGCGGGCAGCAGGGCGGTGAGGCGGGCAAGCAGCGCATCGGAGTGGGGCACCGGTCCCGGTGCCGCGACCACGAAGGCGGCCAGGCGGGCGTCATCGGGGGTGGGGCGGCGCACCGTGACGGCCGCGTCGTCCACCTCCGGCTGTTCGCGGAGCACATGCTCGATCTCCCCCGGTTCGATGCGGAAGCCGCGCACCTTGACCTGGTCGTCGGTGCGGCCGTGGAAGTCGAGGACGCCGTCCGGGCGGGCCGAGACGAGGTCGCCGGTGCGGTAGACGCGGCCGAGCGAGGGGTGGTCGACAAAGCGTTCCGCGGTCAACTCCGGCTGCCCGGTGTATCCGTGGGCGAGCCGGGTGCCGCCGATCCACAGTTCGCCGCGCCCGCCGGCGGTGACCGGCAGTCCCGCCTCGTCGAGGATGTGGGCGGTCGCCCCGGCGACGGGCCGGCCGATGGGCACCGGTCCGTCGCAGTCGGCGTCGGTGACCCGGTGGGCGGTGGCGAACGTGGTCGTCTCGGTCGGACCGTAGCCGTTGACCAGCTCGATCCAGGGGAACGCGCGCAGCACCGCGCGGGCGTGCTGGGCCGCCATGGCTTCGCCACCCACGACGACCGTGCGCAGCAGTGTGAAGACGCGGGAGCGGCGGGCGGCGAGCTGGTGGAAGAGGGCGGTGGTGAAGAACGCGACGGTGACGCCGTGCCGCTCCACGTCCTTGGCCAGGTCCTCGAACGAGGGCCGTTCGGTGGTGCACACCACGACGGCCGCACCGTTGGCGAGCGCCGACCACACCTCGAACGTCGAGGCGTCGAACGTCGCCGGTGAGTGCAGCAGCACCCGGTCGCGCGCGGTGACAGTGACATAGGCCGGGTCGCTGACGAGGTGGGCGATGGCGCCGTGTGGGACGGCCACGCCCTTGGGGCGTCCGGTGGAGCCGGAGGTGAACATGATGAACGCGGTGTCGTCGGGGCCGGGCCCCCCAGTGGACATCTCCGCGCACGTCAGCTGCGCGTCGCCGGGCAGTGCCAGGGTGGCGCCCGTCCCCCCGGCCGTTTCGAGCAGTTTGCTGTCGCCGACGGTCAGGGTGGCGCCGGAGTCGGCGAGCATCGCCTCGGTGCGCGGCCTCGGATGCGCCGGGTCGAGCGGCACGCAGGCCGCGCCCGCCCACCACAGGGCGAGCTGCGCGACGACGGTCCTGGCCGAGCGGGGCATCAGCAGCGCCACGGAGTCACCCGGGCGTACCCCCTTCTCGTGCAGGTACGAGGCCAGGCGGCGGGCGGCGGAGACGAGCTGGGCGTACGTCAGTGTGGTGTCGCCGTCCGCCACCGCGAGGGCGTGCGGGGTCTGCTCGGCGTGCCGCGCCACCAGGGCGGGCAGGCCGGTCCGGGTGACGGGCACGGCGGTTTCCTTCCGGTGGCCGAAGAGGGGCTGCGGGGAGCGCGTCATGTCAGACCGCCTCGGTTCGTGCGGCGGTGCGGCGCTTGTCGAGTACGGCGGCGATCGCCCTCAGGTCGGGCTGTCGCAGCAACTCCGGTGCACGCAGCCTGACTTGGGCCTCCTTCTCCAGCACTTCCAGGAGCCGGGCCGCGAGCAGGGACGTGCCTCCGGCGTCGGTGAAGTTCTCGTCCAGAGCGGTCCCGGGGCGGCCGAGCAGGTCGCGGACCGTGGCAAGGACGAGCCGCTCGCTCGCGCTCGCGCCCTCCGGCAGGTCACCCACCGAAGCAGAACCGGTGGCGGTCTCGGTCTCGGTCTGCTTGAGGAGCGCGGCCCGGTCCACCTTGCCGTTGGCGTCCAGCGGGAAGGCGGCCACGATCCGCACGGCGGAGGGCACCGCCTGCTCGGGGAGCCAGGCCCGTACACCGGCCAGCAGGTCGTCCGCGGCGGGCGCGGCACCGGCGGACGGCAGTACGTGCGCGACGAGCCGGGCACGGCCCTCGGTGTCGCGGGGGGCGGTGACCACGGCGCTGCGGACCGCCGGGTTCTGCTCGAACGCGGCCTCGACCTCGGCCGGTTCGATGCGCACTCCGCTGATCTTCACCTGGTCGTCCAGGCGGCCGAGGAACACCAGCCGCCCGTCGTCCAGCATGCGCACCCGGTCGCCGGTGCGGTACATGCGGTCCACGCCCGGCAGTTCGCGCGGCGGGGCGGTGAAGCGCCGTGCGGTCAGGTCCGGGTCGAGGTAGCCGAGGGCCAGGCCGGTGCCGCCGATGCGCAGTTCGCCGTCCTCGCCGCGCGGCAGAAGGGTGCCGTCCTCGTCGGTGACGGCCACGGTCGCGCCCGCGATCGGGAGGCCGATGGGCGGCGCGGCGTCGACGTTCACGTCGGGGTCGCCCGCCCGCATGGCGTGGGTGGTGGTGACGACGGTGGCCTCGGCCGGGCCGTAGGCGTTGTGGACGGTGGCGGTCACGTCGGGGCCGGGGCGGCGGCGCATCCGGTCGCCGCCGACCATGAGGTGACGGAGCTTCAGATCCTGCGGCCAGGGCCGGTCCAGGAGCGGTTCGACCATGGGGGTGGCCGAGACGACGCACGTCACGGCGGCTTCGCGCCACCAGTCGGTGAGCGCGGCCGGGTCCCAGCGGACCTCGTCCGGTGCGGGCATGAGCGCGGCGCCGGAGGTCAGACCGGCCCACAGCTCCAGCAGGTGCGGGTCGAAGGCGACGCCGATGAGCAGGGACTGCCGGTCGCCGGGGGCGAGCCCGGTCTCCGCGCGGTACCAGTCGAGGAGGGCGGCCAGGGCCGGCTCGGCGACGGCGACCGCTTTGGGGCGGCCGGTGGAGCCGGAGGTGAGCACGGCGTACAGCGCCTCGGGCGGGGCCGTCCGCGCGCCCGGCGGGACGGGGGCGAAGGCCGCGACGACGGAGGCGGCGGCGTTCACACCTTCGCGCGGAAGCGGCAACTCGACGTGTTCGACACCTTCATGACGATTCGTCAGAAGCTCGGGGTCGCCTATGAGGCATACGACGCCGATGTCTTCGGTGACGGCGGCGATGCGGCGCTCCCCCGGGCGCGGGCCGAGCGGCAGGTAGACCGCCCCGATCCGGGCCAGCGCGATCGCGGTGGCCACCAGGGCGGCCGAGCGGTCCAGGCACACCCCGACCAGGTCGCCGGGCCGCACCCGGTCGGCCAGTACCTGGGCGACCTCGTCGGCCGCGCGGTCGAGTTGCTCGTAGGTCCAGCGACACTCCCCGTCGATCAGCGCGGGAGCCTGGGGCGAGCGGCGTACCCACTCCTCGTAGCGGGAGAGCACCCCGGGCTCGGCGGCCTCGGGAAGGGGCGCGCCGTGCAGGACGCTGAGAGTAGCGATCTGACGGTCCATCAACTGTTCGCTCATCACGACTCCTTCGGCGTGGTCGATGCGGCGGCGAGGACGGGGGTGGCGGTTCCGGCGAGCGCGCGGGCCTGGTCGGCGAGGACGGGGTTCTGGAAGAACAGGCGCAGCGACGGGCGGTCGCCGAGTCGCGGTTCCAGCCAGGCCGCGAGCTGTGCGGCCAGCAGCGAGTGTCCGCCGATGTGGAAGAAGTGCGAGCTCTCCTCGATGCGGTCGTGACCGAGCACCTCGCGCCAGCCCTCGGCGAGCAGCGCTACCGCGGGGTCGTCCGGCAGCGCGGTAACCGTCGCCGTGGCCGCTGCCTCGGCCGGGGCGGCGGGTGCGAGTTCGGCGGCCGTGCGAGCCAAGGCCACCCGGTTCGGCTTGCCGCCGGGCAGGGTCGGCATGGTGTCGAGGAGCACCCAGCGTCCGGGCACGAGCGCGCCGGGCAGGCGGCGGCTCAGCTCGGTGTGCAGCGCCTGCTCGTCCCACTCCTCGACTTCACCGGCGCGCTCGCGGAAGCCGACGAGGCGGGGGCCGCCGGCCGCTTCCCGGTCGAGGACGACGGCGCAGGACCGGCCGCCGAGCGCGGCCGAGGCGGCGGCCTCCACCTCTTCGAGTTCGATGCGGTAGCCGCGCAGCTTGATCTGGTTGTCCCGGCGGCCCAGGAAGCGCAGCAGCCCGTCCCGGCCGCGATAGCCGAGGTCGCCGGTGAGGTAGACGCGCTCGCCGCCGAGCGCGTCGATCGTGACGAAGCGGGCCGCGGTGGCCTCGGGGTTGCCGACGTACCCCTCGGCCAACCCGGCCCCCGCGACGGCCAGTTCACCGACCGCGCCGGTGGGCAGGGGTCGCAGGCTCGCGTCCAGGACGTGGACCCGCTCGCCGGGCAGCTCGCTGCCGAGCGGGATCTCCGCCCCTTCCACCAGGCTGTCCGGGGTGATCTCGTGCACGGTGGAGCTGATGGCCGCTTCGGTCACGCCGTACACGTTGAGTACGGAGAACCCCGTGTCGGTGCCTGCTCCGGTGTCGGCGAGGAAGGTGCGCATCGCGTCGGCCGGGATGCGTTCGCCGCCGAGCACGAGCAGCCTCGGCGTCCAGCGGCCCTCCTCGATCACCGGCCGCAGGTCCTCGCGGGCGGCGAGGAAGTAGCTGGTGGGCAGGTTGGCGACGGTGACCCGGGCGGCGGCCAGGAGCTCCGCCAGCTCGCCGCCGGTGGGCACGTCCGGCTCGGGTGCGACCAGGCAGGCGCCCGCGTACAGCGACGGCAGGACCTCTTCGAGGGCGACGTCGAACGACGGCTGGGCGAACAGGAGCACCCGGTCGCCGACCGCGAGCGCGAACCGCTCGGCCGCACCGGTCAGATGGTTCTCCAGGGCGGCCCGGCCGACCGCGACCGGCTTGGGTATGCCGGTCGAGCCGGAGGTGTGGATGATGTACGCCGCTCCCGGCACGGGGTCCGCCGAGCGTGCGGGAGGCAGTGTGACGGCGTCGGCGTCGGCACGGGGGAGGCCCTCGGGGATCCGGACCGGGCTGCCCTTGGAGGTGAGTACGAGCGCGGGGGCCAGCCGGTCGAGCAGCAGCTCAAGGCGGGCGGGCGGGTCGGACGGCGAGAGCGGGCAGTACACCGCACCGGTCCGCAGGCAGGCGAGCAGTGTCACCACCGAGTCGGCGCCGCGCGGCAGTACCGCGGCGACCGGCTGACCGGCCGTCACTCCCGCGTCACGCATCCGCCGGGCGAGGGCGGCGACCCGCGCGTCCAGGTCTCCGTAGGTGAGGATGCGGGCGCCGGTCAGGAGTGCGGGCCGGGACGGGTCGTGCGCGGCGGCGGGGTCGAGCGGGTCGCGGTCGGACGCGATCGAGGGGAGGGCTGCCGCTGCGTCCGTCACCGGGGGCAGCGCGAGGTCGGCGAGGACGGTGGCGGGCGCGTCGAGGTAGGCCCGCAGCAGGCCGAGGAACCGGTCGGCGAGCAGCGTCGCCACGTCCTCGCCGAACAGGTCGGCGTCGTAGTCCCACACCAGCGTCATCCCGGGGGCGCCGTGGCGGGGGCCCACCCCGCGCCGGTCGTCGGGCAGCAGCACCACATCGAGGTCGAAGCGGGTGGTGCCGGTGTTGAACCCCTCGAACAGGGTGATGTCCAGGCCGGGCACGTCGATTTCGGGCAGGGCCGCGTCGTGCGCGCTGAACATCACGCTGAACAGCGGGTTGTCGGCGCCCGAGGTGTGCAGTCCGAGGGCGCGGGTCAGTTCCTGGACCGGCACCTCCTGGTGCGGGAGCGCGCGGATGAGGGTGTCGGTCACCTCGTCCATGGTGTCCTCGGCGGGTGCGTCAGGGTCGAGGCTCAGTCGCAGCGGGATGGTGTTGACGAACATGCCGACGGCGTCCTCGTAGCCGCGCGGGCGGTTGCCGACGGCGGTGCCGACCACCATCTGCGAGCGTCCGCTGTGCCGGCGCAGCAGTTCGGCGAAGAGTCCGAGCAGGGTGGCGAACGGCGTCAGTCCGCGTTCGCGGGTGTGGGCGCGCAGCCGCTCGGCGAGGTCCGCGCCGATCGACTGGCGCAGCTGGCCGCCGTGGTGGCGGCGCCGCGCGCCGGGCCGGGCGAGACCCGGCAGCGGCATGTCGTAGGAGGCGTCGCGCAGTTCGGCGGTCCAGTGCTCCAGGCTCGCGCGCTGTTCGTCGGCCCGGGTGGCGGCCGTCTGGGCGCGCACATGGTCGGCGTACGAGGTCGCCGCCCCCAACTCCGCCGTTTCCCCCAGGACTTGGGCCCGGTAGACGGTGAAGACGTCGTTCAGCAGGATCGCGAAGGAGTGGCCGTCGTGGATCAGATGGTGTTCCACGTGGATGAGCCGGTGCTGGTCGTCGGCGAGCTTGACCAGCGTCCAGCGCAGCAGCGGGGCCTCGAAGGTGTCGAGGGGGGTCTCCGCCTCGGCGCGCAGCAGTTCCTCGAAGGCGGCTTCCGGGTCGGCTTCCCAGGTGATGTCCACGGTACGCAGCCGCGGCAGGCACACATCGGCGACCCGCTGGCCGGGCATCGCGCCCGCCACCGGCACGAGTTCCAGCCGCAGACCGGCGTGCCGGGCGAGCGTGGCGGCGAGTCCGCTGCGCAGGGCCTCGACGTCGAGGGTGCCCCACAGGTCGAGCGAGGCGGTGAAGTTGTAGGCGCGGCTGCCCGGCTGCACCTGTTCGTGCAGCCAGACGATCTCCTGCGAGGAGGAGAGGGGAAGCATGGGCGATCCCTTGGGTTGTCGGGTCGGTGGGTGCGGGGCACGGTCGTGCGCCCGCGCGGCGGTGCGCCGGCCGGTCCGCGGATCGCGCGGTACGGCCGGATGCTGGGAGTTGAGGGGGGGTACGCGATCGTGCGGCTGGGTTCAGCGGGCCGGGGCCGGGGCGGGCAGTGCTCCGCGCAGGGCCGCGAAGGCGTCTTCGGCCGCTCGGTCTTCGAGGACCGCGCGGTCCCACACCATGCGGAGGAGGAGTTCGGGGCCCTGGGTGGCGGAGACGGCGAAGGGGGCTCGCACCTGCCTGCCGTCGATGTGCACCTCGCGCCCTGCCACGGCGCCGAGCCGGAGCGGGGTGCGGTGGCGGGCGTCGTCCACGGTGAGCAGGCCGTCGAGCCGGCCCGACCACCGCGCGCCGCCCGAACGGGCCGCCCGCACCACTTCGTCGAACGGGGTGTCGGCCCGGTCCAGGTCGTCCCACCACTCGGTGGCGGTCATGTCGGGCATCCCCGTGTGGCTCGTGTCGGCGGGGAAGACCACGGTGTTGAGGAAGCAGCCGAGCGCGGGCTCGGCACCGGGTGGGCGTCCGCCCCACGGGTAGCCGATGGGTGACACCGCTGCCGTCCCGTAGAGGACCGCGGCCGCGGCGCGGCAGGCGTCGAGCAGCACCGGGAAGGGGACTCCGGTCGCAGGCGATGGGAGCGTCAACTCTATTGCTCCGGTGGGGAGTTCAGCGGTGGTCGGCCTCGTGCCGGGCAGCGGTGCCTGCTCGCGGACGGTGCGCAGCCGTGCCCCCCAGTACGCCAGTGCACGGGGTGAGCCCGCGCGTTCTTCGGCGTCGAGCTGGCGCAGGACGGCGTCCCGGTAGGCCGCGAGCTCCGCGGCCGCCTCGGCGGGCGGCAGATCGTCGGGGCCGAGGCTGTCGCGGTAGGCGGCGCCCAGTTCCTCGACGATGCGGGCGAGTGACTGGCCGTCGCAGGCGGTGTGGTCCAGGACGACGGCGAGGACTTCCTCGTCGGCGCCGGGGCCGGGCCGGGCGAGGAACAGCCGCAGCGGCGGACCGTCCGCGGCCCAGCCGGCCAGGGCGCGGCGCAGCGCGTCGTGGGCGTCCTCACCGGGCGCGCGGGCCACCTGGTGCAGCGGCACATCCGCCGGACCCTGCTTCAGTACGGGCGTGGCGCGCACCACGCACGGCCGGGAGCGCAGTGCGGGATGGCGGGCGGCCAGGTGGTTCGCCGCGGCCCGCAGCCGTGCCGGGTCGACGGTGCCGCGCGGGAAGGCGAAGAACATCGGGACGATGTCGGCGCGGCCGGCGGGATCCAGGGAGCGCACCAGTAAGAAGCGCCGCTGGGCGCCGGTGACGGGCAGTAGGCCCGCCGCGGGGTCACCCGCGCCGAGGCGCCGGTAGCGGGCCAGATACTGGCCCGTGATGCTGGGAAGCACGTGATCCTCTCTCGGGGGTTGGGATCTTTCATCGGGGTCGAACATGAACTGCCGTGTAAAACAAGGGCGTTGACCGGACAGGCTGCGGTCAGGCGACGGAAGCGGGCTCGTCGTGGCCGGGTGTCGCGTCCTGGTGGGCATCGTCCTCGGGGTGCGTGGTGGACGGGAGTTCGCGCATGGCGCGCAGCGGGGAGAGCAGGAGCGGCAGGGGGACGACGAGGAAGCCGAGGGCGCAGATCCACAGGGCTGCCCGCGCGCCGAGGCCGTCCGCGACGGCGCCGCCGACGAGCGCGCCGAGCGGCAGGGTGCCCCACATCAGGAAGCGCAGGGTGGCGTTCATCCGGCCCAACAGGCGTGGTGGGCACAGCGTTTGACGGAAGCTCACCTGGGCGACGTTGTAGACCACCGCGCCGAAGAAGACCACGGCGGAGGCCAGTGCGAAGAGCGCGGCGGCGGGGCCCTTGCCGGACAGCGGCCACAGCAGCGCGAAAGGCCCGGTGACCAGCGCCGAGAGCCAGATGATGCGCGCTTGGCCGAACCGCCCGGCCAGCCGACCCGCGCAGAGCGCTCCGGCGAGTCCGCCCACGGCCGACGCCGAGAGCATCACGCCCACGGCGGCGGGCGCCAGGTCGAGCACGCGTACCAGGAAGACGGTCTGGGTGGCCATCAGCATCGCGGTGAAGAAGTTGCCGAGACCGGTCGTGCCCGCGATGACGCGCAGCAGCGGGTGGCCGAGCACGAAGCGCAGGCCTTCCGCCACGTCCTTGCGCAGGGATGCGCCGGGCACCGGCTCGGGCCTGGTCTCGGGCTGCCGGATGCCCAGGAGGAACAGGGCGGACACGGCGTAGCCGATCGCGTCGGCCACGATCGCCAGATGCGCTCCGACCAGTTGCACGAGGCCGCCGCCGAGACCCGGCCCGGCCACCTGTGCCGAGGAACGCACCGTCTCCAGCGCCCCGTTGCCCGCCACCAGGCTTTCCCTGGGCAGCAGTTGGGGCAGATAGCTCTGGTGGGCCACGTCGAAGAAGACGGTGGCCACGCCGGTGATCAGGGCGACGACGTACAGCTGGGCCATGGTCAGTACGCCCGCGACGGCACCGAGCGGAACACTGGCCATGGCGACGGCGCGTACCGCGTCGGCCCGGACCATCAGCGACCGTTTGCGCATCCGGTCGACCCAGGCGCCCGCGGGGAGCCCAATGAGCAGGAAGGCGGCGGTCTCGGCGGCGGTCAGCATCCCCACCTGGAAGGCGGGCGCCTTGAGTTCGAGCACGGCCACCAGGGGCAGTGCGACCAGGGTGACCTGGGCGCCGGCCTGGCCGGCCGCGGCCCCGGCGAGCAGGAGGCGGAAATCGCGCATGCGGAGCAGGCCGCCGGCAGCGGTCCGGGACGAAGGGGACATAGACGCGACCTTCATCGCGGACCGATCAGGAGTCAAAACAAAGAGGACGTTTTCGGTCGTTTCTTTTACTATCTCGACACTGGATCAAGAAAATCTTCGGCCAGGTCAGGGCAACGGCCGGATGAATTACACGTGTTGGGGCTCTCGGCGGTGGGCTCGCCCACATGCGGGACGCGTTGCTCCGGGCGGGAGTGCACCTCCACACCCCATGCGTGGAGGTATGTCCGAAACTCACCGCCCGCACACTTGCGGAGGCAACCAGAACGCCGCTCAGACGTCGGGGGAGCGATCGGAACGCCGCCGCCCGCGCCCGCGTTCCTGGCGGACGCGACCGGCGGCGCTCGGCGATCCGGCACCGGACGGCGTCAGTTGGCGGCGGGACGCAGATCCAGTCCGTGGCGGTCGGCGGCGAAGACGACGGGCAGCGGCAGACCGCTGCGCGTGTCCAGCTGGAACAGGGTCGTCTCGATCTGGGCCGGTCCGGGCGTCAGCGGATCCCCGAAGGAGGGATTCTCCTGGTTGACCCAGGTGTGGTCGGCGCCGTCGCAGATCGCGACCGTGCCGCCGATGCCGTGCCCCACGGAGCCCCTCCGCACGGTGCTGGACACGAAGACGGGGCCGGGATCGGACGGCTTGGAACAGCGATAGGTGCCCGAGACGGTGACCGTGCCGTCCTTGGCGACCGTCCCCGTGGGGTTGGCGGACACCGATCGGGACACGGCGGCACCGGCCGGGACGGTGGCCGCGCCCAGCAGGGCTCCGGCAGCGGCAACGGCCCCGGCGGCAATAAGGCTTACTCGCACCCGCAGATCTCCTTCATCCGTACGTTCATGTGGCGCGCGAGTGCGGCGGAGTCCACGCCCGCTCCCGCGCCCCAAGGAATACCCCCATCCCGCCCGCCCGGCGGGGATTCCCCCCGGTCAGCGGCGTGTCCGTGCGAGCTCCGCGGCCGGTGCCCGAGGGGCGGCCGACGCGCGCGGGCACGGTGTGGGCACGGGGGCGGCCGGGGGTTCCGGTTCCCCGGGTGTGACCGAAAGAGGGCCCCCTCACCAGGAGTCGGGGAGGGGGCGAGCCGGGCATGCTGGTGCCCCCGGCCGTTTTCGTGCCGCCCGACCGGCCTCTGACAGCAAGGGAGCGTCATTTTGCGCACCGTAGGCGTGGAAGAGGAACTGCTCCTGGTCGATCCGGACACCGGGGAGCCGTGCGCGCTGTCCTCGGCAGTGCTGGCGCGTCTCGCCAAGTGCGCCGCCGAGGGCGGCGGAGCCTGCGAGGAGACGTTCGGCAAGGAACTGCAGGGCCAGCAGCTGGAGTTCGGCACCCGGCCGCAGACGGAGATGGACGAACTCGGCGCGGAGATAGTGCGCTGGCGGAGCGAGGCGGCCCGGCATGCCGCCGAGGCCGGGGTCGCGGTCGCCGCCCTCGCCACCTCTCCCCTGCCCTTCCGCCCCGCGCTCAACGTGGGCAGCCGGTACCACTGGATGGAGGAGCAGTTCGGGCTGACGACCCTGGAACAGCTCACCTGCGGGTGCCACGTCCATGTGTCGGTCGACTCGGACGAGGAGGGCGTCGCGGTCGTGGACCGGATCCAGCCCTGGCTGCCCGTACTCACCGCGCTGAGCGGGAACTCGCCGTACTGGCAAGGCCATGACACCCGCTACAACAGCTACCGGAGCCGGGTGTGGGGGCGGTGGCCCATGTCCGGGCCGACGGCCGTGTTCGGCTCGGCCGAGCGCTACCACACGCAGGTCGATGACATGGTGACCAGCGGGGTGCTGCGGGACCGGGGCATGATCTACTTCGACGCCCGCCTCTCCCACCGCTACCCGACCGTCGAGATCCGCGTCGCGGACGTGTGTCTGGACGCCACCACCACACTCCTCGTGGCGTGCCTGGGCCGGGCGCTGGTCGAGACCGCGGCGCTCGACTGGCGGGCCGGGCGGCCGCCGCTGGGCCACGGGGTGAGTCTGCTGCGGCTCGCCGCGTGGCGGGCCGCGCGCTCGGGACTCGACAGCGACCTGCTGCACCCGGTGACCATGCGGCCCGCCCCCGCACCGGTGGTCGTGCGGGCCCTGCTCGACCAGGTGCGGGACGCCCTGGACGACAGCGGCGATCTCGTCTGGGCCCGCAAGACGACGGCGGAACACCTCGCCCATGGCAACGGTGCCCGCATCCAGCGCGCGCTCCTCGCCGATACCGGAAGCCTGAGCGCGGTGGTCGCGGCATGTGTGCGCCGCACACAGGGCGAGCGCGAGCTGCGGTGCACGACATCGGAGTGAGGCTGTCGACCAGGAGGAGTGACGCCGGCGACCCACCATCGGACAGGTGTGCCGGGACCCCGCGAGGCGTCCCTTTCACGTGGGAGTGACGAGGCGGAAATGACCGTCATGCTTAGGGCGAGACATCACTCGATGTGCCCAACAGGGCTGTTGCTCCACAAGGAGCAATCACCCTGGGCGGTCCATCTACTGTCAAGTGGCTGCCCCAACACAGACGAGGCGCGTAACATCCGGCAGCAATCACGTAAGCACACACCCCGGAGGAACGACTCGTGCCGGACAGCACCACACTCCAGTCGCAGTACGCGACCCAGATCCAGAGCGATCTGCACAGCAACGTCACCGAACGCGAACACATCACCGCGCAGATCAGCACGCTCCAGGAACAGTTGAGCGTCCTGGAGGACAACCACGCCCTGCTCACCACGATGCAGCAGGCACTCGGCGACACCGCCGCGCCCGCGCCGGCCAAGGCGGCGAAAACGGCCAAGGCGGCCAAGGTGTCCAAGAAGCCCGCCGGGGCTTCGGGCCCGCGGGTCCCCAAGGCGCGTACGGCACCGAAGTCCGCGTCCGGTGCCGTGAAGAAGCAGGCACAGCCGGCTGCCACGACACGGGCGGCCGGGGGTCCCACGCTGCGGGAACTCGTCGCCGCCCACCTCGCACAGAGCGGTGAGCCGCGCTCGGCGGCCGAGATCACGGATGGTCTCACCACGGCGCACCCCGACCGGAACATCGCCAACACCGTGGTGCGCAACACCCTCGAAAACCTCGTGGCCAAGGGGCAGGCGCAGCGCACCCGGCAGAACCGTTCGGTCTTCTACACCTCGCCCGACGGCGCCGCCGAGCACACCTCCACGGGGTCGGCCGACACCGAAGTCAAGAACGAGGCGGACACCGTCACCCCTGCGGCCACCGTCTGACCGACGAGTGCCGCCGGCCCGGCGTCGACACTCCGCGACGCCCCGGCCGGACCGGTGACATGGCAGCCCCGTGCCTCACGCCACAGGGCTGCAGTCCGGGTGACCCCAGCCTTCCTCGCGCTTCATGATCTGGGTGCCCGCGGCGTACGGCTGGCCGCAGGGGCAGCGTCCGGGGAACTTCGCCTTGATGGTCCGCGGTTTGCCCGAGGAGGCCGGCTTGGCTCCGGCCGGCGCTGTGCGGGCGGTGCTGGTCCTGGCCCGTGACGGGGTGGCACGGGCCGGCGCCGGCACCGGCATCTCCTGGTCGCCCAGGGCGGTACCGGCGGGTCGCTGGGTGGCGGCCGCGTCGCTGGCGGCCTGGTCGGCGATCGCGTTCAGCGGGTCCCCGCCCACCTGGTGCGCGGGCACATGGACGAACTCGACATCCCGCTCGGTCAGCAACTGGTCGATGCTCTCGACGAGTTCACGGTTGGCGACCGGCTTGCCCGCCGCCGTCTTCCACCCGTTGCGCTTCCAACCGGGCAGCCACTGGGTGACCGCCTTCATGGCGTACTGGGAATCCATCCGCACCTGCATGCGGGTACCGGGATCAACGGCTTCCAGGAGCCGCTCCAGGGCGGTGAGCTCGCCGACATTGTTGGTGGCGGTGCCCAGCGGCCCGGCACCCCAACGCTCCGGCCGCCCCTGCGGATCGGCGATCACCCAGGCCCAGCCGGCCGGCCCCGGATTACCCTTCGACGCACCATCACAAGCGGCAACAACAACACGATCAGACATCGCCCCATCATCCCACCCGTGCCCCCCGCACCAGAAATCCCGACCCGCGACGTTCTCATACACCTCGGCGCGGGTGTGGCGGCCGGTCCCGGTGTGGACGCGCACCGCGGTGTGGACGCCCGGGGTGACACACCACGTCGGCGCCGCCGCAATGCATTCGGCCCCCCGACGCCGGGGCGTCGAGGGGCCGAATTTCCGTAGCGGGGACAGGATTTGAACCTGCGACCTCTGGGTTATGAGCCCAGCGAGCTACCGAGCTGCTCCACCCCGCGTCGATGTCCCCACCCTACGTCATGTGAGGCGGGGTTCCGACCACATGGGGCGGGGCCACAATGCGCCAGGCAGCCGCCCTCGTCGTGTCAGACAGCCACCTCGTCCTTCAGCATCGTCCGAACCTGCTCGCGCAGTTCAGGGGAGTCCGTGTGGCCGTGCACCGATGCGGCGTGCTCGGCGGCCGCCCGGACGACTTCCTCTTCCTCACCGGCGATCGTCAGGCTGCAATTCGATTCGCTGGGGTAATCCCGGCAGTCGGCAACTTTGCGCATGACACGCCTCCTCGCGGCGAATGTCTCCGTTCCAGGATCGCACCGTTTTCATCCCTTATGTACAGCTACTTCGCGTGACCGGGCCTTGCCTGACCGTTGCCCGGCCGATCGGGGGAATTCCACGGTCCGGAGCCGATGAATCCGCCCGGCAGCGGGAGTCTCCCCCTGCGACCGCACTTTCGAGAAGGTGGACCGATGACTGAGCTGCAGCACATCCTGGAGACGTACGTCGAGAAGGGAACGGTGCCCGGAGCGGTGGGCCTGGTCGCCCGCGGTGAGCGGGTCGAGGTGGCGGCCGCCGGCTCCCGCGACATCGCCGCCACCACGCCGATGACCAGGGAGTCGATCGTCCGTATCGCTTCGATCAGCAAACCCGTCACCGCGGCGGCGGTCATGACGCTGGTGGACGACGGCCGGATCGCGCTGGACGACGCGATCGGCACCTGGCTGCCGGAGCTGGCATCGCCCATGGTCGTACGCACACCGTCGGCTCCGGTGTACGACGTGGTTCCGGCCGCCAGGCCCATCACCGTGGGCGATCTGCTCACCTCGCGCGCCGGATACGGTTTCCCCTCCGAGTTCTCCCTTCCGGCAGTCACACCGCTGTTCAGCGAACTCCACCAGGCGCCCCCACGGCCCCAGTTGGTCCCCGCGCCGGACGAATGGCTCGCGCGGCTCTCCCGCATCCCGCTGCTGCACCAGCCCGGCGAGGCCTGGCTGTACAACACCTGCTCCGACCTCCAGGGCATCCTCGTCAGCAGGGTTTCCGGGCGTACGCTGCCGGAATTCCTGGCCGAGCGCCTGTTTGAGCCGCTCGGCATGGCGGACACCGGCTTCGCGGTACCGGCGGACCGGCTGGACCGGTTCACCAGCCTCTACCAGCCCCGGCCCGAGGGCGGCCTTCAGCTGGTCGACGCGCCCGACGGGCAGTGGAGCAGCCCGCCCGCGTTCCCGTCCGGCGCGGGCGGGCTGGTCTCCACCGTCGACGACGTGTACGCCTTCGCCCGGATGCTGCTCGCGGAAGGGACCGTGGGCGGCCGTCGGCTGCTGTCACCCGAATCGGTGCGGCAGATGACGACCGACTGGCTGACCCCGGCCCAGCGCGCCGCCAGCACCTTGTTCCTGGAGGGCCAGGGCTGGGGGTTCGGCGGTTCCGTCGACGTCGAGGCCATCGATCCATGGAACGTGCCGGGACGGTACGGCTGGGTCGGCGGCACGGGTACCGCGGCGTACATCGTCCCGTCCACCGGCGCGGTGACCATCCTGCTGAGCCAGGTGGAGATGACCAGCCCGACCCCGCCCGACCTGATGCGGGACTTCTGGCGGTACGGGGCCGACGCCTGAGGAGTGGCCATGCCCTGCGGGCTTCAGCCAGGTGAGGAGCTGCCACCACGGTGCGTAACCACACGCCATGCGGTGGGTGAGAAGGCGTGTCACGGTGGATGCGTTCGATCCCCCCCCACATGCAGGAGTGAAGCTCCATGGGCAAGGCCGAGAAGATCCGGGACAAGGCGAAGCAGGCTGCCGAGCAGGCCAAGGCGAAGGCGGACCGAGCCAGAGAAGAGGCTGCCGAGCGCGCCGGGGACCCCCGGCAGCAGAGCGAGGAGCAGTGGGAACGGGCTCAGCAGGCGCTGCGCGACGCCGGGACCGACCACAGCTGACCTGAGCGCGCGCGAGAGCCGGGGCGCCACCACCATGCGAGCGGCGCCCCGGCTCCGGCATGCGCCCCCGAGACGCATCCCCCAACGCCGGAATCTCGCGGGTTACGCCGGTACCTTGCCGTCCCGGGTCCAGGACAGCAGATCCTCCACCGGCCATGTGGTGACGACGCGCTCCGCCGGGACGCCGCACTCCTCCGCCCGGGCGCAGCCGTAGATCTGCCAGTCGAGCTGGCCCGGCGCGTGGGCGTCGGTGTCGATGGCGAACAGGACGCCCGCCCCGACGGCCCGCGTCAGCAGGCGGCGCGGCGGGTCGAGCCGTTCCGGGCGGCTGTTGATCTCCACCGCGGTGCCTGCCTCGGCGCATGCGGCGAAGACCGCATCGGCGTCGAACTCCGACTCGGGCCGCCCGGCGCCGGTGACCAGACGACCCGTGCAGTGGCCGAGCACATCCGCCAGCGGGTTGCTCACGGCGGCGACCAGGCGCCGCGTCATCGCGTCGGCCTCCATGCGGAGTTTGGAGTGCACGGAGACGACAACGACATCGAGTTGGCTGAGCAGTTCGTCCTCCTGGTCGAGGGAGCCGTCGGCGAGGATGTCGCACTCGATGCCGGTGAGCAGCCGGAACGGCGCCCAGCTCTCGTTGAGTTCGGCCACGATCCGCAGCTGGCTCCGCAGCCGCTCGGCCGTCAGGCCGTTCGCGACGGTCAACCGGGGCGAGTGGTCGGTGAGTACGGCCCATTCGTGCCCGAGCTCGGCGGCCGTGCGGCCCATGTCCTCGATCGGGCTGCCCCCGTCGGACCAGTCCGAGTGCAGATGGCAGTCCCCGCGCAGGGCGGCCAGGAGACGTTCCCCGCCCACGACGAGCGGAGCGGCCGCCTCATGTTCCGACTCAAGCCGCTGGAGATAGCCGGGCACCTCGCCGGCCAGCGCCTCGCGCACCACCTTCGCCGTCTTCGGGCCGATCCCCTTGACCGATTCCAGCCGCCCGGCCACCGCCGCGCGCGCCGCCACCTCGTCCGGCGTCATCGCGCCGATCGCCTCGGCGGCCGTGCGGAAGGCACGCACCCGGTAGGTGGCTCCCTGGCTGCGTTCGAGCAGAAAGGCGATCCGTTGCAGGGCGGCTACCGGATCCATGGACACCTCCTGCGGATGGGGCGACGGCACATGGCGGCGGGACCCGCCCTCCCAGCTTCCCTCAGCGGTCGGCCGCCCGCAGGTGCGCGGCATCCACGTCTCGGCGCATCACGTGTCCGCGCCCCACAAGTCGGCTCCCCATGTGTCGGCTCCCCCTGTTTTGAGCCCGGTTGGCCGTCGTGTCAGCACGGCAGGTGCAGGCGGTCGGGCCCTAACCTCTCCAAGGTGCTTATGAGACGAAATGCGCACGGTGGCAGGTGGCCGAAGGCTATGTTCGGCGCTGCCATGGGGGTTGTTCTGCTGATGACGGCGGTGGCGGTCGGCGCGCTGACGACCGGCCGGCCCCCGGTGGATGACGAGGCCGTGGCCGCGCACACCGGAGTCCCGGTCTCCTCGGCCCGCGTCACCGAACCGCTGGCCGGCCCGCCCGGCGCCACCACCGCTCACTACCTGGGCGCCTCCCCCACCGGTTCCGGGCTCGACACCGCCCAGTACCGCCCGGCCGCTCCGGCCACCCCCGCCCACCCGGAGCGGCCGACGTCGTGCGCCGCGATGCAACGCCGTCCCGAGCCGCACGATCTGCCGTCGCAGTGCTCGTACTCGGCGGTGGGGGTGTTCCTGCGCCCCGGCGGCAAGAAGTCCTGCACGGCCGGTGTGGTGGACAGCAGACACGGCGACCTGCTGGTGACCGCCGCACACTGCCTCCCGCTGGACGGGGCGTCGTTCGCGCCCGGATATCACGACGGGTCCGCCCCGCACGGCGAGTGGCCGGTCCTCGCGGCGCTGCCCGACCCCCGGTTCACCCAGGCCCAGCAAGGCGCCGACAACTGGCCGTACGACTGGGCGTTCGTCCGGGTGGCCCGGGTCGGTGGGAGGAGCGTCCAGGAGGCGGTCGGCCCGGCCTTCCGGGTTCCCGCGCGCCCGGAGCTGCTGCCCGCCGACCTGAGCCGGGTGACGCTCATCGGCTATCCGCACGACAAGCCGGGCCAGCACACCTGCACCGTGGACTCCCAGCCCGCGTACACCGATTACCGGCAGGCCCAGTGCGCCGGGTTCTCCAGCGGGGTGTCCGGCAGCCCGTGGGTGATCTCGGCGCAGGAGGGCGAGGGCATCGTGGTGGGGGTGCTGGGCGGCGCCGAGCGGGGCGGCGGCCTCACGGACGACCTCTCGTACACCGCGCGATTCGACGCGGGGCTGAGCTCGCTGTTCGCGACGGCGCAGGGAGCAGGGCCCCGGGATTCGCTGCTCGCGCAGTGATCAACCGGGCCGGGAGCAGCGCGAGTTGATGAGCGGCCGGCACCCACCGGTCATGCGCGGGCCGCCCGTCGGGGGGTTCGACGGGCGGCCCGGTCCTCAGAAGCCCGCCGTCACAGGGCTCTCACCTCGGCGCCGCGATCAGCACTCGCGAAGGCCGGGGGCCGGGTCCTGGCCGGTGCTCACGTCGACGGCCGGGACGTTGCCCCAGGCGCCGTTGTCGAGCTCGGTCCAGTACCAGATGTCGTTGCCGCCCGGGTGCGGGTCGCCGTGGCCCCAGCACTGGAACCAGCTGAACGTGCCGTTCAGGGTGCCGCGGGTCGCCGAACGGTAGGAGCGGTCGGCGTAGCCCTTCGCGCCTGCCTTGTTGCCGCAGTACAGCCGTCCGTCCGAGCGGACGCCGCACTCGGCGGCGGGCTTCGCGGGCTTGGCGGGCGCGGCGACGGCGGCGGGCAGCCCGGCCGCGGTCAGGCCCGCCGTCAGTGCGGTCGCGGAGACGAACAGGGCGATCTTCTTGCGTACGTTCACTGCGAACTCCTCGTCGATGTGCGGTACTTGGTACGTAGTCGGTGTGCGGTGCTCAGGCGCAGGTGGGGACGCCGTCCAGCCAGGCGGGGCCCTGGATGTAGATGTTGGTGATCCAGGCCTTGTAGTCGGGCAGGTAGGACCAGGCGTCGTTGCGGTAGCCGTCGGCCTCGACGAGCTGGGCGTGCTTCTGGCAGCTGATCTTCACTCGGGTCGGCCCGGCGAACTTGTTGACGCGGGCGCTCGTCGTGGACGGCTCGGCGTGCGTCCACACGTCGGTGCCCCAGGTGTTGAAGTTGCCGTCCTGGTTCGACCCGGCGCCGATGCGCACCGCGCCGTTGTAGTCGCCCCCGAGCCGGACGTCGCTGACCATCACATGGGTGCCGGACTGGCGGGCCTCGACCATCTTGCCCGCGCCCAGGTAGACGGCGATGTGGTGGATGCCGTTGTCGCCGCCCCAGGCCATCAGGTCGCCGGGCAGCAGCGGCCCGGTGCCCTGGGCGGCGCTGAAGCGGGCGGTGACGTGTGAGGAGTAGTACTGGCTGTTGGCGTTGCCGGCCAGGATGTCCCCTCCGGCCGCCTGGGCGTAGGCGTAGCGGACCAGGCCCGAGCAGTCGAAGCCGAGGCGCTCCGGGTCGTGGTTGCTGGCCGGGTCGGTGGGGTCCACCTCGCCGTAGGTCGCGCCGGGCTGCGGCCCGTGTCCGCCGCCCCACGTGTACCAGATGCCGAGCTGGGAGCAGGCCGCCCGGACCGCCGCTTCGGCGGTGGCGGAGGCGCCGGGCGCGAGCACGTCGCACCCTCCGGCGGCTGCGGCCCGAGTCGTCCCGGCGGTCAACTGGGGTGAGGCTGCCGAGAGTTGGGCGGTGGGCACGATGGCGCAGGCCGCGATGATGCCCGCGGCGGCGAAGGTGCGCCTCGCTCTGGCAAGGGTGTGCTGCATGTCCGTTTCCCCGTTTCGTGGTCCGTGTGCCGGGCGGCTGCCCGGCAGCTCGCCGGATGGTCCCCGCGGAAGGGGACGGCCGGCTGCGGTGCTTCGAGACTGTTCCGCGTCGAGGGCCGCTGTCGAGGAGTCAGGCGTCGCCTGTGCCGTCGGGAAACGGGAAACACCCGGGGAAACAGCCTGGCTCAGCAGGTCAGTCGGTCGCTGGGCACAGCGGTCTGTAGGGCAGGTCGGGCAGCAGGCGGGCCCAGCGTTCGGGTCCGGTGTCGCCCAGGAGGCGGCACACCTGGGCCTGTTGCCGGGGTACGTCGGTGCTCCACAGCCGCACGGTTCCGTCGTTGCTGCTGCTCGCCAGCGTGCCGGGCAGGCCGGGGTCGAAGGCGACGCCCCACACGGCGCCGGTGTGTCCGCTCAGGGTGGCGATCTGTTCGGCGCGGGCGGGGTTCCACAGTTTGACGCTCTGGTCGCTGCCGCTGCTCGCGAGGACCGTGCCGTCCGGGCTGTAGGCGACCGCGCGGACCGAGCCGCTGTGTCCGGCGAGGGTGCCGGCTGCCGCGAGGTGCGCGAGGTCCCACAGGCGGACGGTGCCGTCGTTGCCGCCGCTGGCCAGGGTGCGCCCGTCGGGGGCGAACGCGACGGAGCGTACCGAGCCGGTGTGGCCGCGCAGCACGGCGCGCGCTCCGCGGCCGGGGTCGTCCACGTCCCACAGACGGACCGTCAGATCGTCGCTGCCGGTGGCCAGGGTGCGGCCGTCCGGGCTGAACGCGACGGCGTTGACGAAATCCTCGTGGCCGCGGAGCGTGGCGTGCGGCCGGTGGGTGGCGACGTTCCAGAGGGTGACGGTCTTGTCGGCGCTGGCGGAGGCGAGCAGGCGGCCGTCGGGCGAGAAGGCGACCGCGAACACCGAACCGTCGTGTCCGGTGAGGGTCGCCTCGGGCCGGCCGGTCGCCGCGTCCCAGAGTCTGACGGTGCGGTCGGCGCCCGCGGAGGCGACGAGGCGCCCGTCGGGCGAGAAGGCGACGGCGAACACCGAACCGTCGTGTCCGGTGAGGGTGGTGCGCAGCCGGTGGTGGGCCAGGTCCCAGAGACGGACGGTGCGGTCGGCCTCGGCCGAGGCCAGCACGCTGCCGTCCGGTGAGAACGCCGACTGCCACGCCTCGGTGAACGGGCGGGCGGTGAGCGCCGAGCGGCCCGGGTCCCACAGCACCACGGACTGGTCGAATCCGGCGGTGGCCAGCCGTTCGTCGGGTCCTGCGGCGACGGCGAGGACGTAGTCGGTGTGGCCGGACAGGGTGGCTACCACTCTGCGGTTGTCGGCGTCCCACAGTTTGACCGTGCCGTCGCCGCTGGCGCTGATGACGGTGTCGCCGGTGCGGGTGAAGGCCACGGCGTTCACGTCGTCGCTGTGTCCGGTGAGGACGCTGCGCGTGGTGCCGTCGGGCAGGTTCCACAGGCGGACGGTGCGGTCCGCGCCGCCGGATGCGAGGGTGTGGCCGTCGGGGCTGAAGGCCACACCCAGCACCTGGTCGCTGTGGCCGGTGAGGACGAGCGGCGGCTGACTGCCCGTCACATCCCATACGCGTACGGTGCGGTCGGCGGCCGCCGAGGCGACGCTGTGCCCGTCGGGGCTGAAGGCGACCGCCATCACCGCGTCGCTGTGCCCGGTGAGGACCGCGCGCGAGGTGTTCTCGGGCAGGTTCCACAGCCGTACGGTGTGGTCGACGCCGCCGGATACCAGGGTGTGGCCGTCGGGGCTGAACGCCACGGAGCGCACGGCTCCTTGGTGGCCGGGCAGGGTCGCGGTCATGCGGTGGGTGGTGGCGTCCCAGAGCCGGACCGTTCCGTCGTCGCCCGCCGTCGCCAGGCGCGTGCCGTCGGTGGTGTAGGCGACCGCGGTGACCGCTCCGGTGTGGCCGGTCAGGGTGGCGGCCACCTGGCGGGTCCCGGTGTCCCACAGCCGTACGGTCCCGTCCGAGCTGGCCGAGGCGAGGGTCTTGCCGTCGGGGCTGAACGCCACCGAGTTGACCGGCCCCGAGTGCCCGCGCAGCCGTCCGTCGAAGTACTGCGCCTGCGTGCTGAGCAGGGCGCCGCGCGCCTGCGGGGTGCGGTCGGTGCGGTAGGCGTCGGCGGCAAGCAGCATGGAGGCCTCCGGCTGGCCCGCGGCCAGCGCCCCGGACCGCACGGCCATGGCCTGCGACTGGGCGGTGCGGCTCTGGTCCAGGGCCCGGGAGCGCTGCTGGAAGGCGAGTGCCCCGGCCGACAGCGCGACGGCGAGGAGTCCCGCGAGGGTGCCGAGCAGGGCGCGGCGGATCCGCCGCTGGCGCCGTGCCACGCGCTGCCCGCGCCCCTCCTCGGCCTCGCAGGCCGCGATGAACTCCCTTTCGACTGGCCCGAGTTGGGCGCGGTCGGAGGCCTGCTCGGACCAGTCGCGGACGGCGGCGAGCCGGGTGCCGCGGTAGAGCAGGCTCGGGTCGCGTCCGCCGCGTACCCACTCCGTACCGGCGTCGGAGACCTGCTGGCGCATGACGAGGCCGGCCAGGTCCGCGTCGATCCACCCGCGCAGCCGGGGCCAGGCGTGCAGCAGGGCTTCGTGGGTGATCTCCACGGACTCGCTGCCCGCGGTGACCAGCCGGGCGCGCACGAACGCGTCGAGGGCCCGGGCACCCGACTCGGGTTCGGTCAACTGGCGTATCAGCAGGGTGCGTTCGACGGGTTTGCGGGTCTGCGCGGTGTCGTCGGCGACATGGACGAGGCGGACGAGGAGCTGGCGGGCCGCGAGTTGTTCCGCCGCGTCGAGGCGGGCGTGGACGGATTCGGCGGTGCGGGCGACCGCGCCGTGGATGCCGCCGGTCGTCTCGTAGCCCGCCACGGTCAGGGTCCGGCTGGTGCGCTGCTGCCAGGTGACGAGCAGGGCGTGGGCGAGGAGGGGCAGCGAGCCCGCGGAGGCGGCCGAGTCGGTTCCGAGATCCCTCAACAGCAGTTCCACCAGGCCGGGTTCGAGGCTGAGCCCGGCGCGTTCGGCGGGTCCCGTGATGGCCTGGCGCAGTTGCGTGCCGGACATCGGGCCGAGCGCGAACAGGCCGTGGGTGAAGACTTCCACGAGGTGCGGGTGGTCGAGGCAGCGGCCGCAGAAGTCGGCGCGCAGGCCGACCACGACGGCGGTGCGGGCCGTACCGCCCGGAGTGTCGCGCGCGGTGGCGAGGGTGTGCAGCACGGCGACGAAGTCGCGGCGCTCGCGCTCGTCCTCGCACAGGGTGAAGGTCTCCTCGAACTGGTCGACCAGGAGCACGAGTCCGGGTCCGCGGCCGTGCGCCGCCGAAGCGTCGAGCAGGGCTCCGGGCCGGGCGGCCAGCGCCTCGGGGGTGATCTCCGCACCCGCCGCGCCGAGCACGTCCGCGGCGCAGCGCAGGAGTTCCTTGAGCGGATGTGCGGTCGGCGTGCACACGACGACCGGCCACTGGTCGGAGCCGGGTACGGGCAGCGCGCCGCGGCGCAGCGCGGGCAGCAGTCCGGCCTGTAGGAGCGAGGACTTCCCGGCGCCCGACGGGGCGACCACGGCCAGCGGTCCGCGGCCGACGCGTTCGGCGAGCCGCCCGGTCAGCTCGGCCGTGGCGCTCTCGCGGCCGTAGAACCACTCGGCGTCGTGCGGCCCGTAGGCGGCGAGGCCCCGGTAGGGGCAGACGGCCGTCTCGGCGGGACCGCCGTGCCCGGTGCGCGCCGAGGGGATGCCGGTCTGTTTCGGTACGAGGCGTACGAGTGCGCCGTCGGCGCCGAGCACGTCGTCGCAGCGCCGGGCGACGTCGAGGGTGGGCGGTTTGCTGCCGTTCTCGATCTTGCTGAGGTAGCCCTTGCTGTAGTGGATCGAGCGGGCCAGTCCGGTGAGGGACATCTTGCGCAGGCCTCGCAGGCGCCGCAGCTCCGCAGCGAATCCGTCGGCCGTTTCGTTGTCCGTTGACACGGGGCCTACCTTTCCGTGACGGACGTGACGTACGCCGGAAAAGGATGAACTTCGTCCCGTTCCGGTCCGCAACAGGTGTACGAGGCGGGCCGCTTGGGCGGGTACGGGCGCCGCGGCCGGCCGTCGCGCGGGATCCGCGCGGGCGAGGCAACCTTCCGGCCCGGTCTCGCATCTGCCCTGGTGCGAGGGGAGTTGGACACCTTCCGGCCATCCGCGCCGGGGGCATTTGTTAAATCTGGGTTCCGAAGGCACAGAACTCGATCATCACTATTTACATGTCCATGCCAGGCATAGCAGGGTTTCAGGCGGGACCACACGGTCCCCGCGGTGCTCAACAGCACCGTGCGTACGGGTGGTTGTTGAGCCGACCGCCCCCGCACCTGTAAGGACCCTCCACCGTGCGTACACCCCACATACGCAGCCTCGCGATATCCCTGGCCGTCACCACGGCCATCACCATCACCGCGGGGGGCGGGGCCACGGCCTTCGCCGCCCCGGGGGCCACCGCCCCCGCCGCGAACGTCGCTTTCCAGCCGGTCGTGAACGCCGCCCGCACCGCGGCCCTGGCCCACTCCTCGGCCACCGGCGTCGGCAAGGACGACACGCTGAGCGCCACCGATGTACTGATCGACGCGGACGGCAAGCAGCACGTCCGGTTCGTCCGCTCGCACCGCGGCCTCCCGGTCCTCGGCGGCGACCTCGTCGTCCACCTGGACGCCAGATCCGGCTACCTGGGTGTGACCCGGGCGCTGCGCCACCAGGTCGAGGTCCCCACCACCAGTGCCAAGCTGACGGCCGGACAGGCCCAGGCGAAGGCCGCCGCCACCGCCAAGGGCAGCGCGGGCGCGGCCCAACTCGTTGTCGACGCCCGCGCCGGGCGCTCGGCGCTCGCGTACCGGATCCAGGTGACGGACAGCGCCGCCGCCGAGTCCGGCGCCCGCACCGTGGTCGTCGACGCGGCCACCGGCAGCGTGCTGAGCAACACCCCGGCCAACGACGCGTTCCTGTCGCCCGGTGTCCAGGACAAGCTCCGCAAGAGCGGGCAGAAGCTCAGCCCCGCGCTCGGGACGGCCTCGCCCGCTCCGTTCGCCTCCTCCGCCGCGTCCGGCTTCCCCGCGCCGGCCACCGGCACCGGTTCCTCCCTGTTCGTCGGCAGCGTGCACCTGACCACCACGCAGACGGCGAAGAGCGCCTTCACGCTCAAGGACCCGGGCCGCGGCGACACCGAGACGCGGGACGCCGGAAACAAGGAACTCCAGCAGTTCACCGACGGCAAGGCGTTCACCAGCACCACCAACCGCTGGGGCACCGGCTCGGCGAGCAACCGCGCCACGGCCGCCGTCGACGCGCAGTACGGGATCACCAGCACCCTCGACTTCTACAAGAAGACCCTGGGCCGCAACGGGATCAAGAACGACGGGGCGGGCGCCCACGCCCTGGTGCACTTCGGGAGCAAGGTCGGCAACGCCTTCTGGTCCTCGGACTGCGGCTGCATGCTCTACGGCGACGGTGACGGGAAGACCTTCGCGCAGCCCCTCGTCGTCCTCGACGTCACCGGCCACGAGCTCACCCACGGCGTGGTGGACGCGACCGCGAACCTCCAGCCGACCCGCGTCGACGCCAACGACAACCAGTTCGGCGAGCCCGGCGCGCTCAACGAGTCGCTGGCCGACATCTTCGGCACCGCGGTCGAGTTCGCGACGAACAACCCGAACAACCCGCCCAACTACCTGATGGGCGAGAAGCTCGGCCTTCAGCAGAAGTTCCTGCGCCGTCTCGACAAGCCGTCCCTCGACAAGCTGGAGGGCACGGTCGACTACTGGTCGAAGGCGTCGTACGACACCGAGGTGCACGCGGGTTCCGGCGTCTCCTCGCACGCCTACTACCTGCTCGCCGAGGGCAGCGGCAAGAAGACCATCAATGGTGTGGCCTACGACTCGCCGACGTTCGACGGCTCGACGGTGGCCGGCATCGGACGGGACAAGGCGACGGCGATCTTCTACCGGGCGCTCACCCGGTACATGGTCTCCACGACCGACTTCCACGACGCCAGGACCGCCACGCTGAGCGCCGCCGCCGATCTCTACGGCGCGAGCAGCACGGAGTACAAGACGGTGGACAAGGCCTGGGCCGCCGTCAACGTGACCACGGCCAACGCCCCGGCCCGCGGCTGATCCAGCGGTACGCTGCCGCCCCGCGCGATGCGGGGCGGCAGCGGCATGTGCGGCACGGTCACACAGCGGGCACCAGGGCGTCGAGCGGGGTCGCCACCACATCGCTGGTGGGACGCGACAGGTGCAGCGCCGTGTGGAAGTAGCCGCTGGACTCCTTGCCCTCGGGGTCGTTGCCGGTCGCGGTCACCGCGTCGACGGCGTAGCGCTGTTCGCGTGCGCTGGTGAAGCGGCGCTGCGGGAAGGTGGGCACGGCCTGCTCGGTGGCGAGGCCGAACGAGGCGAGGCACTCGGCGATCGCCCGGTAGGGGCTGGTGCGCAGCACGAACGCAGCGACCCACACCGGGCCGTTCGCCGCGGACAGCAGGGGCCTGAAGGTGCGGGCGGACAGGAAACTGGTGCCGCCCGTGACGGTGATCAGCCGGGCCTGGCGTACCGCTCGGCGCAGTTCGGGGCTGGGCGGCGCGGTCTCCAGGTTCTCGGCGAACCCCTGCGCGAGGAGGCCGACGGCACGCCCGTAGGCGACGGCGTTGGAGGCGATGTCGAGCCCGACCACGCGGACCGCGTCGGAGCGGCGCCGTGCGGTGAAGAACTCCCGGTCCCACTCGGCCAGTTCGGCCGTGCTCATCCCGGCGGCCTCGTGCGAGGTGTAGCGCGCATACAGCTCGTCCAGCGTGACGTCGTGGTTGAGCAGGGCGGCGTTGACGCCGTACGAGCAGCAGATGTCGAGCACCGTCATGGGCTCGGCGGTGCGGCCGCCCGTCCGCAGGGCGCGCCGCAGCCGCCTGAAGACGTGCTGGGCATGGCCGGGCGTCTGGTATTCGAGCGGGCCCAGCGCCCGGAAGTAGGCCCGGGGATCGGGCTGGTCGTAGGTGCGGTCGAACCGGGTCATGCCCCGTACGGCCGCCACCACCCCGGCCGCGCCGGCCGTGGCCGCTACCGGGCCGTTGTGCTGAGCGTCGGTCATGGTCCGTCCCCTCTCGCGCGACACCGCTTCCCGGCAGAGCATGGGCAGCGCGGCGGCCCTTGGGAACCCGGCCCGCTCGAATCAGGCCACCGTCAACTTCCCTACGGCATAGGCCAGTTGGAGGGGACTGGGTCCGGCTGGAGGGAGCGCCAGATGCGTTCGGGCAGGACCCGGGCGGCCTGGGCGAGGTCGATGTCGTACGTACTGGACAGCCAGCGGCGCGCGGTCTCGGCGACGGGACCGAGCAGCAGCACTTCGAGCAGCGGCTCGGGGAGGGGCGCGATCTCCCCGGCCTCCATGCGCGGCCCCAGCCACTGCGCGATCGGCCCCAGCTTGGCGACTTTGGCGGCGCGGATCTGGTCCGCGTGGGCGACGAGGTAGCCGGAGTAGGCGGAGGCGTGCAGGAAGAGCGCCGCCTCGGGACGTTCCTCGGTGAACCGCAGATAGGCATGCACGACGGCGCGGATGCCGGTGCGGGCGGTGCGGGTCCGGTGCAGCGCGGTGACCATCTCGTCGAACAGCTCCTCCATGCACCGGGTGTACAGCGCGGCGGCGAGGCCGTCGAAGCTGCCGAAGTGGTGGTAGAGGCTGCCGAGGCTCACTCCGCTGGCCTTGGTGACGGCGTGCACCGTGAACCCCTGCTGGCCCGATGCGGCGAACACCTGGAGCGCGGACGTCAGGAGGCGGTCGATCGTGGCCGCGCCACGCTGCTGCCTAGGCGACATGGCCCGGCGCCACCGGTACGGGACCCGGAAGGTGCCGCTGACCTGCGGTGCCCGCGGGGGCGCCCGACTTGGTGCTGTCCGTCATGGCGGTCAGGGTATCCCAGCCGCGAGTAGAACCTCATTCTAGAAAGGCACTCCACAGAATCCACCGCACCCATCACACTGGACACATGACCGGTCGCACCTCCTCCGGCCCGGCCGGGTCAGGGCCCCGTACCGGGAAATCCGTACGCACAACCGCAGTTGGGCGCCTGCGGTCGCGACCCTCGCGCCGACGGGCGGGGCACGGACCCGCGTGCGGTCAGTGGCGCGGGGCCGCCGCCTTGGCGAGGTCCGGGGCGAGGTCCTGGGCGAGCGGGTGCGGAGCGGCGGGGGCGGGCGGCTTGCCCGTGCCGCACAGCGCCTGCCCGTAGAACGCGTAGATCGCGGCGTCGATCGGACTGGGCTCGAACTTCCCGTCAGCACCGACTTTCTGATACTTCATCAAGTTGTAGGCGAGGGACATCTGGCGCTTGCCGTCGGGGCTGGACAGGACCGTCGTCCCCGCACCGAACACCGCTCCGTCGTGCCCCCAGAACCGCCCGCACCCCAGGTCGACGTTGAACACGCCGAGCCCGTAGTCCATCACCACCTTGCCCTTCTCGTCGCGGACCGGCACCGTGGTCTGCATCTGGCGCAGCTGCGCGGGGGCCAGCAGACGGCCGCCGAGGAGCTTGCGGTAGAAGTCGTCGAGGTCGGCGGTCGTGGAGACCAGCGCACCCGCCGTCCCGCCCCAGGACATGTCGTACACGCTGTAGTCGCGCGGCGGGTCGATCAGCCCGTAGAACGACTCGTACATCTTGCCGTGCGGTCCGTCGATGTACGGGGTGCGCGGGAAGTAAGTGTGGTGCAGCCCGGCCTTGTCGATGACCTCGCGGGTGATGTACGACTGCGGGTCCTCGCCGGTGACCTTGTGGAGCAGCAGCCCGGCGATGATGTAGTTGGTGTTGGAGTACGACCACTTCTCGCCGGGCTTGCCCGTCGGCGCGGCCTGGAGGCCCAGGCGGACCAGTTCCTGCGGCCGGAAGTGGTGGAAGCGGTTGTCGTCCAGACTCTGCGTGGACCCCTTGGCCAGCGAGGGGAACGCGCCCACGATGTAGTCGCCGATGCCGCTGGTGTGGTTGAGCAGCATCCGCACCGTGATCGTGCGGCCGCGCTCGCCGGGGACGACGTCGGGGAGGTATCGGCCGATCGGGGCGTCGAGGTCGATGCGGCCCTTGGCGACCTGCTGGAGCACGGCGACCGAGGCGAACGCCTTGGTGACGCTGCCCACGCGCTGCTGGAAGTCGGGCCGCATGGGGCGCCCGGTGGCGACGTCGGCGACGCCCGTGGCGCCCCGCCACTCGTCCTTGCCGTCCCTGACATCCGCGTACGCGCCGTACATGCCCGCCGCGTGGACCGCGTCGAGCGAGGCGCCGAGCGCCGCGCGGTCAAGCCCCGTCGCGGCATCGGCGGCCGCACCGAACGGCGAGGCGGCGGTGGGTGCGGCGTGCGCCGGAACCGCGGTCACCAGCAGAGCCAGCGCGAGGGTCGCGGTGGCTGAGGCGACGCGTGCGCGGCGACGGCCCGGGCGGGTTGACAGCATGGGATGTCCCTTCCGATGAGCGAACTGGCCATCAACTCTCGCAAGGGGCCCGGGTCCAACCATCCTCCCCGGGAACGATCTTCGTACCCGCCGCGCTGCACCGTACGGACGATCTGCTTCCGGCCGACGCGGCAGGCTTAATGTGTTCCTGCTGCGGGTGAGGCAGGAAGCGACGAGATGTGTTCCCGCTGCGGGTGAAGCAGGAAGCGACGAGGAACGGCGGGCGTACGTGATCAGGCTCCGTGAGCACCAGGTGGACGCGAAGACGCGGATCCTCGCCGAGTTCGGCTTCCCCGCGCGTACCGGGGTGCCGGAGCGGGAGGCCCGGGCCACCGTCGTGTCCGCGACGGGCAGCGGGAAGACGTACACCACCGCGTCGGCCGCGCTCGACATGTTCCCGCGCGGCCGGATCCTGGTGCTCGTGCCCACCCTCGACCTGCTGGTGCAGACCGCCCGAGCCTGGCGTGCGATCGGCCACCGCTCCCCCATGGTCGCGGTGTGCTCCCTGGAGAAGGACGACGTCCTGGAGGAGCTGGGCGTGCGGTGCACGACGAACCCCATCCAGCTCGCCCTGTGGGCCGGGAGGGGTCCGATCGTCGTGCTCGCCACCTACGCCTCGCTGGTGGAGCGGGACGACCCCGACGACCCGGCCGGCCGGGCGACGGTCCCCGGCCCCGTCGAACTGGCGCTGGCGGGCGGGGAGTTGATGTACGGGCAGCGGCTCGACCCGTTCGACCTCGCGGTCGTCGACGAGGCGCACCGCACCGCGGGCGACACCGGCCGGCCCTGGGCGGCGGTGCACGACCAGACCCGCATCCCGGCGGCCCGCCGGCTCTACCTCACGGCCACCCCGCGCATCCTCGCCGCGCCCCGGGCGCCGCGCGGGCGGGACGGGCGGGAGCTGGAGATCGCGAGCATGACCGCGGACTCGGCGACGTACGGTCGGCAGATCGTTCAGCTCGGGCTCGCGGAGGCGGTCGAACGCGGCATCCTGGCCGGTTTCGAGATCGACGTCCTGGAGATCCGCGACCCCGCGCCGCCGAGGCCGAGGGCCTCCGAGGACGCGCGGCGGGGCCGGCGCCTCGCGCTGCTCCAGACCGCGCTCCTGGAACACGCTGCGGCACATGATCTGCACACCGTGATGACGTTCCACCACCGGGTGGAGGAGGCGAAGGCCTTCGCCGCCAAACTCCCCGGCACAGCCGCCGAGTTGTACGCGAGCGAGGTCGGCAGGCGGGCGCTGCGGCGGGCCGCGCGGCTGCCCCCTTCGCAGGGCGAGCCGTACGACCTGGAGCCGCATCGCCACGTCCCGGCGGACCGGGTGTGGGCCGAGTGGCTGTGCGGGGACCATCTGGTGGCCGAACGGCGGGAAGTGCTGCGGCAGTTCGCGGACGGCACCGACGGCGCGGGCCGCCGCGTCGACCGGGCGTTCCTGGCGAGCGTACGGGTGCTCGGCGAGGGCGTGGACATCGTGGGCGCACGCGGTGTCGAGGCCATCTGCTTCGCCGACACGCGCGGCTCGCAGGTCGAGATCGTCCAGAACATCGGCCGCGCGCTGCGCCCCAACCCGGACGGCACCACCAAGACCGCCCGGATCCTCGTGCCCGTCTTCCTCGCCCCCGACGAGGACCCGGACGACATGATCGCCTCCGCCAGTTACGCGCCGCTGGTGGCGGTCCTGCAGGGGCTGCGCTCGCACGACGAACGGCTCGTGGAGCAGCTCGCCTCGCAGGCGCTCACCCGCCGGGCCGACAGCGGCCACCACGTCCACGTCCGCCGCGACAGCCGGGGCCGCATCATCGACGAGGAGGGTGAGAACGCGCTGCTGCGCTTCTCCACCCCGCGCGACCCGGCGACCATCGCCGCGTTCCTGCGCACCCGGGTCTACCGGCCCGAGTCGCTGGTCTGGCTCGAAGGTCTGGGCGCGCTGCGCCGCTGGCGCGCCGAACACGGCCACACCGGGCTCGTGTCCGTCCCGTACGACACCGAAGTCGCCCTGGGGGTCACTCAGTTCCCGCTCGGGCGGTGGATCGCGCAGCAGCGGCACGCACTCAGGACGGGCGAACTGGACGAGCACCGAAGGCTCCAGCTGGACGAGGCGGGGATGGTGTGGGAGCCCGGCGACGAGGCGTGGGAGAGCAAGCTCGCCGCGTTCCGCGCCTTCCACCGCGTCCACCACCATCTCGCGCCGCGGCAGGACGCGGTCTGGCTGGACGAGCCCGTCGGGCAGCACCTGGCCAATCTGCGCAGGAGGGGCGGGCTCGGCAAGGACCCCGACCGGGCCGGGCGCCGGGCGGCCCAGCTCGCCGCGATCGACCCCGACTGGAACTGCCCCTGGCCGCTGGACTGGCAGCGCCAGTACGCGGTGCTGCGCGACCTGGTGGCCGCCGACGGCGTCCTGCCCGACATCCGGCCCGGGGTGACGTTCGAGGGCGACGACCTGGGGCGCTGGGCGGAGCGTCAGCGTCAGGACTGGCGCGCGCTCACCGATGCGCAGCGCGGGAGGCTGTCCGCACTCGGCATCGGCCCCGCCGAGCCGCCCGCGCCCGAACCGCGAGGCGCCCAGGGCAAGGTGTCGGCGGCGTTCACCCGGGGTCTCGCGGCTCTCGGCCAGTACGTCCGGCGGGAGTCCGGCGCGGCCGTGCCGCGCGGGCACGAGGAGACGCTGCCGGACGGCACGGTGGTGAAGCTGGGCGTCTGGTACTCGAACACGAAGACCCGCCGGGCCAAGCTCACCCGCACCCAGCGCAGCGCGCTGGCCGAGCTGGGCGTCGACTGGGCGTAGCGGCCGGGTTCAGCGCAGGCGGCGGTCGGCCTCATCGATCGGCAGATCGTTGATGCTGGCCTCGCGGCGGCGCATCAGCCCGGCCGCGTCGAACTCCCACTGCTCATTGCCGTGGCTGCGCCACCACTGGCCCCGTACGTCGTGCCACTCGTAGGTGAAACGCACCGAGATGCGGTTTCCGGTGTACGCCCACAGCTCCTTGCGGAGCCGGTAGTCCAGCTCGCGCGCCCACTTCTCGGTGAGGAAGGCGCGGATCTCCGCGCGGCCGGTCAGGAACCGGTCGCGATTGCGCCAGACCGAGTCCTCGGTGTAGGCGAGCGCGACCCGCTCGGGGTCCCGGGAGTTCCAGGCGTCCTCGGCGGCCTGGACCTTGGCGCGGGCGGTCTCCTCGGTGAACGGGGGAACGGGCGGGCGTACGTCGGCGGTCACGGCGACTCCGATCGGAGAGGGGATCTGGAGGGAGATCTTGAGGGACGGAGATGGCGAGAACGTACGTTCTCGCCTCGGTATCCGTACCGTAGAGAACGCACGTTCTCCGCGCAAGCCATACTGGGGCCATGGATGACGACGAGGCGAGGGTCCGGCTGCTCGACGCGGCCGAGGCGCTCTTCTACAGGTACGGGGTGCAGGCGGTCGGGATGGATCGCATCCGCGCCGAGTCGGGGGTGCCGCTGAAGCGGCTGTACCGGGTCTTCCCGGCGAAGGAGGCCCTGGTCGCGGCGTATCTCGACCGCCGCGACCAACGCTGGACCGCCAGTCTGCGCGGGCACGTCGAGGCCGCGGGGGGCGAGCCGCGCGGACAGGTGCTCGCGGTCTTCGACTGGCTGGCCGAGTGGTTCACCGAGCCCGCCTTCCGGGGCTGCGCTTTCCTCAACGCCCTCGGGGAGCTCGGCGACACACCGGCCGCCGTGGACGCTGTCGTACGCCGCCACAAGGCGCGGCTGCGGGAGCTCCTGGGCACGCTGGCGGCGGCCGCGGGCGCGCCCGCCGGGCTGGGGGCCCAGCTGATGATCCTTGCCGAGGGGGCGACGGCGGTGGCGGCCCTCGACCCCGGCCCGGCCCCGGCCCGCCAGGCCCGCTCCATCGCCGAGACCCTCCTGGAGCAGGCCGTGCGGTGAGCGGGCGCCGGTCGCGCCTCGGGTCACCTTCGGCGGGTGCTCCGCATGCGTGGGCGGGGTACCGGTGGCAGTGTCGGAAGGCCGGGGCGTCCCGGCGTCCGCGGCCGCGCAGCCGGGCGCGGCCCGACACGGATGAGGAGCAGACAGTGCGCCACCGAATCGTTGCCGAGCGACTGCCCGACGGCAACATCCTCAAGGAATGGCACATGGCCCGCGGCGACGAGGAACAGGCCATGTGCGGACGCGACTTGGCCGAGAACGCGGAGGAACTCCCCGACGACGCCTGGGGCACGGACCGCGCCCGCCCCTTCTGCCACACCTGCGGCGCGCTGTACCTGCGCGAAGTCCCGTAAGAGCCGGTGTCCAACCGGCACCGGCCGGGCGGGGCCGCACCCCGGGGCACGGGCGGGAGTATGCCCGGTGGTCGCCGGGGACTCGTGTCCGGCGGGTCCGGTTTCGGGTGGCGGCGGCAGGAGGCAGTTCCATGAGCAGTGCGGCGCAGGGCCCCGGGCCGGGGCACCATCACCACCGCCGTACCGGCGAGGCTCGACCGGCTGCCCTGGTCGAGCTGGCACTGGATGATCGTGATCGGCCTCGGCACCGTCTGGATCCTGGACGGCCTCGAAGTCACCGTCGTCGGGAACATCGCGAGCCGCCTCTCGGAGCCCGGCAGCGGACTCGCCATCACCGACGCCCAGGTCACCGGCCTGGGCGCCGCGCTCTATGTGGCGGGGGCCTGCTCCGGGGCACTGTTCTTCGGCTGGCTGACCGACCGGTTCGGGCGCAAGAAGCTCTTCCTCATCACCCTCGCGGTCTATCTGGCCGCCACCGCGATGACCGCCCTGTCCTTCTCGGCGTGGTGGTTCTTCCTGTTCCGCTTCCTGACCGGGTTCGGTATCGGCGGCGAGTACGCGGCCATCAACTCCGCCATCGACGAACTGATCCCGAGCAGGTACCGCGGCCGGGTGGACCTCATCATCAACGGGAGTTACTGGCTCGGCGCGATGGGCGGGGCGCTGCTCTCCGTCGTGGCGCTCGACACCGGCATCTTCCCCAAGGACGTCGGCTGGCGGGTCACCTTCGCGCTCGGCGTGGTGCTCGGACTCGTCATCCTGTTCGTGCGGCGGCAGGTACCGGAGAGCCCGCGCTGGATGTTCATCCACGGCCGCGAGGAGGGCGCCGAGCAACTCCTGGACGACCTGGAGCGGCAGGTGGAGGAGGACACCGGCGAGCAACTGCCGCCGCCGGGACGGTCGATCACCATCGAGCAGCGCGAGAGCGTGGGCTTTGTGGAGATCGCCCGGACCCTGTTCCGTGCGTACCCCAAGCGCGCGGTACTGGGCTTCGCCCTCTTCGTCGGGCAGGCGTTCCTCTACAACGCGATCACGTTCGGGTTCAGCTCGATCCTGGTCAGGTTCTTCGCCGTGTCGAGCGGCGCCACCGGCTACTTCTTCGCCGTCATCGCCTTCGGCAACTTCCTGGGACCGCTGCTGCTCGGCAGGTTCTTCGACACCGTGGGCCGGCGCAAGATGATCGCCGGGACGTATGTGCTGTCGGGTGTCCTGCTCTTCGTCACCGCGTGGCTCTTCAGCCAGGGACGGCTCGGCGCGACCACGATGACGGCGTGCTGGTGCGTGGTGCTGTTCTTCGCCTCGGCGGGCGCCAGTTCCGCGTACCTGACCGTGACATCGCCGCCCCGCTGTCGGCCCGACCGGCCGGGGCGGGCGAGGCCGCGACCCCGCCGGCGGCACCGGCGGGGTGAACCCGCGCCAGGGGGTGTCCGTCACCCCGGACCGGACCGCTACTCGATGACGATCTCGAACGGGATGTTGCCGCGGGTCGCCTTGGAGTAGGGGCAGGCCGCGTGGGTCAGCTCGACCAGCTTCTCGCCGCTCTCGCCTTCGAGGTGCTCGGGGAGCTCGACGCGCATGACGACGCCGATGCCGAAGCCGCCGTCGGCCGGGTCCTTGCCGATGCCGACCTCGGCGGTCACCGAGACGTCCTTGATGTCGAGCTTCAACTGGCGGGCGACCTGGCCCATCGCGCTGGCGAAGCAGGCCGCGTATCCGGCGGCGAAGAGCTGCTCGGGGTTGGTGCCCTGGCCGTTGCCCCCGAGGGCCGGAGGGAAGGCGAGGGGCAGGTCGATCTGGCCGTCGGAGCTGACGGTGCGGCCTTCGCGGCCGTTGGCGGTCGCCACCGCGGTGTAGAGCGCGTCCATGGGATGGGTTCCTCTCGTGTCCGTCCGTACGGAGCCGGTGCGGATCCGTACGGGGAAGCCTCGGCTGCCCGAACACAACTGAAGCACACAATTAGATTGCACACAACTAAATGGCGCGCGTGTTAGCCTGGCCGCATGGTGACCACGCCCCCCGCCCGCCCGCCCGACGAGGACTACCTGCGGCTCGACCTCCAGCTCTGCTTCTCGCTGCACGCCGCCTCGCGCGCGTTCAACGGCGTCTACCGCACGCTGCTGAAGGATCTCGGGCTGACGTATCCCCAGTACCTGGTGATGCTGACGCTCTGGGAGCACGGCGAGCTGCCGGTCAAGAAGATCGGCGAGAAGCTGCGGCTCGACTCGGGCACGCTGTCGCCGCTGCTCAAGCGCCTCGAATCGGCGGGCTTCGTCGAGCGCCACCGCAGCCGGGCGGACGAGCGGTCCGTCACCATCCGCCTCACCGGACAGGGCACGGCGCTGCGCGAACGCGCGCTGGCCGTGCCGCACCGCATCGCGGAAGCCGTCAATCTCCCCCCGGACGACTTCCACACCCTTCGCGCCCTCCTCGCCACCCTGACCGAAGGACTGGACGCCGCACAGGCCCCGCTCGCGACGGCCGCCGACGACGAGGCGGTCTGCGCCGAGGGCATATGAGGGGCCCGTTCGCCGGCCTGCCGGTCGTGCGGTAGGACTTGCTGTCGTCAGCACGTACCAGCCAGCGAGCGCGGGAGGCAGCAGGTGTCACGTCCGGTCACCATCGTCACAGGCGGCAGTCGGGGAATCGGGGCGGCCACATGCGTCCGGCTGGCAGCCGACGGACACGACCTGGCCCTCGGGTACGTCAGCAACCACGCGGCCGCGCAGGAGGTCGCCGAAAAGGTGCGCGCGGCGGGAGCCCGGTGCGTCACCGTGCGGGCGGACACCTCCCAAGAGGCGGACGTGGAGCGGCTGTTCGACACCGTGTCGGCCGAACTCGGGCCGGTGAGCGGCCTGGTCAACAATGCCGGAGTGACCGGCCCGCTGGGCCGGCTCGCCGATGCCCGCACCGAGGACCTGCGGCGGGTGGTGGACGTGAACCTCCTCGGCTATCTGCTCTGCTGCCGGCGGGCCGCCCGCGACATGGCCGCGCTCGGCGGCGGCGCCATCGTCAACATCTCCTCCGCCGCGGCCACCCTCGGCAGCCCCGGGGACTATGTCCACTACGCCGCGTCCAAGGCGGCGACCGACGCCCTGACCATCGGTCTTTCCAAGGAGCTCGGCCAGGACCGCATCCGGGTCAACGCCGTCGCCCCCGGCCTCATCGACACCGACATGCACGCCACCATGGGCGACCCGGACCGCCCGGCGCGGGCGGCCGGCAGCATCCCGCTGGGCCGCCCCGGAGAGGCGTCCGAGATCGCCGCCGCCGTCGCGTGGCTGCTCTCGCCCGACGCCTCGTACACCACCGGCGCCGTCCTGCGGGTCTCCGGCGGCCGGTGAGCTCAACTACCGTACGGTTCATGGGGGTTCGGGCGATGAGACCCGGTGGCGGGTGAGCACGGCGGGAGGTGTCCGGTGATGACTGGACCGTTCGAGGCGGCCACGGGGGACGGGCCCGTTCCGCCCGGGGCGGGCCGGGATGCCGCCGTGCGCACCGCCTTCGAGGGGCTGCTGCACATCCGCCGCGTCATGGACGGCCCGGGCGCCTCGGGGCCGGCGCGGTGGGAACGGCTCCAGCCGGTGCGGGCCATCGCCCTCAGCCTGGAGGCCGCGGGGATCGAGGCGTCGGCCGTCGACGCCGAGGGCCGGCGCTGCGCGACCGGCTACCGCGTCAGCACCACCGACCGGGCCTCGGTCGCCCGCGTCGAATGGCTCGGGCCGCCCGGCAGCGGCGCCGAATACACGGCGAACGAGTCGCTCCAGCGCTGTGCCGGCGTACTGCGGCGGCTCGGGTGGCTGGCACTGGAGTACCGCGGACCGCGCCGTCACCACTACCTGGAGGTTGAACCGGCGGGGTGAGAACGGCCCGGTTCGCAAGCCTCCCCGTCCGGCGCTAGAGTGCGATGCCTGTTCGAAGGGCCGGGGACGATGGGGGAAGCGTGAGCGCGCAACTGCGGGACACCGCACGGGAGTTGGCCGGGCTGCTGTGGCGGGAGCACACCGTGTACCGGGAGCGGTCCGGCAGCGTGGTCATTCGCGGGGCGCACGTCGAACGCTGGATCAGCCTCTCCCCCACCGGCGGCCAGGACCAGGTGCTGCTTCGCGCGGGCCGCATCCTCGACGGTGGCACCACCGCACCGGCCCGCTCGGAGACGGTGGCCAGCCTCACCCTCGGCACGAGTGAACTCGCCACCGTCTGCCGCCGGTTGCTGGCCGACACCGCGGCGGGCGCGGCACCCCGGAGCACCGCGCGTCCGCGCAGACCGAAGAAGGCGAGCAGGCCGCGGCGGGCCCAGGCAGCGGGACGGCCCAGGGGGGCGGGCCGCACGGGACGGCACACCGGTCTCGGCTCCTGGGTGGTCATCCTCGGCCTCGTCGCCGTCGTCGCCCTGTACCTGCGCAATCTGGCCGGGACGTTCTGAGCGCGACCCGTTTCGCGGTGCGCGGTGTGCGGCGGGGCCACCAGTGACCAGTCACCTGCTACAAAGGGCCTTCCACCTCTCGTTTCGACCCAAGGACGGCCGCGTGAACGCCGATGTGCTGGACCGGCTCGGCGCCGGAAAGTACCTGCTGGTCACGACCTACAAGAAGGACGGCACCGCCGTGGCCACGCCGGTGTGGGTCGTGCGTGACGGCGACGCCCTCGCGATCTGGACGGTCGCCGACTCCTGGAAGGTCAAGCGCATCCGCAACCGGTCCGACGTGCTGGTGGGGCCCTGCGACGTGCGCGGCAACCCCACGGGCGAGCAGCGCCCCGCCACCGCCGTGATCTGCGACGCGGCGGCCACCGACGCGTGCCGCGCGCTGCTGCGCCGCAAGTACGGCGTGCTCGGCCGGCTCACCCTGCTCGGCAGCCGGCTGCGGCGCGGGACGAGCGGCACGGTGGCCGTCCGGATCACCCTGGCCGACTGAGGGCGGGGCGCGCACACCGTACCGGGTGAGCCAAGTCGACGGTGATGGGCGCGAGTCGGCGGGCGGGGTTGAAGAATCCCGAGTCGAGGGTCCGCGCCGGTCCCGGCTGGTAGCTTGACGGGTCCGGAAGACGCTTCGCAGGGGGACGATCAGCAGTGCACAGGTTCTTGCGTACCACCGGCCTCGCCTCCGTGGGGCTCGCCGCCGTCCTCCTCGCCTCGGGCTGCAGCAGCAGCGGCTCGGACAAGACGTCCGGCAAGGCGCCGGCTGCGTCAGGCGCGGGAACAGGAAGCAGTACGGCGGCCGGGACGCCCGCCGGAACGGGCCCGAGCGGATCGGGCTCCGCCGGAACGGCCGGCGTCAAGGACGGCAGCACCTCCGGCAGTGCGGCCGGTGCGGCCGGTGGTATCGACGGCGACTGGGTCGCCGTCACCCAGGGCAAGCCGGTCGCCCTCGTCATCAAGGGCAAGAACGCGTCCGTACTCGGCGAGCACCTGTGCAACGGCACGGCGAACAGCGCCGCCGATACGGCGACGCTGCACCTCACATGCCCGGACGGCAACACGAATCGCACCACGGGCACGGCCAGGCTGACCGGCGCCGAGCTGGTGGTCAGCTGGGACGGGTTCGGCAAGGACGAGTTCACCCGGAACAAGACGTCGCGTTGAGGCGGGACCAGCCCCGGGAAGACCGGCCCGACGCCTGATCGACACCGCGAACACCAGCCCCGCAAAGATCCGGCACCGCGAAGACCCGTCCGGCCGGTCAGGCGTCGGCGAACCGCGCCTGCGCGAACAGGCCCACCGGCTCAACTCCGTTCTGCCTGGCCCGAGTTGACCGGACCGGCTCGGCGTCACCGAGCGCCTGGTCCAGGTCGCGCCACAGGTCCTCGGCGTCCTCCAGGCCGACCGACATCCGCAGCAGCCGCTCGCTGACCCCGGCCGAGGCCCGGTCGTCCGCCGGCACGATGCGGTGGCTGATGGAGGCGGGGTGCTGGATGAGGCTGTCGACGCTGCCGAGGCTGACCGCCGGAGTGATCAGGCGCACCCGGGCGATCACCTCGTGCGGGTCGGTGAGCGACTCGAAGGCCACCATGGCGCCGCCCAGCTTCGGGTAGTGGACGCGCCGCACGCGGGGGTCGGCGGCGAGGCGCGCCGCGAGTGCGGCGGCGGTCGCCGACGCGGCGCGCACCCGCACCGGCAGGGTCGCGAGACCGCGCAGCAGCAGATATCCGGCGAGCGGGTGCAGGACGCCGCCCGTGGCGAAGCGGATCTGGCGCAGCCTGCGGGCGAAGGCCTCGTCGCAGGCGACGACGCCGCCCAGGACGTCCCCGTGCCCGCCGAGGTATTTGGTCGCGCTGTGCAGCACGAGGCGGGCTCCGCTGTGGGCCGGGCGTTGCAGGACCGGGGTGGCGAAGGTGTTGTCGACGAGCAGCGGCACCGTTCCGCACGCGTCCGCGAGCGCCGCCAGGTCCACTTCCGCCAGGGTCGGATTGGCCGGGCTCTCCACCATGACGAGGGCGGTGTCGGGGCGGATCGCGTCCGCGACGTCCGCCGGGTCGGCCCAGGTGACCTCGCTGCCGAGGAGCCCGGCGGTCAGCAGGTGGTCGCTGCACCCGTAGAGGGGGCGTACGGCGACGACGTGGCGCAGGCCGGTGGCGTGCTGGGCGAGCAGGACGGCGGACAGGGCCGCCATTCCGCTGGCGAAGGCGACGGCCGCCTCGGTGTCCTCCAGGCGGGCCAGCGCGGTCTCGAAGCGGGCGACGGTCGGGTTCCCGAGCCGGCCGTAGACCGGCGGGCCCTCGGGGGCCTCACCGGTGGCGGCGAAGGCGTCGATCCTGGCGGCCTCGGCCCTGCTGTCGTACGAGGGGTAGGTGGTGGACAGGTCGATGGGCGGGGCGTGCAGGCCGAGGGCTGCGAGGCCTTCGCGGCCCGCGTGCACGGCCAGGGTGTCCACGGAGCTGGCGGCGGTGGTGGTGTCGGCGTCCATGCGGCCACTGTGAACAGTCGCCGGGCCCCCGGAGCCGCACCCCGTGTTACGTTCGGGCCATGGCTGAATCCGTCGTACTGGACCCGGTGGATCTGCACATTCTGCGCCTTCTGCAGAACGACGCCCGCACGACCTACCGCGATCTCGCCGCCGAGGTCGGTGTGGCGCCCTCGACCTGCCTGGACCGGGTGGCGCGGCTGCGCCGCACCGGGGTGATCCTGGGTTATCAGCTGCGCGTCGATCCGGCGAAACTGGGCCGGGGGCTCCAGGCGCTGCTGTCCGTGCAGGTGCGTCCGCACCGGCGTGATCTGATCGGTCCGTTCGTGGAGCGGGTCAGGGCGCTGCCGGAGTCCCGGGCGCTGTTCCATCTGACCGGTCCCGACGACTATCTGGTGCATGTGACCGTCGCGGACACCGCGGATCTCCAGCGGCTCGTCCTGGACGAGTTCACCTCGCGGCCCGAGGTCGCCCGGGTGGAGACCCGGCTCATCTTCCAGCAGTGGGACTGCGGGCCGCTGCTTCCCCCGGCGTAGGCGCTCCGCTGGGGGTGCGGGTATTCGACTGCGGGCCGATGGGGGTCCCCCCTGCTCGAACGAGGTTGAGAGCTTGGGGGAGGCTGGTCGCTCCCCCAAGTTCTCGGCTCTGCTCGAACAGGGGGGACCCCCATCGCGGCGGAGCCGCACGGTGTCACAGCCCCGCGCCCCTTCAGGGCGCCTCCACACGCCCGCTTGGAACCGGTTCCAGGCCCCTCGGTCAGGGGCCCGGAACCGGCCGCCGGGAATCAGCGGGCGTCGGCCTTCAGCAGGTCGGCGCACTTCTCGCCGATCGCCATCGTGGTGATGCACGGGTTGACCGTCACCAGCTCCGGCATGACCGAGCCGTCGCAGACCCGCAGCCCGTCGATGCCCTTGACGCGCAGCCGGGCGTCCAGCGGTGCCATCGGGTCGTCGTCGGCGCCCATCTTCACCGTGCAGGCCGGGTGGTAGACGGTGTTGTGGGTCTTGCGGATGTAGTCGAGCAGTTCGTCGTCGGTCCGCACGTCCGGGCCAGGGGCCAGTTCGGCGCCCGCCCAGCCGCTCAGCGCGGGCTGCGCCGCGATCTCGCGGGCCAGCTTCAGGCCGTACGTCATGACCCGCTCGTCGTGCTCGTGCGTGAAGTAGCGGGGGTCGACCATCGGCTTGTCCCGGTAGTCGCGGGTGCGCAGGCGCACCGTTCCGCGCGACTTGGCCCGGGTCACGTTGGGGGTGAGGCAGAAGGCGTTCTCGGTGGTCGGGTAGCCGTACCGGGCGGTGTTCATGTCGAACGGCACCTGGCCGTAGTGGAACATCAAGTCCGGTCGCGCCAGGCCGGGTTCGGTGTCCGCGAAGATGCCGATCTCCCACCACTGCGTGGAGGCGGTCGTCATGGGCTGCTTGGCCTCCCACATGATGACGCCCTCGGGGTGGTCCTGGAGGTTCTCGCCGACGCCGGGGGCGTCCACGAGGACGTCCACGCCCACCTCGCGCAGATGGGCCGCCGGTCCGATGCCGGACAGCATGAGCAGCTTGGGGGTGTCGATCGAGCCGCAGGAGACGATGACCTCGCGCCGCGCGGTGACCGTGCGGGTGTGGATCAGGTCCGGGTCGAGGTACTCGGCGCCGGTGCAGCGGCGGTCGGCGTCGATCAGGAGCTTCTTGGCGCGGACTCCGGTGCGTACGACGAGGTTGGGGCGCTTGTCCATCACGGGGTGGAGGTAGGCCACCGAGGACGACTGGCGGATGTTGTTCTCGTCGGAGTTGATCTGGAACCAGTTGGCGCCCCGGATCACGGTCCTGCCGTCGTTGAACTGCGTGGTGGGGATGCCCTGTTGGGCACAGGCCTCAAGCAGGGCCGCGCCGCACGGGTCGGCCGACTTGACGTTGCGTATCTTGACCGGGCCGCTGCGGCCGTGGTGGTCGCCGGGGGCGTCGTTGGTCTCCAGGCGCCGGTAGAGCGGGAAGATGTCGGCGGCGCTCCAGCCCGAACAGCCCGCCGCTTCCCAGGCGTTGAGGTCCTCGGCGGGCGCCCAGAAGGCGATGCACGAGTTGTGCGAGGAGCAGCCGCCGAGCACCTTGGCGCGGGCGTGCCGCATGAAGCTGTTGCCGTGCGACTGCGGCTCGACGGGGTAGTCCCAGTCGTAGCCGGACTCCAGCAGGCCCATCCAGCGGTCGAGTTGGAGGACGTTGTCGTCGCCGACGTCGGAGGGTCCGGCCTCCAGGACGCACACCGTCACCGAGGGGTCCTCGCTGAGCCGGGCCGCGACCACGTTGCCCGCTGTGCCGCCGCCGACCACGACGTAGTCGAACTCCTCGGTGCGTACGGGGGATTCAGTGGGCTGTGTGGACATGGGGCTCCGACTCACTTTCGGTTTCCGTTGCGGCATGGCTCGCGAGCACCCCGGTGCGGTGGCGCTGGACGAACCAGTAGTAGGCGAAGCCGCCGAGCAGGACGGCCCCGACGAAGAGGAAGGCGCCCCAGCGCAGGTACCAGTGGTAGGGGGCGGTGGCGTTGTAGACCTCGGCGCGCGGCCAGGCGAGGTTGACGGTCATGAAGCCGCCCCACACCACGCCGACGATGTTCACCGGCAGGCCCCAGCGGCCGAGCGAGAACTTGCCGTCGCCGGCCGGGGTCCACTTGCCGCGCAGCCGGGCGATCAGCATCGGCCCGGTGACCAGCAGGTAGGCGACGTAGATCATGATGATGCCGATGCTGGTGACCACCGAGAAGATCTGCGGCTGGCGGATGTTCACCAGCAGGATCACCAGGGCGAGTACGCCGACGACGACGGCGGGCAGCACCGGAGTCTTGAAGCGCGGGCTGACCTTCGCCATCAGGGACGCGGCGGGCAGGTTGTTGTCCCGGGACATCGCGAACGCGAGGCGGATGGCGGCGGTGTGCACGGCGAGCGCGCACACGGTGACGGCGATCAGGACGCACCAGAGCATCAGCTTGCCGCCGGTGTCTCCCAGCACGTCGAGCACGACGTACTGGAGTCCGTCGGTGGTGATGCCCTTGCCGTCGAGGCTGCTGACGCTCATCAGCGCCAGGATCAGGATCAGGCCGCCAAGGACGAACGAGGCGACCAGCGCCCGCAGGATCGCGCGGGGCGCGTTGCGGGACGGGTCGACGGACTCCTCACCGAGGGAGGCGGCCGTGTCGAAGCCGTACATCACGTAGGCGGAGGCGAGCGCCGCGGTGAGGAAGGCGCCCATGTAGCCGAAGCTGCCGCCGCTGCCGTGGCCGTGGGTGTCGAGCACGACACTGGGGCCGCGCACCACGTGCACGGCGAACAGCACGATCAGGACGACGGTGGCGACGAGTTCGAGGAAGACGCCCGCCGTGTTGATGCGGGCCATCAGCTTGACGCCGAACGCGTTGACCAGGGTGGTGAACAGGATCAGCACCGCGGCGAGGATCACCGCGTTGGTGGCGACGTCGTAGGTGCCGGTGCCGTCGCCGACGATCTGGAACGCCTTCGAGATCTGCGGCAGCGTCGCCTGGTAGGCGAGGGCCACGGCGGCGATCGACACGATCGATGCGACCAGCATCATCCAGCCGGCCAGCCATCCGATGTGCGGGCCGCCGAGCTTCTTGGCCCAGTTGTAGACCGACCCTGCCACCGGGTAGCGGGCGGCGAGTTCGGCGAAGCACAGGGCGACCATCAGCTGGCCGACGAAGACGAGCGGCCAGGACCACCAGTAGGCGGGTCCGCCGAAGCCGAAGCCGAAGTAGAACAGCTGGAAGGTGCCGGTGAGGATCGAGATGTAGCTGATGCCGGCGGCGAAGGTGTGGAAGTTGCCGAGCGTGCGTTTGAGTTCGGGTCTGTAGCCGAACTCCCGGAGTTCGGCGTCATCTTTGGTCATGCTCATGACCAGACTCCAAGTAGGCAGGGAACAGGAGGAGGCATGGGGCGGTGGCCGGCCAGTCCGGGGGGGGAGGACCGGCCGGGCTCAGCGGGTCAGCCCTCGAACCACCGCTGGGGTTCGGGGGCGGTGTTGCGCCAGATGTGCTTCGTCTCCTGGTACTCGGCCAGGCCCGCGGGCCCGAGCTCACGCCCCGTGCCGGACTGCTTGTAGCCGCCCCACTCGGCCTGCGGGACGTACGGGTGGAAGTCGTTGATCCATACGGTGCCGAGCCGCAGCCGGGCCGCGACGCGCCGCGCCCTGGCCTCGTCGGTGGTCCACACCGCGCCGGCCAGGCCGTAGACCGTGTCGTTGGCCAGGCGCACCGCCTGGTCCTCGTCGGTGAAGCGCTCGACGGTGAGGACCGGCCCGAAGGACTCGTCCCGCACCACGCTCATGTCGGCCCGGCATTCGTCGAGGACGGTCGGCGGGTAGTAGTGGCCGAACGCGAGCGCCGGGTCCTCGGGGCGCTCGCCGCCGCAGCGCAGCACGGCGCCCTCCGCGATTCCGGCGGCGACGTACGCCTCGACCTTGTCGCGGTGGGCGGCGGAGATCAGCGGTCCGGTCTCGGCCCGCTCGTCGAAGGGCCCGCCGAGCCTGATCCGGCGGGCGCGGCGCACCAGTTCGTCCACGAACCGGTCGTGCAGCGCGTCCTCGACCAGGAGCCGGGTGCCGGCCGAGCAGACCTGCCCGGAGTGCAGGAACACGGCGGTGAGCGCCATGTCCACGGCGGTGTCGAAGCTCGCCTCGTCCTTGCCCGCGTCGGCGAAGACGATGTTCGGGTTCTTGCCGCCGAGTTCGAGCGCGGTCTTCTTCACGGTGGGCGCGGCGGCGGCCATGATGCGGCGGCCGGTCACGAGACCGCCGGTGAAGGAGACGAGGTCGACGTCCGGGTGCTCGGCGAGCGGCGCGCCCGCCTCGGGGCCCGCGCCGAGCACGAGGTTGGCGACGCCCGCCGGCAGCCCCGCCTCCTGGAGGAGCTTCATGAGGTGGACGGCGGTGTGCGGGGTGAGCTCGCTGGGCTTCAGTACGAAGGTGTTGCCCGCGCCGATCGCCGGGGCGACCTTCCAGGCGGTCTGGAGCAGCGGGTAGTTCCACGGCGTGATCAGCCCGCAGACGCCCACCGGCTCCTGCACGACGCGGCTGTCGACCACCGGGTTCCCGGTGTCCACGACGCGGCCGGCGCCCTGCGCGGTGACGAGCGTGCCGAAGTAGCGGAAGCAGTTGGCGATGTCGTCCATGTCGTAGCGGGACTCGACGAGCCGCTTGCCGGTGTCGAGGGACTCGGCGCGGGCGAGCTGCTCCTTGTCGCGTACGAGCAGCTCGGCGACGCGCAGCAGGAGTGCGCCGCGCTCGGCCGGCGCGGTCCTCGGCCAGGGGCCGTGGTCGAAGGCCGCGCGGGCGGCGGCGATGGCGGCGGCGGTGTCCTTGGGACCCGCCTCGTCAACGGTGGCGACCAGGGTGCCGTCGGCGGGACACCGGATCTCACGGGTCCGCCCGTCGACGGCGGCGTGCCATTGGCCGTCGATGAAAAGCTCGGGCATGGTTCGGATCCTCCGATGCGGTGTGGGACAAGGCCATCTCGGCCCCTGCCCCGGCATGCGGGGAACATGCCGAAAAAATCACCCGAAGTGACGGGCCTCACTTTCCGTGGTCCACGCAGGTCAGAGAGGTACGACCGGTCACAGTCGGTGACGCCCGGCACGAAGGCGGCCAGGGCCGGACGCCCTCCGTACGGAATGTGAGACCGCGCTGCCGTCCCGGGGCGCCTTGTGCATACTGGCGCGTCTGCATGTGATCACCTCCAATCTCCGCGGGAGCAGCCATGGTTGACCGGGCCACCAGCACAAGGGCCGCCTTCAGGACGGTCGTAGAAGTCGGCCCGGACGCGCGGGACCGGGCGCGGGCCGCCGAGGCGGTGCTCCAGGAGGCGATCGCGCCGGCGGCCGCGGACTTCGACTTCGCGGCCGTACGCTCGGCCGCCCGCGGCCTGCCGGACAGCACGGTCGTCAAGATCATCCCCGGTTTCGGCCTCCAGGAGACCGCGCCCGTCCAGGTTCTGGTCCTCACGCTGAAGCAGGCCGTGCGCCAGGCGCTGGTCGAGCCGTTCGGGAATCCGGCCTTCTGGGAGAAGACCGACGCCGCGCTGGCCCGGGTCTTCCTCGGCCTCGGCGAGCAGGAGGGCGCCGCACACCTCGCCTTCCACGACGCCGCCAACGGCACCCGATACACCTGCAACCTCCTCTTCGCGCTCCAGGACGAGGAGACGGTCGGGCACCTCTACGTCGTCGCCTTCCGGGTCGAGGTGAACGTGGGCGCGGACAAGGAGAAGCTCCTGTCGCTGGGCGCCGAGGACACCGCGGCGTTCACGATCCGCCTCGATGCGATCAGCGTGCGACAGGAGCTCGCCCCTACGGACTGATTCCGTCCGTCACACGGGCAGCGCCCAGGTCTGGTTGGACTGATGACTGCCGCAGGTCCAGGTGTCGAGCCTGGTGCCGCTCGCCGTGCCGCCGCCGTACACATCGAGGCAGAGCCCGGAATCGGCGTTGACCAGCGTGCCGTCCTGGTCGGTGAACCACCGCTGGGCGTCGGCGCCGGTGCACGCCGAGAGGGTGGCGGCGCTGCCCGCGTCGCTCCCGCTCGCGGTCAGGCACTTGCCGAGCGCCCGTACGGTGTCGCCGGCGCCCAGGGTCCAGCGCTGGTTGGCGTTGCCGGTGCAGGGAAAGAGGATCACCGGTGTGCCGTCCGCGGTGCCGCTGTGGGACACGTCCATGCAGTTGGCGCCGTTGCCGGTGACCTGTCCGGTGGGTACGGCGGGTGCGCAGCCGCCGCCCGGGGTGAGCCGCCAGATCGCGGTGCCGTGCGCGGGCACGGTCGCGGTCAGCGCGGACGAGGTGGTCGAACTCGCCCCGCTCCACAGGTCCTTGGCCCGCACCGTGCAGCCGGGCAGGCCGATCGAGGCGAGGGAGGTGGAGACGCTCCGCGCCGACGAGGAGCGGTTGAGCACGGCGACGGCCCGGTCCCCGCCCGCCAGCGGGCGGGCCAGGACATCGGTGGTGCCGTCGGTGGCGACCACACCGGCCTGCCGTCCGAGGCTGTCCTGGTCGATCGCGACGAGGCCGGAGTTGCCCAGTGCCAAGAGCCCGGCCGGGCTGAGGGCGGCCACGTCGGAGGAGAGGATCATCGGAGCGGCCATCATCGACCAGAGCGCCACCTGGCTGCGCGATTCCTCGGCGGTCAGGCCCGGGTCGCCGGCGAGCAGGAAGTCGGGGTCGTTCCAGTTGCCGGGCCCGCCGTAGCGGCTGAGCCAGCGGTTGTAGCCGTAGTTGGACAGCACGCTCGCCCAGCGGCTCGCGCCGGGTTTCTGGGCGTCGTACGTGGCGATGTCCCAGCCCTCGCGCCAGAGCTGCCCGTACTGCCCCACCCAGGAGAGCGCCGAGAACCAGTCCGGGGTGCCCCATTCGCCGTTCTGGAAGTAGGCGGGGGCCGATTCGGAGTAGACGATGTCCCGCCCGGTGTCCCGCAGGGCCGTGGCCGCGGCCGCGTAGGCCTGGCGGTACGCCTGCTCCTGGGTCTCGCCGGGCGCGACGTACACGTTGCAGCCGTCCAGCTTGAGGTAGTCCACGCCCCAGGACGCGAAGGTGGCGGCGTCCTGCGCGAAGTGGTCGGCGCCGCCGCCCTGGGGGCGGCCGCTGCCGGGATAGCCCTCGCAGGTGGCGTAGCCCGAGTCCTCGTAGATGCCGAACTTCAGGCCCCGCGCGTGCAGGTACGAGCCGAGCCAGGCCATGCCGTGCGGGAAGCGGACCGGGTCCGCGACGAGCGTGCCCGCGCTGTCCCGGCTCTTGCTCATCCAGCAGTCGTCCACGGTCAGCGTCCGGTAGCCCTTGGCGGCGAGGCCGGTGGAGACCAGGGCGTCGGCGTTGTGCACGACGGTCTGTTCGCTGATGTCGCACATGTAGTGCGCCCAGTTGTTCCAGCCCATCGGCGGGGTGGTGGCCAGGGGCGCGCTCCGGGCGGGGGCCGCGGGCGTGCCGGAGGCGGCGAGGGCCCCGGTCGCGGTCAGCGGGAGCGCCAGGAGCGCGGCGAGCAGGGCGGCGATCCTCCGGCGGCGGGTGGGAAGTGACGGCACGACAGATTCCTTCCTGGCCCGGCCGGTTGTGGCCCGGGCGGGGTGCGTTCGAGGGCAGGGAAGGTGCCGATCCCTCCGGTACGAGCCTGCCGGAGGGCATCAGCCAGTGCAGTACTGATGCTTGTTCTTGTCAATGGCTCCCATCAACCGAGCAGAATCAAGCATCCGTCGCCGTCGCCGCCCAGCCCGGCATTGCCACGGCGTGTCCGGCCACGCGCCACCCGCCGGGGACGGCATCGCCCCGCCACTCCATCGGCGCGAGCCCCAACTCCCTTGACCTGAAAGGGACTTCTACGGCGCGACCACGCCGGCGTCGTGGGCGAGCAGTCCGGCCTGGGTACGGTTGGCGCATTCCAGCTTGTCGAGCATCCGCGACACATAGCCCTTGACGGTGGCCTCGGACAGATACAGCCGGGCCGCGATCTGCGCGTTGGAGAGCCCCTCCCCCAGACCGGCAAGCACCTCGACCTCCCGCTCGGTGAGCCGGCCGACGAGGTCCCGCGCACGGTCGCGGGCGGACAGGCTGTCGGTCGAGGCGGCGATCAGCCGGCGGGCCGCGGCGGGCGAAAGGACGGTGTGGCCCTCGGCGGCGACCCGGACCAGGCCGATGAGGTCCTCCGGCGGTGTGGACTTCACCAGGAACCCCGTGGCCCCGGCCCGCAGGGCGCGCAGGACGTACTGGTCGGCGTCGAAGGTCGTGAGCACCACGACGGGCGGCGCGTCGGAGCGCTCGCCCAACCGCTCGATAGCGGCGATCCCGTCCATGCCCGGCATGCGCAGGTCCATCAGCACGACGTCGGGCCGGTGGCGCAGCACCGCCCGCACGCCCGCGGCCCCGTCGTGCGCCTCGGCGACGACCTCGATGTCGCCGGCGGTACCGAGGATCGTGCGCAGGAACCCGCACACCATCGGCTCGTCGTCCACCACCACTACTCGGACCACAGGCCTCACACCACCGGTTCCGCTGTCGGTACATAGGCGGGCAGCACGGCCTCGACGCGGAACCCGCCGTCCGGGTCCCCCGCGGCGCGCAGGGTGCCGTGCACGAGCTCGATGCGCCGGCGCAGACCCTCGATGCCCAGGCCCGAACCGGTCCGCGCCAGCTCGCTGTTGGGCCCCGCGGTGGGGCGCGTGTTGCTCACGACGACGCGTACCCGCGCCTCGTCGTACTCGATCCGTACGGTGACCCGCGCACCGGGCGCGTGCTTGCGGACGTTCGTCAGCGCCTCCCGGACGATGCGGTACGCGGTGCGGCCGACCAGGGGCGAGGCGAGCGAGGGGTCGCCGCGCTCGACCAGCTCGGCGGGAACGCCCACCGCCGTCGACTCGGCGACCAGCGCGGCGAACCCCGCGACCGAGGGCGTCCGGTCCCCTTCCGGTGCCGTACGCAGAATGCCGATCAGGTCCCTGAGCTCCTCCAGCGCCTGGCAGCCGGCCGCCCGCAGTTCCTCCGCCGCCCGCCGGGTCGCCGCGTCGGGCGCGGTGACGCGCAGCGCGCCGGCCTGGAGCACCATCAGGCTCACCCGGTGTGTCACCACGTCGTGCATCTCGCCGGCCAGCCGGGTGCGTTCCTCGGCGCGGGCGCGTTCGGCGAGCAGGTGCCGCTCCCGTTCGGCCCGTTCGGCCCGTTCGGTCAGCGCGCACACCAGCCGCCGGCGCGCGTCGAAGTACAGGGCGAGCAGCGGCCCGACCGCCGTGCGCAGCAGGCCGATGCTGATGACGGTGACCGACGGCTGCCAGGCCCGGGCGACGACGAGGGTGAAGACGCCGAGCACGAGGTACGCCGCCCGGCGGTTCCAGGCGTTCTTTCCGTAGCAGACCGGGCCGTACGCCGCGAGCGCGGTCGAGAAGGGTGCCCATACGTTGCCGGGGTGCGCGGGCGTCAGTGCGTGCGCGGGTGAGATGAGCAGTGTTACGGCGAGCGTGAACGCGCCGAGGACCGCGACCACGGTCAGGGGCGCGCGGCGGCGGGCCGCCAGCGAGAGGCAGGCGAGCGCCTGCACACCCAGCATCGCCCAGGCGAGGCCGCCGGGCCGCTCGGGCCACCAGGTCGCGCCGAGCAGCGTCATGCCGCTGTCCAGCAGGGCGAAGCAGACGGCGATCGCCGTATCCACGGCGATCGGGTGCCGACGGTGCCACGGTCCGTCACTCATGCCGCTCACGGTAGGTCATCCCCCGCTCGCCCGGACCTGGCAGCGGACTTTCGGCCGGGGCGGAACCTACGAAAGTCGCATGCCGCCACGCGCGGCCCTCCCTTCGTCGCCTCCGGTCCCGACCGCCCGCCCTTTCGCGCGCGGTTCCGGCGGCGTGGAATCGGCCTATGGAAACGAACCAGGACAGGACAACGGCGGCCCCCGGACTCGGCCGCTACGAGATCGACCCGGCCGGCTCGACCGTGACGTTCACGACCCGGCATGTGTTCGGGCTCCTCCCGGTTCACGGGAGCTTCGCGATCCGGAGCGGGACCGTCGACATCGTCGAGCCGCTCACCGCGTCGAGCGTGCGCGCCGAGGTCGACCCGGCGAGCTTCCGCACCGGCAGCCGCCAGCGGGACACCGCCGTACGCTCGGCCCGCTTCCTGGACACCGCCCGCCACCCCGTCATGACGTACACCGCCGACCGCCTGGACGGCACGGCCCTCACCGGCACGCTCACGGTGTGCGGGGTCACCCAGCCGGTGACCCTCGCGATCGAGAACTCTGCCTCGTCCGCGGGGGCGTTCACCGCCCGCGCCACGACCCGTATCGACCGGACCCGGTTCGGGGTGACGGCATCGCGCGGGATGGCCGGGCGGTACCTTGATGTGCGGGTGGAGGTACGGTGCGTGCGCCCCTGAGGGCGGCGAACACGCTCCCCGGATCCGGCCATGACCGGCACGCTCCGCGGTCGCCGCTGACGGATCGGTCACTTTTCCAAGATTTGTAAGATTAATCCGGAACCCTTTGGTCCTTGCTGACCATCACGACTGATGGAACGAACAGGCATGCCCTTGGGCCACAGAACGGATCCGGAGCGAACGCAATGACCAACCCCCGACACGGGGCCTATCAGTCTCGGGGCCACCGCCGGGCCAGCCGCGCCAAGCGCTGGATACTCGGCGTGGTCGCCGTCGTCGTGCTCGGCCTGATCGCGTGGCCCGCCCTCAACTACTTCGGCGTCCTGTCGGACAAGGGTGACGCGATCAGCTTCGGGCAGAGCGGCGGCGGCGACGGCGGCAAGGGCGGCGGCGCAGGGCAGCCGGCCGACTCCAAGGTGCTCATGCCGACCGGCCCGGAGGCCAAGTTCACCGTCGCCGGCACGGTTCCCGAGAACGACACCAAGATCGCCGTGACGACCCTCGAGGGCAAGAAGTCCGGCTTCACGGGCAAGGTCTGGGTCTGGGTCCCGCCGGAGTACAAGGACCCGAAGTACGCCAAGAGCGGCTTCCCCGTCATGATCGCGCTGCCCGGCGGCGCCGGATACCCGACCAACTACTGGATGGGCACGGACCTCAAGCTGGAGGCGAGCATCTCCCAGTGGTCCACGGAGGGCAAGAGCCTTCCGTTCATCCTGGCGATGCCGGTCCTCAACCCCCATCCGGACAAGGGCGGTCTGTACTGGGACGCCAGTGACATCCCGGGCCAGCCGAAGATGGGCACCTGGCTGACCGAGGACGTCCCCGACCTGATAAAGGCCAACTTCCGTACGGTCAAGTCCCGTGACGGCTGGGCCTTCATGGGCTCCTCCACGGGCGGCTTCGCGGGCCTGAAGAGCGTGCTGCAGAAGCCCGACCAGTTCAAGGCCGTCATCGCCTCCGGTCCCGACATCGTCCCCGACTCCCGACTGTGGGCCGGGCACGACAAGGAGAAGGCGGAGAACAACCCCAAGCTGCTCGCCCAGAAGCTGATCGACGCGAAGAGCCCGGACGTCTATCTGGCCTTCCAGGTCGGCACCGCGGGCTCCGACGCGCAGGCCAAGCCGAAGATCGAGGACTTCGTGGCGAAGTACACGAAGGGCCCGGTCAAGACGAAGCTCAGCGTCATCCAGGGCGGCGACCACAACGCCAAGACGTATGTGCCGAACATGGCCACCGGCGGGCTCATCCAGTGGATCAGTCAGCACATGCAGGGCCCCGTGCCCGCCTCCTGACCCGGCCGCGGCAAAACCGCCGAGCCCCTGTCCCCCGCACCCCCGTGGTGCGGGGCGGCGGGGGCTTATGCGTGCTACCGCGTCCTTCGGATGCAGGAAAGCGACCGGACACCCCTCGGAGCCGACGGTGAACGGACCCGCCCGGAACTACCGTTCGTTCACAACCTGGTGGATCCGCGCCATTCGGCGCGCGGACCGCGGTGCGAACAAAGGAGCGGGCGTGGGGAATTCAACGGTCGGCGCGGGCGGAAGCCCTCAGACCGACGGTGACGAGCCGGACGGCCAGCACGGCCGGCGGCCCGGAAAGCAGCGCTCCTTCTGGAAGGAACTGCCGATCCTCATCGGTGTCGCGCTGGTACTCGCGCTGCTCATCAAGACGTTCCTGGTGCAGGCGTTCTCCATCCCCTCCGACTCCATGCAGAACACCCTCCAGCCCGGCGACCGGGTGCTGGTCGACAAGCTGACGCCGTGGTTCGGCTCGGAGCCCGGCCGCGGCGAGGTCATCGTCTTCCACGATCCCGACAACTGGCTGCGGGGAGAGTCGAGTTCGAACCCGAACGTCATCCAGCGGGCCCTCTCGTTCGTCGGGCTGATGCCGGCGGCGAACGAACACGACCTGATCAAGCGGGTCGTCGGGGTCGGGGGCGACACCGTGGAGTGCCGGGGCACCGGCCCGCTGACGGTCAACGGCAAGGCGCTCACCGAGCCATACGTCTTCCCCGGGAACACGGCGTGCAGCGCCGACGAGGCGGGCGGCCAGTTCAAGGTGACCGTGCCCAAGGGAAAGCTCTGGGTGATGGGCGACCACCGGCAGAACTCGGCCGACTCCCGCTACCACTCGCATGACAAGAACCAGGGTTTCGTCCCCGTCGGCGAGGCCGTGGGCCGCGCCTTCGTGATCGCCTGGCCGGTCACCCGCTGGGCGACGCTGCCCGTCCCCGGCACCTTCGACCAGCCCGGCATCAACAGGGCGGCCGCCGTCGCACCGGGCGCGCTGGGGCTGGCGGGCGCGGTGCCCCTGGTGCTGTGGCAGCGGAGCCGCAGCCGCGAACGCGGGGCCTGATCCCCGCTGCCCTCAGCGGACCGGCGGCGCCGACGGCGGGGCGGACCGCTGGGGTCCGGCGGCGCGGGACGGCAGTCGATTCACCGGGCCCGCCGGGGGCTGCGGGGGTGGCGGCGACACCTCGCTGGACGCCTTCGAAGGCTCGGCGGACGGCGCGGGCCGCGGGCCGGGCGACGTGGACGGGGCCGGCGTCGGCGGTGGCTCGACCGGGCCCGGCGGTCCTGCGGGCAGCGGGCGCTGCTCGTCGTGGCCGGGGGCCAGCGTGAAGTAGCCGACGGCCACGGCCGCGGCGGTGGCGAGACCGGCCAGCGGCAGACCGAGCCGGCGCAGCCGCAGCCGGGCCAGCGGGGTGCGGCGCAGCCGGGGTCCCGGCGGGTCGGCGGGCCGCAGACCGGCGAGGGTGATCTGCTCCGCGCGGGCGGCGAGCGCGCGGCGCAGCCGCGTCTCGACCGGGCGCTCGGGCGCCTCGGACCCGCTCCAGTGGCCGCTCATGCCCGTCCTTCCAGGATTTTCTCCAGCGAGTCCAGGGCCCGGCTCGCGATGGATTTCACCGATCCCCGGCTGATGCCGAGGGTCTGCGCTATCTCCGCCTCGGTGAGGTCGCTCCAGTACCGCAGCACCAGCACCTCGCGGCGGCGTACGGTCAACTGCCCCAGCGCGGCGAGCACTTCGCGGTGCTCCTCGTCCAGGACGACCCGTTCCTCCGCGGAGGGCGCGTCGGGCTCGTGCGGCGGGGTGTAGCCGCGGGCCGTGCGCCGGCGGCGCAGCACGGAGCGCGAGGCGTTGACGACGGCGGTGCGCAGATAGGCGAGGGCGTTGTCGATCTCGTCGATCCGGTCGCCGTGGCGCCGGTACAGCGCGGTGAACGCGTCCTGCACGACGTCCTCGGCACTCGCCCGGTCGTCCACCAGCATGACGGCGAGATGCACCATCTTGAGGCGGTGCGCGTGGTAGAGCTCGCTGACGGTCGGCCGCGAAGTACCCGGGCCGTACGGATCACCGAACGGGCCGCGGTAGGTGCCGCCCGGCCCCGCCGGGTACGGATCCGCGTACGTGTCGCCGGACGCCGGGCGGTCCCGGCGCAGCAGTCTGCGCCACCAGGGCGGAAGCAGTCCGCGCGGGGTGAGGCGGGCCGGGCGCCGTACGGCGGTGTACTCCATCAGTTCCTCGGGTGCGCGGGTGAAGGGGTGTCCGACCCTGATCCACCGGACACCCCCTGGGCCCCGTCCTGGCCGGGGCGGGGCCGTGGGTGTCTCGGAGTCCGTGCCGCGGTCCGGTCCGGGCGGGGACCGGGCACAGGCTCTCAGTGCTGGTGGCGCCGCCGGACGGCGTAGAGGGTTCCGGCGCCCGCGAGGACCAGCGCGCCGGCTCCGAGGCCCATCGCCGTGTTGGCCGTGGACGAACCAGTATGGGCCAGCTCTTTCTGGTCCGAGACGGCGGGGGCGGAGGGCGCCGTGGGGGGTTCGCGGTCCGTGCTGGGCGACTGGCTCGCCGCGGGCTGCTTCTCCTGGGTGCCAGTGGAAGGGGCGCTCGGCGCGGCGCTCGGCCGCGTCTGCCCCGGCCGCTTGACCGACGAGGAGGGCGTGGCGCTCGGCTCGGCGGGGGCGGCTGCCGCGCGCACGGGCTTGGCGCTCGGCCCGTCGGCGTACGCCGTACCGGCCAGGGCTGGCCCGGCGAGGGCGATGAGCAGGCCGGTCGCGGCCGCGGCGCGGGTGAGGCGGCGGTGTGCGGGGTGGTCAGGGCTGTGCTGGGGGACGGTCACGTTGTGGTTCTCCACGGTCGGCAAGGCGGCGCGGTGTTCGCGCCTTCACCCCTGACGACGTGCGGCGGGAAGCGGGGTTGCCGCCGGTCCGGAAAAACTTTCGGCACTCCGGAGAACGAGATCGGCACTCCGCAGGACGGGAAAGGCTCCGGCCGCGCGGTGCAGCGCGCGGGCCGGAGCCGGGGAGAGATCAGCAGGCGCCTTCATCCTGCCAGACTCCCCACTGCCCCGTGGTCCCGGGCTCCTCGTTCTGGGTCCACCACTTGGCCTTCCACTTGTGGCCGTTGTGGGAGACCTCGTTGCCCTGCGTGTACACCGCGCCCGCGCTCCAGGCCGCCACGGTGCAGGCGCCGCCGCCCGGCGAGGAGGGCGGTGCGGAGGACGGCGGGGCCGACGAGGGCGGAGTGGCGCCCGCGAACTTCACCGAGTACTTGGCGAAGTCCCAGGCCGCCTGCGGAACGCTGCTGCACGTTCCCGACGTCGTGCCGTTGTTGTCGGGCGGGGTGCACTGCCGGTCCCGGTTGAGGGACCAGAAGGTGAAGCGGGCCATGCCGTGGCTCGTCGCGTAGTCGAGCACCGTCTGGAAGTCGGACTGCGAGAAGTACTCACCCGAGTCGCTGCGGCCGTTCATCCCGGAGAAGCCCTCGTGGGCGTAGGCGGTCGCCGCGTCCCAGCCGAACGTCGACTGGAGTACGGAGTTGAAGTTGGTCAGCGCGCTCGTCTGGGCGGCGGCGCCGCTGAACCCGCCGTCGAACGGCATGATCGAGAAGTTGTCGGGCACAAAGCCCTGCGTCTTGGCCTCGTTGAGCATCTGCTTCCCGAACCAGCCGGTGCCGTCGGCCGTGCCGGCGGTGGTCACCGAGACGTACAGGCCCGGGTTGTTCTGCTGGAGGATCTTGGCGGCGCCGATCTCGTGGGAGATGGCGGTGGCGTTCTCGTACTCCGGCTCTTCGAGGTCGAAGTCGACGGCCTTGAGCTGGTACTTGGTGATGACCTGCTGGTACGCGGCGGCCGTGGCGGCCGCGTCGGAGCAGTTCTGGCCGAGCTTGGTGCCGCCGTAGCCGCCGACGGACACCGAGACGTCTCCGCCCTTGGCGCGGACGGCGTTGATGACGGCGGCGACCGCGGTGTCGGACGAGACGGGTGCGGTGCCGCCCCAAGTCGGGCTGCAGCCGCCCCCGTTGGGGGCGAGGACGAAGGCCAGCTGGAAGGCCTTGAGTCCGGTGGCGTCCATGATGGCGGTGGCGTCGGGTGGGTTGTTGTCCAGCGGCATCAGATAGGGCGCCGCGGCGTACCAGCGCCCGCCGAGCCCGGCCGCGGCGGCGGTCGCGCCCGATGCCTGGCCGGCGACGAAGGCGGTGAGCCCGGCCGCGGCCAGTGCGGCGCTGGCGACGCCGCAGAGGAGAGCACGAAGAGGCTTCATGTCGAGGTCTCCTGGGGGTGGGAGGGGATCCCAGAATTGGGCGATGGCCGGAACACGTCAACGACTTGGACTAGACCATTGCTATTCCTTGAACGAACAGAACAGGCCTGAACGAGCCGAACCGGCCGCAAGCGGCGCAGGGTACGCCCGCCTTCCTCAGGTCGATTCCCCCGCCGCAGGCCCACCGCCGCGGGCCCGCCCCTGTAAGCCGGACGGCACATGCCGACCTGCGGGATGTCCGTTCTGTTCCTACGGTGGCTGAATGGTCATCAGATCCGGATTCCGTTCGATGGCAGCACTCACCGCCGGTGCCGCCATCGGGCTGTGCTGCCTCGCCCCGACGCCCGACAGCTCCGCCTCCGTCTCCGCGTCCCCGCCGAGTCCGGCGGCGGGCGAGCAGGTCCGGCTGCGGCCGGGCGCACCCGCCCTTCCGAGCGAGCTGTCCGCCCTCTCGTTCGTGGTCGCGGACGCCCGCACGGGCAAGGTGCTCGCCGCCCGGGACGCGCACCGCCGGCTGCCCCCGGCCAGCACCCTCAAGACCCTGTTCGCGGTCACCGCGCTCCCCCATCTGCGCGCCGAGGACCGGCACACGGTCTCCGAGCAGGACCTGGCCGGCATCGGCCCGGGCAGCAGCCTGGTGGGCGTCGAGGCCGGGCACACCTACCAGGTGTCCGATCTGTGGCGCGGAGTGTTCCTCAGCTCCGGCAATGACGCCGTGCACGTACTGGCCTCGCTCAACGGCGGCTGGGACGAGACGGCGGCACAGATGCAGGCCCAGGCCCGGCGGCTCGGCGCGCTGGACACCGAGGTCGTGTCGCCCGACGGCTACGACACTCCGGGCCAGGTCTCCTCGGCGTTCGACCTCGCGGTGTTCGCCAGGGCGGGCCTCGCCCTGCCGGACTTCGCCACCTACTGCTCGACCGCGTCCGCGCAGTTCCCCGGCCGGGAGGGCTCGTACGGCATCGTGAACACCAACCGGCTCCTGTCGGGGACCGACGGGATCGCGCCGTACCCGGGGATCGTCGGGGTCAAGAACGGCTACACCAGCCATGCGGGCAACACCCTGATCGCCGCCGCGCACCGGGGCGAGCACACCCTCCTTGTCACCGTCATGAACCCCCAGGCCGGCGGCGGATTCGCGGTGTACGAGGAAGCGCGGTCGCTGCTCGACTGGGGCTTCGGGGCCTGGGACCACGTGGACGCGGTGGGGTCACTGGAATCTCAGCAACCGGCCAAGGCGTCCCCGCGGGCCACGCCCGTGCAGGCCGCGCACGTGCCGGCGGTCAAGTCCGGCGGCTCGGCGGACGGCGACGACTCCGCGTGGCCGGTGGCGGGTTCCGTGGCGGGCGGCCTCACCGCGGCCGGGATGCTCCTCCTCGTAGTACGGCGCCGGGCGGGCAGGGGTGGTGGCAGGGGCCCGACGGGGTGAGCCGCACCGGAATCCGGTCGCGGGGCGGCTGACGCGATGCCCGGGTGACGACGGCGCCCGGCGCGCCCGGCGGGCGCGGTGCGCGGAGGGGCCGCACGGAGGGGCCGCCAGGGCCGGACCCGCTCGCTCCGTATACAAGCGAACCGCGTGACCGCCATCTGACCACCCCTCAAACCAGCCTAAGATTCACAGAATCAGGCTTCAGTCTGCCTTGAAATCGACCATTAAGCCCCCAACACGCCTTTCTTTTGGCCGACCTTGGGGAGCTCGGCGACCTGCACTCCTATGCGATGCCCTGCACTGATGCGGCTTCATTGAGTTACTTCGCGTGACCGAATGTGTCCGGCGTGGTCCGCGGAGCACTCTCCGCAGGGAGAGACTCCTGTTCGTTCTTCGGAAACCCAACCCCAGGAGTGTTCGAAATGCGGAAGATCGCAGCAGCCACCGCCGTCGCCGTCGCACTGTTGGCCAACGGGCTCGTCGGTGCGGGACTCGGCGTCGCGACCGCTGCCCCCGCCGCCGCCACGAAGCCCATGAGCCTGTACTCGCCGTCCGCCCTCGTGCTCACGGTCGAGCCCGGCACCGGCGACGACGAGGGGTCCGTCCAGCGCGCGGTGACCCTCAGTTGCGCCCCGACCCCCTCGGGCACCCACCCCGCAGCCGCCGCGGCCTGCGCCGAACTCAAGCGCGTACAGGGCGACTTCACCGCCCTCGCCCCGATCGGCCGGCCGATGTGTACCCAGTTGTGGCAGCCGGTCACCGTCCGGGCGGACGGCGTGTGGAACGGCAAGCGGGTCAGCCACGTGCAGACCTTCCCCAACACATGCATCAAGTCGGCGGCCATGGGAGGCGTGTTCGAGTTCTAGGCGCCCGCGACACGTTCCGGCATACCCGGCGGTCCCCACCTCGCGGCCGGACCGGCCGCGGGGGGTGACAGGAGGAATCCAACTCGCGTTACTTGACATGTCTCCGTCGCTTCATTCGACGGTGCCATCGTCCTGACGGAGTGTTACCCCCTAGGAGGACCCGTGTCGGAACCCCGGCCCAGACGATTCCCGCCCCGGCCGCGTACGGCCCTGCTCGGCGCGCTCGCCGCCTGCCTCGCCCTCGCCATGACGGGCGCCGGCGGCAGCGCGTCCGCGACCGGGCCCGAGACCCTGCCGCTGTCCGGGGCCACCGTCTCCGGCCTGCACAACACCTACGACCCGGCCGCCTTCCGCTACCTCGCCCAGGCGCTCGACACCGGCACGTCGATGATCGAGCTCGATGTGTGGGACGACTTCATCACCAAGGAGTGGAAGGTCAGCCACTCCAACCCGCTGGGCAACAGCAACAACTGCGTCAACGCCAACACCCCCGCCCAGCTCTACACCGGCGGCGCCAACAAGGACCTGGAGAGCTGCCTGGACGATGTACGGGTCTGGCTCACCGCCCACCCCGGGCACCCGCCGCTCGTCATCAAGCTGGAGATGAAGGCGGGCTTCCAGGCCACCTACGGCCTCGGCCCCGCCAAGCTGGACCAGACGATCAGCGCCCATCTCGGCTCGGCCGTCTTCCGCCCGGCGGATCTGCTCGCCAAGCCGGGCGGCGGCCAGTACGCCACGCTGGACGAGGCCGCCACCGCGGGCAACTGGCCGACCCGTCAGCAGCTCGCGGGCAAGGTCATGCTCGAAGTCATCCCGGGCACGGTCGAGGAGCACAACCCCACCGACACCCTGTGGACGGACGTCGAGTACGCGCGGTACCTGCGCGACCTGGCGGCGGCGGGCCGCACGGCGCAGGCCCAGGTCTTCCCCGCGGTCCACAACGCCCAGGCGGGCGACCCCCGTTCACGTTATTCCGACCCGTCGATCCGCCCGTGGTTCGTCGTCTTCGACGGCGACGCGGCGACCTATGTGAACGGCACCATCGACACCGCCTGGTACGACACCCGCCACTACTTCCTCATCATGACCGACGCCCAGAACGTGCCGCCGGCCCTCGACGACAAGAACCCGTCCGCGTCCGACGCCCAGGCCCGTATCGCCCGCCTCGCCACCGCCCACGCCAGCATCGCCTCGAACGACTGGACCGCCCTTCCCCAGGTCCAGTCCCTGGCACTGCCGCGCGGCGGGAGCTGACCGAGCAGACCCGGGCGCGGGCGCCGCACCTGCGGAGCCCGCGCCCGGGTCTCGGTGACGAGGCCTAAGGCACCGGCGCGAAGGAGACCGGGTGGTGGACGGTGGCCGGGCCGCGTACTCGGGAGCCGAAGGCGATCAGTTCGCAGGCGTCCTTCGTACGGCAGTCCACCGTGCGGCCGTCGATGGTGGTGAAGGCGGCCGAGACGGTGAGGTCCTGGTTGATCCGGCCCTGGTCGGTCGTCGCGGGCGGCCGGCTTCCGGGGCGGCAGCCGAAGGTGTCGGCCGATCCGGCCAGGCACTCCAGGATGGAGATGTGGTACTGCGGTTCGTAGCCCCCGCCGGACAGGTGCACGCTCCGCCCGTCGGTCAGCCCGGTGTCGGGGGTGGCCCGCAAGGTGGGTGCGGGCTCCGGGCGGCCGTGCGGGCGGAACGTCAGCGGCACCGTGGTCAGGACCGCGCCCGCGTTGTCGGTGAGCGCCAGTCGGCACTCGTAGCCGCTCCCGGGCGCCCGGCAGTCGAAGTCGCCCGCGCCGGTGTGCAGTTGGGCGTACAGCTTCTTCGGCGACACCTGGTAGGTGCCGTCGGGGTACACCCGGAACTGCCGTCCGGTGCCCCCGTCGCAGGCCGTTCCGGCCGCCGTCCGGACGCACTGCTCGACCCACACGTACGCCTTCGGCGGCCCGCCCGCGATGCCGAACTTGACGATGTCGCCGTCGAGCAGCCCCGTCGTGCGGTTCACGCTCAGCACGGGACCGGCCGGGGCCGGATCCGCCGTGCCCGGCTGCGCCCCGGCCAGCGAGAGCGCGAGTGCGCCCGCCGTCGCGGCCACCCCCGTGACCGCCCTGCGCACTCCGCCCGGCCGTCTCTTCATCCCCTTCATCGTGCTCTCCCCTCCCCTTGTCCCCGCCCGTCCGACTACTCGCACACTGTGCCGCACAGTTGCCACGGGCCCCATGGGCCGCCGGGTGAATCCTGGGTGATCTGCCAGTAGCGGGTCTCCCGGTTCCACTCATGGACCGTCAGATGTACGCGTCCGTCCGGGAGTTGGGAGATGGTGGAGGGCTGGCTGAGCCCGATGCCGGTCTCGGGGACCTGGCCCATCGACGTGACCGGGCCCCAGCCCGCACCCGCGTCGTACTGGCTGCGGACCTCCATCGAGGAGCCGGTCTTCATGCTGGCCGCGAAGGCGTCGATGGTGCCGTCCCGCTCCTGGAAGAGGACCACGCCGCCCATGTAGGGGCCGGGCGCCAGGCCGAAGTTGTCGGGCTCGCTCCAGCCCGGCCCGTCCGCGTTCCGTACGGAGTGGCAGAACTGGCCGTACGTCGAGAAGAGGATCTCCACCTGCCCGGCGGAGTTCTCGATCGCGGTGAGGTAGTAGCTCTTGGGGCCCACGGTCGCCGCGCTCACCCGGGTCCAGGGCCCGTACGCCTCGCCGGGCGCGGCCTGCTCGCGGTGCCACACGAAGGGCAGCCCGCCCATCGCGCTGGGGTCGTAGAACAGCTGGAGCTGGTCGACCCGGCCGTCGGAGCGGGGCACTTGGACGAGGCTGCCCGCCACCGGACCGCCGGCAAGTCCCTTGGCTCCCGTGTCCGTTGAGCACGCGGAAGCCGCGACGGCCGGGGTGGCGGCCTGCGCCGCGGCGGGCGCCAGTGCTCCGCCCGTACCCGCGAGAAGGAATGCGACGGCTCCGCGCACCCACGCCCTTGACGGTCTTCGCCTCATCGACATCCTGCTTCCCCCCACAGTGCGGGCGGCACCGGACGCCGCCCCCGACCGGGCGATCCTCACGTCAGAACGCCCCTTTGGCCAGAGGGGGGTTCAGGCCAGTGGCCGGACCACGGCGGGTGTTTCCGGTCAGATTCCGGAAGTGAGGGCAGCCACAGGTGATTCATCAAAGCAACAAGATTTTCACAAAATTGGCATATTCCAGCAAGAATCTTCACGTCTGGCGATCCGGCGGCCGCGCGCCAGCAAGATCCCCGTGGTTGAACACTGCACATCGAATCTGGACATGTCCGCATGGCGGCCAACCACCTGGGCGCCACTTCTGGCTCCCTGCCTTCGACATGTAGGGATGGATGGCCCAACTACCCATCCATCCAAGGGGATTGCCATGTCTCGACCCACTCGCCGCCAGGCCTTGGGTGCCACCGCGGGCACCATCGCCGGACTCGCCCTGGCGGGTTCGGCCTACGCCACCTCCAAGGACTCCGCCACTCCGTCGCGCGCGACGGAGTCCGGCCATGAGGGCCACGGCGCACCCGAGGCGTTCGACGAGGTCTTCCAGGGGCGCCGGATCCAGGGCGCGCCCGGCTCCGGTCACATGCACCACGGCGGCGGCTACGCGGTGCGGATAGACGGCCGGGAACTGCACGTGATGCAGAACGCCGACGGCACCTGGATCAGCGTCGTCAACCATTACCAGCCGTTGGCCACACCCCGCGCGATCGCCCGCGCCGCCGTGGTGGACCTCCAGGGCGCGGCCCTCGTCCCGCTCACCTGATCCGGCCGCGAGGCCCACACCCGCGCCCACGTCCACGCCCCGCACCCGCAGCGATTCCAACCAGGAGCACCTCATGGCCGTTCGCAAGAACCAGGCAGATCTGACCGCCGACGAGAAGCGCCGCTTCGTCGCCGCCCTGCTTCAGCTGAAGCGCGACGGGAGGTACGACGCCTTCGTCACCACGCACAACGCCTTCATCATGAGCGATTCCGACACGGGTGACCGGGTCGGCCACCGTTCGCCGTCCTTCCTGCCCTGGCACCGCAGATTCCTCATCGAGTTCGAGCAGGCGCTCCAGTCGGTCGACGCCTCGGTCACCCTGCCGTACTGGGACTGGACGGCCGACCGCACGGCCGGATCCTCGCTGTGGGCGGCCGACTTCCTCGGCGGCACCGGGCGCAGCCGGGACGGCCAGGTGATGGACGGCCCGTTCGCCCAGAGCGCGGGCGGCTGGACCGTCAACGTCCGGGTGGACGGCCGCACTTACCTGCGTCGGGCGCTGGGCGCGGCCGTCGCACAGCTGCCCACCCGGGCCGAGGTCGACGGCGTCCTCGCCATGCCGACGTACGACATGGCCCCGTGGAACAGCGCGTCCGACGGCTTCCGCAACCACCTGGAGGGCTGGCGCGGGGTCAATCTGCACAACCGGGTGCATGTGTGGGTCGGCGGCCAGATGGCGACCGGAGCCTCACCCAACGACCCGGTGTTCTGGCTGCACCACGCGTTCATAGACAAGCTCTGGGCCCAGTGGCAGGCCCAGCACCCCGGCTCGCCGTATCTGCCGGCGGCGGGGACCCGGGACGTCGTGGACCTGCACGACACGATGCGGCCGTGGAACAACGTGACCCCGGCGGACCTGCTCGACCACACCCGCTACTACACGTTCGACACGGCGGCCTGAGGCATGTCCGAGCTCCGCTAGGAGGCGGGGACGCCGGCGAGTATCGAGCGCAGGATCCGGTCCCGGCGGCGCAGGTCGGCGTCCCGCCAGTCGTGACCGCAGGAGGCGCACCGCCAGTTCGGCTCGTCCGGCCGGACCTCGCAGCCGCTGCTGCTCGCGGCCACCAGCCCCAGCTCCTGCGCGCGCAACGCCGCCGAGCCGGGAAGGCTCAGCCCGCCCACCAGCGGAACCGGCGCTCCGGCACACCGTGGGCAGGGCGGCGGTGCCGGGGGCGCGGGAGGGGCGGGGAGCTTGCGGTGAGGGAGCGTGAAGGCGTAGGCGCGTTCTGCGCCGCAGCCCCGGCAGGAGCCGACGAACCGGGCGACGATCCGGTCGTCGGCCTCGGCCAGGGTGTTGCGCCACAAGCTGCGGAACTCCCCGCAGGAGCACGCCCGGTGGGCGATGTCGGCAAGCGCGTCGATGGCGGAGAGGCGGCCGTCCTCGACCGGCGGTTGCCGGACGGCGTCGGCGCCGCCCGGGTCGGGAAACCTGAACTGCTTCCGCTTCCACGGCTCCGCCCGGGAGGTGATGGACCCCGACCCGCCGCAGTCGATGCAGCTGCCCGCCCCGCCCCGGCCCCCGGAGCACCAGCACCGATGCGCCCCGAAAGCTGAGCCGGTCCCGCTGCCGCGCCCGCTGCCTCGGCAGTCCATGCACACACCCCAGCCGTGGCATTCGGAGCACAGCACCCCGTCGGCGGTGCTGCGGGTGAAGTGCGGCTGCCGATGGCCTGGTTCGGTGAACACGACCGGCGTCCAGCCGGTGAACGTCAGGATCCCGGGCCCTTCGCCTTCGTAGACCCTGACCTCGAAATCCTCGGACCGAGCTGTCGCCCAGCTCTCCTGCGGGCTGCCCGAACCCGATCCGAGTGCCGTCCACCCGGCCGCCCTGAAGGCATCCAGGACTTCGTCGAAGTCGGGGTGCGCCGGGCGGTCGTCCCCGCCGACGGCGACCAGGAGCAGATGGCGATGACCGACGGGTTCGGGCTCGAAGAGCTGTACCGGATCGCTCCACTCGCGGACCACCACCGGGCCGCGGTCGGGATACAGAGCGGAGGCGATCTTCAGCAGTTGCCCCTTCAGCCACGTCGCACTCGCCGGGGCAGCGGGCTCGGCGGCCTGTTCCGGCCCCGGTCCCTGTTCCCGTTCGGTGGATTCACCGGCCATCGCGAGTGCCTTCCCTTACGCGCCGGGGGTTTCGACGGGGTGCGCCGGGCGGCGGCCCCAGGCGGAGATCATCGGCGAGGTCGCCAGGTCGAGGCGGCCCGAGGCGACGTTCGCGAGGTGGCGGTCGATCTCGTCGTCGCTCGCGAGGTTCCGGGCGACGAGCAAATCCCTGACCTGCCGCACGGTGGCCGCTTCGAGCACCGTAGCGGCGGGCGAGGTGACCGGGAAGTACGCATCGGCCGCCACCCCCTCCAGGCCCAACTCCCGTAGCAGACGCGGGAGTTTGCGGCCGTACGACAGGTCGGCGCCGCGCTCGGTGAGGAGCTGCCGGAAGCCGTGGCGGAGCCGGTTGGCGAGTTCCTGGTCGGGGCCGTACTCGTCGAGGCAGAGCAACGGCTGGAGTGCGGGGTCGGCGTCCTCGATCAGCAGGACGCCGCCGGGGCGCAGCGCCCCGGCCATCGTGCGCAGGGCCCGTGCCCGGTCGGTGACATGGACCAGAACGAGGCGCGCGTGGACGAAGTCGAAGGTCTCGGGCGGGGTGACGTCCCGACCGATGTCGTGGCGGCGGACCTCGACGTTCGGCGGGAGGGCTGCGCCGGTCAGCCATCCGGTGTCGAGGTCCGTCGCGAGCACCCGTCCTTCGGGGCCGACCCGTTCGGCCAGGCCGCGCGGCACCGAGAGCCCGCCCGCGCCCACCTCCCAGACGTGGTGCCCCGCTCCGAGACCCAGGGCGTCGAAGTGGCGGAACGTGGAGCCGTCGAAGAGCTGGGCGAGCGCGTCGAAACGCTCGCCCGCCTCGGTCTGCCGGTTGTCCAGGAGGTAGCCGCTGCCGTCGGTCATACGGATCATGATGGCAGCGCTCAGCGGGCCAGCCTGCCGAGCAGCGAGGACGCCGCCAGGATGCCGAGCGCCGCGGCGACCAGCAGGACCGCGTAGTCGAGGGCGAGATGGGACGGGGTGCCGAGCAGGAGTCCGCGCAGGGCGTCGACCTGGTAGCTCAGCGGGTTGCCCTTGCTGACGGCCTGGAGCCAGCCCGGCATGATCGACACCGGGTAGAGGGCGCTGGAGCCGAAGAACAGCGGCATGGTGATGGCCTGCCCGATGCCCATCAGCCGGTCGCGGGTCAGCACGATCCCGGCGATCGTCATCGACAGGCAGGAGAAGAACGCGGAGCCGAGGACCACGGCCGCGGCGACGCCGAGCAGCCGCAGCGGGTTCCACGTCATGGCCACGCCGAGCAGTGCGGCGATGACGATCACCACGACCGCCTGGATCAGCGCCTTGACTCCGGCCGCGAAGGCCTTGCCCGTGATCAGCGCCGAGCGGGGGGTGGGGGTGACGAGGAGCTTGGTGAGGATGCCCGAGTCCCGCTCCCAGATGATCATGATGCCGTAGAAGATGGCGATGAACATGGCGGACTGGGCGATGATGCCGGGCGCCAGATAGTCGATGTACGGGATGCCGCCGGTCGGGATCGCCTTGATGCGGGTGAAGGTCTCGCCGAAGATCAGCAGCCACAGGGCGGGCTGCACGGCACGGGTGTAGAGCTCGGCGCGGTCGTGCCGGAGCTTTTGCAGTTCGACCGCGCACAGGGCGCCGACCCGGGCGGGCAGCACGCGCCAGCCGGTGCGGGGCCGCGGCGGGACGAGCAGCAGGTCCAGCTCCCCGGCGGTGGTGTCAGCCGAGGCGGGACGCGGTGCGGCGGGTGCTGCGGACATCGCGGAAGTCACCTCCCTGGGTGTCGAGCCCACTGCCGGCGACATCGCGGAAGACGTCCTCCAGCGTGGGTACGGGATCGTCCGGGCCGGTTCCGCGGCGGCGTTCGCGCAGTTCGGCCCGCAGGCCGTCGGGGGTGCCGAGGGCGCGTATTCGGCCGCGGTGCATGAGGGCGACGCGGTCGCAGTACTGGTCGGCCTCGTCCATGTAGTGCGTGGTGACGAGCACGGTCATGCCGGTGGCCCGGCGTACGGCGTTGATGTGCTCCCAGACGCTAGTGCGGGCGATCGGGTCGAGGCCGATGGTCGGCTCGTCCAGCATGAGCAGGCGGGGCGCGCTGACCAGGGCCTGGGCGAGTTCGAGGCGGCGGATCATGCCTCCCGAGAAGGTGTTGGCCATGCGGTCGGCGGCTTCGGTGAGGTCGACGGCGTGCAGCGCCTGCTCGACGCGGCGGGCCCGCTCCCTGCGCGGGACGTCGAAGACGCGGGCGAACAGGGCGACGTTCTCCCGTCCGGTGAGGCCCGCGTCGGCGGACAGTTGCTGCGGTACGTAGCCGAGCAGGCGGCGCACGGCCATCCGCTCCCTGGCCGCGTCGTGCCCGAACACCCGGACCCGGCCGGCCGGCACCGGCAGCAGGGTGGTGATGCAGCGGATCGCGGTGGTCTTGCCCGCGCCGTTCGGGCCGAGCAGGCCGAAGACCTCGCCCGTGGTGACGGCCAGGTCGAGTCCGTCGACCGCTCTGGTCTCGCCGAACGCGTACTCCAGGCCGCTGCACACCACCGCGTCGTCGTCACTCATGGTCCCTCCGCTTCCTCGTGCAGGTTCTCGGCGAGCCGGCGCAGCGCGGGCAGGGCGGCGGCGAGCGCGGCCCGGTCGGCCGCGTCGAGCCGCGCCACCTGCTGCCGTACGAGCGCGGCGCGGCGCTGCTGCCAGTCGTGCAGCCGGGCGAGGGCGGCGGGGGTCGCGAAGAGCCGTACCGAGCGGCGGTCGCCCGGATCGGTCTCGCGCCTCAAGTACCCGTCCCTGACAAGCTGGTTGACGAGTGTGGAGACCGAATTGCCCGCGAGATACAGCTCCTTCGCGGCGGCCGACACCCCGATGCCGGGAGCGCCGGCGACGAGCCTGAGCAGTTCGACGTGGGCGCCGCGCAGCGGGGGCACGGTCAGGCCGCGGCGCAGTCGCCGCCGGACGAGCCGCTGGACACCGGCGAGCACATCGGCCAAGGAGTCGTCGAACGGTTCGGCCTCTTCGGCAGCCATGCACCTATTTTAGCTCTGAATAAGAGATATTCACCACACCCGTGCGGGGCCGCGCGGAGTGTGGTGACGAGCACATGTGGACCCGCTGTGCGAACGCGCCAGGGCGTCATGACATCGTTCCCCGGGGCCCCTCGCGCTCCACGGAACGCCATTCGCATCGGGCAGGGAAACAGGAGCTGAACGCACGTGCCGGCCATCAGTCAGAGGATGCATCTGATCCTGCTCGCCGCATGGACCGCGCTGTGGTTCGCCGTGGTGGAGCCCAACGGCGGCTTCTCCTGGCACTATCTGCGCGCGGGCGGCGAACTCATCTACCAGGGCCCCTCCGGCGACGGCACCGGCGGGCTCAACCTCTACGCCCACCATCCCGAGCTCCAGATGGGCCCGGTCAGCTTCCTGACGGCCGGGCTCTTCAACCCGTTCCCCGAGCGGACCGGTCAGTTCCTGGCCGCGCTGCTGATGTCGGTGCTCGGCCTGGTGATCGTGGTGCTTGCCGGGCGCAGCGCCGCCTGGCACTTCCTGGGGACCGGCACCAACCACCAGCGGCTGCGCCAGCGGGTGCTGATCGCCGGTCTCGCCTTCATCCCGATGTGGATCGAGGTGTCGGTCCGCTTCGGCCACCTCGACGACGTGCTCGCCCTCTTCTTCACGGCGCTGGCCGTCCGCTCGGTGACCCGGAACAGCCCGGTGGGCACGGGGGTGTGGCTGGCGCTCGCGATGGACTCCAAACCGACCGCGGTGACGTTCGCCGCGCTGCTCTTCGCCCTGCCGCGGCACCAGTGGCTGCGGGCGGGGCTGTGGTGCGCGGCGGTGGTCGCGGTCGCCTGGGCGCCGTTCTTCCTCAGCAATCCGCACTCGATGTCGGCCGCCGGTTTCGCGATACCCAACCAGCCCGCGTCGGCGCTGCGCTGGCTCGGCGTCGCGGATCCCCAGACGCCCGGCTGGGACCGGCCCGCCCAGGCGGCGCTCGGACTGCTGCTCGGCGCCTTCGCGGTGTGGCGCGGGCGGTGGGCGGCGGTGGTGCTGCTCGGCGCCAACGCGCGGATCGTGCTCGACCCCAGCGTCTACACGTACTACACGGCGTCGGTGCTGCTCGGGACTCTGCTGTGGGATGTGATCGGACAGCGCAGGCTGGTCCCGTTGTGGAGCTGGCTCGCGCTCCTGACGCTGTACGGGAGCGTGTTCGTGGTGCCGGATGACGCGGCGCGGGGGCTGATCCGGCTGGCCTTCGTGATCGTGTCCACGGCGTACGTGCTGCTGTGGCCGCAGCGCGACCGGACCCGGGACCGCCGGCGAAGGCGCCGGGGCGCCACCGAAGGCGCCCTGTCCACCTGAGGCCCGGACAGCGGTCGGCGGATACCCCCCTGGGCCGCGTGAGACGCTGGGCGGGACCGCACCGGCAGACTTGCGAAGAGGGTCCCCCATGACTCGTCAGACGCGTACGGCTGAGCACATCATCGCGGCCACGGCGGCCGAGCTCGCTCCCGCGGCGGACGCCAACCGCCTCGTCCCGCTCATCGAGGCCGGCTCGGCGCCGCTGTCCGCGCTCGCCCAACTCGCCCTGGAACAGCGCCACATCATCGTCTCCGACCGGCGCGCCTTCCTGTACCTCGCCGAGCGCGCGGGCAAGGGCACGGCGTGCGCGGAGTTCTTCGGCACGCTCGCCGAGGGCGAGACGCTGGCGCTGGAGCGGCTCGGAGCCTACGAGGCGGCCTGCGGCCTCACCCCGGAGGCGATCGGACAGTACGAGCCGCAGGCGGGCTGCCAGGCCTATCCGGCGTATGTGGCGTGGCTGGCGCTGAACGGCGAGCCGCCGAGCGTGGCGCTGGCCCTCACCGCCAACTTCGCGGCTTGGGGCGGCTATTGCGCGCGGGTGGCCGCGGCGCTGCGCGCCCGGTACGGATTCACCGACGAGGCCTGCGGTTTCTTCGACTTCTTCGCGGGCCCGGCGCCGGAGCTCGAACGCCGGGCCGTCGCGGCCGTCGCCGCCGGATCGGACGACGAGCACGGCGAGGGCGTCGCCGACGGGCTGCACCACGGGCGGCTGCTCCAGGCGTACGAGTCGATGTTCTGGAACACGCTCGCCGAGCGCGCCTGAGGCACTCCCGCCCCCGGGGTGGCACTAATGCCACCCCGGATCGGGGTGGTGGCGGGATCGAGGCGGGGGCTCCGGGCGGTGGACGATCTACTCGACCGATCCGCAGCAAGGGGAGCAATCCCAACGGGGAGCCAAGCACATGCAGTTGTTCAAGAAGCCGGTCCGCTGGGCCGCGGCCGCCGCGTGCGGTCTGCTCGCCGCGGCGGCACTGCCGGCCGGTGCGGCGAGCGCCGCCGCCAAGGGCGCGACGCCGCCCGTGCCCGACCGCTACCGCCATCAGAAGCTCGACTGGCAGCCCTGCGTGTCCGGCGCGCTGGAGTGCGCGACGATGTCCGTGCCCCGGGACTGGTACCACCCGGACGCCGGGCCGAGCCTCAGCATCCAGGTGTCCCGGCACAAGGCCGCCGATCCGGCCAAGCGGCGCGGCGTGCTCATGATGGCGGCCGGCGGGCCGGGTGCCTCGGGCCTCCCGCGCCCGGCCAACCTGGCCAGGGGCAGCGCGAAGCTGGCGGCGGCGTACGACATCGTCAGCTTCGACCAGCGGGGCGTCGGCGCGAGCACCAACGTGGTCTGCTCGGACCAGGACACGGTCGACGCCTTCTTCACCAGCGGCGATCTGCGGGACCGCTCCGACCAGGCGGTGCGGGCGACGTTCGACCGGGCCCGTGACTTCGTGCGGGACTGCGAGCGCAATTCGGGCGGGCTGCTGCCGTACATCACCACCGACCAGGCCGTGCACGACATGGATCTGTACCGCGCGCTGCTCGGCGTGGACAAGGTGTCCTACTACGGCCCGTCCTACGCGTCCTTCCTCGGGGCGTACTACGCGACCGAGTTCCCGCGCCACGTGGAGCGGGTCGTCCTGGACAGCAACGTCGACTTCACGGGCAGCTGGGAATCGTTCCTGGTGGGGCAGCCGATGAGTTTCCAGCGCCGGTTCGAGCAGGACTTCCTGCCGTGGCTGGCGAAGAACGACGCGACGTACCACCAGGGCCGCACGCCCGCCGAGGCCAAGGCGTCCTACGAGCGGCTGCGGGCCGCGCTGCACGACCACCCGCTCGACATCGAGGGCACGCTCATCACGCCCAACCAGCTCGATGTCGCCGCGACCAACGCGATGTACGAGGCGAACGGCGGCTTCCAGATGCTCGCCGCGCAGATGGGCGTGCTCGAACATCCCGACAGCGCCTCGGCGGACGCGAGGAAAGCCGTCGCCAACCAGATGAAGCACCCCATGGGCGCCAACTTCTTCGCCGACTTCTTCTCGGTCACCTGCGGCGACACCCCGTGGAAGCGGGACGGCCGCTACTGGGTGGACAAGAGCGCCGAGGCCACCCGCGACAACCCCCTTGCCGGAGCACGGGAGTTGACGTTCACCGCGATCTGCGCGAACTGGCCGCGGACGAAGGCGCCGCACATCAAGGTGACCGGCAAGGGCCTGCCGCCCGTCCTGATGCTCAACTCGACGCACGACCCGGCGACCTACTACGAGAGCGCGGAGCGCGCCCACCGCGGTCTGGCGGGCTCGCGTCTGATAACCGTGAACGACGGCGACCACGGCCAGTACCAGAACGGCAACGCGTGTGCCGACGCGTACGTCGACAGCTACCTGGTCGACGGCGCGATACCGGCCGAGGACACCACCTGCGCGGGCGTCCCGCTGCCGGAGCCCGCCGCACGCGGCTGACGCCGGGCGGCGAGAACTCCCCGCAGGACGGGAACCAAGGGGTGCACAGGCGTTTACCCTGGGGGGGTGAACGGCCGTGCACCCCTGCGCGTGCCGTCCGGTGCCTGCCGTACGGAGAGTCATGCCCCCAGCGATACCCGCGGCCGCCGCGCCGGCGCACCCCCGCTTCTTCGTCGGGGTCCTGGCGTTCTGCGGGGTGGTCGTGGCCCTCATGCAGACGCTGGTGGTACCGCTGCTTCCGCATGTGCCCGCACTGACCGGCAGCACCCCGGCCGCGGCGAGCTGGCTGGTCACGGTCACGCTGCTGACCGGGGCGGTCTTCACCCCGGTGCTCGGCCGGGCCGGCGACATGTACGGCAAGCGGCGGGTGCTGCTTCTCTCGCTCGGGGTGCTCACGGCCGGGTCCGTGATGTGCGCGGCGAGCTCGCACATCGGGATGCTGATCGCGGGCCGCGCGCTGCAGGGCGCCGCGCTCGCGGTGATCCCGCTGGGCATCAGCATCATGCGCGACGAGCTCCCGCCCGCGAAGGTGCTCTCCTCGGTGGCCCTGATGAGTTCGACGCTCGGGATCGGGGCCGCCATCGGGCTGCCGGTGGCCGCGCTGGTCGTCGAGCACTTCGACTGGCACACCATGTTCTGGGCGTCGGCCGTGCTCGGGGTGCTCGACATCGCCCTGGTGCTGGCCTGCGTACCGGAGTCGCCGCTGCGCTCGCGCGGCCGGTTCGACGCGGTGGGGGCGCTCGGCCTCTCGGCGGGCCTGATGGCCGTGCTGCTCGTCATCACCCAGGGCGCCGACTGGGGATGGACGTCCCCGCGCGCCCTCGCGCTGCTCGGCGCGGCCGTGGTCATCTGGCCGCTGTGGGGCGCGTACGAGCTGCGCACCCGCTCCCCGCTGGTCGATCTGCGGGTCTCCGCGCGGCCCGCGGTGCTGCTGACCAATGTGGCGGCGCTCCTGATCGGGTTCGCCTACTACGCCAACTCGCTGGTGACCGCGCAGATGGTGCAGGAGCCCAGGAGCACCGGGTACGGGCTCGGCGCCTCCATCGTGGTCAGCGGGCTCTGCCTGCTGCCGGGCGGCCTCGCGATGGTGGCGCTCTCCCCGGTGTCGGCCAGGATCTCGGCGGCGTACGGCCCGAAAACGACGCTCGCCCTTGCGGCCGCGGTCATGGCGGTGGGTTATGTGGTGCGGTTCTTCACCAGTCACAGCCTGCCGATGATCATCGCCGGGGCCACGGTCGTGTCCTGCGGCACCGCGATCGCGTACTCGGCGCTGCCCGCGCTGGTCATGCGCGCGGTGCCGGTGAGCGAGACGGGCGCCGCCAACGGGCTCAATACGCTGATGCGGGCGGTCGGGCAGGCCTGCTGCGCGGCGGTGGTCGCCGCGGTGCTCGCCAACCTGACGTTCCGGGCCGGCGGGCTCACGGCGCCCACCCTGCACGCCTATCTCCTGGTGTTCCTGATCGCGGCCGGTGCCGCGCTCGCCGCGCTGCTCGCCACGCTGTGCCTGCCGGGCCGCGGCACGCCGGTGACCGGTAGCGTCGGGGCGGACCGTCCGGCGGGCGCGACGGGACGTACGACGGCCGAGGAGAGCGCATGACCGGGCGACAGGCCACCGGTGTGGACACGGAGAGCGGCAGGGACGCGATCCTGCGTGCGGCGCGCCGGGCGTTCACGCTGCACCCGTACGCCGAGGTCACGATGCGCCGGATCGCCGCCGACGCGGGGGTGAGCGCCTCCCTCATCGTCAAGCGGTTCGGCAGCAAGGAGCGCCTGTTCCACGCGGTCGCGGACTTCGGGCCCGCCGCCGACGAGCTGTTCGCGGCGGCTCCGCAGGCGCTGGGGCGGCACCTGGTACTGACGATGGTACGGATGCGCCGGGAACAGCAGGGGGATCCGCTGCTGCGGGCGGTGTTCTCGCTGGGGAACGTGGATGAACGCACCCTGCTGCGGGAGCGGTTCCGCGAGCAGGTCACGTCCCGGCTGGCCGGTCAACTGCCCGGTGGGAACAGGGAGTTGAGGGCCGAGTTGATCGCCGGTCTGTTGCTGGGCCTGGGCGCGACCCTGAGTCTGCACCGGCCGGGCGCCGGGGAACGCGCCACGCCCGAGCAGCTGGCGGATCTGTACGCGCCGGCTGTGCAGCGTCTGATCACCGGCTCCGACCAGTGGTAACCGGTGCTTGCCGTCATTCCTCCAAGGTGATGGCCTGCACGGGGCAGGCCCGGGCGGCTTCGCGGACCAGCGGGTCGCCGCCGCCGTCCGCGCGGCCGGGCAGCAGTTCGCTGAACCCGTCGTCGTCCTGGGTGAAGACGCCGGGGGACGTCAGCACACACTGCCCTGCGCCGATACAGACGTCCTGGTCGATACTGATCCGCATGTGCGGCTCCTTGTGCGTTGGCCCCGACTGCTACCAGGCGACGGGGAGTTCGAGCATTCCCTGAATGGTGTCACCCGGCTTGAACGGAATCCGGTCGGCGGGCACCGCGAGTCGCAGCCCGGGCAGCCGGTCGAAGAGGGAGCGCAGTGCGATCTCCATCTCGGCCCGCGCCAGGTTCTGGCCCAGGCACTGGTGGATACCGAAGCCGAAGGCGACGTGGTGGCGGCTGGAGCGGTGCCAGTCGAGGAGGTCGGGATCGTCGTAGGCGGCGCTGTCCCGGTTGATGATCGACGTCGAGAAGACGACGCCCTCGTCGGCGCGGATCGTGTGGCCGCCGATCTCGATGTCCTCCAGGGCGAGGCGCAGCATCCCGTCGGCGATCGACAGGAAGCGGAGCAGTTCCTCGACCGCGGACGGCATCAGCGCCGTATCGGAGCGCAACTCGGCCAGCTGCTCGGGGTGTTCGAGGAGCGTGAACGTACCGAGCGAGATCATGTTGGCGGTGGTCTCGTGGCCGGCGACGAGCAGGAGGGTTGCGAACTCCACCAGTTCCTGCCGGTCCAGCGTCCCTTCGTTCAGGCGCTGCTCGATGAGCTCGTCCAGCAGCCCGTCGCCGCGGTCCTGCTGTTTGCGGTCGATCAGCCTCCCGAAGTAGTCCTCCAGGGCGTCGCGGGCCGCCTCCGTGTCGGCGGCCCCGGGCCCGCGCAGCAGCTTGCGGGACTGCGCCTCGAAGAACTCGTGGTCCTCGTACGGGACGCCGAGCAGGGCGCAGATCACCATCGACGGCACCGGCAGCGCGAACGCGCTCACCAGGTCGGCGGGCGGCCCCTGCGCGACCATGTCGTCGAGCAGCCGGTCCACGGTCCGCTGGATCTGCGGCCGCAGCGAGGCGGTGCGTTTGAGGGTGAAGCTCGGGATCAGCATCCGGCGCTGGGTGGCGTGCTCGGGATCGTCCACGCCGAGCAGCGCCGTGCGGCGCCTGCCGACCCCGCGGAAGCGGGCCGTGGGGAACGGGAAGGCACTGCTCTCCCGGTTGGAGGAGAGCCTCGGATCGGCGAGCAGGGCGCGCGCCTCGGCGTGTCCGGTGACCATCCATACGGAACGGCCGTCGTAGAGGCGGACGCGGGCGAGCGGGCGCTCGTCGCGCAGTGGCTGATATGCGGTGGGCGGGTGGTAGGGGCAGCTGCGGTCCGCCGGGAAGGCGACGCTGCCGGTGTCGGTGGCGGTGTGGTCGGTGTCGATGCTGGTGTTGCTGCCTGTCATGTCGACCTCGCAAGCGAAGGGTTTCCGTCTTGCCGATCTCCACTACATGCCTCAGGCACCTATGACGTCTACACGTTCTTCGGCCGATTCCGGGCCGTCGAACGGACGCTCCCACGGCCCGCCGGAGGGGCCGGTGCGAGCGCCGCCGGACGGCGGAGCTAGCGTGTGTGCGGCCCGTCGTACGTCACGGGCCGGTGAGGAGATCGAGCCGGATGTCTGGGATGGCGCTGAGCGGGGCCGTGGTGGCAAGCCTGCCCGAGCTGACCACGGGACGGCTGCTGACGGTGTGGGAACCGGACGCGGCGGCGCTGCTGCTGATCGCCGTCCTGGGCGGTCTCTACGGCTGGGGCGTGCTCCGGCTGCGTCGCCGGGGCGAGCACTGGCCCGCCCTGCGGACCGCGGCCTTCGCGCTCCTCGGCCTCGGCACGCTGGCCGTCGCGACGATGTCCGCGCTCGCGGTGTACGACACCGCGCTGTTCTGGCCGGCCGCCGTCCAGAACGTGCTGCTCGACCTGATCGCGCCGCTCGGTCTCGCGCTCGGCGATCCGCTGCGGCTCGCGGCAAGCGCCCTGCCCGAGCGCGGCGCGCGGCGGCTGCGCGGCGCGATGGCCGGCCGCCTGGTGCGCTTCCTCACCTTCCCGCTGGTCAGCTCCGCGCTGGTGCTCTCCAGCGAGCTGTGCATCTACTTCACGCCGTACTTCGAGACGGCGCTGCGCCACGGCGCGCTGCACGAGCTGATGTACCTCCAGCTGCTGCTCGCGGGGAGCCTGTTCGTGCTGCCGGTGCTCACCCGCGAGGAGGCGCTGCCCGCCTGGTGCAACCATCCGGTGCGGGCCGCGCTCGTCTTCCTCGACGGGCTGATCGACGCGGTGCCCGGCATCGTGGTGATGACGCACAGCACGCTGATCGCGGGCGCCTGGTACCTGCATCACGCGCCGGCGTGGGCGCCGGACGTCCAGCGGGACCAGCAGCTCGGCGGCGGCGCGATGGTCACCATCGCCGAGCTGGTGTCGCTGCCGTTCCTGCTCGCGATCCTGGTGCAGTGGTCGCGGGCCGACCGCGCCCAGCGCGCGGTGCTCGACCGGCGCCTCGACGTGGAACTGGCTCCGGCCGCCCCTGTCGCGGGACGGCCGGAGGAAGCGGAGCTCGTGCGGCCCTGGTGGGAGACCGACGGCGGTACCGTCGGCCAGCGGATGCGTCACCAGCGCCCTCAGGACTGAGCGGTCAGTGCCTGTTGCGGCGCCTGCGCAGCCGGCTCACGATGAACCAGATCACGAACACGACGAACGCGATGAAGAGGAGCACCAGGACCAGCAGGAAGATCCCGAGCTTCTTGAGGAAGCTGCTCTTCTTCTTGACCTTCTTCGACGCGGTCACGCTGGACTTCTCGGCCACCGTATGGCGATCTGTGTGTCCCGCGGCTTGGAGCGGCCGGGCCGCGTCCCGTACTGCGCCGGCCTGGTGAGCCGCCGCCGCGACCGTGGTCCGCGGCGCGGCCTCGGCGGTCACCGGGCCCGCCACCAGGGCGGTGCCGAGCAGCAGGGCGAGCAGCACCGCCGCGCGGCGCAGCGGCCGCTGGGCGGCCTTCGAAGTGGCCGTGGACTGCGATTCGTTCATGATGGGTCATCCCCCAAGGACGCTGGGTGCGGCTGCCTGCCGCACGCTGCTTGTATCTGTACCCGTCGCGCGCACCGTACGCGTCAGCCGTGCGCCGGGACGCCCGCCGTGGTCTCCACTTCCAGGAGCGAGGCGCTGTGCCGTTCCGCCTCGAAGGCGGCGTGACCGCCCCGGAGCCCGAACAGCCGCTTGGCGAGCAGGATGTAGAGGACGGCGAGGATGTTGATCGTCAGGGTGACGATCTTCACCCAGCTGATCTTGTCGGTGAGTTCGTAGATCTCCAGCGGCAGGAACGCCGCCGTGGCGACGACCGTCAGGTACTCCGCCCAGCGCTTGGCCCGCCACAGGCCGACGCCCTCGACGATCTCGATCAGCGCGTACACGAACAGCGCCACGGCGACGATCACCAGGGTGGAGTGCTTGTAGTTGAAGGTCTTCTGGATGGTGCCCACGACCGGCGAGTGGTCGAGGTCGTAGTGGAAGTGGCGGAAAACCGGCCGGAAGACGTCGAGGTACTCGTCGAAGAACCGGCGCACCGAGTCCTGGCTGTTGCTGAACTTCCACACCGCGATCGCCACGAGCACGATGAACACGCCGCGCACCGCCCGCTCGACGGCCAGGAAGCGCAGGATGAACAGATCGCGCAGTACCTTGCCGCGCGGCACCAGCGGGGCCTCGTCCGCGGGGCCGGTTCCGTGCGGTTCACCGAGGGCGAAGTCGCCGCAGCGCAGACAGCGCCAGGCCTCGCCGAGACCGGTCTCGGCCCGCAGCCGGTCGCGCAGTACGGCCTCCTGCGGCGCGTAGGTGACATGGCCGCGGCGCGCGCAGGTGCGCCGGTCCCAGTCGATCTTCATTCTCTTCCTCCCGTGAGGCCCGCGAGAGCGGGCCGGTGTGCTCACCAGGGACCGTAGTGGACCCTTGTCGTGGACTCGCCATGGGGGCGGGATCGGGGCGCCGTGACGCGTCCGCATCTTCAAGGAGACGAGAATGCCCTGATGAGTTCCGCGAACACGACAACTTCCCCCGCCGGGGAGAACGAACCGGCCCTTCTTGTCCTGTCGGCGGCCTCCGGCGCCACCGACGCCTTCGCCTTCCTGTGCCTGGGGAAGGTGTTCGCGGGGGTGATGACCGGCAATCTCGTCCTGGTCGGCGCGTCCGTGGGGGCCGGGGACCGCGATGTGGCGCCCCGGGCCCTGACCGCGCTCGTCGGGTACGCGCTCGGCGCGGCCGGGGCGGCCGTCGCCGGACACCGGATCACGCCGCGCCTGCTGCTGATGGCCGAGACCGTGCTGCTCGCACTGGCGGCGGCCGGCTGGTCGCTGGGCCTCGGCCGCTCGCTCGGCTCCCAGCTGGTGCTGCTGGTCGCGGTCTCCCTCGCGATGGGGGTGCAGGCGCGGGCATGGGGCACCCCGACCACGTACTTCACCGGTACGTTCACCGGGCTCGCGGGGCGGCTGGCGAAACGCGCACCGCGCCGCTCGGACCGCTGGGTGGCGGCACGGCTCGCGGCCGTGGTGGCGGGGGCGGCCGCCGGCTCGCTGACCGCCTGGTGCTGGTCCCCCGTCACGGGCGCGGTCGCCGCTCTGCTGTGCGCGGCCGCCCTCGCCACCCGGCTGCCCCAATATGCTTCGCCCCAGGGGTAGTTGCAGGTTTCCACCGCCGCGGGCGCCGCTCCGGGCCGGGCTCGCGGGAGGTCGATCCGGAGGCCTTTGGCATATACCAGAAGCACCACCGTATCGAGTGTTGCCAAATCCCTTACGGGGCATCGCTCCCTGTGCAACAGTCGTAACCGGTCCACATCACCAGACCAAAGCTCTACCGCGGCCGCATCGGAGAACGTCATGCCGTCCCATCTGTTCGCGGACCGACCCGCTCCGCAACCGCCCGAGCGGGGCACGGTCGACGCACTGATCACGCAGACCCGCCGGCTGCGCGGCGGGCTTGACGCGGTGCGCCGCGAAGCGCTCGTGGACGATGACGACGACGCACAGGGGCGCTGGCAGCGCGCGCTGTGCGATCTGGCGGCCCATCAACTGGACGATCTGGGCTCCCACTTGGGCCAGCTGCGCGAGGGGCTGACCGCCGAGGAGGAGGACGCGGCGGTGCTCGCCGCCGAGAGGTCCTTCCACGGCGAGCCGGACACCGAATCGCTGCTCAGCCGCGTCGGCAGCGCCGAATGGAACCTGCTCACCGACGAGGTGAGCTGGTCGCAGGAGCTCTTCCAGATCTTCGGGCGCTCCCCCGCGAGCGGCGGCATGTCGCTCGACGAACTGCCCACCATGGTGTTCGCCGAGGACCAGGCGCTGCTCACCGCGATGGTCACGGCCTGCCTGGTGGACGGCCGGCCCATCGACGGGGAGTTCCGGATCGTACGGGCCGACGGAGGGGTCCGCACGCTCCACATGATGGGCGAGCCGGTGCTGGACGCCGACGGCTGCACCGCTTCGATGTGGGCCGTCCTGCGCGATGTGAGCGAGCTGCGGCGAAGTCAGCGTGCCGTGCGGGAGAGCCGCGACTGCCTGCAGCGCCAGCGCCGCATCGCGCAGACCGAGCACCGGCTCGCGGTAGAGCTGCAGGAGGCCGTACTGCCACCGTGGCGCGGCTCCCTGCGGCTCCCGCACGGCGGTCCCGGCGCCCTCGACATCGCCGCGCACTATCTGCCCGCCACCACCAGCGCCCTGATCGGCGGCGACTGGTACGACGCTCTCGAACTGCCCGACGGGTCCTCTTTACTGACCGTCGGCGACCTCACCGGCCACGGTGTGACGGCGACCGGCGCCATGGCGATGCTGCTCGGCGCGCTGCGCGGAATGGCCGTCGCGGGCCTGGCGCCCGGCCCCCTGATGGGCCACCTCAACCAGCTCCTTGAAACGACCGTGCAGCCCGCCCTGGGCAGTGCGGTCTGCTGTCGTTACGAGCCCGCGCGGCGCAGGCTCTTCTGGGCCCAGGCAGGCCACCCCGCCCCGCTGCTGTTCCGCGACGGGACGGGGCACGCCCTCGGCGCACCGGAGGGCGTCCTGCTCGGCGCCACCCATGGAGCCGCCTACGGGCAGGCCGAACTCACCCTCCGCGCGGGCGACTTGCTCGTCCTGCACACCGACGGGCTGACCCGGCAGAGTGCGTCCGAGGAGTCCCAGCAGCGCAGGCTGCTCGACCTCGCGCCGCTCTTCGACGGGGTCCGCACCGCTCAGGACTGCGTGCGGATGATCACCGAGGAGTTCGGCGAGCACGAGCGCGAGGACGACGCCTGCGTGCTGGTGGCCCGCATCGGGGCCTGAGGCCCACCGGCACCGGGTCCTGACCCGGCCGGCGGAGGAACGGCCCGAGGGGGGCCGGGGGGTTGTACGCGTCCGACGTACAACCCCCTCTAGATGTCCGCGATCCGCCCCCGCTTGGACGGCGACTGGGGCATGGCCAGCTCGATCTCCTGGCGCAGGTCCTCGATCTTCGCGTAGCCCGCGTACTGGCCCGTGAGCCGGTACATCTCGCGCAGCCGGTCCCAGGTGCGGTGCGAGGAGGTCTCCCCCATCGACACCAGGGCCAGCCGGGCATAGCGGTCCGCCTGTTCCGGGTCGTCGGCGATGAAGCAGGCCGACGCCAGCGAGATGTAGTCGAAGATCTTGGAGCGCTGACGGCCCCCCACCCGCAGTTCCAGCGCCTGCTTGGCGTGTTTCTGCGCGATGGCCGCCGCGGCCGGCTCGTGGTCGGCGAGGGTGCGGAAGGCGAGGGCCTCCATGCCGTGCAGGTCCGCCTCGTCGAACATCTGCATCCAACTGGGCGGCGGCACATCGCCTTTGTCGGAGACGAACAGCTCCTCGGCCTCGCCGAGGGTGCGGCGCATCGCCTGACCGTGCCCCAGCGACGCCTGGGCCCACGCCTCGATGGTGTGCAGCATGGCGCGGGTGCGCGGCAGGGTCTCCTCGCCGGAACCGGACTTGGCGAGCTTCATGAGGTCGAGGGCCTCGCCGGGGCGGCCCAGGTGGACCATCTGGCGGGCGGCCCGCGAGAGGGCCTCACCGGCCCGCGGGCGGTCGCCGCCCTCGCGGGCCGCGTGGGCCGCGATGACGAAGTACTTCTGCGCGGTGGGCTCCAGGCCGATGTCGTGGGACATCCAGCCCGCGAGCACGGCGAGGTTGGCGGCGACGCCCCACAGGCGGCGCTGGAGGTGGTCGGGGTGGCGGTAGGCGAGCATGCCGCCCACCTCGTTGAGCTGGCCGACCACCGCCTTGCGCTGGAGTCCGCCGCCGCGGGAGGCGTCCCAGGCGCGGAAGACTTCGACCGAGCGCTCCAGCGCGTCGATCTCCTGCGACCCGATGGGGGCGGCCTCGTAGCGGTCGAACCCGGCGGGGTCGATGCGCAGCGGGTCTTCGATACGGGGGGCGTCGGCGGACAGTACGGGGTCGGTGTGCAGCCAGTCGGACATGGCGCTGCTGAGTACGGAACCAGTGGCGAGCGCGGCGCCCGCGCCCACCAGACCGCGTCGGTTGAGCATGAGGTCCATTCCCGTGAATTCGGTGAGGACCGCTGCCGTCCGTTCGGGCGCCCACGGAAGGCCGTCCGGATTCTTGATGTTCCTGACGTCGTTCCGCTTTCCAGCGCGCCCGTGCCGGTCGAACCCGAGATCCTCGATGGTCACGACACGGCCGAGCCGCTCGGTGAACAGCGCCGCCAGCACCCTGGGCACCGGATCGCGCGGGGTCTCCCCCAGGTCGATCCAACGCCGCACCCGCGAGGTGTCGGTGGCCAGTTGGGGGTGGCCCATGGCCGCCGCCTGCCGGTTCACCAGTCGCGCGAGTTCACCCTTGGACCATCCGGCGAGGCCGAACAGGTCGTTCAGGCGGGTGTTGGGTTGTCCGCTCACGTCAAGCCCCCAGGTTCTCGGCTGAGTTGACAGTAATCCCCCTGTCAGATGCGGCGCGAGTATTCGCCACCGTTCGCCAGGGTGCGCCAGATGGTGTGCCACCCGCGGCCGGGTGTCAGGTAAGAGAGCGCCACCCCGACTCGGGGGCCGGACCCCATTCCCCAGGGTGCGGCTCGGCCACCGGGGCGGGTAGCGCACGCAACTTGCCGGCACACGAAGGGATCTGTCACCCCATGTACACAGCATCGTCCTCCGTGTCCGCCCCGCCCCGTCCGCACCGTCCCCTGGGGGCGGGCGGCGGACCGTACCTCGACCCCACCCACGCCGCACCGGCGTACGGCGCGGGCCGCATGCCGCGCCGCCCCGGGGCGGGCACCCAGCCGCTCAGCGGCAGAATCGACCTGTCCGGCCCGCAGGGCGCCCAGCTGCGCATCGCGATCGCGTCGGTGCACCGCATCTGCCCGGAGTTCAATCCGGTGCAGGTGATGCGGCACAGCGGACGCTCGGTGCTGATCGTCGGCACCACAGGACGCACGACGGCCGTCGCCAAGTGTTTACTGGACCACTCGCCCGCCTGGGCCGAGCGGTTCCGGCACGAAATAGCTGCGTACCGGGCCTTCGTCCGGCACCGTCCACCGGTGCGGGTGCCGCGGCTGATCGCCGCCGATCCCGACAACTGCACCCTGGTGATCGAACGGATGCCGGGCCGGGCGGCGGCCCTGACGCGCCACCCCGTGGAGGCCCCGCCACGGGCAGATGTACGGGCCGCCCTCGGTGCGGTCGGGCGCGTCAACGCCTGGCGGCCGCCCGCCGAGATGTTCGGCAGGCCGCTGGAGTACGCGCCGCGGATCGCCCGCTACCACGAGCTCGGACTGTTCACCGACCGGGATCTGAGTGACCTTCAGAAACTGGTGCACGGTCTGGCGGCGTCGGGCCGGGTCTCCTGGCAGTTCTCGCACGGCGACGCGCTGCTCTCCAACATCCTGCTGTCGCCTGCCGGTCCGGTCCTGGTCGACTGGGAGCACGCCGGCTGGTACCTGCCCGGCTACGACCTGGCGACGCTGTGGGCGGTGCTCGGCGACGCTCCGATGGAGCGGCGGCGGATCAGCCAGGCGGCGCAGGCGGCGGGCCCCGCTTCGCGGGACGCCTTCCTGGTGAACCTGATGCTCGTACTGACCCGGGAGATCCGGACGTACGAGACGGCGGTGCAGCGCACGATGCGGGAGGCGGCACCGGCGAGTCCGGCGCAGGCACCCCCGCCGGGTGTGCTGTCCGCCGGGGAGCAGCAGCGGCTGCTGCTGCGCAGGCTGCACGACGACTGCGCGCTGGCGCGGCGGGCCGTGCGGGCGGCGGTCGGCACACGCTGACCACCGGGCAGAGGGGGAAGCGCGCTGCGCGTCCAGTGCCGACACACTGGGCGCGCAGCGCACTGTCGTCGCGCTAGCGCACCCGGACGACGTCCACGTCGGACGCCTTCACGAAGGCGATCCGGTGCCCGATCTGCACGGTCACATAGGCGGTGCCGCCGGGGAAGTACGTGTGGTCGTAGGGGTACGACGAGTCGATGGTGGGGGCGTAGTAGTAGCCCGCGGGCGCCTGGCCGCCGCCGGGGTAGGACTGGCCGGCCTTGATGGTGTAGCCGAGCGGGGTGCCCACGTGCGGCGCGGTGAAGTCCGCCGGGTAGTCGGAGGCCGCCGGATAGGCGGTGCCGTACACCGGCACGTCGGTCAGGCCCGGCTTGGGGCGTACGACGTGGCCGGCGGTCGGGGTGGTGGTGCGGGTGTGCTCGGGGCTCTGGAACCAGGCCTTCTGGCCGTACCACCAGATCGCGGTCCAGCCGGGTTTCCGTTCGGCGACCACGGCCTGCTGGGTGGCGCTGATCTTGCTTCCCCAGTCGTTGGCGCAGTTGGTGCCGGGCTGGCCGGGCGGATGCAGTGCGGGGTCGGCGAACAGCGGGGCGGTGGTGGCGGGTTCGGTGTACAGCGGGACCGCGCTGCTGGGCTGGACGGGCAGGTCGATGTTCTTCTCGCAGTCGCGGATCGCCTGGAGGTTCCGCTTGAACTCCGGGTTGATCGTGACCAGTTGACTGCTGGGCCGGGCGGTGGGCTCGGTGGGTCTGCCGAGCAGGGTCATGAAGTGGTTCCAGTCCCAGTACGGGCCCGGGTCCCAGTGCATGGCCCTGGTGCCGGCCGCGGTGGTCGGCGGCACGTTGTCGTGGCCGATGATGTGCTGGCGGTCGAGCGGGATGTCGTATTTGGCGGCGAGGTAGCGCACCAGGGCCGCCGTCGAGCGGTACATCTCGGGCGTGTACCACTGGGCGCCCCCGGTGGCGAAGCCCTCCTGCTCGATGCCGATGGAGTGGGTGTTCAGGTACCAGTTGCCGGCCTGCCAGGCGACGTCCTTGGTCTTCACCATCTGCGTGACGTGGCCGTCGGCGGAGCGTACGACGTAGTGCGCGGAGGCGGCGCGGGTCGGGTCCTGGAAGATCTTCAGGGTGCTGGCGAAGGTCTCTTCGGTGTCGTGCAGGACGATGTACTTGATCTTGTTGGTGTGCGGCCGGTCGGAGCGGTCGTAGTTGCCGTACGCCTCCTTGTTGGCGGGGGCGCCGGTCTGCTGGTAGGCCGCCGGGACCCAGTCGCACGTCAGGACGCGGGGGCATTCGGTGCGCTGCCCGGCGGCGCTCGCCGGTGCGACGGGGCCGGTCAGGGCGAGGCCGAGGGTGCCGGCCGTCGCGAGCGCGAGTCTGGTCCGCTGCTTGGACGTCATGGGACAACCTTCCTGCCGGGAGGTGCACGCGGGGCTCTCTCGCCGTGCGGCGAGTGCGGTACGCGCGGACACTCTGTGACCTGAGGTGACGGCTCGTCAAGAGCCCCTTCACCGGCCCGACTTGTACCAGTGGCCCAGACCTCTGACGAGCGTCTGACCTGTTGGTGGCGCGGACCCGGGAGGCCTGCGGGCCGGATTCACCCGGCCGGGGGCATGAAGCAGCCCGGCACCTGGACGGAGGTGCCGGGCTGTGGGACGGAGCGCCAGGGGGCGGCGCTCAGCTCTGCTGGAAGAGCTCAGCGGGGAGCGGCTTCAGGAGCGCGTACAGGTCGTCGGTGATCGGCCGGTCCCAACTGGCGATCGTGACGAGGACGTTGTCGCTGCGGTCGAACTGCACGCAGGAGATGCGGCTTTCGGAGAGCTTGAGGCGGCGCACGATGAGGAGGTTGTCTCCCTGCATCACCGGCATGTCCTCGGTGTCCACGACCTCGACGGGCTCGTCATTCTCCAGCGCCACGAGCAGCTGGGCGACCTCGAAGGGCACCTGTCCCTCGGCCATCTCGCGGGCCGGGGAGCCCTCCGGCAGATTGCCGATGATCATCGCCGGGCCGCGCCCGCCGAACAGGTCGTAGCGCAGGAAGACACCCTGGCAGCTGCCGTCGGGGGCGGGCAGCAGACCGGCGCCCAGGTTGCCGGGCCAGTCACCCGGGTCCATGGCCAGGACGTCGAAGTCCGGGCCCGCGGGAGTGGCGGCGCTGCGGCGGCGGAGGAAGGACATGCCGTCAATGGTACGTGGCGGAAGCGGTCCGGCGGAGCCGGGGCCGGGGGCCGCGGCGGGTCGGACGTCTCTTCCGCGGCGGCGGGCGGGGGGCGCCTGTGCGGGGCCGCGGCGGGTCGCCGGGCAGCGGATGCGGCACGGCCCCGGCTCCCCTGCCATCGGGTGGCTCGGGGGCCGGGGCCGTGCCGGGGTGGTTCACACACAGGCTCTCAGTGGCCGGGTACTCCTCTCAGGCCGGAGCCGCGGGTCTGGCAGGGCAGCAGGCCCGCCAGGCCGTCCCGGTTGGTGCCGAGCTTGCGGAAGGCGCCGGACAGGAGGAGCTCCACCGTTCGTTCCTTGGTGCCCAGCTCTTCCGCGATCCGCCGGTTGTCCCAGCCCTGGGCCGCCCGCTCGGCCACCGCCTTCTCCTGGGAGGTGAGCGAGTCCGAGTCGACGGCCCTCAGCTGGAGCGGGCGCAGACCGGAGGCGGCCAGTTCCTCGCGGGCCCGTGCGGCCAGCGCGTCGGCCCCGCAGAGCGCGGCGCTCTCCAGGCCGCGCATCAGGAGGTCGGCGGCGTCCTGGGGCAGTCCCGCGCGGCTGAGCATCGCACCGTGGTCGACCAGCGCCTGGGCCAGCTCGAACGCGGCCGGAGACCGTTCGAGATGGCGGACGGCCTCCGCCATCAGGGCCAGGCTGTCGGCGCCCGAGGCCACCTTGGCGGCGGCGTGCAGGGCGCGGCCGATGGCGCCCGGGGTCCCGAACCGCCGAGCGGTGTCGACGGCTTCCTGCGCGATCTCGGCCGCCTCGGCAGGATCGGTGTGGGCGATCGTCTGGGCGAGCAGCGGCCGCCACGGGCACCACATGGGGTTGCGCATGCCCCGGGGTTCGAGCCTGCGGCCGACCGCCCGCAGCCGTTCCTCGGCGTCGGTGCGCAGCCCCCGGGCGATCAGCAGTTCGCTGTAGACGGTCTCGGAGTCGGGGTAGACGACGGCGTTGGGCACGACCTGCCCGTAGTTGTAGCGGTCGGAGAGTTCCTGGGCCTCCTGGATGCGGCCGCGGCCGAGCAGGATCTCGATGAGGATGCCGAGCGCGAACCACTGGGCGGGGACCTGCTGGCCGACCCGGTCGGCGATCCGCAGTCCGCTGTGCACCAGGGCCTCGGCCTCGGCGAGCCGGCCGCGGTGGAACTTGATGTAGCCGAGCAGGGTGAGCCCGAAGGAGAGGTGTGCGCCGCGCCAGCCCTTGCGCTCGCATTCGGCGATGCCCTGGTTGAACAGCTCGTCGGCGCGGCCGGGCTGGTCGCAGTACATGAAGGTGAGCGCGACCAGGACCGGGACCTCGAAGCCCCAGTTCTCGTCGGTCCACTCCAGCCCGCCCTCCAGGGCCTCCTCGGCGTACCGCAGGGCGGTGTCGGCGGGTTCGCCGCGCACCATCGCGTCCCAGGCGCGCAGGCCGAGGATGTAGCGCTCGGCCTTGCCGCGGCCGGTGAGGTGGTCGGCGAGCCGGGCGAGGCTTCGGGAGCGGGCCGGGGAGTCCTCCTCGTCGGCGCGGAACGCGTTCCACTGGAAGGTCTCGGCCTGCATCCGCAGCCGGGTGCGGGCGCTGGTGGACCGCTTGGCCTCGGCGGCGACGGTGGCCGCGGCCTCTCCCATGCGGTCGGTGTGCGCGAGGGCCTGGGCCAGCTTGTAGGTGATGGCTTCGCGCAGTTCCGGGGCGAGTTCGGTCTCTTCGAGGGCCGCCTTGAGGTGGTTGACGGTGGTGGCGGGTTCGTTGAGCAGGGCCGAGCAGCCGAGCTCGAAGAGCACCTCGGCGCGTTCCTCCAGGGCGGGTGGTTCGCGCAGGGCGCGGGCCAGACAGCGCCGGGCCGCGTCCGGAGCACCGGCGCGCAGGTAGTCGCGGGCGGCCGCCCTCAGCTGCCGCACCGCCCACCGGTCGTTCTCGGGGTGCATCTCCAGGATGTGCCGGGCCGCGACCGTCGCGCCGAGCCCGGCCTCGGTGACGGCGAAGGCCGCCTGGCCGTGCATGGCGACCCGCATCGCTGCCGGGATGGCCCGGTAGACGGCGGTGCCGACGAGCGGGTGGAAGAACTCCAGACGCGTGGATGCGTCCTGCGGTCCGGCCAGGATCCGGGCCTCGCGCAGCCGGTCGACGGCGTCGGACATCTCCTCGGCGCCGAGTCCGGCGACGCCGCCCGCCATGTCCCGGTCGGCGTCGGTGCCGAGCACGGCGACGGCCCAGGTGAGCCGCCCCGCGGAGGGGCCGAGCCGGTCCAGTCGGGCGATGAGGCCGCTGCCGCTCACGGCGGAGGCCAGTTCGCGCAGTTCGCCGGCGTTGACGTACTGCGGTTTGAGTCCGCGGTCGCGGATCCTCGCGATGAGTTCGACGGCTTCGTACGGGTTGCCCGCGGTGAGTGTCCAGCATTCGCGGGTGAACAGTTCGTCGGCGCCCTCGCCGATCACGTCCTGCACCAGTCCGGCGACGGCGGCCGGGGTGAACGGCGAGAGGTCGAGCGGGCGTGAGCCGTGCCGGGTGGCCAGGCGGTGGAACTCGTCGGCGTGGCGCGGGAGTTCCTCGGGCCGGTAGGCGACGACGATCAGCAGGGGCAGGTCGGTGGCGCGCAACGCGAACGAGCTGAGCCAGGCCAGGGTCTCCTCGTCCGCCCAGTGCGCGTCGTCCACCACGAGCACCACAGGTGCGTTCTGGACCGCGAACCGGGTGATGAGCCAGTCGAGGCCGTCGCGGACGCCCTGCGGGTCGGGTGCGACGCCGCTGCGTCCGGCGATCAGCCCGACCGCCGGCGCGACGATGTCGTACCAACTCCCCAGTATTTTCCGGCGCTCCTCCTCGCTCACCGCCGCGAGCACCGGCTGCACGAGCTGGCGTACGACGTGGAACGCGACGCCTTCCTCCTGCTCGTTGCCGCGGGCGGCGAGCAGGGTGCAGCCGCGGGCCGCGGCTTTTCGGCGTACCTCCGCGACCAGTGTGGTCTTGCCCAGGCCTGCCGCACCGGCGATGGCGAGCAGTCCGCCGTTGGGCGCGCTCCCTTCGCCCGCGCGGTCGCACAGGTCGTTCAACATGCTGTCGAACAGCAGCAGTTCATCGTCGCGCTCAAAGAGCGTCCGGCGCGGAAGTCCGCCCCGGCCCCTCGTCTCCGCCACAGCGGTCCCCTTCTGGCAGTAGCAGCGAGCCTACGCCCCCGGACACGTACCGTGACATGAATATCCAACCTCCGTCAGCTCGTTGGGGTTTTGTGTTGGCCGAATCGAGTGGACTACTGGGCTCGTTCTGTCAATAAGGGGCGCGGGACGTTGCCCCGTACGCCCCTGGCGCGCTGACGGGCTCCGGCGCAATGCGACTTCTCGCAGGCCAGGGATCGGTCGAAAATTGGACGATTGAATAACGTACGAAGCAGAGCGCTAAGGAGGCGGTGCCGCATGGGCAGCATTGGCAGGGTCCGGTCGACCCGGACGCGGACCGGGCTCGTGGACATCCCCTTCCCGGCCCGGCGCCATGTGCGGCACGGTCTGGCGCGGCGGCACACGCTGGACTGGCTGCATCAGTTCGGCATGCTGGCCGGGGAGCAGGCGACCGCCGAGTACGACGCGATGGGCCTGGAGCGTCTGATGGCGTATTTCTATCCTGACGCCTCGGACCAGCATCTCGCCCTGGCCACCGACCTCAACGCGTGGTTCTTCGTCTTTGACGACCAGTTCGACGGGCCGCTGGGCAAGCGCCCCGAATTCGTGCTGCGCCAGGTCGACACGGTGCTGCACACCATGAGCGACGAGCCGCCGGTGCCGGGCGAGGCCACGAACCGGCTGGCCGAAAGCTTCCGTGACCTCTGGCAGCGGGTGACGGCGGGCACCCCGCTTCTGTGGCAGGACCGATTCCGCGGCCACTGGCGGGAGTATCTGACGGCATATCACTGGGAGGCGCTGAACCGGACGCGCAACGGCACGCTGTCGCTCCCCGGATTCCTGCGCGGCCGCCGGGACTCGATAGGCGTGCAGCCCTGTCTGGACCTGGTGGAGCGCTGCGGCGGCTACACGCTCCCCAAGGAGCTGCACGAGGGGGAGCCGCTGGCCGAGATGCGGGAGATCACGGCCGATGTGGTGATCTTCGTCAACGACATGGTGTCCGTGGACAAGGAGCTGGCCGCGGGTGACGTCAACAACAGCGTCATCATTCTGCTCAGGCAGGAGATGTGCACCGTCGACCAGGCGGTGCGGCGGGTGGCCAAGCTGGCCAACACCCGGCTGGCCCGCTTCCAGGAGCTCACCGCCGAACTCGACGCCCGGCTCGCCGAGACCGCACTCCCCGAGCAGGTGCGGTCCCAGGTGGACGACTACGTCGAGGGCATGCGGGCCCTGATGAGCGGCAACCTGGCCTGGTCCCTGGAGACCGCCCGGTACGGTGCGGCGGGCATCGCCGCCGTCAGCGAGGGCCGCCAGCGCCCCTGGGCCCGGCTCTTCCCCGAGCAGGCCGCCGAGGGGTGACCCGGTCAACCGGCCTGCACGCCAAGGAGGTTGAGGCCGGAGCGGTGCGGGGGCCCCGCCCCCCCCCCCCCCCGGGGGGGGGGGGGGGCCCCCCCCCCCCCGGGGCCCCCCCCGAGGTCTGGGCACTGGCGCGGGCGGCGGGGGGTATGACCTAGAGCGGCCCCCGGCGGGG